>JAETNP010000005.1 GCA_021768185.1 Oscillospiraceae bacterium
TGACTCCGATGGAAAAGTACGCATTATGCTTTGCGGCATAAAAGCAGCTGGCAGCCATGGGCTGCCAGCCGGAAAATTTTATATTTTTTTCTGTCCTCTTGACGGGGTGCGGGTCATTTGAATCCCTTGAAAAACTTGTTGCAAATCAAGCTGTTTGCAAATGTTTGTAAGTCTTGTGACACAACAATCAGCAATCGCTTTAAGCCACTTCTTTGACGTGCAGGGGGTCAGCGGTTCAAGTCCGTTAGCGTCCACCACGAAAATCCCTTAGAGCCGCAAGGCTTTGAGGGATTTTTCTTTTGCTTTTCCACCGCTTTTTGACCCTCCGAATTTCGCGTATTTTGGGGTAATTTCGGACGATTTTCGGTATTGGTGTGGTAAAAATGTGGTAAATTTTCAAAATCCATCTGCGCCCTGCGGCGCAAAGGACACAGGGATTTTTCTTCACCAGCCTGCAAATTGAGCGATTTTTTCGCGTGTTTTCCAAGGGGAGCGGCGTCATGCAAGTACGGATGAATAAGTCTTCACTCTGACCGTGTTCTCGCCAATGCTTCCCGCACTTTCTCTGCGGTTTGCCCCTCATGGGAATGCCGGTCATAATGGGTGTAAACCTTCAACGTCATATCTACGGTGCTGTGGCCTGCAAGATACTGGATCTCCTTGATATCCAGCCCGGCCTCGAATAACCGGGTAATATAAGTGTGGCGAAGAATATGCGCGGTTATATGGGTGTCCGGCAGCTCACGCTCGATCAGCTTCCACATGCTCTTGTAAGAAGACTTCGTCAGCGGTTTATGATTCTGCATTGCCAAAACGTATTGGAAGTGAGAAGTTTTCTTCTGAGCAATCAGCCACTTTTCCAATTCCTCCGAAAGAGGAACATCCCGGCGTGGAGCGCAATCAGCAGAAAAGTCCGGGCACGGTGGTTTGCCGCATGGTCCAATAGAAATTGGCTCTCCTGCGGCGTTAAAGCCTCTTCCTCGGGCGTTCTCTTTCCTCCGGGCTTTAACATACTGCTTACCGGTGACTTAGCCACAAGGCCATTCTCCTGTGCTGCGTTGAAAATGCTCCTCATGTTGACCAGCACTTTGGATTGCAGAGAATTGCTCTTATCGGACAGGTTCGCCATGATCGCCTGGATCTGCATGGGGGTAATATCCCGGATACGGTAGTCACCGATCAAAGGGAGGATGTGGAGATTCAGCACATATTTGATGGCGTTCAAGCTGTTCTCTCACAGATACGGCTTTTTATAGATGTTGTACCACATTTGAGCGTTCGGAAGTAATATTTTGATTTTTCCCGGCACATTTGCTCCCCGTTTACGTCTAAAGAAGCAAAGGGGTGATTCCCGTGGACAAAAAACTGCTGGGCCTGTACAGTCTGGCCCACTTCTGGGTGGACCTGAGCTGCGCGCTGTTGGTGTTCCGGACCATGGCCGACGGGGCGGACTTTGCGCTGTGCCTGCTGCTCTACAACTTCTGCGCCTTCGCGCTGCAAATGCCCTTGGGCCTGCTGGCGGACCGGCTGGACCGGAACGGCGCGGCGTCCGCCGCCGGGTGCGGGCTGACCGCGCTGGCCTTCCTGCTTCCCGGAGCGGTCCCCGCCGCCGTGACGGCGGGAGTGGGCAACGCCCTGTTCCACCTGGGCGGCGGCATCGACGTGCTGAACCAGAGCGGGGAGCGGGCCTGGGCGTTGGGAGTGTTCGTCTCGCCGGGTGCGCTGGGGTTGTTCCTGGGGACCATGTGGGGCCGGGGGACGGCAGCGGGGCTGTGGCTGGCTCCGGCGGGTCTGCTCCTGCTGGGCGGGGCGATTCTGCGGCTGTGCCGCAGGACTTTCGGCACCCTGCGATCCGGCAACGCGCCGGTGGCGCTGGAGGTGCCCTGCGGAACCTGGGTGCTGCTGCCGCTGTTTCTGGTGGTGGTGCTACGCTCCTATATGGGCATGAATCAGGCGTTTCCCTGGAAGGGGGAGTGGGCGCTGCCGCTCACGCTGGCCCTGGTGCTGGGTAAGACGGCGGGGGGCTTCGCCATGGACCGGCTGGGGGCGGGGAAGGCCTCGGCGGTCAGCCTGGGGCTGGCCGCGGCGCTGTATCTGGCGTCGGCGCTGCCGCTGCCGGGGGTGCTGGCGGTGTTCCTCTTCAATATGACCATGCCGGTGACCCTGTGGGCGGCGGCGCGGGCCGTGCCGGGGGCCAAGGGGTTTACCTTCGGACTGCTGACCTTCGCGCTGTTTCTGGGGTTCCTGCCCTCCTGGCTGGGGTGGCCTGGTTTGCTGGGGGGACCGGGGAGCTATGCGGCTGTGGCGGCGCTCAGCCTGCTCCTGCTGTGGCTGCCTCTGAGAAGGGGGGCGGCGGAATGCTGACAGTGCTGGCGGTGTCCCTGCTGCTGACGCTGGTTTTCGAGGAGGGCTTCGCCCTGCTCTGGGGCCTCCGGGGGCGGCGGGAGCTGGGACTGGTGGCCTTGATGAACTGCCTGACCAACCCGCCGGTGGTGCTGCTGTACCACACGGCCACGGGGCTGTGGCACTGGAACAGCCTTCTGGTGACGGCGGTTCTGGAGGGGGCGGCAGTGCTGGTCGAGTGGCGGTGCTGCCGGGCGTTCTCGGAGCAGGTGAAGCGGCCCTTTCTCTTCGCGCTGCTCATCAATCTGTTTTCCTATGGCGCGGGATGCGTCATCAATCTCTTATAGTGGGAGGATTCCATATGAAAAAGCGTTTGACTCTTTCTCTGGCCCTGCTGGCCGCGCTGCTGCTGACAACGCCGGCGTTTGCCGACGTCATCGCGCCGGGGCCCGGGGAAGTTGTGGCCACTCTGGCGGGGCGGTTCCTGCCCTGGATTCTGGTGGGGGCCGTGGTGGGGGTCACCGTGTACCTGCTGCGGAAATACTGGACGAAAAAGAAATGAGGGATTTGGTATGAAGCGATTTTTCAGTTGTTTTCTTACCTTGGTCATGCTCCTGGCCCTGTCGGCCCCCGCCTATGCGGATATTATGTGGGAGCCCCAGGACAACCAGTTTTATAAGCAGCACGGGTGTACCTATGAGAACCGCAGCTACTACGCCAACGGCCCGGAGGGCTTCGTCACCGCCTGGGACGCCCCCGGCGGCGTCGTCGTGCAGGCGCAGTACCAGAACGGCGAAGCCCTGTGGGTGGGCTACACCTGGCAGGAGTGGGCCCTCATCAGCCGCTGGGAGGACGAGAAGGAGATCACCGGCTGGGTCCCTCTGGCGGAGCTCTCCCTGATTTACGACTACCTCTCCTTCCAGGAGGAGTACGCGGACCGGATCAGGCCCTATGACGGCGAGTTCGCGGACTACGCCGGGGATGCGGCGGAGGTCAACTTCTACGAATACCCCGGCGCGGCGGAAATCAAGCAGACCTGGGAGACGGATGGCGACTGGCATGTGCTGGACAACCTCACCGGTACGGCGGAGAACGACAGCTACATCTCCAAGGCGTTCACCGACGAGGACGGGCGCACCTGGGGATATGTGGGCTACATGTACGGGCGTCTCAACGCCTGGTTCTGCCTGGACGAGCCGGACGGGTTGGACTTCCCGGTGCGGGAAGTCTCCGCCCAGGAGCTGACCCCTCCGCAGACGCCGACGCTGCCCGCCAGCGGATATGTGCCCTATATCCTGGTAGCGGTTGTAGTCGCGGTCACCGGCGGCCTGCTGGCGGTCTTTTACGGCAAACGGCGGAAAACGACCAAGTAACCCTTGCAGACGGCCCCGCTTTCGGTTACAATAGAGAACCGAGGTGACAGCCGTGAAAAAAGAGTACAAGCCCCTGGGGCTTTATATCCACATCCCCTTCTGCAAGAGCAAGTGCATCTACTGCGACTTCTACTCCCTGCCCGGCGGCGAGGAGCAGATGGACCGCTATGTCTCCGCCCTGTGCCGCCAGCTGGCGGAGATCGCCCCCCGCACCGCCGCCCATGAGGTGGATACCGTCTATTTCGGCGGCGGCACGCCCTCCTGGCTGGGGGAGAAGCGGCTGCGGCAGATTTTGAAAACCGTGGAGAAGCACTACCGTCTGGCGAAAAATCCGGAGGTCACCCTGGAGTGCAACCCGGACAGCGCCGGGGACTGGAAGGTCCTCCGCGCCCTCCGGCGGGCGGGATTCAACCGCCTCTCCATGGGGGTCCAGTCCGCCGACGACGGGCAGCTGAAAACCCTGGGGCGGCCCCATACCTTCGCCCAGGCGGAGGAGGCGGCTGCCGCCGCCCGGAAGGCGAAAATCAGGAACCTGTCTCTGGACCTGATCTATGGTCTGCCGGGGCAGACCATGGAGAGCTGGAGGGACACCCTGGAAAAGGCCGCCGCCCTGGAGCCGGAGCACCTGAGCTGCTACGGACTGAAGGTGGAGGAGGGGACCCCCCTGTGGGACATGCAGAGCGGGATGGACCTGCCGGACGACGACCTCCAGGCGGATATGTACCTGTGGACCGTGGAGCGTCTGGCAGAGTTGGGGTACCAGCAGTATGAGATCTCCAATTTCGCCAAGCCGGGGTACGAGTCCCGGCACAACCTGAAATACTGGACCCTGGGGGAGTATGCGGGCTTCGGTCCCGGGGCCCACTCCGACCTGGGGGACGTGCGCTATGCCTATGTCCGGGATCTGGCGGCGTACTGTGACGGCGTGGAGAACCAGGGGGACATTCTCTCGGAGAACGACCGGATCCCCCAGCGGGAGCGGGACATCGAATACATCATGCTGGGACTTCGGATCACAAAGGGGATATCCCGGCAGGAGTTTGAGCGCCGTTTCCGGCTGACCTTCACCCCGATACAGGAGGTTCTGGAGCGGTTCGCGCGCAGCGGGCACGCCGCATTGCAGGAGGGCCGCTGGCATCTGACGCCGGAGGGCTTTCTCCTGTCCAACCAGATCATCGGCCAGTGCCTGGAGGCCCTGGCCGGGGAGAAGCTGCGCCGGGAGGAGGCCGCCGCGCGGCATGACTACCGGGTGCTGTGAGTGTGCAGAAAGGGCCCCTCTCCCGTAGGAGAGGGGCCCTTTTGTGGTTCCTGTTTCTTACTTGTGGTCCACGGAATACATGTGCTTGATGAGCTCCAGCACCTTGTTGGAGTAGCCCATCTCGTTGTCGTACCAGGAGACGACCTTCACGAAGGTGTCGGTCAGATACACACCGGCCTCGGCGTCGAAGATGGAGGTGCGGGCGTCGCCCAGGAAGTCGGCGGAAACGACGGCCTCGTCGGTGTAGCCCAGGATGCCCTTCAGCTCACCCTCGCTGGCCTTCTTCATGGCCGCGCAGATGTCAGCCTTGGTGGCGGGCTTGGCCAGGTTGACGGTCAGATCCACGACGGACACGTCCAGAGTGGGCACACGCATGGAAATGCCGGTCAGCTTGCCGTTCAGCTCGGGAATGACCTTGCCCACGGCCTTGGCGGCGCCGGTGGAGGAGGGGATGATGTTGCCGGAAGCGGCACGGCCGCCGCGCCAATCCTTCAGGGAAGGACCGTCAACGGTCTTCTGGGTGGCGGTGGTGGAGTGAACGGTGGTCATCAGGCCGTTGACAATGCCGAAGTTGTCGTTCAGGACCTTGGCAATGGGGGCCAGGCAGTTGGTGGTGCAGGAGGCGTTGGAGACGAACTGCATGTCGGAGGTGTAGGCGTCCAGGTTCACGCCGCACACGAACATGGGGGTGTCATCCTTGGAGGGGGCGGACATGACGACCTTCTTGGCGCCGGCGTCGATGTGAGCCTGGGCCTTCTCCTTGGTCAGGAACAGACCGGTGGACTCCACCACGTACTCGGCCTCCAGCTTGCCCCAGGGGATGTCGGCGGGGTTGCGCTCGGCAAAGATGGGAATGCTCTTGCCATTGACAACGATGGAATTCTCGGTGGAGGAAACCTCACCGGCGAACTGGCCATGCATGGTGTCATACTTCAGCATATAAGCCAGATAATCGGCGGGGCACAGATCGTTGATGCCCACGATCTCGATCTCGGGGTGATTGACACTGGCGCGGAAGACCATGCGGCCGATACGGCCAAAACCATTGATGCCGACTTTGATGCTCATAAGAAAGAACTCCTCTCAAAATTTAATTGGAATTTCCAGTAACTAGATGATATGGCAATCTGGGTATATTATACACCGAAGCTTTTCAAAAGAAAAGATTTTTTTGTAGAATTCTGGGAAGAGTTAAAATTTTCTTGTAATTTCGACAAATTTTTGGTATGATGCATCTGTGATTCTTGGAAGTTTGCTGGGCCATTGACGGCGCTGCCGGCCATTTGGGGAAATTTACCGTGTGATTTTTCCCTCCGGCGCATACAATAGCTGCAGCAGAGGCACTTAGACAGGAGGCAGCCTATGTCAGCAGAGCTTTTTTATCAGGACGAACAGATGAGCGAGGTGCTCCAGCAGGTGTCCAGCCAGCTGCGCCTTTCTCTGGGAAATATCCACAGCGCCCTTACCCGCCTGGCCCCGCCGGAGGCCCGGGACGGGAAAGAGGAGACCGATCTGAACGCGGCGGTGCTGTGTCAGAGCTATTACCGCATCCTCCGCCTGGCCAACAACCTCTCCGACGCCTCCGAGCCGGAGCGGCCCGAGGGGGCGGGACTGGTGAGCGATGACATTGTCGAGATATGCCGGTCCGTCATGGACCGCGCCCAGGCACCCGCCGGGCTGCTGGGCATCCAATTGGATTTCCGCTCCGGGAAGGCCAGCCATATCATTGCGGTGGACAGCGAGCGCATCGAGCGCCTGCTGCTGAACCTGCTGTCCAATTCCTTTAAGTTCATCGGGACCGGGGAGAAGCGGGTCGCCCTGGAGGTCCGGGTGGAGGCGGAGTATGTCTATCTGATCTTGTCTGATACGGGGCGGGGGATCTCTCCCCAGCTGCTGGACACCGTGTTTGACCGCTGCCGGCAGACCAACCGGCTGGACCCGCCGCCTCACGGCCTGGGACTGGGCCTGCCCATCTGCCAGCGGATCGCCCGGGAACACGGCGGCAGCCTCGCGCTGGCGTCGGAGGTGGGCAAGGGGACGACGGTAACCGTGTCCCTGCCCAACCGGAGGGCGCCTCAGCGCCTGGGGGCCGCCCTGCCGCTGATGGAGCTGTCGGGGGGGTTCAACCGCACGCTGGTGGAGCTGTCGGACGCCCTGCCCAAGCAGGCGTTTACCCAGAAGTATTTGGATTGACCCTTGGAGATTTGCGATGGAAAAGAAGAAGGTCCTGGTGGGCATGAGCGGCGGCGTGGACAGCGCCGCCGCCGCCCTGCTGCTGCGGGAGGCGGGGTATGAGCCGGTGGGCTGCACCCTGCGGCTGTATGACAATGAAGATATCGGCGAGCCTCAGGAGGGGACCTGCTGCTCCCTGGAGGCGGTGGAGGATGCCCGCAGAGCCTGCCGCAGGCTGGGGATGGACCACTATGTATTCAATTTCAGCGAGACGTTCCGCCGGGAGGTCATGGACGATTTCGTGGAGACCTACCGCAGGGGCTGGACGCCCAATCCCTGCGTCCAGTGCAACCGGCGGATCAAGTTCGAGGCGCTGACGCGGCGGGCGGACGAGCTGGATATCCCCTACATCGCCACCGGGCACTACGCCAGGGTGGACCGGGATGAGAGCACCGGCCTCTGGCGGCTGCTGCGGGGGAAGGACCGGCGGAAGGACCAGAGCTATTTTCTCTATCCCCTCACCCAGGCGCAGCTGAGCCGTCTGCTGCTGCCGGTGGGGGAGTACGACAAGCAGACGATCCGCGCCCTGGCGGCCTCCGCCGGCTTCGGGAACGCCGGAAAGCCGGACAGCCAGGATATCTGCTTTGTTCCGGACGGGGATTATGCAGGCTTTCTGCAGCGGTACGGCGGGACGGAGCTTGTCCCCGGCGACTTTGTGGACGAGGACGGGCGGGTGCTGGGACGGCACAGGGGGCTGCCCTGCTACACCACCGGCCAGCGGCGGGGGCTGGGGGTCAGCGCGGACCGGCCGCTGTATGTACTGCGGAAGGACGAGGCGCGCAATCAGGTGGTCCTGGGGGACGAGTCCCGGCTTTACAGCCGGCTCGTCTGGGCGGAGGACTTCCACTGGGTGTCCCTGCCCCCCGCCGGACCTCTGCCGGTCACCGCCAAAACCCGCTACAGCCAGACCGAGGCCGCGGGAACACTGTATCTGGAGCCGGGCGGTACGGTGCGTATGGAGTTCGATCAGCCCCAGCGGGCGGTGACGGCGGGCCAGTCCCTGGTGTGCTGCTGCGGGGAAGCGGTGGCGGGGGGCGGCGTCATCTGCCGCGCCGCACCGGAATAGCAGCTTCCCCGTCGGAGAGAAGGGGCGTCAGCGGTCGCTGGCCGTCCACTCCTCCCGGTAGATCAGGTCGTCCACGTCGCCGTGGGGATAAACAGGGTCCATTCAGTATGCCTCCTTTGCAGATTTTCCCAGTATATGCGCCCGGGCGGGCGATGATGCCTGGAGAAAGAGAGGCGGCGGAAAAAAGTTTTGCTTGGCCGCAGACGGCCATGTCCGCTTCGGCCGACAGGCCGCCGCAGGACGATAAAAAGGCCCGCTTCCCGACACTTGCGCCGGGAAGCGGTCCCTTATTTGACCTGCCTGGAAGGTCTTACTCATTCTCGAGAGAAAAAGCAGCAGAAAGAGCCTGACGCCGCTGCTGCTCCGGGATTTTTGCCCGGCGATAAGCGGCCAGCGGAGCGTGCTTTTCGTCGAAGAAGCGTATTACATATACTTACGCATGGTGTCCGTAGCAGAATCGGGGGAACCGCTGATGGTCACGGTAACCTTCACGTTCAGGGGAGAGCTGAAAGCGTCCAGCCAGTTGAGAAACTCCCCGATCTCCCGCTCATCGGAGCTGTGGGCGACCTTGCACAGATTGTCGATAAAGATATGGGAAATGTCGTAGTTGCCGGCGTACAGGCCGCAGATGAAGCCGCGCAGTACGGGGAAGCTGTCCACATTGAACTCGGAAGAATCAATGAGGCGAGTCTGATGGCGGAGATTGAAGCTCATGTTGCGCTTGGGCTCGATGCAGACCATGCACCCAACCTCCTGCTCCACGGCGTTCTCCATGAGTTCGATGAGCTGCTTGGTCTTTCCTTCGCCAGAGCCGCTCATAATCAGTCTAACCATATGAAATCACTCCTTTTCGTCGTTTGGTTGACTCCTGGTGGGTATAGGATAGCACAAATATCGCAGAAACACAACGGGGAAAATCAGTTTTCATAAAAAATTAACAGCTTCTTCCTGCCGCGCCCCTGCCGCCTGGGATTTTCTGTTGAAATTCCCAAAAAATATGTGTATACTAGCCATAGAAACGTCAAGGAGGATACGCCATATGAAGCTCATGATCGCATCGGACCTTCACGGGTCCGCCTACTACGCCCAAAAACTGCTGGACGCCTATCACGCGGAAAAGCCGGGGAAGCTGCTGCTGCTGGGGGACCTGCTCTACCACGGGCCCCGGAACGCCCTGCCCAGGGAGTACGACTGCATGGCCGCGGCGGCGGCGCTCAACAGCATCCGGGACCATATCATTGCCGTCCGGGGCAACTGCGACTGCGAGGTGGATCAGATGGTGCTCTCCTTCCCCCTGCTGGCGGACTACGCCCTGGTGGAGTGGGAGGGCGTTATGCTCTACGCCACCCATGGCCACCGGTGGAACGAGGAGTGCCCGCCGCCTATGGCGGAGGGCACGGTGCTGCTCAATGGGCACTTCCATCTTCCCGCCGCACGCCGCCATGAGGGCTGGCACTATGTCAATCCCGGCTCCACCTCCATCCCCAAGGACGGCAGCGTGGGCAGCTACCTCACTTTGGAGGACCGGGTGTTCACCTGGAAGGACATGGACGGACAGGCGTACCAGACGTACCGGGTGGAATAGGATGCAGGACAGAAGAGACCTCCGGCAGGGCTTGCCGGAGGTCTCTTCTTGTATTTACTGTGTATAGACCTCGCCCGTGGCGCAGTCCACGCAGTAGGTGTAGGTGTCCGTGGCAATCTCCCAGACCGGCAGCAGGCGGGGGGAGGAGGCGCTTTGCAGCTGGTACACGCACCGCACACCGGTCACCTCGCTGCATACTACGCCGGAGGTGTTGCGGAAATCCAGAAATCTGAGCAGGGCGGTGACGCAGGACATGGAGTCCCCGGGCTGAAGGACGGCGTCCTGGAGGTCCACGTGGGCGCCGGTGACGGAGGCCAGCCGCCCCTCCTCAAAGTACAGCTCCACCGCGCAGTTGATGACGGGCACGTCCCGGACCAGCTGTCCGGCCACGGCGCTGCCGGAGCCCCCCTCCAGCTGGATGCGGGGCTCCTCATAGCCAAAGCGGCTGCAGAAGGCCTCGGCAAATTCGGCGGGGTCCTCCACCGGCAGGTCCAGGCGGCTGCCGTAAAAGCTGCCCCCCGCCCGGAACTGGATGGTGCGCTCGTTGGCCTCATAGCTGTAGATGCCGCCGCCCTGGCTGGTGGAGATGGCCTCCCCGCCCAGAAGGGCGGCGGCGATGGCCTGCTCCGTCTCCGCGCGTCGGGCCGGGGCCAGGATGTCCAGGGGCTTCCGGTCCAGCTCCACCCGGTCGTCCAGGACCAGCTGGCTGGCTGCGTAGAGATCCCGCAGCTGTGCGGCGGAGCGCCGCTGGGTCCGGAGAGATTGGAAGTGCTGCTGGCCTACCATGAGCAGCAGGCAGGCGTTGAGCAGCAGGAGAATGACAATGGCAATATTTTTCAGCCGGTAGGTTTCCATTTCGCGCCTCCCCTCAGCGGTACCACTGGGCCGCCAGACAGCCGGAGCCGTCGTCCTCGTACCCGAGGGACAGGGCGGACTCGGGATAGGCGGCGGCGATGGCCTGAGCCATGCCGGCGGGCAGCAGGGCCGCGGGGTCCTCCTCCATGGGCGTATAGGCCCGGCAGCGGTAGGTGAAGTCCGTCACCGACCTGCCCTGGAAGGTGACGGTCAAAGCGTCGCTCCCGTCGGAGAAGTACACCGGCACTCCGTCCACCTGGTAGCGGAAGCGGAGGATCCAGCCCTCCGTCGTTTCCTCCGCCGAGCGCAGGAACAGGGGCGAGGCGCCCGTGCCGCCGGCAAGGGCCGCGGCCAGCCGCCCGCCGGCGGCCAGCACCTCCCGCAGGCCCGTACCGGAGGCACGGTAGAGCGGAGAGGCGATGGTCCCCCGGCTGATAAAGCTCACGTTCCCGTTGGGGCCGATGCGCAGGGTCCGGGGGGACTCCTCTACCACCTCCGCGCCGCTGCTCTCGGTATAGCGGGAGAGGGTGTGGGCGTTGAAGTCCAGGGCGGTGAGCAGATTGTAGGCGGAGTAGCCCGCAGGGCGCTCCGCGGTCACGTCCGGCGGCGGGGTGATCTTGGGCATCAGCACCGTATACGGCGCCAGGGAAGTATAGCCGGTCTCATAGGCGAAGTAGGAGCCGTTGGGGGAGATCTTCTCGCAGCTGGACCGCAGGGCCGAGACGGGCAGGGCCGTGGAGCAGCGGACGATGGCCCCTTCTCCATCCAGGAGAAACAGGGAGGCTCCTTCATCTCCCTCCGCCGTGAGGGCCATGGACCGCACGCTGGACTGGAAGGGGGCGTCCTCCCCCAGCCAGGCCGCCACCGCCTCCAGGGGCAGGGGCCCGCCGGTCAGCTCCAGGTAGAGCCCCGGGTGGTTCAGCGCCTCCCGCAGGGCCGTGTCCTCCACGGCGCCCGCCGGGACGGCGGAACCCAGAGCCTCCTGAAAGAGAGGGATCACCTCCTGGAAGGCCTCGTCCTCCGCGCCGGCGCACAGCCGGCCGCAGCGGCCGTACTCGTCGCTGTCCCGGGTGGCCATCAGATTCACGGAGGCAAACATGGCGGCGGGCGGGGCGTCCTCCTCCTCGCCGCCGGACTCAGCGGTGAAGATGGGCGGGGCGGACAGGCGGATATTCTGCAGCAGGGGCAGCCGGGTCAGCAGAAACAGGGCGCTGACCGTCAGCAGCGTCAGAGCCGTATTCTGCAGGAGGTTTCGCAGTTGGGGGTCACGCATACTGTCCCTCCTCCTCCGGCTGCCGGATGGGCAGGACGATGCGCACTGTGGTGCCCGGGCCCTCGTGGGAAGTCAGGGCGATGGTGCCGTGATGGCGCAGCACGATCTCCCGGGCGATGGAGAGGCCCAGGCCCGTGCCCCCGCTCTCCCGGGAGCGGGCCTTGTCCACCCGGTAGAACCGGTCGAAGATCCGCTCCCGGTCCTTGGGCGGGATGCCGATGCCGGTGTCGGACACCTCGATCCACACCTTCTTGCCCCCCACTCCGGCATCCACGGTGATGGTGCCGCCGTCGGGGGTGTACTTGATGGAGTTGCCTACCACGTTCATCAGCACCTGCTCCAGCCGGTTCCGGTCCCCCTCGATCATGGGCAGGGTGTCGTCGTACTGGCACACCAGGGTGTGGCCCCGGCGCTGGCACTCCAGCTCCACCGCCCGGCATACCGAGCCGATGGCGTCGTAGATGGAGAAGCGGACCATCTTCATGTCCGCCCGCCCGGAGTCCAGCCGGCTGAGGGTCAGCAGGTCCTGGACAATGCGGGTCATCCGGTCCGTCTCGCTGATGATGACGTCCAGAAAGCCGTTCTCCGTCTCCCGGGGAATGTCCTCCATGTCCCGGAGGGTCTCGGCGTAGCTGCGCACGTTGGTGAGGGGGGTGCGCAGCTCGTGGGAGACGTTGGCCACGAATTCCTTGCGCATCTCCTCGTTCTTCCGCTGGGCGGTGACATCGTGCATCACCGCCATCACGCCGCCGTCCTCCCCCTCGGAGACCGGGGCCAGGTACAGCTCCAGGATGCGATCCCCCACCGTCAGCTCACGGGAGGCGAAGTTGGGACGCTGGAGGCTCATCACCGTTTGCAGGGGCAGCTCCTGGCCAAAGAGGGCGTCGTAGTCGTAGAAGGACACCTCCCGGCCCAGCATCTGGCTGGCGGAGGGGTTGCAGGTGAGGATGGAACCGTCCCGGTCGAAGGAGATCACCCCGTCGGTCATGTGGAGGAAGAGGGTGTCCAGCTTGTTGCGCTCGCTGGCCACCTCCTCCAAAGTGTCCTTCAGCACGGCGGCCATGTCGTTGAAGGTGGTGGTGAGGATGCCGATCTCGTCGGAGGACTCCACCGTGATAGTGGACCCGAAGTCCCCCGCCGCCACCCGCTCCGCCCGCTCGGTGAGGCGCTCGATGGGGATGATCATGGTCTTGCTGAGCAGGAAGGAGAGCAGCACGGAGATCAGCAGGCCCACCAGCAGCGCCTGGAGAATGATGAGAAAGAGCTTGCCGTTGAGGTCGTTGACGGTGCTGCGGTTGTCGTAGATGTAGATGATATAGTCGTTCTCCCCGCCGGAGATGGGGATGGCCGCGTCCATGTAGTTGGCGGTGATGTCGCTCTGGTCGCCCACATCGTCCGTGCCGCTGATAATGCTGTTGCGGGCGGTCAGGAGATTCTGGGTGGTCTGGAGGCTCTCAAAGCCCGACTGGTCGTCGCTGCCGGTGAGGAAGGCGCCGGTCCGGCCGTCCAGAATGTAGTAGTTGCGGGTGCTGGAGTTGAGCCCCAGGTCGCCGGCCTTGGCCTCGATCATCCCCTGGATGGTCTGGAGGCCGTCGGGCTGGGAGGACTCCAGGCGCAGGGAGTTGACAAAGGCGGCGTTGGCGGGATTGGAGCCGCCGAAGACGGAGTCCACCTGCTGGTAGAACTCGTCGATGAAAAAGCCGGTGATATTGGTGATCATGAAGGTGCCCACCACCGTCATCAGGGAGGTGATCAGCAGCAGCATGATGAGGACCAGCTTCATATGAAGGCTGCGAAACATTCCGGCTCCTTTCCCGCGGCGGAGGCCCGCGGTGCGTTTTTGGGGGCTGCGATCCGTTTTGACGGCGGAAACTCCCGGCGCTGTTTGCCGCGCAGCGGCAAATGCGCTTGAAAGCCGCGCGTATGGAGATGTTGCTGTTGAGAACACTTTTTAGGGCGCGGCTTTCTGGGGCATTCCGCACTCTGCGGAGTGCGGCCAGGGGCTCTGCCCCCGTGGGCCGCCCTTTGGGCGGCATAGGGCTATGGCGGCCATAGGCCGCCCAACGCCTGGACTCTGCCACCTTTGAAAAGGTGGACGAAACTTTTATTTTGCGGGTGCTGGGGATTATTCAATGGATTTCAGGGACTCCGCCATGTCGATGCGCCGCAGCCTGGGACGCATTCCCAGGGAAATGATCACGGTGAACAGCAGCGTCATGACGAAGGAGATGAAATAGCTCAGCGGAGCGATCCGGCAGGCGAAGGTCATGGAGTCGATGCGGATCTGCGCCATAACGAAAGCATGGAGCGCTTTTCCCATTCCTAACCCGACGAGGCTGCCTAAAACCGAAAGAATATTGATCTCACGGAACACGTAGGCGGCGACCTCGTTCTGGTGGAAGCCCAGGACCTTGATGGTGGCGATTTCCCGGACCCGCTCGGTGACGTTGATGTTGGTCAGGTTGTAGAGTACGATGAAGGCCAGGGCCGCGGCGCACAGCACCACCACCAGCACGATGTAATCCAGCCGGGAGAGCATACTGTCTACCCGGTCCTGGGTGGCCGCGTTCACCGACACCGCGCCCACGTCCTCATCCTCCAGCAGCAGGGCGCCCTCCTCATAGGGGTCCGCGCCCTCGTGGGCCATAACATACAGGGTGTTGAGCTCCGCTTCCTCCTCCAGCTGCTCCCGGTAGGTCTGGGCGGAGAGGTAGGCGTAGTTGAACACGTAGTTGTCGCAGATGCCGGAGACCACGGTCTCCATGCTCCCCATCTTGCCCGCCAGAAGCGTCACCGTATCTCCCACGCTCACGCCCAGGCTCTCCGCCAGGCCGCCGCTGAGGACCACCTGGTCCTTGCCGGGATAGGCCACGGGGCCCTCCTCATTATGCAGGGAGATAAAGCCCTCCAGGGAATCGGCGGAGGAGATGACCAGATAGACCGACTTGGTCCCCTCCGGGGATTGTACGTCCACGCTGCCGTTGTGGACCAGCAGGGCATCATCCTCCGTCCAGCCGTACCGCTCCAGATACTCCGCCGCCGAGGACTGGGTCTGCCCGTCCTGGAAGGTGACGGCGTAGTCGTACAGGGTGATCTCGCTGAACTGGTCGTCCGCCACGTGGGCGATGGAGTCCCGGATGCCGAAGCCGGTACACAGCAGGGCGGTGCAGCCGCCGATGCCCAGGACCATCATCACCAGACGGCTGCGGTAGCGCAGCACGTTCCGGGCGGATACCTTGTGGAGGAAGCTCAGGCGCTTCCACAGGGGGGTGATGTACTCCAGAAAGACCCGCTTGCCCGCCCGGGGCGTCTTGGGACGAATGAGCTCCGAGGCCTGCCGTTTCAGTTCCATCCGGCAGGACAGCCACGTGGCTCCCATGGAGCACAGCAGCGCCGCCGCAAAGGATATGGAAACCAGCGCCGGCAGGGGGGCGTGTTCCAATGGAGCAAATCCGTAGATCATGCCGTAGATCTCCCAGATGATCCACGGCAGCCCCGTGACGCCCAGCGTATAGCCGATGGCGCTGCCCAGCAGGGCAGCGGAGCCGGAGTAAAAGAGATACTTGGACATGATCTGCCCGCTGCCGTACCCCATGGCCTTGAGCACACCGATCTGGGTGCGCTCCTCGTCCACCATGCGCTTCATGGTGGTCATGCACACCAGCGCCGCCACCAGGAAGAAAAACACCGGGAACACCACCGAAATCGCAGCCACGATGGAGGTGTCGCTCTCAAAGCAGGCGTAGCCCGTGTTCTCCTCCCGGGTGAGCATGTAGGTGGTAGCGTGCCGCAGGTCCTTCAGCTTCTCCCGGGCGTCCGCCACCTCGTCCTCCGCGTCCCGCAGCTCGGTCTCCGCGTCGGCAAACTCCTTGTCCGCGTCGGCCCGTCCGTCGTTGTACTCTTTCCAGCCGTCGTCCAGCTCCTTCCGGGCGTCCGCCAGCTCGCCGGGGGCCTTGTCCAGGTCGCTTTTCGCATCATCGAGCTTCCGCCGGGCGTCGGTCAGCTCCTTCTGGGCGTCGGCAAGCTCCTGTTCGCCGTCCGCCAGTTTGGCCTTGCCGTCCTCCAGCTCCTGTACGCCGTCGGCGTACTCCGCCTCGCCGTCCATCAGCTTTTGATAGGCGTCCGCCAGCTCCCGGTCCGCCTCGGCCTTGCCGTCGTTATATTCCTTCCAGCCGTCGTCCAGCTCCTGCCGGGCGTCGTCCAGCTGCCGTTTGGCGTCCGCCAGTTCCTTTTTGCCGTCGGCTAACTCTTTCCTTCCCCGCTCCAGCTCGGCGCGGCCCGCCTGAAGCTCCTGCCGGGCGGCGATGACCTGGGCTTCGCCGCTCTGGTACTGGGCGTAGCCGGACTGATACTCCCGCTCTCCCGCTTCATACTTGGAAAGATTTGTGTTGTATTCCGCCCAGCCCGCGTCCAATTTCGCCCGGGCGGCCGCAAATTCCGGCAGCTGCGCGATGATCTCTATGGGGATACCGGCGGCTTCCGCCGCAGCCTCAAGCCCCGCCTGATATTCGGCCTCGCCCTGATCCAGTTCCGCCTTGCCGGAGGCCAGCTGCGCCCCGGCGGCGTCCAGCTGCTGCCGGGAGGCCTGCAATTTGGCCCAGGCGTCCGCCAGCTCCGCTTCCGCGCTGTTCAGCTCCATCTGGCCGTTCTGCAGCTCCCGTTCGCCGCGGACGATCTCCGCCTCCGCGTCCTCCAGCTTTTCCAGACCGTCGTTGTAGTCCGCCAGGCCGTCGTTGTACTCCTGTTCGCCGTCCTGGAGCTTCCGGAGGGCATCCGCCAGCTCCTGCTCCGCGTCGGCCTTGGCCTGATAGTATTCCTCCCAGCCGTCGTCCAGCTCCTTCCGGGCGTCCGCCAGTTCCGCCTCGCCGTCGGCTACCTCCTGCCGGGCGTTGTCCAGCTCCTTCTGGGCGTCCGCCACCTTCTGCTGGCCGTCGGCATAGTCCCGCTGGCCCTGGGCATAGTCCTTCTGCCCCTGCTCATAGTCCCGCTGGCCCTGCTCATAGTCGGACTCGCCGTCGGTGAGCTCCCGGTAGGCGTCGTCCAGCTCCGTCTCCGCGTCCGCCTTCTCCTGATGGTACTCCTCCCAGCCGTCGGAGATCTCCGCTTCCGCGTCGTTGATTTCCTCCATGGCCTCGTCGTAAATCGAGGTGTAGCGCACCTCCGCCCGCTCATCCAGCAGGGCCTCCACGCCGTCCTCCAGCTCGTCCCGCCGCAGGTCGTAGGCCTCGGAATAGGGTTCCGCCATGTCCTTCATGGACAGGTAAATCTCATGATAGGCCTCAAACGCAAAGCCCTCTTCCGGGATATACACCACGGCGGCCACGCTGCCGCTGCCCAGGGAACTGGTGCCCCGCTCATAGTTAAGGTAATAGGGGAACCACGCCAGCCCGACGATGGTGTATCCGCCGCAGTGCAGCAGCTCCCGGGTGTCCTCGTCGTTCTCCTCCGCCACGGACAGCACCGTCCCGATCACGGACTCCGGCAGATACCGGGCGTCGGCCAGACACTCGTCGGGAGCCTGGGGCATACGCCCCGCCGTCAGCTTGGGAAGATTTATGCCCTCCGTCAGGGAGTGGGCCTTTACCACCACCTGGGTCCCCGCCTCGATCTCCGTGAGGAAGTCGGTAAACACCGCGCCCCGGGCGGCGGACACGTCCTCCCGGGCGGCAAAGGCGTCCACATCCTCCTGGGTGAATCCCAGGGTGGACAGGAGCCGGAAGTCGTAAAGCTTCTGCTCCTCCAGATATTTGACTCCGGTAGCCATCATATCCGGCTGGCAGGCCCGCAGTCCGGCGAAAAAGCCCACCCCCAGGCCCACGATGGCCAAAATCGCAAGATAGCGCCCCGCGCTCTGCCGGATCTCCCGCAGGGCGGAGCGAAGCAGCGTCTTTACCATTCGATCTCCTCCACCGGAGCGGGACGGTCGTTGATGTTCACCGACAGCACCGTCCCGTTTTTCACCTGGATCACTCGGTCGGCCATGGCGGTGAGGGCGCTGTTATGGGTGATGATAATGACCGTCATGCCGTTTTTCCGGCTCATCAGCTGCAAAAGCTTCAGGATGGACTTGCCCGTGTGGTAGTCCAGCGCGCCGGTGGGTTCGTCGCACAGCAGCAGCTGGGGGTTTTTCGCCAGGGCCCGGGCAATGGCCACCCGCTGCTGCTCGCCGCCGGAGAGCTGGGCGGGGAAGTTCCCCAGGCGCTCTCCCAGGCCCACCGAGCGGAGCACCTCCTCCGGGTCCATGGGGTGCTTGCAGATCTGGGCGGCCAGCTCCACATTCTCCAGGGCGGTGAGGTTGGGCACCAGGTTGTAGAATTGAAACACAAAGCCGATATCGTGGCGGCGGTAGTTTGTAAGCTGCTTGGGCGTGTAAGCGGAGATCTCCTCCTCCCCCAGGAATACCCGTCCCTCCGTCAGCGTGTCCATGCCGCCCAGAATATTCAGCAGGGTGGTTTTCCCCGCGCCGCTGGGCCCCACGATGACGCACAGCTCCCCCTTCTCCACGGCGAAGGTGGCGTCCCGCAGCGCTTCGATTTCCACCTCGCCCATGCGGTAGACTTTTTTGACTCCTTCAAAACGAACAAATTTACTCATATCCTCACCCTATCTGCGGCCCCGTGTGCGGCAGCGAATAATCAATCATTGTCATTATAACATAGAAGAGGGAAAAGTGGTGAAAAATTCGTGAAGGAATTTGAGAAAATTTTGGCGGAAGGCAGTTTGGGAAAGAAAATTGAAATTTTGGACAGGCAAAACCGCTGTGCGCCGAATGCTGAATAAAAATATCCAACGCCCGAACGGAATGCAATTATATGTTCCTTCCGACCCAAAGGGTCGGAAGGAACATATGCCATGTTTTGCGGTTGCCGCCGTTTACGGCGGCGAGCAAAACGGCTTAAATTAAATGGATTATTTCCGAATTTTAAATTCGGAAATAATATCAAAAGACTCTTTCGCATTTGATAAAAATGCTTTATAATAGACGTATCTGCCGGCCGGAGGAAGTTGGCCGAAAGCAGGACGGCGCGTTTTATGACGAACAAGAAAGGCAGTAAACATATGGAACAGACTTCTATCCTCAATTTCAACGAGAAAAAAGGCTTTATCTGTGATATGGACGGCGTGATCTACCACGGCAACAAGGTCCTGCCGGGCGTGGAGGAATTCATCCGCTGGCTCCATGAGGAGAACAAGGATTATTTGTTTTTGACCAACAACAGCGGCTTTACGCCGCGGGAGCTGCACCAGAAGCTGGCCCGTATGGGGCTGGATGTACCGGAGGAGCATTTCTACACCAGCGCACTGGCCACCGCCGCGTTCCTGAAGGAGCAGGCCCCCGGCTGCTCGGTGTTCGTGATCGGTGAGGCCGGGCTGCTCAACGCTCTGTACGATGTGGGCATTACGATGAACGACGTAAATCCTGACTATGTGGTCGTCGGCGAGGGCCGCACCTATTCCCTGGAAACGCTGACAAAGGCCACCAATCTGGTGCTGGGCGGCGCAAAGCTCATCGGGGCAAACTCCGACGTATCCGGCCCCATTGAGAATGGGATCGCCCCCGCCTGCCGGGCGCTGATTGCGCCCATCGAGATGGCTACCGGGACCCAGGCCTACTTCTGCGGCAAGCCCAATCCCCTGATGATGCGCACCGGCCTGCGGCTGCTGAGCTGCCATTCCAACGAGGCCGTCATGGTGGGCGACCGGATGGACACCGACATTATATCCGGCATGGAGAGCGGCATGTCCACCGTACTGGTGCTTTCCGGTGTTTCAACACAGGAAACCTTGAAGACCTATGCCTACCGGCCCACCATGGTTCTGAACGGGGTGGGGGATATCCCCGCGATGGCGCGGGCGTGTCAATAGCAGATCGCCGGGAATTACGGCGCCCCCAAGACCGCATAGAGTGGAAAAGGCGCCAGACCGCTGAATTTACAGCGGTCTGGCGCCTTGGATGAACAAAAATCCCCGTCCTCCCTTGGGAGGACGGGGATTTTTGTCGATGTACCTTATTCCGCCACAATGGCCTCGGTGGGGCAGTTGGCAGCGCAGGCGCCGCAGTCCACACAGGCGTCGGCGTCGATGACGTACTGGGTCTCGCCCTGGGAAATGGCCTCGACGGGGCAGTTCTCAGCGCAGGTGCCGCAGCTGACGCAGGCATCGGTGATTCTATGAGCCATGAATGATTACCTCCTTAAAATGGGTACCTCCATTTTAACATGAACTTGAAAAAATGCAAGGGTAAAATCATCCGTTCCGGGAGAAATGTGTAAAAGCCGCCGGGGAGGGAATACTGAACGGGAAAAACTGCGTGCATAAGGATGGTACCGATATGTATGAAAATAGATTCACCCCACGGGCCCAGAACGCTCTGCGGCTGGCCCAGGCGGCGGCGGAGGAGCTGGGGCACAGCTATGTGGGCAGCGAGCACCTGCTGCTGGGCCTCCTGCGGGAGGAGGCGGGAGCCGCCCACCGGTGTCTGGCGGAGCAGGCCGTTACGGTGGAGCGGGCCCGGGCGGCCATTGTCGAGATTGTGGGAACGGGATTGGCAGGGCTGGCGCCGCCCCAGGGGCTGACGCCCCGGGCCAAGCGGGTCATTGAAAACGCCGTGGGGGAGTCCGGCAGGACCGGCGGGGGCTATGTGGGGACGGAGCATCTGCTGCTGGGCATCCTCAAGGAGAACGGCACCATGGCCATGCGGGTGCTGGACGCCGTCGGCGCGGACCCAAGAAAGCTCCAGGCGGCCCTCCTCCAGCGCATGAGCGTGGTCCAGCGCCTTCCCCGGGAGGCACCTACCCGCATCGCCGCTCCCCGGCGGGAGGAGGCCCCCCGGTCCAAGGTGCTGGAGCAGTTCACCCGCAGCCTTAACACCCTGGCCCGGGAGGGAAAGCTGGACCCGGTGGTGGGCCGGGACCGGGAGATCGCCCGGTGCATCCGCATCCTCTCCCGCCGGACCAAAAATAATCCCGTGCTGGTGGGGGAGCCCGGCGTGGGCAAGACCGCCGTGGCGGAAGGACTGGCCCAGCGGATCGTCAGCGGCGACGTGCCGGAGGAGCTGGCGGGGAAGAACATCCTGTCCATCGACCTCTCCGCCATGCTGGCGGGCACCAAGTACCGGGGAGAATTTGAGGAGCGGGTGAAGAACGCCCTGGCGGAGATCCGCCGGATGGGAAATGTCATTCTGTTTATCGACGAACTCCACACCATCGTGGGGGCGGGCAGCGCCGAGGGGGCGGTGGACGCCGCCAACATCCTCAAGCCCGCCCTCAGCCGTTCGGAGATCCGGGTCATCGGGGCGACCACCCGGGACGAGTACCGGAAGTATATTGAGAAGGACGCCGCCCTGGAGCGGAGGTTTCAGCCGGTGACGGTGGAGGAGCCCTCGGCGGAGGCGGCGGTGGAGATTTTGCGGGGACTGCGGGATAAATACGAGGCCCATCACAAACTGGCGGTCAGCGACGAGGCCATCCAGGCCTCGGTGGAGCTGAGCCGCCGGTATCTGCCGGACCGCTTCCTGCCGGACAAGGCCATCGACCTGATGGACGAGGCATGCGCCCGGGTGCGGATGGAGTGCGAGACCCGCTCGCCGGACCTGAAGGAGCTGGAGGACCGGCTGGACACCGTGCGCCGGGAGAAGGAGGAGGCCATCGCCGGACAGGATTATGAGGCGGCGGCCCGGCTGCGGGACGTGGAGGAGGACTTTGCCGCCCAGCTCCGGAGCGCCCGGAAGCGCTGGACGGACGACCGCACCGACGCGCTGGTCTCCGTCACGGAGGAGGACGTGGCCGCCGTGGCGGCGGAGTGGACGGGCATTCCGGTCCAGCGCATCAGCCAGGACGAGGGGGAGAAGCTGCTGGGGCTGGAGGCGGAGCTGAAGCGGCGGATCGTGGGCCAGGACGCGGCCCTGACCGCCATGGCCCGGGCCATCCGCCGGGGGCGGGTGGGGCTGAAGGAGCCGGGCCGTCCCACCGGCAGCTTCCTGCTGCTGGGTCCCTCCGGCGTGGGAAAGACGGAGCTGTGCCGGGCCCTGGCGGCGGCCATGTTCGGCCAGGAGGAGGCCCTCATCCGCATCGACATGTCGGAATACGCGGAGTCCCACGCCGCCAGCCGGCTGGTGGGGTCGCCGCCGGGCTACGTGGGCCACGAGGAGGGGGGCCAGCTGACGGAGAAGATCCGGCGGCGGCCCTACGCGGTGGTGCTCTTTGACGAGATCGAGAAGGCCCACCGGTCGGTGTGGAACCTGCTGCTGCAGATCCTGGAGGACGGCTGCCTCACCGACAGCCACGGCCGGCGGGCGGATTTCCGCAACGCGGTGGTGGTGATGACCAGCAACGTGGGAGCCCGGCAGATGATCGACGCCCATCCCCTGGGCTTCGCGGGGGAGGAGATCGGGGACGAGGCCCGGCAGGAGCGGGTCCGGAGGTCGGTGCGGGAGGAGCTGAAAAAGACCTTCCGGCCGGAATTCCTCAACCGGATCGACGATACCATCATCTTCCGGCAGCTGGGGGAGGAGGATCTGAAGGAGATCGCCCGGCGGATGCTGGCGGAGAGCGGGGCGAGAATGGCGGAGCTGGGGCTGGCGCTTCGCGCGGAGGACGAGGCGGCTGCCCAGCTGGCAAGGGAGTGCTATGACCCCGCCCACGGCGCGCGGCCCCTGCGCCGTGCCCTGCGGCAGAAGGTGGAGGACGTGGTGGCGGAGGGGCTTCTCAGCGGACGGTTTCAGAAAGGGGACCGGATTCTTCTGACTGTTTACAAAAAGGACATTGCTATTGAAAAGGAAATGGGGTAGAATGGGTAAAACCGGCAGATGAACGTCCGGCGCGGCCTCCGGGCCGCAGAGAAAGGAGATTACCATGGGATTTTCAGGCAGCGACGCCGGCGGTTTCCGGTGGGAGGGCTTTGACAGCGGCGCGCCCTCGCAGCAGAAGCCCCCGAAACCGAAGAAGCCCCGCAAACAGATCAAGAGCCCCGCGGCCCGGGTGCTGACCAACATCGCCGTCACGCTGGCGGCGGGATTCCTCTACTTTTACTTCGAGCTGCCCGCGCTCAATCTGCAGTCGCCGGACTTCTATACTTTTGTCCTGCTGCTGTGCGCGGTGTACTGCATTTGCGCCGTCTTTACCTCCGGCTTCCGGGGCCAGGGGGCGGGGGAGTACTTCAAATTTGTGAAGAAGCAGTGCAAGATCCCCGTTTTCCTGGCCGTCGGGTTGTTGGCGCTGGCTTTGGTGGGGACCCTGGCGGGCAGCGTCATCTTCCGGGCGAAGAGCTATTCCCAGCTGCTGGCCATTGAGGTCGGCGACTTTGCCGCCGAGGTGGACGAGATTTCCTACAACCAGATCCCCATGCTGGACAAGGATTCCGCCGAGCGGCTGGGTGACCGGAAGCTGGGAGAGCTCAGCGATATGGTCTCCCAGTTCGAGGTGGTGGACGACTACACCCAGATCAACTACAAGGGACGCCCCGTGCGGGTGGCGACCCTGATGTACGCGGACCTCGTCAAGTGGTTCACCAACCGGGGTGACGGCCTGCCGGCCTATATCCTCATCGACATGGTGACCCAGAGTGTGGAGCTGGTGCGGCTGGAGGAGGGCATCAAGTACACCAACGCCGAGCATTTCAGCCGCAACCTCTACCGGCATCTGCGCTTCCATTTCCCCACCTATATGTTCTCCACCCCTGTGATGGAGGTCAACGAGGAGGGCGTACCCTATTGGATCTGTCCCCGGCTGGTAAAGACCATCGGCCTGTTCGGCGGGGTGGACGTGAGCGGGGCGGTGCTGGTCAACGCCATTACCGGCGAATGCCAGTACTATGAGGAGGTCCCCTCCTGGGTGGACAATCTCTACTCCGCTTCGCTGATTATGCAGCAGTACGATTACTACGGCATGTACCACAACGGATTTTTCAACTCCATTTTCGGCCAGCGGGACGTGACCGTCACCACGGAGGGATACAACTATCTGGCCCTGGGGGACGACGTGTGGGCCTACACCGGCATCACCTCCACCGGCGGGGACCAGTCCAACATCGGCTTCCTGCTGACCAACCAGCGGACCAAGGAGAGCAAATACTACTCCTGCGCCGGGGCCACGGAGTATTCCGCCATGGCCTCCGCCAACGGCGAGCTGCAGAATCTGCGCTATCAGGCCACCTTCCCCCTGCTGCTGAACGTGGGGGGCCAGCCCACCTACTTCATGGCCATGAAGGACGCCGCCGAGCTGGTGAAGAAGTATGCCATGGTCAACGTCCAGCAGTACCAGATCGTGTCTACCGGAGACACCGTGGCCCAGTGTGAGCAGAACTATCTGGCCATGCTCGGCCAGAACGGTTTGGTGGACGGGGATGTCGGCCTTTCCGGCACGGAGACGGCGGAGGGAGCCATCGCCGAGATACGCTCCGCTGTACTGGACGGGAACACGGTGTATTTTATCCGGCTCGTCGGGAGCGACCTGTTCTACAGCATCAGCGCCGTGGACCAGCCTCTGGCGGTGATCCTCAACGACGGTGACCAGGTGACCGTCACCTACCGTCCCGGCGAGGGGAGCATTCTGGACGGCGTGGAGGTCGCGTTGAGGCCCTGATTGAAAGGATGGCCGCTTCTCTTGACTGTTTCTGTGATCGGCGCAGCCCCATTGATAAGAGTTTTGCGCTTTTGCAGAAAAATCCGGCCCGGAGGCAAACGCCTCCGGGCCGGGCTGCTGATTGGAGATTTTCGGGATTCGGCGCGGAACGCTATTCCTGCTTCCTCTGCTGTCTCTGCTGCTGGAAAATAAAACTCCGCAGAGCGGCCTCGTGCTTGGACAGCATATTGATAAACTTACAGCCGTAGCCGTAATGAAGCTGGTGATTGCTGCTGAGAGCGGCGTTCTCCCGGCGGAGGATCTGGGCGCTGAGGGTCAAAGTCTCCCCGCCGATCTGGAAATCAAACCAGACCCGGCGTCCCTTATCCAGCGTCAGGGGGGCGCGCAGATACACGCCGCCGGCGCTGATGTTGACAATGGCGGCGGGTACGCCGGATTCCGGCACCCGGGAGACGTCCCCGGGCTGGTAGACGACGTGAAGCATGACGGTCATCTCCAGGGGAATCTTCACGTCCTGACGGCGCTGCTCCTGATTGAGCTGCTCCAGGATCTCGCACCGGAGGGAGCACAGCTCGCCCCCCGGCAGGGGCAGAGAGGCGGAGAGACGGCACCGGCAGGTGACCCGACCCAGCACGGGGTCGTAAAATACCACCCGGTAGAGAGAATTGGGCTTGTAGGCCGCGGCCCGGGGAATGACCAGCAGGACCTCGCCGGAGTGTCCTACGCTGACGCGGGCCTGGCAGATCAGAGCGCCCGTTTTCTCAATAATATCCGCTTTTTTGCATTTTTCAAACATAGGCAGATCAAATCCCCCATTATTCTGCGCGGGCGCCGGAGGGCACGCGCGGTATTTGTTCTCTCTATTATATCGGAAACGGCGGCGGCTTGCAATGGAATTTTGAAAAAACTTTTCCTTTTTTCGACGCGATGCCGGAAGGCGAATAGACGCGCCCCCAGGATTTTGCAAAAATTTTCTGCGCCTGCGTTATTTTTTCTGTTTCCAGACCGATAAAAATAATACAAAGACGTCTATGCCGGATGATGTGGCCTGTGGGCCGGCCCAGTCTGGCCGGCACGAAATTGGGAGGTCAACCATGATGAAAATTAAAGGGACTGAGGGCTACGCGCCCATTCAAACAGGCGCTGCCCGCCGTCTCTCAGACGCGGCCCGGACGGCGGCGCAGGACGGATACTATGACCATTTCACGGTCTCCTCGCCCGCCGCGCAGGACCGCGGCAGCTTCCGGGAGATGGTGGCCAGCCTGTCCTACCAGGTGCGCACCTGCAACACCACCGGCAAAATTCAGGAGCTGCGCCGTCAGGTGAGCGCCGGGGAGTACCAGGTGAAGCCCCGGGAGACCGCCGCCAGGATGCTCCTTCTCATGGAGGAGGGCGAGTGATGGATATGGCGGTGTGGCAGGACTACCTGAAGCTGCTGGACAATCTGGGAGACACCCTGGATAAGCTGACGGAGATCGAGCGGACCAAGACAGCCGCCGTCGGCAGGGGCGACCTGGACGGCGTGGAAGCCAGCATGAAGCAGGAGCAGGTCATCAGCCTCTCCCTGCGGGGCATGGACCAGAAGCGGGAAAAAATGCTGGCTCAGCTGGGCCTCACCGGCGTCCCCCTGCGGGAGCTGGAGGAGCGGGGGCCCAGGGAGTCCCATATGGAGACCCGGCGGACGGTGGAGGCCCTCCGCCGGAAGTATGAGGTGTTCCAGTCCGCTTCCGAGGTGGCGCGGGATGCCCTGGAATGCAGCCTGCATACCATTGAGCAGGCCCAGAACGCCAAAGGTGCGCCGCTCCCGGAGGAGCGGCCCCGGCAGGCGGACTTCCGGGCCTGAGAGCGGACGGCAACATACGGATTCGAGATAAAGGAGAACCAGAAACATGGCTGTTATCGGCACATTTGGTCAATTTACTACCGCACGCCTGGCGATCTATGCATCCCAGGCGTCGCTGAGCGTTACCGGCAATAATATTGCCAACATCAATACCGAGGGCTACACCCGTCAGCGGATGGATCTGGTGAGCCTCTACTCTGTGGGCCAGGGCAAATATGCCAACATTTTCAACACCAACGTTGGCTACGGTGTCCTCACCCGGGGCGCCACCCAGCTGCGGGACCCCTATCTGGACATCCGCTACCGCAACGAGAACGCAAAGCTGGGGGCCAGCGATGAGAAGCTGGACTGCCTCAGTCAGATCAGCAGCATCCTGGACGAGGTTGGCAAGGGCACCGGAGACCTGGATGGCTACGGCGTCATCGAAGCCCAGCTGAGCCTGCTCAAGCAGGCCCTGGAAGACCGGGATCTCGTCGCAGGGTCCGAGGAGTACGACAACCTGGTCCGCTCCGCGGCCAGCGTGCTGTGTACGTATTTCAACAAGGCCGCCGACGATCTGTCGGACATCCGGGAGAATAAGGTCAACGAGCTGCAGGAGTCCATCGCCGACGTCAACAAGCTGCTCACCGAGATCCGGGACCTGAACGTGCAGATCCGCACCCAGGGTATTTACGGTGAGAAGGCGCTGGAGCTCCGGGACGCCCGGAACCTGGCGCTGGATAAGCTCTCAGGTTACATGCACATCAATGTGGAGTACTCCATGGAGCGCATCGACCAGTTTACCGAGGTGGAGAAGCTGACCGTCACCATCGCCAACAGCAGGGGCCCCGACGGGGAGCCCATCAAGCTGGTGGACGGCATCTACGGCGGCCAGATCACCATGCCGGGGGCCATGCCGAAGGTGAACCCCGATGCCGACAGCAAGAAGATCGTGGACGCCATGAATGCCGCCCGGGAAGCAGCGGAGGCGGCCCGTCCGAAGGATGACGCATGGAAGGCTGCCCTCGAGGCCAAAATAACGGCGGCGCAGACGGCGGCGGAAAATGATTTGAAGGCGCAGAATCCTGCTGCGACGCAGGCTGAAATTGACGCTGTCCGGGCAAAGGCAAGAACGCAGGCCATAGCGGCGGCGGAAAAGGATCGCCAGGATGAGATTGACGCAGAAGTGGATGCGGCAAGACAGCAGGCGGAGGCTCAGTTTGGCAAATATCTGAAAGCGGATGGAACGGTAACCGATAAGCTGGAAGAGGCCGAAATGTATCATAATTACGATTCGGAAGATCCCACCGATGAATCGAACCGCTATCTGCTCCAGGTGGAGCAGCTGGTGGACCGGCGGGGCCGGGTCATGAAGGATAAGAACGAACCCAGCGGCGAGAGCCAGATCGTTACCCTGGGCGATACCACGCTCTGCGGCAAGGGCGACGATCTTGTGCGGGGCGACAGCGGCCCCGCGGGCAGCATCCAGGCGATCCGGGAGATGCTGACCCGGAAGGGCGAGTATTCCAGCCCGGATGACCAGAAGCTGGACCCCAACTGCACCAGCAAGCGCGGCCTCCCTTACTATCAGGCGGCGCTGGACAATCTGGCGCAGAAAATCGCGGGGGTATTCAACAAGGAGAACCAGCTGCCCGCCAATACGGTGTATCAGAATGACGGGACGAATTTCCTGGACGCGGATGGGAATGTGCTTCAATATAACGGTGCACCGATCACCTTGGACATGGTGACGCAGATCGTTAAAGACGAGAATGGCGATCCGGTGCTGGATGATGACGGGAATCCTGTTCGTGAGCCGAAGACGGACGCTGAATCAGCCGCCTGCCTGAACATCCTCCGCCAGAACGCGGCGAAGGTGGACGGCTACGGCTACTACCAGGGCGGCGTCCTGTTCAGCAACCGGGGCGACAACGACGATCCCACCGGCATTACCGCCGCCAACATCTCCATCTCCGATTCCTGGGATAATCACTCCGTTCGTATCCTTAATACCAAGGAGAAGAGCAAGGTGAGCGTGGATACCGGCGAAATGAGCCATACCACCGCCCGGGATAACATTACACATTTCCTGGCCCTCTATGATCTGAAGATGGACTACTACGCCCAGGACGCGCGGCAGGACGCTACGCTGAGCAAGCTCCCCGTCCATAAGGGCACCTTCCAGGAGGTCTTCACGGCCATCTCGGGCACCCTGGCGGACGACACGGAGGCCACCATAGGCAAGGTGACGAGCTACAGTATTACAACGCTGGATCTGGAAAACAGCCGGCAGAGCGTCTCCGGCGTGGACCTCAACGATGAAGCTACCAGCATGATGCAGTTCAGCAAGTCCTACTCGGCGGCCTGCCGCCTGCTGACCACCATCGACTCCATGCTGGATACGCTGATCAACGGTACTGCCCGCTGATAGTCGGGAAAAGGAGGATATTTTACTATGGGTATGCGCATTACTACCGGTATGGCAATGAATACATACCGCTATAACCTGCAGAATTCCACGTGGAACCTGACCAACTCCCGGAACAAGGTGCTCACCCACCGGAAGTTCACCAGCTTCGCGGAGGACCCCTCCTCCGCCATCCAGGCCTGGCGGGTGCGCCGTGCGATGATGAGTACGGAGAGCTATCAGAAGAATAACTCGGACACCTACACCCGCATGAATATCGCCTGGGTAACCATGGGCACCATAAAGAACAAGATCGCGGACCCGGACGGCCGGATGTCGGATCTCTACGCCGCCAACGGCCCCACCGGCTCCGGCCGCCGGCCCCTGGGTCAGGTCATCAATGAAACAGCCGAGTCGGTCATTCAGGCGATGAACAGCGCCAAGTCCGGCGAGGACTTCATCTTTGCCGGCGACGATGAGCTCAACGCGCCCTTTACCTGGAACGCGGATCGGACGATCCTGTACTATCGGGGCGTGAATGTGAACGCGGGCGGCGTGAAGAGCCCTGCGGAGGCGCCCAAGTGGGCGCCGATGGATGCCAACGGCAAGGCGGCAGACAACCCTGACGATGCCGCGCTGGCCGAGGCGTTCCGGAAGAATATCCCGGCAGGCGAGACGGATGCCGACCGCCAGTGGGCGGACTATTATAAAGATACCACCGGAACGGCGACAAAGCCTACCAGTACGGCCCCGGATTGGGTGCCGAAGGAAGCGAACGGGGATGCCGTGGAAAACACTGACGCCAAATTGGCGCAGGCGTACAAGGACAGCCTGCCGGCGCAGGGCAGCGAGGAGTATACCCAGATGAGCAGCGCGGAGCGGGCGTGGGTCAACTACTACAAGGACGATCCTGCCGGTTCTCCAAAGCCGGATGACGCCGAACCGAAGTGGGCGGCCGGCGACAAGGATGATTTTGGTGTTCCCATGGCGGTGAAGGATATTCTGGACAACCCGAACGCCACCGAGTATGACAAGGCATGGGCCGAGTATTACAAGGACCAGGGCGATGTCCAGAAGCTGAAGGATATGTCCGAGGAGGAGGCCAACATCGACCTGGGAATGGGCCTGCTGGAGGACGCCGATGGCAAGCTGGTCCCCGGCACCTACTTCAACCGGGCCCTCCCCGGCATCAACATGCTGGGCTTCGGCTTGGACAAGGACGGCGATCCCAACAACATCTGCATGATCCTGAAGCGGCTGGGTGAGATCTACAGCGCCTGCGACGCAGATACCGGGGACTACGCCAGTCCTCAGGATGAAGAGGACGCCATGCGCCTTCTGAACAAGCTGAAGGACGGCGTAAGCTTCATTACCGACCGGTATTCGGATATCGACGCCAAGGGGGCGTTCCTCCAGCAGAATGAGACCCGGCTGAAGATGCAGGGGGACTACCTTGCCGAGCAGCGGGCGGATCTGGAGGACGTGGATCTGGCGGACGCCATCACGGGGTTCTCCTGGGACTACTACTGCTACAGCGCGGCGCTGAAGGTGGGCACCCAGCTGCTCAGTCAGTCGCTGATTGATTACATGAGCTGATCTTTTACTTTCCTGTTTATTGTGTGTTACGGCAAGGAAGCCGCTAAATTAGAGCAGAAGGGAGCGCGCACCGCACAATGAAACCGTTGATTGAGATTACGACCGTGCCCATTCAGATTGAAATGAAGACGACCAACGCCAAGTTGGAGTACGCCCGCGGCACGGTGGAAATGGAAATTTCCAGGGACAAGAAGGGGCTTCAGATCAAGAGCCGCCCCATCCGGCTGAACATTGACACCTTTGAAGCCCGCAACTCCATCACCCCCACCCTGGCCCGCAGCCAGGAGCAGAACGCCCAGAAGGGTATCCAGGCCTCCTATAAGGCCACGGCCACCTTCGCCCAGGAGGGCAACCTTATGATGAAGACCAAGCTGGGGGAGGAGGTCATTACCCAGCTCTCCCGGCAGTCCCTGCTGGAGGGCGTGCAGGATGTGGGGCTTCAGTTTTTGCCCAAGGTCGGTCCCGAAATCACCTGGGACCCGGCGGAGATGAACATCCGCTATGAGATGGATAAGCTGAACTTCGACTGGAAGATCGGAGGAGGCAGCTTCGAGTTCACCCCCGGCGACATCGAGCTGACGGTCACCCAGAGGCCGGAGGTCATCATCAAGTACATCGGCGGCCCCATCTACGTGCCGCCCTCCGCCGACCCCAACTACGAGCCGGTGGATGTGAAAGCGTAAGCGGGAGGATCATACGTGCTGCTGCAAACCAAGTATTTTGGCGAGGTGGACTGCGCCGGGGAGCACCTGTTCCGATTTGAGAAGGGACTTTTCGGCTTCGAGGAGGAGAAGGAGTTCTGCCTGATGCCCTTTGAGGGCAGCGAGGGGAGTCTGCTGTGCTTCCAGAGCGTGCGGACGCCCCAGCTGGCCTTCGTGGCCATGAACCCCTTTTCCCTGAAACCGGACTACGCCCCCGTGCTCACGGGGGAGGAGCTGCGGGAGCTGGGCGTGGAGCGCAGCGAGGAGCTGTGCTTCTACGTCCTGTGCGTGGTGCGCAGCCCGGTGGCGGACAGCACGGTGAACCTCCGCTGCCCCGTGGCCGTCAATGACCGGACCGGGAAGGCCATGCAGGTCATCCTGGAGTCGGAGGACTACCATATGCGCCACCTTCTCTCGGAATTCGGCGCCGGGAAGGGGGAGGGCCCATGCTGATCCTCCAGCGGAAGGCGGGGGAATCCCTGCTCATCGGAGACGAGATCGAGGTCTCGGTCCTCTCCGTGGACTCGGGGCGGGTCCGGCTGGCCATTGACGCCCCCAAGAGCGTCTCCATCCTGCGCAGCGAGCTGAAGACCGCGGCGGAGGTCAACCGGGAGGCCGCCGGCGAGGAGCTGCCGCCCCTGGCCCTGCTGGACGTCCTGCGGGACGCCGGCGGTCAGAAGTAAGCGGAAGCGGGTTCTTCCATTGATATTGTCATAGAACGTCCACGGGCTTCATAGGATAGCCCGTGGACGTTTGCTGTCTGCAGGAAACGGCGCTCCTTCCGGAGGGGGAATCTTTCCCAGAATTTTACTTTTTTGTAGAAATTGGCAGATTTATTGGAAATACATCAAAACTCTGCTGCAGAAGACGACAGGTTCTGGATAGATTCGACAATTTTTGATTTTTATCTTGCTTCTGGGAAGAAAATATAGTATACTTAGCGTGTCGCATATTCCCCGTGGACAAGGCATGGACGATGGGACGTGTGTTTGTCGTTCGCTTGCGCGGGAACTTTGTCTGCAGCGGCGGAGACCTCTGCGGGGCAGAGCGGGAAACGGCCAGGCAATTCATAGATGGAGGGGACGGTCATGTCCGACTTTTTCACATCCAATTCCATGGTGATGCTCGAGCGCTCGGCGCACTTCCAGTGGACGAAGCAGCGGGCGATTTTGGACAACATCTCCAACGCGGAGACACCGAACTATAAGGCCAAGTATGTGACCTTCGAGGAGGCCCTGCGCAGCAGCATTCGCCAGGCCGCCGGGCCCGGGATGACCGCGAAGGATATGCGCGCCGCCATCGCCGCCTCCGCGCCGGTGGTGCACACGGCGGTGGACGAGTCCGCCAGGATGGATGAAAACGGCGTGAATGTCTCCGAACAGTCCATTGAGCTGGTGCGCAACGCTTACCAGGTGCAGCATGTCTATCGGGCCATCAGCAGCGATATGTCCCGTCTGCTTATGGCTATCCGCGGACAGTAAGTGAGGGGAGATCGTCCCGGGGAATCCGCGCGGGACGGCGGAAGATAAAGGAGAGCAGATATGTCTTTTCTCAGTACGATCAATATCATTGGTTCCGGCATCACCGCCCAGCACCTGCGGCTGGACGTGATCAGTGAGAACGTCACCAATATCAACACCACCAGAACCGAGGACGGAGGTCCTTACCGCCGGAAGATGGTCGTGTTCCAGGCGCAGAACGCCACGCGGGACGCCTTCCGGGTCGCCATGGACCGGGCCAGAGGCATGGTCAGCAACGCGCCCTTTGAGACCAGCGGAGGCGTGCGCGTGGTGGAAATCGTCGAGGACCCCTCGGATTTCAAGCTGAAATACGATCCCACAGACCCGGACGCCAACGGGGAGGGCTACGTGGAGCTCCCCAACGTGGACCTGGTCAAGGAGATTACGGACGCTATGGCGGCCAGCCAGGCGTATTCCGCAGACGTGACGGCCTTCAATGTGCTTAAGAATGTCATCAGCTCGGGGCTGGAGATCGGCAGATAGAGATAAAGAAGTTGGGTCAGAAAATCAAAGGGCAAAGGCTTGATGGTCTGACCCGCTTCTCCATGTTTTGAGCTGGTCCGCAGAGGCCGGCAGATGAAATTTGAAGCGCGGCGCACCCTTGGACCGCGTATTTGGAGGAATCAGATATGAGTATGGAGTTTCAGCGGATCGCCCCCCTGTGGGAGACTTTTCCCACCCGCGAGGCCCAGCCCGTCCAGAAGGAGAAGGCGGCGGAGGGCTCTGTTTTCGCCGACGTGTTTCAGGCCCTGGTGGACAACGTCCGGGAGAGCGAGGACGATGTGGCCAAGCAGGAGTACCTGCTCGCCACCGGGCAGATGGACAATCCCGCGACGCTGTCCATGGCGCTCTATAAGGCCGAGGTGGCCACGCAGCTGTTCGTGCAGGTGCGGGAGAAGGCGCTGAATGCCTACAGCGAACTGAGCCGCATCAGCCTGTAAGCGCGGTGCGTAATTGATAGAAAGGGCCGGGGGAATTGCCTGTGGATACCTCAAAGCTGAAAGGTCTTTGGGAAAAGGTCAAAGACTTTTTCAAAAACATGAGCAAGAAATTGCGCATCATACTGGCGGCCGCCCTGGCTGTGATCCTGATCGCCGTGATCGTGCTCTCGGTGGTGCTGAGCGGCAGGAAGACCTATACGCAGCTGTATCAGGACCTGACGCCTACGGAAGTCAGCGAGATCATGACTTATTTCCAGAACAACGGCATCACGGACTACCAGGTGAACGGCACCGCAATCATGGTGCGGAGCGACCAGTACGCCTCCCTGCTGGCCCGGCTGGCCCAGGCGGGCTACCCTAAGGATGCCAGCCTGTACGGGTCCTACTACGAGCATGTGGGCGCCCTGTCCACCTCCTCCCAGGAGGCGCGGACTTGGCAGATCTCCGTCCAGGAGCGGCTGGAGGCCAGCATCCGGACTTTCCCGAATGTGCTGAACGCCCAGGTGTACATCAACCCGGGCGAGGAGCGGACCTACGTACTGGAGGATATCTCTACGGAGACCACCGCTTCCGTGAAGGTGGACATGCGCAGCGGCACGATGCTCACCGAAGAGCAGGCCGACGGCATTCGCCGCCTGGTGAGCCACGCATGGTCGGGTATGAGCATCGACAGCGTGGAGATCATCGACGGCATCGGCAATACCTACACCTCCACCGAGGACTCTCCCAAGGACTCCGCCGAACTCCAGCAGCGTATGCAGGAACGCACGAACAACCAGCTGCGCACCCAGATCAAGAATCTGCTGGACCCCATCTACGGTGCGGAGAACGTCAGCGTGGCCGTCAACTCCACCGTGGAGGTGGCCAGGCGCTACATCGAGTCCACCTCTTACCACCAGCCGGACGGCTCCTATGAGTACGGAGGCCTTATCGGTCACGAGATGGGCTCCTTCACCCTCAGCCGGGAAGGATTTGAGCTGGTGGGCGGCGTGCCCGGCACGACCACCAACGCCGACATCCCCACCTACAACGAGGATGCCGCCCAGGACGTGCAGAACGGGGACGGCGTGTCGGATTACTATGAGCGGGACAACAAGATCGACGAGACCAAGGAACAGACCGAGTACTATACGCCCAGGATCACCGACATCGGCGTAGCCGTCACCATCAAGGCCAGCGACGACGTGGCGGCCAATGTGGACGAGGCGCGCCTGAGCGAGCACATCGCCACCGTTACCAACATCGGCGGCGAGGACCCGCAGAACCGGGTCAGCGTGCTGGTGGTGCCCCTCCCGGCGCAGCCGGCGGAGGAGCCCACGGCTACCGGCATCTTTACGCCGGCGAACATGCCCTATCTGATCATCGCCGCCGTGGCGCTGCTGCTGCTGATTATCATCCTGACGGTGATCCTCATCGTCCGCCGGAAGAAGAAGCAGAAGGAAGAGGAGGACCAGCGGATCATCGAGGAGCAGCTGAACGAACTGGGCGCTTCCGGAATGCTCAGCGAGCTGGGCATCGTCCCGCCCGGCGAGGAGGGGGCCCAGCCCCCGCCCACCACTGGAGCGGATATTATGGATATCAATACCGAGAAGAGCATGGAGCTGCGTAAGACAGTCCGCCAGTTCGTACAGAACAATCCCGAGGTTGCGGCCCTCATGCTCAAGACCTGGCTGAAGGGAGGAGAGGACGACAATGGCTGATGTCATAAAACCCGAGCTGACCGGCCCGCAGAAGGCCGCCGCCGTCGTCGTCTCCCTGGGGGCGGATAAGGCGTCCCTGATCTACCAGTACATAGACGCCTCCGACCTGGAGACGCTGACCCTGGAGGTGGCGCGGCTGGGGATGCTGGACGCCCAGCAGACCGAGGACGTGCTCAGCGAGTTCTATCAGAGCTGCATGACCCAGAAGGCGGTTACCGAGGGCGGTCTGGAGTACGCCCGGACGGTGCTGGAGAAGGCCTTTGGCGTGGCCACGGCCACCAGCCTGCTGGAAAAGGTGACCAAGAGCCTGAAAAACCGGGAGTTCGCGTTCCTGGACAAGGCGGACGTCAAGAGCCTGTACTCCGCCCTCCAGAACGAGCGGCCCCAGACCATTGCCCTGGTGCTGGGCTATGTGGACCCCAGCAAGGCTGCGGGCGTTATCGAGCAGCTGCCGCCTGAGCGGCAGGTCCGGGTGGTGGAATCCATCGCCACCATGGAGAGCGCGTCTCCTACCGCCGTGAAGATCATCGAGGCGGAGATGGAGAAGAAATTCTCCAGTATGCTCACCACATCCAACGTCAAGGTGGGCGGCATCGACTACGTGGCCGGCATCATGAACAACCTGGACCGCTCCAGCGAGAAGGCTATCTTCGACCGCCTGGGCGTGAACAACGCGGAGCTGGCCGACGAGATCCGCAAGCGGATGTTCGTCTTCGAGGACATCGTCACCATGGACGACCGGTCCGTCCAGCGCTTCGTCCGGGACTGCGACCCCAGAGATCTGGTGTTGGCCCTCAAGTCGGCCAACGGCGATGTGTCCAACAAGCTGTTCATGAATATGTCCGCCCGTATGGCGGAGAGTATCCGGGACGACCTGGAAATCACCACCAACGTCCGTATGAAGGACGTGGAGGACGCGCAGCAGCGGATTGTCGGCATCATCCGCGACCTGGAGGAGAAGAACGAGATCGTGATCCTGAAGGGCGGAAAGGACGATATCATTGCGTAACATACTCAAGGGGCTCCTCGACCCTGAGACATACCGTTTCCCCAGCGCTGAGGAGCTTGCGCTTGAGGAGGAGTCCCCGCCGGAGACTCCTGGCGAAGAGGAGGCGGGCGAGGATATGACCGCTCCTCCCGAAGAGGAGGAGCCGGCGCAGGAGGAGGACGCGCCGCCCCAGGATGAGGCGCCGCCCGCCGCCCCGCCGGGACCTGGCGGACCTGTGCAGTATGCCCAGCTCCAGGCGGAGCTGATTCTGAAGCAGGCCCGGGAAGAGGCGGAGGAGCTGCTCGCCAAGGCCCGCGCCGCCGCCAAGGCGGAGCAGGAGGAGATCCGCATGGGCGCCCGGGACGAGGGCTATCGCGAGGGCTACGCCCAGGGCATCAGCAAGGCTATGGAGGACGCCCAGCGGGACCGGGAGGCGGTGGCCGAACGCCTGGAAAAAGAGGTGCAGGCCTTCCTGGAGAAGGCGGACATGGCCCGGGAGGAATTCGTCCGGCAGTCCCAGGATGAGCTGCTGGATCTGTGCATCGCCGTGGCCGAAAAGGTAGTGCGGGTAAGCCTGAAGAGCAGCAGCGAGGTGATCGTGCGGATGATCCAGACGGCCACCGAGCGGATGAAGCGGCAGGAGTGGGTGCATATCTATATCTCCGGCTGCGATACCAAGGGGGTTGCCCAGATTTCCCCCGCGCTGACTACGGCCCTGGGGGCCCTGAGCCAGCACGTGAAGATCATCCCCATGGGGGACGACGAGGGCGGCACCTGCATCGTGGAGACGCCGGAGGAGATCATCGACGCCAGCGTGTCCACGCAAATGACCAATATCCGGGATTTGCTCCGGGACCAGATGGGAGCTTTTTGAGTTCGAGACTGGACTTGCTGCGATTCCAAAATTTTCCCCCGGTAACGACAGCGCGTTTCTGACCGGGAAATGGCGTAAGAAAGGATGAATCATGTTCCGCGAGTTGATTCCACAGATCCGGTCCGCTGAGACTATGAGCCGGACCGGAAAAATCGAAAACATCGTGGGCATGTCCATCGAGGCCTCCGGCGGCAGGGCCGCCATTGGGGACATCTGCCGCATCTACTCCAACGAGTCGGGAGGCCAGATCCCCGCCGAGGTGGTGGGGTTTAAAAACGACCATATTCTACTCATGCCCTATGCTAATATGAGTGGGATATCCGCGGGCAACTTTGTCCGCAATACCGGCAAGCGGCTGACGCTGCCGGTAGGACCCTTTTTGCGGGGAAGAGTCATCAACGCCCTGGGGCAGCCCATCGACGGGCTGGAGCCCTTCGGGCGGGGAGACACTTTTTCGATAGATTCCGCGTACATCAACCCTATGACCCGTCCCCCCATCCGGGAGCGGATGGAGTTCGGGGTCAAGGCCATTGACAGCCTGCTGACCATCGGCAAGGGCCAGCGTATCGGCATCTTCGCCGGCTCCGGCGTGGGCAAGTCCACCCTGCTGGGCATGATCGCCAAGAACGTGAAGGCGGACATCAACGTCATCGCCCTGGTGGGCGAGCGTGGCCGCGAGGTTCTGGAGTTCATGCAGAAGGACCTGGGGGAGGAGGGGATGCGCCGCTCCATTCTGGTGGTGGCAACCTCCGACCAGCCGGCCATGCTGCGGATGAAATGCCCCAGCGTGGCCACCAGCATTGCCGAGTACTTCCGGGACCAGGGGTACGACGTGCTGCTGATGATGGACTCCCTGACCCGTTTCGCCATGGCACAGCGGGAGATCGGCCTGGCCATCGGCGAGCCGCCAGTGGCGAGAGGGTATACGCCCTCCATGTACGCCGAGATGCCCAAGCTGCTGGAGCGCAGCGGGAACTTTGAGAAGGGCTCCATCACCGGGGTCTACACGGTCCTGGTGGAGGGCGACGACACCAACGAGCCCATCGCGGACACGGTCCGCGGCATCCTGGACGGCCATATCGTGCTGTCCCGGCAGCTGGCCAACGCCAACCACTTCCCGGCCATTGACGTGGGGGCCAGCATCTCCCGCCTGATGGTGGAGATCGTCTCCCCGGAGCACCGGCAGCTGGCCAGCAAACTGCGGGACATCATGGGCGTCTATGAGAAGAATGCCGACCTGGTGTCCATCGGGGCCTACAAGGCGGGGACCAATTCCAAGCTGGATTACGCCCTGAGCAAGATCGACGGCATTAACCAGTTCCTGATGCAGGGTATCAACGAGAGCTTTTCCTACGAGGAGAGCCTGGAGCAGCTGCGGCGCATCATGCGCTGACGTACACAGCAGGATGATACAGGAGAGCTGAGATGAAGAAATTCCGCTTTGCCCTGGAAACCGTTTTGGAATACAAGCAGCAGATTCTGGATTCCCTCCAGGCGGAACACGGCGCCATCCTTGCCAGAATCCGGCAGCAGGAGGAGCATATCGAGGCGCTGGAGGCGGAGTACCGCCATCTGAGCCAGGAGTTCAACCGCCGGAAGGCGGAGGGGATCAGCATCCTGGACGCCCTCAAGTACGAGCAGTACCTGCGGGCCATGGAGAGGCAGATCGAGGAGGCCTACCAGATGCTTCAGGACCTGCGGAAGCAGGAGGAGGCCAAGCGTCAAGAGGTGGTGGAGGCCAAGAAGGATACCTCCTCCATTGAGAAGCTCAAGGAGAAAAAGCTGGAGGCCTACAATAAGGCCGTCCAGAAGAGTGAAGAAAAGCTCATTGACGAATTTGTCACCACCAAGCGGGTCATGGAGGCCCAGAGCGCGTAAGGATGTGAGTTTCGTCCCCCGGGACGTTCTCAGATAGATTACATATACCATTAAAGGAGGTGAGGCCGGTCTCATGCGCATATCCCATTCCAACGGGAGGGGAGGTGAGCGGGCAAGGCGGCGGCGAAACGCCGTTTGAAAACGACTTACCCACGCGGATGCGCGGAGCAATGACGAAGGAGAAAAGGAATGGACATCGGAAGGATCTACGGCACTTACTCCCCAAGCACCGCCGGACGCACGGCGGCAGCGCGTTCCACAAAGAGCAGGGATTTTTTCTACGGGAACGATGACCTGTTCACCAACCGTACCAGGGCCTATCCCAAAAGCAGCCGTCCCAAGCTGACGGACAGCGAGATCCGGAGCCTGAGCGGGAAATACGATTTCCGGAATATGACCCAGGAGAGCTACGACTCGTTCCTGGACGATCTGGTGCAGAGGGGCGTACTCACCAGGGCCGAGACCGGTTACTTCGGCTATGGCGGCGAGGTACGGCTGGAATCCATCGACAGCAGGCTTCCGGTTATGAGGATAGCGGGCCTGGACGAAAGGTACTCCCAGAACACCCCTTTCCTGGAAGACGACGTGTCCGGCAGCGGCGACATGGTCGCGTGGCTGGCGCAGATGATGGTTGGCTGCGACGGTGGAGACGGCACCCGGGAGGGAGCAGAGAGGGCGCACCAGCGCATGGAGATGTACGGCGCACTCATCGACGTTGTTTACCGGGCGACGGGGACCTCGGTGGAGGGTACGCTGAGGGCACATTACGATCAGTTTACCGTTACCGCGGATTATGCCGACGGCGTCGTCGGCCAGATCCGGGACCCCAACAGCGATTTTTACCGGGATATGTTCAACCGGATGAGAGTGAAGCTGGAGCAGTCCGAGGAGGAGAAGGAGAAGCAGGCCATCATCGACGCGCTGGACGCCATCCTGGAGAGCCTGAGCGCCAAGAAGGACGATTACCCCAGGAAGAAGACCACCGTGCGGTCCATGGCGGAGCTGTCTCAGGTCACCGACTCCCTGGACAAGGACGACCCCCGAAAGGAGCAGCTGAACCTTCTGCGGGAACGGCTCCAGCAGCTGGGCATCTATGCCGACCTGGACGTGTGCGTCAAGGACGAGGACGAGAACTGGGAGACGCTGACAGAGTTCCTCATTCGTGAGGAAAAAGAAGAACCCAATCTGAGCGACATCATTTGAAGCGAGGTGAAAGCGAACATATGACAAACGTTGAAAACGCCCTGCTCCGGCAGATGCAGAAGATGGCTGCAAGCCTGACCGCCATGCAGGGCGCGGTGAACAAGGACAAGGGCAATCAGGCCGCCGTCAGCTTCCAGGAGATGATGCAGCAGTCCGGCGGCAAGGTCTCCGCGAAGCAGCCTTCCAAGGACGCCCCCGCCGAGAAGCCCGTGAAGGGCCAGGAGGAGGAGAGCCTGGAGGAGGGCAAGCTCCCGGTGGAGAAGCCGGAGGAGGAGCTGAAGCCGGAGAATCTGGCGGGCAACCCCAATGCCGTGGTCATGGACCTGTTCCGGCCTGAAATCGTCGAGAGCGGCGTTGAACAGGCGGCGCCTGTACTGACCGCCATCCCGGAGGAGACCGTTCAGGAGACCGCCATGGAGGTGGACGCCCAGGCCCCCGGAATGGAGACCACCGTTGATACCGGTGTAGGCGCGGAGGTGTCCATGGAGCAGCAGCCCAAGGACTTCGGCCAGGCCATGGAGGAAGCTCCTGCCCAGGAGACCGTACAGCAGCCGGTGCAGTTCCAGCGGGAAGCCGCTCCGGAGGAGATTGTGGAGCAGGCAGACAAGCCCGAGGCCAAGGTGGCTGACGACACCGTTGAGGTGCGGGTGGACAACAGCGAGGACGGCGGAGAGATCCCCGACGAGGCCCCCGGTACGGAGCAGCCTGTGTTCCGTGAGACCCAGTCCGTCCCCGTGAAGGTGGGCGAGCGGTATGAGACCGTGGACACCCAGAAGCCGGAGATGGACAACCAGTTGGCTGACGTCATCCGCGGCGCGGTACAGACCGGCCAGGAGCGCATCGAGATCCATCTAGCCCCTCAGAACCTGGGCAGCCTGGTGATCGAGATGACCAAGGACGCCAACGGTGCGCTGCAGGTGGTCCTCCACGCGTCCAACGCCAGGGCGGCAGGCGTGCTCAACCAGCATCTGGACGGCCTGCATACCGCGCTCCAGGGCTACAGCCAGGAGGAGGTCCATGTGGAGGTCCAGCGGGGTCAGGAGAGCCAGGAGCAGCACTTCAAGCAGGCCGATCCTGACGGACGGGGACAGCACCAGCACCGCCAGCAGCAGGAGCGTCAGGAGGAAGCCCCAGCCAATGGGCAGGAATTCCTTCAGAAGCTGCGCCTGGGCCTGTTTGGTACCGACGAACTCTAATAAAGGAGCAAGAACATGAGCGATTACAGTAGCAGCTTTGATCTGAGCGATTACTATGCCAACCAAGTGTCCAGCAAGGGCAATTGGCAGCCTGCGAGAGTACCCCTTGCCACCCCCGCGGACGACGTGGGACACAAGTCCACTACCGTGCGGGCGGACTCCGCCGAGGCCAACAACACCCTGTCCTTCGAGGATATGCTGCTGTTGATGGTGACCCAGCTCCAGAACCAGACCATCGACAACACCGCAGACACCAACGACATGATGAACCAGATCATCCAGATGACCGTCATGCAGGCCATTACCGACATGAAGACCCAGGTGGACGACCTGACCGAGGCCAACATCATGAGCTATACCGCTTCCCTGGTGGGCCAGACGGTGACCATGGGCATCGTGGACAAGAACGGCTATCTGGTGGGCGAGAAGGTGGGCGTTATCACCGCTACGGGCACCTATAACGGACAGCGGGTGGTCTATATGGGCGATGAGATGTTCCCCCTCAACCAGATTATGGCCGTGGGTACGCTGCCTGAGAAGCCCAGCGGGGATGAGGATGTCGATAAGCCCGAGGAACCTGATGAGGGCGGCGGCGTCGATAAGCCCGAGGGACCCGATGAGGGCGATGGCGGCTCGGACGGCACGGGGGAAGAGACGTTAGAGAAGGCGCTGGGATAAAAAGGCTGCCGGAGCGGAAAGAGGATGAAATTATGGCAGAGCGAATCACCCCTATCATGCCAATAGACCGACTGAACCAGGTGGAGCAGGTGCAGCCGGTACGCCGCAGGGACGCGGGAAGCTTCGGTTCCATGCTCCAGAGAGAGATCCAGAGCGCGGCCCCGGCATCGGAGAGCTTCTCCGTGGCTTTCTCCAAGCACGCCAAGGCGCGGGCGGAGGAGCGGGGCATTGAGGTGACGCCCGCACTTATGGGTCAGCTGGCGGACAGCGTGGAGCGGGCCAGCGCCAAGGGAGCCACCAACATCCTGGCGTTCGACGCCACAAGGGCGTTCATTATCAACATCCCCCACGGACGGGTGATCACCACCATGTCCCAGGAGGAAATGCAGGAGAATATTTTTACCAATATCGACGGCGCCGTTCTTTTGAAATAAAGAAGTGCAGGACCTTTCAGGATGCCTTGCCCTCCCGCCCGACTGACGGGAGAGCGGCGGCGCCAAAGGCAAAAAAGGAGATTATGATCGCATGACTGGAGCAATGTATGCCGCCATCGGCGGACTCAAAACTCACATGACCAACCTCAACGTCATTGGCAACAACATCGCCAATGTCAATACCGCGGGCTACAAGGCCCAGAGAATGATCTTCCAGGAATCCATCTACACCACCAGCCGGGCCGGCAGCGACGGCACCGCCGTCCGGGGCGGCAACACCCCCTCCCAGATCGGCTACGGTTCCCAGGTGGGGTCCATCGACCTGAACATGTCCCCCGGCACCTTCAACCCCACCGGCGTGGCCCTGGACTGCATGATCGAGGGCGACGGGTTCTTCCTGGTGGGCAACAAGGACCTGACGTTCGAGAGCGCTGAGGACTATACCAAGCTGCAGCTGACCCGCGTAGGCGACTTCAACATCGACGCCATGGGCTACGTCACCGACGGCAATAAGAACGTGGTCTACGGCTTCAAGATGGTGCAGAATCCGGACTATGATCCCAATGCGCAGGAAACGTACAGAGTTGACGGCAACGGCAACAGGATCAATATCAAGGACCCGCTGATTCTCAGCACGGAGCTGGTGCCCCTGCGGGTGCCTATGGCCGCTGCCGCTCCTACGGAAGGCAACGGCGGGTACAATCCGGCGAACAATACATACGCCTGGGACGCCGGCGATCCGGTGTATGATCTTCTCGGACCGGCAGGGGTTGACCCGGACCGTCCGACTGTCCGGAACAACTATTCCCTCATGGACGCCACATATGATCCTGACACCGGAGCGCTGCAGGAATTGCCGGAGGGCGTGGGCGTACCAATGGCCGAGGACGGCACAACGCAGGATACGCTTGCCGCCTACACCGGTGCTCTGCCCGACAGAAGCGGGAAGCTGGTTTCTCTGAACGGCATCAGCATCAACTCCAACGGCGCCATCACCGGCGTGTCGGAGAACGGCGACACCGTGGTCATCGGCTACGCCGCCATGGGCAAGGTCACCGCTCCCGACGGCGTGACCCATGTGGGCGGACCCTACTACAAAGCCATGGAGGGCGCGGGCGAGATGACCGTGGGCCTCGCGGGCGGCGTGCTGGAGCCGGGCACTTACCTGAACAACCAGCGGATCACAGAGGATGCTACCCCCGGCATCCGGGACCTGCTGGACCAGAACAAGGACAACGAGATCCGCAACGGCGGCCTGGAGGCCTCCACTGCCGACGTGGCCACCGAGTTTGCCAACATGATCGTCACCCAGCGCGGCTACCAGGCCAACACCCGCATCGTCACCGTCACCGACTCCATGCTGGAAGAGCTGGTGAACATGAAGCGGTAAGGCTGACGGCAAGTAACCACAGCAGGAGCTAGGACCCAATCCCCCGGCCGCCCGCGGGCGGCCGGGGGGAGAAGAAAGGAGAACGCTATGATCGTACTGACCAAGCGGAACAACGAACGGTTCCTCCTCAATCACAACCAGATCGAGAGCATCGAGACGATCCCGGAGTCCAAGATCATCATGATGAACCGGGACTACTTCATCGTCAAGGAGACCCCCGAGGACATCATCAAGAAGATCCAGGACTACAACGCAAAGGTGCTGGACGTCCACCGGATCGTCACGGTGACCGACAAACGCTGAAGCGCGCGGGGCGCGTTTGAGGGACGTTGAGACGGCGGAACCGCCTGGACGGGCTTCAAATGCGCCCCCGTAAGAGATAATTTCTCCCTGCGGGAGTAAAATGGTGGTTGTAAAATATGAACATTACATATATAATCGGCTTTGTAGGCGCGGTCGTAATCATGGTCATCGGTATGATGTTCGGCGGCGAGACTGGCTTTACCCCCAGTCAGGTCGGTAACTTCTGGGACCCGGCCAGCGTGTTCATCACCATCGGCTGTACCATCATGATCATCATCGCCTCCTTCCCGCCCTCCGCGCTGAAGGATATCCCCAAACACCTGAAGATCGTCATGAACGTCAAGGGCAACGACCCTCTGGCCATCATTGACGAGCTGGTGGACCTGGCCCAGGTGGCACGTAAAAACGGCCTGCTGGCTCTGGAGGAGCGGGGCAACCAGCAGGAGGACCCCTTCTTCAAGCAGTGCATCATGCTCATCGTGGACAACAACGACGCCGACCAGGCCCGTGAGATCATGATGAACGACATTGAGCAGTCCTCCGCCCGCCATGAGGCCGGCGCGGGCATGTATGACCGAGGCAGCTCCGTGGCCCCCGCCTTCGGCATGGTGGGTACGCTGGTCGGTCTGATCAACATGCTGAAGGCCATGGACGTGGAGAGCGGCGGCGGCGACCTGGGTCCCGCCATGGCTACCGCTCTGGTCACCACCCTGTACGGGTGCGTTATGGCCCACATGGTCTTCGGCCCCATCGCCAACCAGCTGCGGCAGCGTGACGAGGAAGAGATGCTCTGTAAGCTGATCATCGTGGAGGGCATCATGTCCATCCAGGCGGGAAGCAACCCCAAGGCCCTGCGGGAGAAGCTCCTGACCTTCGTGGCCCAGCGCCAGCGCGAGGGCGGCGGCCAGAAGGGCGGCAAGGGCGGCGAGGCCGCCGAGTAAGCCCCGCCATGAGAATGAGGTGAGCGAAACATGGCTTCCATAAAAAAGAAATCGAGCGGCGGAGGCGGCGCCAACTGGATGGACACCTACGGCGACATGGTGACGCTGCTGCTGTGCTTCTTCGTTCTGCTGTACTCCATGTCCACCATCGACCAGGAGAAGTGGATGATAATCGTCCAGAGCTTCAACAAGGACGCGGAGGTCAGCGTGGACGACTTTCCCCGGGGGCCGGACGGCGACAACGACGCCGAGGACGGCAACGATATGCCCATGACCCAGGACGAGGTCAACGAGCAGGTGGAGATCATCCTGGAGTATCTGGCGGAGTACGCCGCCTCCCAGCAGTCAGCGGCGGATTCCAGCGAGGACGAGATTACCTTCACCAAGGGAGATAATTACGCGTTCTTTTCCTTCCCCAACTCCGTGTTCTTTGCCGGCGACAGCGACGTGCTGCGGCAGGAGGGGAAGGAGGAGCTGGATAAGCTCATCCCCATCCTGTCGGAGAACCAGCTCTATATTGACGAGATCGTGGTCACGGGCCACACCGCCACGGCGCAGACCACTTACAACGCGCGGAAGGACCGGCGTCTGGCGGCCTGCCGTGCCGCCGAGGTGGCGGCCTACCTCCAGGACAACAGCGGCATCAGCGCCGCCCGGATCACCGACGAGGGGAAGGGACAGTGGCTGCCCATTGCCCCCAACGACGCGGAGGAGGACCGACGGAAGAACCGCCGGGTGGAGATCATGATTTCCTTCGCGGACGAGGAGCTGAATAATCCCTTCGCCGGGAGCATCGCGCAGTACTACACGACGACGCAGCAGGAGAATCCCGATCCTCTGGCAGAAGCGTATGCTGCCGGTACAGAGGCGGAGTAACACATGCGCTCCGCGCCATATCCGTCAAAGCAAAAGCGCCCTGTTCGTCCGGGCCGCTCAGGCGTGACCGGCGCGGCGGCGTCCTTGGAATCCAAAGCGGGAATGAGGAGACAATATGGCAGAAGTCTTATCACAAAGCCAAATTGACGCTCTGCTGGCGGCAGCCCAAAGCGGAGGTCTTGATGCGGCCCCCAAAAAAGAGGAGTCCGCAGAGAAAAAATATAAGAAATACGACTTTTTCAGTCCTCGTAAGTTCAGTAAAGACCGGCTGAAGATCCTCAACAGCATTTACGAGAACTACACGCGGGTCATCAATTCCCGGATGAACGCCATGTTCCACTCCACCTGTGAGATCGAGGTGGGTTCCATTGAGGAGCTGCACTACTACGAGTTTTCCAACGCCCTGCGTGAGGGAGACGTGCTGGCGCTGGCGAAGATCGACCGGGAGGATCTGCAGGAGGAGTACCCGATCCTGATCCATCTGGCTACGCCGGTGCTGCTGACGATGATGGACCGGATGATGGGCGGAGAGGGCGAACCGGACGACAGCCTCGACCCGGACTACAAGCTGACGGACCTGGAACTCAACATCTACTCGGACATCATCAAGGACATGATGGACTTCCTGGGGCGCAGCTGGGAGAACTACATCACCCTGAAGTTCTCCTACGTCCGCACGGAGACCAACCCCACGCTGGTGCAGCTCATCGGATACGACGACACGGTGGTCATCGTAGGGCTGGACATCCGATTCCCCAACAGCAGCGGGCGGCTGAGCATGTGCCTCCCCGGCGAGATGCTGACCAACATTTTCACGGAGATCAGCAAGCAGACCGGACACCGCACCACGGGAGAGGACAAATCCGAGGAGATCTTCGATTCCCTGCGGGACTCCGATCTGGAGATCATCGCGGAACTGGCCCGCACCAAGCTCCAGCTCAGCGACATCTACCACCTGAACGTAGGCGACGTGGTGGATATCAAGCAGCCCAAGGACGCCCCCATCTACCTCAATATCAGCGGCAGGCGATGGTTCGACGGGCGCATGGGCATCTACAATAAGCAAATGGCCGTGAAAATCGGTGAGACATACATTAAGGCGTAAAGGAGCGTATCCTGATGGGAGAAATAACGACATTTAGTCCGATGGTGATCGACGCCATTGGGGAGGCTATGAATATCAGCCTGGGCTCCTCCGCTACAGCGGTCTCCAACATGCTGGACCACCGCGTGGACATCACCACGCCCACCGTGCAGGTGATCAACGCGGAGGACTTTACCCTGGGCCGGATCGAGCCCGCCATCGGCGTTGAGATCAAATATGTCTGCGGCCTGGAGGGCAGCAACATTATGATGCTCAAGCGCAGCGATGTGAAGGCCATTGTAGACATCCTGCTGGGGACGGAGACGCCCGATGAGGAGTTCCAGCTGGACGAGCTGAGCATCAGCGTGGTGTGCGAGGTCATGAACCAGATGATGGGCGCGGCCTCCACGGCCCTGAGCGATCTGCTGGGGCGGATGGTGAACATCTCCACCCCTGAATCCTTTGAGCTGGACGATCTGGACAAGGTCCGGGAAGAGCACTTCCCGGTGAAGACCGGCCCCATCGTGGTGGTCAGTTTCCGGCTGAGCATTGAGGGCGTGGTAGAGAGCGAGTTCATGAATGTCATGAGCGTCGAGCTGGCCAAGGAACTGGTCAGCGGCATGGGCCTGGACCTGGACGAGGAGATGGGCGCTCCCGCCCCCGCGCCTGCGCCGGCCCCCGCGCCTGCACCCGAGGCGTCCTCCGGCGGCACCATGAGCCAGGAGGAGATCGAGCGGCTGATGGGCGGCGGCGCGGCCTCCGAACCGGCTCCCGCGCCTGCGCCCGCGGCGTCTTCCGGCGGTACTTTGAGCCAGGAGGAGATCGAGCGGCTGATGACTGGCGGCGGAGCCTCCGAGCCCGCACCCGCGCCGGCTGCTGCAGCGCCGGCTCCCGCTCCCGCACCTGCGCCCGCTCCGACCCCTGCGTCGGCTCCCGCGCCGGGCGCGGCGGAGCAGCCGCCCATGTATCCCCCGGCGGGGTATCCTCCGTATCCGCCCCAGGCGGCCGGACAGGGGGGCTATCCCTATCCGCCCTACCCGCCCTACTACATGTACCCGCCCCAGCCGGCTCCCCAGCCCCAGCAGCCGGCGGAGCCCAAGGTCATCAATACCCAGAAGCCCAGGATGGAGCCCCTCAGCGCGGACGACCGGCTCTCCCAGGAGCAGAAGGAGAACCTGGACCTCATCATGGGCGTGTCCCTGGAGGTGGCCGTGGAGATCGGCCGCACCCGGCGGAAGATCCAGGATATCATCGCCTTCTCCAAGGGTTCCCTGGTGGTGCTGGATAAGCTGGCCGGCGAGCCGGTGGACCTGCTGGTCAACGGCCAGTGCATCGCCCGGGGCGACGTGGTGGTGATCGACGACAACTTCGGCATCCGCATCACCGAGATCCTCCAGAAGCCTGACATCAATGAACTGACAAAGTTCTAAAGAATTTGGCAGTATAACATAGTACCTACTAATCAATAATGAAAAGGAAAAAGGTGTATTGTAATGGCTAAGATTTTGTTAGTGGATGACGCCGCTTTTATGCGCAAGGTGGTGAAAGACGGCCTGAGCAAGGCGGGCTATACCGATTTGTACGAGGCCGTGGACGGAGCGGACGCCGTGGAGAAGTACAACTCCCTGAAGCCGGACCTGGTCCTCATGGACATCACTATGCCCAACATGGACGGCCTGGAGGCCCTGAAGGCCATCCGCGCCGCCGACGGCAACGCCAACGTGGTCATGTGCTCCGCCATGGGCCAGGAGACCATGGTCATCGACGCCATCCGCTCCGGCGCCAAGGACTTCATCGTCAAGCCCTTTAAGATCGAGCGCGTGCTCAAGACCGTCACCTCCATTGTAGGCGAGCCCTGATGCCCAAGGACATCCTCTCTCTGCTGGGGATCCTGCTGGTATTGCTGCTGGTGCTGTGTGGGTGCTGGCTGTTTACCCGCTGGGCCGGTACGGGCCTGGCAGGGCAGATGGTCACACCGGCCGGGCGGCGGCAGCTGAAGGTCCTGGAGCGTCTGCCGGTGGGGAAGGATCAAGCCCTGCTGGTGATCCAGCTGGCAAATCGGTACTTTTTACTTGGCAGTTCTCCCTCCGGATTCTCCCTGCTGGCTGAACTGACGGAGGAGGAGGGGGCGTTGTGGACCTGCCCGCCTGACTCCGACGGCCGCCCGGGGAGAGCGCCCCTGGACTTCCAGGAATGGATGCGGAAGTTCAGAGAGAAGAAATAGAGGAGGCGAGAGCATGCCAACCGACGCGATCATCAACGTCAACGGCGACAGCGTCCAAGCGTTGGACGTTACGCTGCTGCTGGTAACCATTACCCTGCTGCCGACGCTGGTGGTCATGATGACCTCCTTTACCCGGTATGTGGTGTCCCTTTCCTTCCTGCGTACCGCCATGGGTACGCAGCAGACGCCGCCCAACCTGGTGCTGGTGGGTATGGCGCTGATCCTGACGCTGTTCACCATGACGCCGACGCTGAACAGCATCAAGACCACGGCGTTTGACCCCTATGTGGACGGCGAGATCACCCAGGAGGAATTTTTCGACCGGGCGCAGGTGCCGCTGAAGCGTTTTATGCTTGACAACACGGAAATCGGCGCGCTGGAGCTGTACTGCAATATGGCCGGAGAGACGGCCCCCGCTACGGTGGAGGAGCTGGAGAATGCGGTGGATTTGCCGCTGCTGGTGATCACCCCCGCCTTTGTCACCTCTGAGCTGAAGGCCGCCTTCTGGATCGGCTTTTTGCTGTATATCCCCTTTATGCTGATCGACGTGATCGTCTCGTCCACGCTGATGAGCATGGGCATGATCATGCTGCCTCCCTCCATGATCTCCACCCCTTTCAAGATCCTTTTGTTCATTCTGCTGGATGGCTGGAGCCTGCTGTTCTCTACGCTGATCCAGACCGTCGGCTGAGAGGAGGCGCGGCGTTATGGATACCTCTATGGTCGCCGAGGTGCTGCGGGAGGGCGTTTTTATCGTCATCAAGCTGTGCGCCCCCATGCTGCTCTTGAGTATGGCGGTGGGCGTGCTGCTGGCCATCTTCCAGGCTGTGACCCAGATCCATGAGCAGACCCTGTCCTTCATCTTCAAGCTCACGGTAGTCATCCTTGTGCTGCTGGTGGGCGGAGGGTGGATGATGGAGAACCTGCTGGACTACGCCAGAGAACTCTTCGCGCTGATGCGCAGATAGGGGGCGGCGGCGTGGATTGGGCGCAAGTGACCCTCTTCCTCATGATCCTGGCCCGGATGAGCGGCTTCGTCCTCTTCAATCCCATTTTCGGGCGGCAGACGCTGCCCGGGATCGTCAAGAGCGGCCTTATTCTGCTGCTGAGCATCACGGCCTTCTCGATGACGTCCTATCGCCCGGCGGTGCCGGACCATGTCCTGGAGCTGGGACTGCATCTGCTGCTGGAGATGGGCGTGGGGTATCTGGTGGGGATCGTGATGAACCTGTTTTTCTATATTCCCATGCTGGGCGGCGAGACCATCGACATCCAAATGGGAATGAGCATGGGCAAGACCTATGACCCCGGCAGTCAGTCCTCCACCACCGTCACGGCCTCGCTGCTCAACATCCTGATGATGCTGCTGTTCTTCGCGGCCAACGGACATCATACGCTTCTGCGGATCTTTCTGGTCTCCGGAGAGGTGGTGCCTTACGGCCAGGCGGCCTTTGGTCCCAACAGCTACCAGGCGATCATAGAGCTGTTCATCACCTGTACTGTGATGGGAGTCAAGCTGTGCCTGCCCGTGCTGGCGGCTGAGCTGCTGGGACAGGTGGGCATGGGCATCCTCATGAAGGTGATCCCCCAGATCAACGTCTTCGCCATCAACATCGAACTGAAGGTGATCATCGGCCTGAGCCTGCTGCTGCTCCTGATGACGCCCTTCAGCGAGTACCTGCTGCAGGCGGAGCGGGAGATGCTGCGGCAGATCCAATACCTTCTCGCGGGCATGGTCTGAGCGCCCCGGCTAGGAAAGGGGGGATGAAGCGGTGGCCGGCGAATCCAAAACCGAAAAAGCAACCCCTAAAAAGCGTCGTGACGAACGAAAAAAAGGCAACGTCATGATGAGCAAGGACGTAGTGGCCGTCGTTACCCTCATCGGCACGCTGGTCATGCTGCGGATGATGGGAGGCATAGTGACGGAGCAGGCGGATAACATGTTCCGCACGTGCTTCGGCTATATTGTCGGCGTCAAGCCGGCGGCCATGCCGGACATTCTGCGGCAGCTGTCCTATTTCTGCGTCCGCACGGTGGTGTTCGTGGCGGGCCCGTTCCTGCTGGTCACCGCTGTACTGGCTATTGCGGCCACCTTCGCCCAGACCAGGCTGCTGGTCAGTGCAGAGTCTTTGAAGCCCAAGTTCAACCGCATCAGCCCCCTTCAGGGGTTTAAGCGGCTCTTTTCCCTGCGCAGCGTCGTCGAGGCGCTGAAGGGGCTTTTGAAGATCGCGATCCTTCTTTACCTGATTTATGACTACTTTCAGGAAGCGACCCTCAGTTTTGTCCGGTTTCTGGACATGGAGATCGGCGCGGCCTGCTCCGTCCTGATGGACGACATCTTTTCCCTGATCTTTCGGGTGGTCATCGCCTTTGCGGCGCTGGCCGGGGCGGACTATCTCTACCAGTGGTGGGACTATGAGCGCCAGCTGAAGATGTCCAAACAGGAGGTCAAGGAGGAGTACAAGCAAACCGAAGGCGACCCCCAGGTGAAGGGGAAGATCAAACAGATCCAGCGCCAGCGGGCCCAGCAGCGCATGATGCAGCAGGTGCCCGGCGCGGACGTGGTCATCCGTAACCCCACCCACGTGGCCGTGGCCCTGCGCTACAAGCCGGACAAGGACGACGCGCCAGTGGTGGTGGCCAAGGGGCTGGATGAGCTGGCCCTGCGGATCGTATCCGTGGCCGAGGAAAACGGGGTGGCGGTCATCGAGAACGTGCCCCTGGCCCGGGGCCTCTACGCCGACGCCCCATTGGGCCAGATGATCCCCATGGAGTTCTATGGACCCGTGGCGGAGGTGCTGGTCTATGTGCTCAAGCTGGACAACAGCGGAGCGCAGACATAACAACGATAACGCCGCCTGACTTACAGGCGTTTTGATATAGCTGCAATCACCCCTTATTTCTGGAAAGGACGGCGCCCATGAAGCGAATTCTCCAAAATGGCATAGCGCTCGCAGTGGTCGTCATTGTCCTGTTTATCATCATCCCCCTGCCAACGCCCCTGCTGGACGTGCTGCTGGTGGTGAACATCTCACTGTCGATGCTGATCCTCGTCATCACGATGACGGTTTCGGACGCGCTGGATTTCTCTATCTTCCCATCCCTGCTGCTCATTACCACCCTGTTCCGGCTGGGTTTGAACGTGTCCACTACCCGGGCCATCCTGGGCAACGACGGCAACGCGGGCAGCGTGATTCTGTCCTTCGGCAACATGATCACCCAGGGCAACATCGTACTGGGCATCATTATCTTTCTGATCATCGTATTGGTGCAGCTCATCGTGGTGACCAAGGGCGCGGAGCGCGTCAGCGAAGTCGCCGCCCGGTTCACCCTGGACGCCATGCCCGGCAAGCAGATGGCCATCGACGCGGACCTGAGCTCTGGCCTTATTGACGAGCAGGGAGCCAAGGCCCGGCGGGCCAAGATTCAGAAGGAAGCCGACTTCTACGGCGCTATGGACGGCGCTACCAAGTTCGTCAAGGGCGACGCCACATTGTCGCTCATCATCACTTTCATCAACCTCATCGGCGGCATGATCCTGGGCAGCCTGAACGGGGTGGAGAATGTATGGGACGTCTACTCCATTGCTACCATCGGTGACGGCCTGGTCAGCCAGGTGCCCTCCCTGATGATCTCCACGGCCACGGCCATGGTGGTCACCCGCACCGTGTCCGATGGGAGCCTCAACGACGACGTGGTCCGGCAGTTCCTGGGCCAGCCCAAGGCCATCCTTACCTCCGGCCTGGTCATCGCCCTGCTGGGATGTATCCCCGGCACGCCCCACGCGCCCCTGCTGATCGTAGGCGCGGCCCTGGCCGCGGCGGGCTGGATGATGACCAGCCGGTCCGACAAGAAAAAGGTGGAGGAGGCCGCCGCCGCTGCTGCCGCCGTGCAGCAGCAGGAGGAGGCCGTACAGCCCAGCGCCAGCGAATACTACAAGGATATCAACAACGTTTACACCCTCCTGACGGTGGACCCCATCGAAATGGAGTTCGGATACAGCCTCATCCCCATGGTGGATGAGAACAGCGGCGGCAAGCTCATCGGGCGCATCGTCATCTTCCGCCGCCAGTACGCCCAGGATATGGGCTTCGTCATTCCCTCCATCCGCTTCCACGACTCCTCCGCCCTGGGCACCAACCAGTACGTGGTGAAGATCAAGGGCGAGGAGGTTGCCCGGGGCGAGATCCTGGTGGACTACTACCTGGCCCTGGAGCCCACCAATCCCACCGGGGAGATCGACGGCATCGAGACGGTGGAGCCCGCTTACGGCATCCCCTCCCGGTGGATTCTGCCGGAGAACAAGGAGATGGCCGAAATCTACGGCTATACCGTCATCGATCCCCTGTCCGTCATGCAGACCCACCTCAGCGAGGTGGTGCGCGCCCACGCCTATGAGCTGCTGGGCCGGGCGGAGGTCATGCAGCTGGTGGAGAACCTCAAGCGCACCGCCCCGGAGCTGGTGGAGGAGGCCATCCCCAATTTCCTCACCTATGCCAACCTGGAGCGCATCCTCCGCAATCTGCTGCGGGAGGGCGTGCCTATCCGGGACCTGGGAACGATCCTGGAGACCGCGGTGGACGCCCTGGGGACTACCAAGGACCTGGATATGGTCACCGAGAACGTCCGCGCCGCCCTCAGCCGCACCATTACCCGCCGCTTCTGCGAGCATGGGCAGCTGCGTGTGGTTACCTTGGACGCCGAGGTGGAGAAGCGTGTCATCGCCTCCCTCAGCAAGAACGAACAGGGCATCTATCTGGCCATGGGGCCCGACCTCATGCAGCAGATCGTCACCCAGCTGGCGGACCTGATGAAAAAGTTCAACGACCTGGGGCAGACGCCCATCGTGCTGACCAGCCAGGTCATCCGGGTGTACTTCAGCCGGATGCTGGCCCAGTTCTATCCCAACCTGTATGTGCTGGCCTTTAACGAGATCACCAGCGACGTGCAGATCCAGTCCCTTGGCAACATCACGCTGGCCCGGAGCGAGAGAAAGGCGGCGGCGGTATGAGCGGCGGTCAGGCGGCCCGGACCGTGCCGGAGCTGGGCTATACCCAGGAGCAGCTTGACGCTATGAGCAAGGAGGACCTGCTCCTCCTCTACCGCAGCAGCGGCTGCCAGGAGCTGAAGTGGACCCTGGCGCTGCGCTATGTGGGGCTGGTGAAATCCATCGCCCTCCAGGTGCGGGGCGTCTACTCCAGCTTCGCCCAGGTGGACGACATCATCAACGAGGGCGTCCTGGCTCTGGTGGGCGCTGTGGATAAGTTTGACCCCGACAAGGGCATCAAATTTGAGACCTTTGTCTCCAAGCGCATCCGGGGCGCGGTCATTGATCTGGCCCGCCGCCAGGACTGGGTGCCCCGCAGTGTGCGGCGCAAGGCCCGGGAGATCGACCAGGCCAGCGTGGAGCTGTATGCGGAGCTGGGGCGGAGCCCCACCGACGAGGAGATCGCCGGACGGCTGGGGGTCTCCTGCCAGCAGTACCAGGAGGATCTGGCCAACTCGGCCCTGTGCAACCTTCTGAGCCTGGACTCCCTCTTTGACGACCAGGACCAGGGGGGCATGGATGTGGCCGACAGCGTGGGCACCGGGCGTCCGGAGGACTCCCTGCTGCGCCAGGAGCTGCTGGACACGCTGACGGAGGGCATCGCCTCCCTGCGGGAGAACGAGCAGATGGTGGTGTCCCTGTATTACCGGAAAAATCTCAGCATGAAAGAAATCGCCCAGGTGATGGAGGTCAGCGAGCCGCGGATTTCCCAGATTCACTCCCGGGCGATTCAGAAATTGAAATTATATATGCAGCAGTACATGAACGGGGAAAGCAGCCCCGCCGCGAGAGGAGCGACTACATAATGTTCAGAGGCTTTTATCAGTTGACCTCCGGTATGCTCAGCCAGGGCCGCCGGCTGGATGTGATTGCCAACAATATGACCAATATCTCCACCGCCGGCTACAAGGCGGATCGGTATACCGATTCCACCGCCTTCAAGGAGGTCCTGCTCAACCGGGTGGGAAACAAGGACAAAGTGAACACGGAGGAGATCGGTCCTTATGCCTATATCCTTGCTCCCGACCAGCTGTATACCGATTACACCCAGGGTTCCCTGGAGGAGACGGAGCTGCCGCTGGACTTCGCCATCGAGGGGGACGGCTTCTTCGCCATCGAGTGGAACGGCGAGGTGGGCTATACCCGGGCGGGCAGCTTTAACCTGGACGACGAGGGCTACCTGGTCCTGCCGGGGCAGGGCCGGGTGCTGGACGAGAACCGTCAGCCCATCCAGCTGCCTACGGATAACATCTATGTGGATACGAACGGGAGCATCTACACCCTGGCCAACCGGAACCTGCTGGCCACGCTGGGCGTCTTCGCCTTCCCGGACAACGGAGCCCTGGAGCGCAACGACCATGGCCTCTTTACCGGCGGACAGCCGCAGATCAGCGAGAACTATGTTATTCACCACAAGTGGGTGGAGCGCTCCAATGCCAACATGGTCCAGGAGATGGTGGCCATGATGGGCGCCCAGCGGGCGCTGCAGAGCGCTGCGGAAATGAGTAAAATTTACGACCAGGTTATGACTAAAGATACGACGGAATTGGGTCGATTGTAATAGAGAGGGGACCGCAGACCCCCAGAGAGGAAAGGAAGGTGCGTAAGAGATGAATATGTCTTTTTACAATGCCGCCGTGGGCGCTTATCAGCAGCAGCTGCGCATGAACGTTCAGGCTCAGAATATTGCCAACGTCAATACCCAGGGCTATCGGGCGGAGCGCGCGGCATTCGGAGAGCTGATGAACATGAACGTGGAAGGCATTGACAACTCCCGGCTGCCCAAGGGCACCGGAGCCCGGATGATCCACGCCCCTATTGATTTTACCAGCAGAGGCTTTATGGACACGGGGAGGACCTTTGACTTCGCCATCAACGGCGATGGCTTTTTCGCCCTCTTCGACCCGGAAACCCAGGAAATCTCCTTCTCCCGGGACGGCTCCTTCACCATGACCCAGTTCTGGATTCCTCCCGCTGAGGACGCCGAGCCGGAGGTGGACGAGAATGGAGAGGAGATCCCGCCCCAGCCCACCGAGGTCTGGCGGCTGAGCGATAACCAGGGGCGCTGCGTCCTGGACCCCCAGGGGAACTTTATCGTAATCGATCCCGAGAACAGGGGGGCGGAACTGGAGCTGGGCGTGTTTGACTACGCCATCCACTACGGGATGCAGCACGCGGACAGTTCCCGCCTGCTGGCTACGGACCTCAACGGACAGCTTTACCTGGGGACCGGCGAGGTGAAGCGGGGACTGCTGGAGATGTCCAATACGGATTTGACCCAGGAGTTCATCAAGGTCATCGAGTCCCAGCGGGCGTTCAGCTACTGTCTCAAAATGGTGACCACATCCGATGAGATCGAGAGCACCTTCAACAACCTGCGCGGGTAATCTGGAGGACGGCTTATGAAGATCAAGAGCTTTGACCAGCTCACTTCCTTGGAGCTGGATACGGTGCGGGAGATCGGCAGCATCGGCGCCGGCAATGCGGCCACAGCGCTGGGGCAGCTGCTGGAAAAGCAGGTGCGCATTACCCTGCCGGAGGTCCGCATCATGGGCTATAACGAGGCCATCGACTGGATCGGCGGACCCGAGGCCGTGACGGCCGGCGTGCTGGTGGGCATGGGCGGCCAGATGAGCGGCGTGATGCTGTCCGTGCAGAAACTGGAGTTCATCAATCTGGTGCTGGAGACCATGCTGGGCACCCGGGTGGAGGATTATGGAGAGCTGGATGAGCTGTGCCAGTCCACATTGATCGAAGTGGGAAACATCCTGATCTCCACCTTTATCAACGCGCTGTCCGGCCTGTCCGGCATTTCGGTCAACCTGACGGTTCCCGCCTTCGCAGTGGATATGCAGGGCGCCATCCTGGCGGTCCCCATGGCAATGTACGGCGGAACCAGCGACTATCTCATGACAATCGGAGCCAATTTTATCTGCGACAACCAGCAGGTCCCCTGCCACCTGCTGCTCTCGCCTGATGTGAGGTCCCTCAATTTCTTATTAGCAAAGCTGGGCGTTACAGAATGAACGATAAAATTACTGTCGGAATTGCGGATATGAAAATGGCCAAGGGTTCCGGGATACTCATTACCTATGCCCTTGGGTCCTGTATCGGACTCTGCTTCCAGGATCCGGCGCTGCGCCTTGGGGCGCTGCTGCACGTGATGCTGCCGATGAATATGGAAGCGGGACGAAAGAATGCGTTTAAATATGCGGACACCGGTATCCGGGAGACCCTCCGGCAAATGACGGCGAAGGGGGCGCTGAAATCCCGGATTACGGTAAAGATAGCGGGCGGCGCCAAGATGTTCGAGGTCAAGAATGGCGGCCTGGGGAATATCGGACAGCGCAATATCGAGAGCGTCCACACCATCCTGCGGCAGGAGGGCATCCGCCTGACGGCGGAGAATGTAGGTGGAACGGTGGCCCGGACGCTGCTTTTTGACGTAGCCAGCGGCCAGGGGTGTATCAAGTCCTATGGCCGGGAGGATATCTTTTTCTGAGCGTGACTGAGGGCAAAATTTAAGAGATGGGAGTGTCAGAAAATGGCTGATACGCAAAACAGCCGGATCCTGCTGGAGTCCGGTACCAACGAGATCGAGATCATGAAGTTTACCATTGCAGGGAATCTGTACGGTATCAATGTGGCCAAGGTCCGCGAGATCATGATTTCCGAGCCGGTGAAGTCCATGCCGCACGCTCACCCGGCGGTGGAGGGCATTTTCAAGCCCCGGGACGCAGTGCTGACCGTGGTGGATCTGCCCAAGTACCTGGGGGTGGAGAGCGAGAAGAATCCCAAGGATATTTTTATCATCACCAATTTCAACAAGATGTTCATCGCCTTCCGGGTCCATACGGTGGACCGTATCAGCCGGATCTCCTGGACGGACATCCAGAAGCCGGACAAGACCGTCTCCGGCGGCGCCGAGGGCGTGGCCACCGGCATTGCCCAGTGCGACGGGGAACTGGTGACCATCCTGGACTTTGAGCGCATTGTGGCGGAGATCGCTCCGGAGACCAGCATCCAGATGTCTGAGGTGGAGAACCTGGGTCCCCGGGACCGCAACGAGAAGCCCATCTGGGTGGCCGAGGACTCCATCCTGCTCAGCAGAATGATCGGGGACTCCCTGCGGAAGGCCAACTATGTCAACCTGCGGATGTTCTCCGACGGCCGGGAGCTGTGGGAGGCGCTCAACGAGCTCCCCGAGGAGGGCGACCTGAGCCGTCAGGCGGCGCTCATCATCACCGATATCGAGATGCCCCAGATGGATGGACACCGGCTGACCAAGCTGGTAAAGGACAGCCCCCGCTTCAAGAGCATTCCCCTTATCATCTTCTCTTCCCTCATCAGCGAGGAGATGCGCATCAAGGGCCGGCAGCTGGGTGCCGACGAGCAGCTGACCAAGCCGGAGATCGGGCATCTGGTAGACGTGATGGATCATCTGCTGGAGAAGGCTGCATCCCAGAAGAAGTAGGGAGGAGTAGAGCGCTATGGCCAAGATCGCAAGAACCAAATATATTGTCCGCCAGCCTATCAAGGACCTCCAGGGCACCATTCTGGGATATGAGATCCGCTATACCGGCGAGAATTACGGCTACAATGAGGAGACCGGCCAGGACTTCATGGCCGCAGAGACCATTTATAACTTCCTCACCCAGGCCGGAGACAGGACGCTGAAGGGCGGACTGAACTTCATGACCTTCACCACTAACCTGCTGATGAAGAATACGCCGAAGCTGTTCGCTCCGGAGGACCTGGTGATCGAGGTGTCTGAGAGCGCTATTATTCATCCGCTGGCCATGCGCTTCCTGGAGCGCTATCACCAGGAGGGGTACGCCATTGCGGTGAAGGACTTTCAGTTCGCGCCCCGGTATATCTCCAATCTGCGCCACTTCGACTATGTGATGGTGGATCTGCACCACGCCGAAGATGACAGTGTCAAGCGGCTGACCGAGATGGTCCACAGCATGGGGAAGAAGTGCGTCGTCACCGGCGTGGACGACGAAGAGCTGTACCAGAAGGCGTTTATTCTGGGGGCGGACGCCATGTCCGGGCGCTACGCCGCCGAGCAGATGTTTACCGCCGTCCATTCCAGCAGTTATCTGCAGAGCAACTTCTTCCGGCTGCTGGTGGCCATCACCAAGGATGAGCCGGAGGTGGGGGAGATCGAGCAGATCATCTCCATGGACGCTACCCTGACCTACAGTCTGCTGCGGATCGTCAACTCCGCGTATTTCGCCCTGCGCAACCGGGCTACCAACGTTCACCAGGCGGTAACCATCCTGGGCCTGGGACAGCTGCGCCAGTGGATTTACCTGATGGGGTGCAGCAATGAGAAGGGCGAGCTGGACGAGAATCAGGAGGAGATGCTCAAGCTCTCCTTCACCCGGGCCAGCTTTGCCAGCGAGCTGATGCGGTATGCCAAAAACATGCCCATCAACCGCAACGACGCCTACCTCATGGGCATGTTCTCCACGCTGCAGTTCCTGATCGCCGCTCCGTTGGAGGATATCCTGGCGGAAGTGGCCATCTCCGAACACGTCAAGGCGGCGCTGCTCAACCACGAGGGGCGCTGCGGGATGCTGTACGATCTGATCCTGGCCTACGAGCGGGCGGATTGGTCCGCCATCAACCGCCTGGGCGAGGAGCTGGGTCTGCCTATGGACCGGCTGCCGGAGATCTACTTCCAGTGCCTGGACGAGGTCAACCATATCTGGCAGCAGCTGATGGACACCGGCACGGCTGCCGGAGAAGAGTAATCATCGGATGAAGAAGAAAGGCCGAACCCGGGAGGGTTCGGCCTTTTCAGGATGCTGTTTACAAGTAAGACTGCTCCCGGTCATGCCGGGGGCTGTCCATAACGACCTTGCAGGCGCGGGTCAGCTGGGCGAAGATCGTGCTGTTGTAGCGGCTTTCATAGACAGTGAGCATGGCGTGGGCTTCCGACCGGCGGCGGACGATGTATGCCGGCTGAAGGTAAGTCAGCGTCAGAGCCTTCACATCTGCCGCGCAGCGCTCGCAGGTACACAGCCCGAACATCCGGATGTATCGGGAGGCCTTTTCCTCCACCAGCGCTTCCATCACATTCATGACAACAAGCTCATCCGGGTCGGGAGACGGGGCCGATTTGGGCCTGGGCTGAGGTTCAGGGGCGGGTTCATGCGCTGGTTCCGGCTCCGGTTCAGGCTCCGGGGCGGGTTCAGGAATGGGCTCCGGAGCAGGAGTGGGCTCCGGTTCAGAGGGGATCTCCGGTTCGGGCTCCGGTTCGGGCGCGGGCTCTGGATCCGGCTGGGGCGCTGGGGCAGGAACAGGCTCGGGCTCGGCAATGGGAACAGGTTCCGGTTCAGGAACCGGCTCGGGAGCTGGTTCAGGTTCGGGAGCTGGTTCAGGTTCGGGAGCTGGTTCAGGTTCGGAAACGGGCTCCGGTTCGGGCTCTGGTTCCGGCTGGGGCACTGGGGCGGGAGCAGGAACAGGCTCCGGCTGAGGCGCGGGCTCTGCGGCGGCGGGAGCAGGTACGTCCCCAAGCTCGGAGAGCAGCTCGCTCTCCAGCGCGTCCTTGATCTGGAGGGAGACCTGCTCGTCGTTGCTGCGGGCTACCTCCAGGATGGGCGGCGTCAAAGGCCGGGCTGCTTCCGCGGGCGCGGCGGCTTCATCCGGCGCAGGAGCGCCCGCATCCTCGGCGGTGAGGGCCGGTTCGGCCTGGGAAACGGCAGGCGGACGGATAGCGTCGTTCTCCCCGCCCGGCGCGAGGAGGTTCAATACATGAGCAGTTTTGCTGCTCTTAGCGTTTTTCTTCGCGGTGGCCATGAATACGATCTCTCCTTAGGCAATTTCTCGGTGGAATTTCCGGTTCATCCTCTTGGGGTTATCTGGGAACGGGGAGCTGCTGGACGATCTCGTCGATGAGGGCGCGGAAGTCCGCGGCGGGCTTGGAGCCGGGGGCGTAGCTCAAAACGCTCTCCCCGTGGGCGGGGGCCTCCGCTACGGATACGCTGGTGCGGATCTTGGCCTGGAACACGGTGGTGTCCAGCTGGGCGGCGATCTGCCCGGCCATGTCCAGGACCTCCCGGTTCAGGGTGAAGCGCTGGTTGTACTTGTTGAGCAGGATGCCCAGCACCTTCAGACGGGAATTGTAGCAGCGGCGTACGGTGTCAATGGTCTCCCGGATCTGGGCTACGCCCAGGAGACTCAGGATCTCCGGGGCCATGGGAATAATCAGACCGTCGGCCACTACATAAGCGTTTACCGTCAGCACGTTCAGCGCCGGCGGCGTATCGACGATGATATAGTCGTAGTCGTCCTGAACCTCGGTCAGGGCGGTTTTCAGCAGGAACTCCCGCCCGGGGCGGTTGAACTCCAGCTCGGCAGCGCTCAGCAGAATATTGCTGGGCAGAATGTCCCCGCACTCCGACGGGACAATGGTCTCCCGGATGGGGCGGACGCCCTTCATGACATCATAAACGGTGGCGCAGTTGTCAATGTCCAGGCCCAGGCAGAAACCCAGACTGCCCTGGGGGTCCAGGTCTACGCCCAATACCCGGCGGCCCATCTGGTGCAGGCCGGCCAGGAGGGCGCAGGAGGTAGTAGTCTTCCCTACGCCGCCTTTTTGGTTGGTGATTGCGATAACAGCAGACAAAATATCCCCTCCGCTCTGCAAAATCTTTTCGGTGGCTCTTAACTTTACTATACTACGTGACGATAAAAAAGTACAGAGGGATATTCTTTTTTTTCTGTAAAAATAAAAAAAGATTCTTGTGACTTTTTTGATAAAGGGGAGATCAACATGGCATCTATCGGCGGCGTCAGCGGCAGTAACATGACCAGCAGCCTCTATAACAGCGCTAACGTTATCAGCGGTCTGGCCAGCGGCCTGGACACGGAAGGCATGATCGAAGGCCTGGTGCAGAGCTACCAGAAGAAGATTCAGAGCCTGTCCAACAAAGTTACTAAAACAGAGTGGAAACAGGAGGCGTACCGCAGCATCATTTCAAAAATGTACTCCTTCTCCAGTAAATACGCTTCCTACGCGTCTTCCACCAACCTCATGAGTCCGTCCTTTTTCAACAACGCCATCAAGGTTGCGTCCCAGGGGAAGTACGCCGACAAGGTGTCCGCCAGCGGCCGCACCGAGAGCGACGTGCGGATCAACAGCATTTCCCAGCTGGCTACCGCCGCCCGGTACAGCACCTCCAGCAATATGCGGGGCGTCAGCGACGACTTTTCCGTGATGGCGGAGAACGGCGTCAAGTTTGATGACACCTTCACCACCAACGCCCTGTCCGGGACCCTGACTCTGCAATACGGCGGGCAGACTGTGAGCATCAACTTCAGCGAGTATGAGGACATTATCCCCGAAACAAAGACGGTTAAAAAAGACGACGGTACGACCGAAGAAGTCAATTTGACCAGCGGAGAGAAGGCTGAGGCCTTCTACAAGATGATCCAGGAAAAGCTGGGAGATACCCAGATTTCCCTGTCCAGCGGCGAGAGCAGGAAGGCTACCGATCTCATCGACGTCAAGTTCAGCGGCGGCAGAATCACCTTCTCGGACAAGACTACCGGCGGCAACAGCGTGTATATCTCCGATGCCAGCGAAAATCTGAAAAATAAGCTGGGGCTGGATCTGGAGGACGCGGATAAGAATAAGCCCGCTGTGATTGATACCAGCAAGATCACCAGCTATGTGAATAAGACCACCGTAGGAAATCACATCTCCGGCAAGACCATGAACCTCTCCCTGGACGGGAAGACCAAGTCTATCGCTATGCCCCGCATCAAGGACGATACGTTTGTGGACAGCTGGGGCCGGGCCATCAAGGGCGAGGACGGCAAAGAGCTGGAGGTCAATGCTGACAACTACGTCAATCTGCTCCAGAAGGCCGTTGACGAGCAGTTCGGCAAGGGGAAGCTGACTGTCTCCAACGAGTCCGGCAGCGCCGACACCCTGCAGCTGAAGATCAAGGCCCCCGATAACTCCGACCTGATCATCAACAGCGACGCGGGCAAGGCCCTGGGCATTGGCAACGTCGCCACCAACTACCTCAACACCGGCAAGACGCTGGGCGAGCTTCTGCCCGAGGGGACCTTCAAGGAGAACTATGACGGCGAGGAGCAAAAACAGGACTTTATCATCAACGGCGTGAAGATCGGCAGCTACGACAGCAAAACCAAGCTGTCGGAGATCCTCAGCGACATCAACAGCAACTCGGCTGCCGGGGTGAAGGTCACCTACTCCCAGACAACCCGCCAGTTCACCTTTGTCAGCAAGGACACCGGCTCCGAGACGGAGATCAACATTGACGGCGGTCTGGCGGAAACCATGTTCGGCTCCACCAAGCTCAGCGACAAGAGCAAGGGCACCTTTGGAGAAGCGTATGGCGTTCCTTGGCTGAACGGAAATAGCGTCAATTTCAAATTCCCCGGAGCCAACGGCAGCTACGATTTCTCTGTTGGAAAAGACGACACCATTGAGGATGTCGCTGAGAGATTAAACCAGTCGATTTTCAATCATGGCTGTACCGCCGCCTATAATAAGTACACGGGCGAATTGGAAATCACCGACAATAAGAGCGGGGAAAAGCTTGATTTGGAAATGTGGGTCGATCATCCGGTGATGGGGCGCTTTGACCTTGAACTCCGGGAGGAATATGCGCCTGCGATTAACTACACGCCCGGGCAGGATGCGAAATTCGAGGTGGAGATCAACGGTCAGACAATGCAGATGACCCGCCCCTCCAACAACGTGAACCTGGACGGTATGAGCGTCGCGCTCAAGGGTACTTTCAAGGCAGATGAGGGAGAGGCAATCACCTTCCAGCGCACGACGGACTCTGACAAGATCGTGGACGCGGTCCGCAGCATGGTCAACGACTACAATGAGATGATGTCGGAGATCCGCGGCCAGTATGCAACACTGCCCTACCGGAAGACCTCCAATGGAACCTTCTCCGACTACGATCCTCTGACCGACGAGGATAAGGCCACCATGAGCGAGAGCGCCATCAAGGCCTACGAGGAAAAGGCGAAGCAGGGCCTGCTGTTCAATGACCGGAACCTGTCCGGCCTGTATGAGAAGATGCAGAGCATCTTTACCGGCGGCACCCAGGCGGATGCCGAGCTGCGGGCTATGGGCATCAGCGTCACTTACTCCTCCGTGGACGGCGCGGCTCAGCTGACCCTGGATGAAAACAAGCTGCGCAACGCCCTTGAGATGGACCCCGAAGCGGTAGCTGACGCCTTCACCCGCACCGGCGGCGATGGGAATCCTCCGGGCATCATGCAGAGTATGAAGACCCATCTGGACCGCTATGCGGGCCTGACCGGCGCTACGAAGGGCATCCTGGTGGAACAGGCGGGCACGCCCCTCAGTTCCCTGAGCCTGATGAACAATACCTGGCAGAAGCAGATCGACGATATCAACACTGAAATCGAGAAGTGGCAGGATAAGCTGTCCGCCCAGGTGGATAAGTACACCAGCATGTTCAGCAAGCTGGAGACCCTGATCTACCAGATGAATTCCCAAAGTTCCACGCTGGCTGGCCTGATGGGCGGCTAAGCCTCCCGGATGACAGAAAGGAGCGGCGCCTCATATGGATAGGAGAGGCTACCAGCAGTACAAGCAGCAATCGGTAGAATCCATGACGCCCGGCGAACTGCTTCTGCTGCTGTATGACGAATTGGTCAAGCGCGCGACAATGGCCTCCATTGCCTTGGACAGGGGAGAGTTCGACGCCTTTGAAGCCGCTGTTGACCGGTGTACCGACATTGTCAATTATCTGGATGAGACGCTGGACCGCCAGTATCCCATCAGCCAGGATCTCAGCCGTATGTATGAATACTTTACCTATCAGCTGGGCCGCATCAAGATCGGCCGGAACAAGAAGGAGCTGGAACAGCTGCGGCCTCTTCTGGTTGACATGCGGGACGCTTTCCATATCGCGGAGAAAAACAGCAGCGCCCAGCAGAGAAAGGGCGGCTGAATATGACCCGGGATGATTGGTTGGAGTTGACAGTACTGGAGCGAAAGAAGTATAATTACCTCACAGAGGTGCAGGACGTGACCCAGCAGCTGGCGGAGAGCCTGGACCGCAACGATCAGGTATCCGCCCGGATGCTGGTGGCCATGCGGCAGGACCCCATACGCCAGCTGGCGGAGGTGGACAGCGGAGAGAAGCTCCGTCTGAGTACCTTCCCCGAGGAGGACCGGGACAGGGTGGAGGCCCTGCGCCGGGGAGAGCCGCCGCGGGAGGACAGCGAGCGGATCTTCTCAGAACAGGCGGGCAAGACCCGCCGCCTGCTGGAGCAGGTTGTGAATCTGGACCGCCGGACCAGTATGCGGATGGCGGGAGCGCAGTCCTTTTATCACAAGTAAAGAGCCGTGACTGTTCCGCCGGCCGGGGTCGGCGGAACAGGCGCGCTTGCAAGAACAGGAGGCGGCGCCGCGGCATGGCGGAACTTCGTCTGGAACAAGTATCAAAGCGTTATATGGAAGACCGGCGTGCGGTGTACGCGCTGAAGAATATCAGCCTGACCGTTGAGCAGGGAGAATTTATCTTCCTCATTGGCAGCAGCGGCGCGGGCAAGACCACCCTGCTGAAGCTGATGAGCGGGGAGCTGTCCCCGGACGAGGGAACCGTGTGCCTCAACGGGGCCAATCTGGCCCGGATGATCGGCCCCTGGCGGGTTCGTGCCACCCGAACCTTCGGCGTGGTGAGCCAGCAGGGAATGCTGATCCGCAAGCGGACCGTAGGGGACAACCTGCTGCTGGCGGCCAATGCCGCCGGACTGCGGCGCAAGAGCCAGGAGGCGGTGACCAAGGCCCTTGGCATCGTCGGCCTGCCCGGAGTGGAGGGCTGTTATCCGGCGGAGCTGTCCATCGGCGAGAGCCGGCGGGTAGAGCTGGCCCGGGCGGTGCTGAACAGCCCGTCCATCCTGCTGCTGGATGAGCTTACGGCCAATCTGGACGACGATGTCATTTGGGACCTGCTGCACCTGCTGATGGAACTGAATTCCCGGGGCACAACCATCGTAATGGCTACCCATGCCAGCCAATATGTGAACATCATGCGCAAGCGCGTGATTACTCTGGTAGATGGAAAGGTGGCGGGAGATGTTAAAAATGGGAAGTACGGCGACATTGTCTGAGCGGCGCCGACTGCCATAGATCGCAAGACTCACGGCAATACCCTGTGACCGTATCCGGCACGGCCTCTCTGCCGCCCCGCCGGAGGACCCCTGGGCAGAGAGAGAAAGGCCGGGTATCCGGCACATGAGAAACCCGCCGCTGGTTTGGCTCCGGCCCGGGGAAAAATTAGGAGGAAAAGGTATCATGAATTTCAAGAACATGTCCATCAAGAAAAGCTTGATCGTAGGTTTCGGCACAACAATCCTGATCTCGGTCGCCATTATCGTGGCATCTTTGGTGCTGATGAACACCCAGAAGAGCGCCTATACCGACATTATCGACCACTATGTGGAGTCCACGGAACTGATTGCGGACTGCCGCATCACCTACAATATCGCCGCCCGGAACCTGCGGGACGTGGTCATCTCCGGCGAGACGGCCGCCCTGACCACGGTGAGCACCAAGCTGGACGAGCTGGACGCCCTGTTTACCGAACTGCGGAGCGCATTCCCGCTGGAGGACAGGAGCACCCTGGATGCTTTCGATAACGCCATCAAGTCCTGGAAGACGGACGCCCAGCATATCGCCGAGGTGGTCCGTACCAATCAGAAGGAGGCTGCCGGGCTGATCGTCAGCAGCTGCACTCCTAAGCTGAATGCCGCCGCCCAGGCCGGCGAAGCCGCCGCCGCCGCGCTGGCTGCCGCCCAGGCGCATATCATCGACCAGCAGAACATGACCTCCAACATCAGCCTTGTCGTAATCCTCGCCGTGATGGTGGTGGCCACCTTCATTGTGCTGCTGATGGCTACCAAGATCATCAAGAGCTTGGTGGAGCCCAGCACCCAGGTGCGCAACGCGCTGGTTGGCTTCAGCCAGGGCAACCTGAACATACCCGTGGAGTTTACCGGCAAGAACGAGCTGGGCGACATGTGCGATGCCCTGCGTACCAGCCAGAATGTACTCCATAGTGTCATCAGCGATATTTCCGAGACCACCGGCCAGATGGCCAAGGGCAACTTCGATGTGGAGCTGACCGCCACCTTCCCCGGCGACCTGGCCCCCATCCAGCAGAGCGTGAACCAGTTCGTTATCCGCATGAGCGACACCATTACCAACATTGCGCAGTCCGCTACCCAGGTGTCCGCCGGTTCCGAGCAGGTTTCCAACAGCTCCCAGTCCCTGGCACAGGGCGCTACGGAGCAGGCCAGCGCCGTGGAGGAGCTTGCCGCTACCATCAACGACATTTCCACCAGTTCCAAGCAGACTGCCGCCTCCGCCGAGGAGGCCCAGGCCAGCGTGGCCCAGGCCGGCGCCCAGGTCAACGCCACCAACGAGTATGTCAAGCAGCTGAACGAGGCCATGCAGAACATTTCCGATTCCTCCGAGGAGATCAGCAAGATCATCGCCACCATTGAGAACATAGCATTCCAGACCAACATCCTGGCGCTGAACGCCGCTGTGGAGGCCGCCCGGGCCGGCAGCGCCGGCAAGGGCTTCGCCGTTGTGGCCGACGAGGTCCGCAATTTGGCCAGCAAGTCCGATGAGGCCGCCAAGGCTACCAAGGACCTCATTGAGAACTCCATCACCGCCGTCCACGGGGGCGCCGAGGTGGTGAACAAGGTCACCGACTCCCTGGAGCAGACCACCGTCCTGGCCGGCGGCGTGTCCAAGCTGATGGATCAGGTCGCCGAGGCCGTAGAGAGCCAGACCACCGCTATTTCCCAGATCACCGAGGGCATTGATCAGATCTCCGCGGTGGTGCAGACCAACTCCGCCACCAGCGAGGAGTGCGCGGCGGCCAGCGAGGAGCTGTCCTCCCAGGCCAACATCATGCACCAGCTCATGGCCGAGTTCAAGGTCGGCAACCGGGGCAGTCTGGGCGGCGGCGGCTTCAACAGCAGCAGCGCCTTCTCCGGCGGGGACGGCTGGGCGGAGGTTCCCAGCCAGGAGCCTCCCATGCTGGGCGGCCGCAGCAATGATAATCCCTTCGGCGGTGCCAAGTACTGATCCTGAGGGGTAAAAAGGGCCTTTGCAGTAGGATACATAGTGGATATGGCGTCCCGGACTTCGGGATGCCATATCCATTCTCCCTGCCCATGCCGGTAGAGAAACGAGGTGAGCGATATGCCCCAGGAGTGGAAGAAACAGGACCCGATGCTGATTTACGCGCTGGATATCGGGACCCGCAGCATCATTGGCGTGGCGGGCCGGGTGGCGGACGAGCGGCTGGAGGTCCTGGCCATTGAGAAGGAGGAGCATGGCCGCCGCGCCATGCTGGACGGCCAGATCGAGGATATCGACCAGGTGGCCAAGGTGGTCCGCAGGGTGACCGAGCGAATGGAGGCCAAGCTGGGCTGTAAGCTCAGCCGGGTCTGCGTGGCCGCCGCAGGACGCGCCCTGCGGACGGAGAAGGGGCACTATGCTATGGAGCTGCCCCAGGTCACCCGTATCGGCAGCGACATTATCAGCCAGCTGGAGAGCGGCGCGGTGTCTGATGCGGAGAGCCGTCTCAGCGAGGAGGCGGACAGCCAGCGGCGGTCCTATCTGGTGGGCTACACCGTATCCGGCTACCTGCTGGACCGGTATCCTCTGGCCACGCTGAAGGACCACAACGGCCAGAACCTGGAGGCGGAAGTGGTGGCCACCTTCCTGCCCAGCGAGGTGGTGGAGAGTCTCTACACTGTGATGGAAACGGCGGGCCTGGAGGTCGCCAGCCTGACGCTGGAGCCTATTGCCGCCCTGAATGCGGTGATCCCTGCAGACCTGCGCCTGCTGAATCTGGTCCTGGCGGACATCGGCGCGGGCACCACGGATATCGCTATCTGCCGGGACGGCGCGGTGGTGGGCTACACCATGGCGACCACGGCAGGAGACGAGATCACCGAGACGCTGATGCGGCGTTTTCTCATCGACTTCGCCACGGCGGAGCGCATGAAGATGCAGCTGAATGAACCGACGGTTGCTTATCGGGATGTGCTGGGCCTGGAGCAGACTGTGGCCGGCACGGAGATCCAGGAGACCCTGCGGGGAGCGGCCAAGGCGTTGGCCCAGGAGATCGCCCAGCGGGTGACCGGCATCAACGGGGCGCCCCCCTCCGCCATGTTCCTGGCGGGCGGCGGAAGCAAGCTGCTGGGACTGCGGGAGCTGGTGGCCCAGGAGCTGGGTATGGATGAGCGGCGGGTCGCCCTGGCGGGCAACAACTACGACATCAGCGCCTTCTCACGGGAGTATGAGCTGAATGATCCGGAGTATGCCACGCCCCTGGGCATCGCCGTTTCGGCGGGGCTGGGTCTTATCAGCGACAGCTATCGCATCATGCTCAACGGCAAGCCCGCCAAGCTCTTCCGGAGCGGTGCATTGACGGTGCTGGATCTTTTGATGATGAACGGATACACCTCCTCCGATCTGGTGGGACGTACGGGCAGGACCCTCAGCGTGACGGTGGACGGGCAGCGCCTGACCTTCCGGGGACAGAGCGCGACCCCATGCGTCCTCCGGCGCAACGGGGAGGAGGCCACGCCCTCCGCGCTGGTGTACGCGGGGGACTCCATCGACTTTACGCCCGCCGTGCCTGGAGCCTCCGCGGAGCGGACGCCGGCTGACTTGCTGGGGGAGGATTACGCCGGCGGAGTGCTGATCAACGGTCATCCGGCGGCGCTGGATACGCCGCTGCGCTCCGGAGATCAGGTGATTTCCACGGTCAGCGCCGTCCTGCCGGAGGAACCCGAACCGGAGGAGACGGAGATCCGGCCGGAGCTGTGGGCGGAGCCGGTAAAACCGGCGGACGCGCCGGCATCCCGCCGTCCCCTTTTTCTGTATCTGAACGGGGAGGCGTTGGTGCTGCCCGGGAAGACCGATGGCAGCGCCTACTATCTGATGGACCTGCTGGACCGGTCCGGCATTGATTTTGAGAAGCTGGACGGCCCGCTGGTGCTGCAGGTGAACGGCGCGGACTGTCCCTTTACCCAGGAGCTGCGCAACAACGATCAGGTGACCATCCGCCGGGGACCGTGACATTCCGGAAATGGCTCATATGGATGCGATACCCGTCATAAAGCGAGGAAAGTTTTTCATGAAAAAGCAAGGAAAAATTCTTTTGCTGGTCGTACTGGCACTCTGCCTGCTCACCGCCTGCAAGAAGAAGGATCTGTCCCTGGAGACATACTCCCTGGGAGAGAGTGAAGCGGATAACGTTGTCGCCTTGGATACCATTCTGGAGGAGGGAGAGGCTATTCTGGCCTCCATTGACGCGCCCACCGACCAGGCCGTTACCGAGGGGCTGGATATTGCCCACACCTACCACTACCGCCAGATGCACGATCCGGCGGCTCTGGCCGCGCGGTATATCGAGCTTCTGCGGACGGAGGAGCAGGGATTCGTTCCCATTGACGGCGAGAACCGAAAGCTGGCGGAGGAGCCGGAGACAGACCTGCTCTGGGGCACCGTCATCCTGGGCAAGGCGGCCGCAGAAAATGAGGAGGCCGGCAGGCGAATCCTACGGGTCATTGTGGGCTGGTCAGAATATGCGGTGGCGGTGCAGGTGGCCTATGTCAACGGGTCTATTCTTCCTCCCCTTGTTCCGAAAGAGGAGGATGAAAAGACGGAGGCTGCGCCCAAGCCCACCGACATCGCGGAGCAGGTGGACTACTTTACCTCCCTCGATCCGCAGCAGCTGGGGCTGGAGGGCAGCGATATGAAGGAGTACATGGTATTCCCCCAGCAGGGCTGGGTGATGGTGGACGACGTCTCCTGCCGGGAGATCAGCGTGTACCGTCAGGACGCGCAGACCGCCACCAATGTGCTGGTGGGGACCTTCTATCTCAGCAGCGATCTGACCCAGATTTTTAAGAGGACCGGCGACGACCAGATCATATCGCTTCAGATCAATACGGGTGATTAGCGCGGGAATTCGCGCTGTCATACAAGACGATAGGAAAGGAGACCACGGCAATGATGGAAAGTATTGCGGCCGCCAGCATGAGCATGAGCCAGATGCAGATGGCGACAGCTTATGACACGGCGATTATGAAGAAATCAATGGACAGCATGGAGAGTCAGGCGCAGGCCTTGATTAACGATATGCTGGCCGCCGTGCCCGCGCCGAGTCAGTACGGCTTTGACGTATACGCCTGATGCGGGTGAAAACGGAATAGCGTTTGAGACGGCGGCGCAATTTGCGCCGCCGTCTTGATCTGCCCGACAAGAAACGACTTGCGGAGACAGGAAAACTATGGTATAGTAGGTACAGCCGCTGGCGGGAACTTAGAACTCGGACTGTATGGCGGCGCTGCGAAAGGGAAGGGGGGAGAGCCGGTGGCGGAGAAGAAAGGCGTGAAAATTGCCGCCCAGAACAGGAAGGCCCATCACGATTACTTTGTGGAGGACCGCTATGAGGCGGGTATCGAGTTGTTTGGTACAGAAGTGAAGTCCATCCGCGCGGGTACGCTGAATCTGAAGGACTCCTACTGTATTGCCAAAAACGGAGAGATTTACCTCCATGGGATGCATGTGAGCCCCTATGAGCATGGAAATATTTTTAACCGCGACCCGGAGCGCCCCAGGCGCCTGCTGATGCACAAGCGGGAGATTAACCGTCTCCAGGCCCTGGTCCAGCAGGACGGATACGCCCTGGTGCCCCTGAGCGTCTACTTCAAGAATGCCCGGGTGAAGGTGGAAGTGGGGCTGTGTAAAGGGAAAAAGAATTACGATAAACGGGATGCCATGGCGAAACGCGATGCCAAGCGGGATATTGACCGGGCGATGAAGTCCTACAATCGGTAAAAAATGAGGAGAAAAATACGATGAGCAATCCAACTGTGACGATTACACTGGAGAATGGGAAGGTCATGACCGGGGAACTGTATCCGGAAAAGGCGCCTAATACGGTAAACAACTTCATTGCATTGGCCAACAGCGGGTACTACGACGGTCTGATTTTTCACCGCGTTATTCCCGGTTTTATGATTCAGGGCGGCTGTCCCAACGGCACCGGCATGGGAGGCCCCGGTTACGCTATTCGGGGGGAGTTCTCCGGGAATGGATTTGAGAAGAACGATATCAAGCATACCTTGGGAGTACTGTCTATGGCTCGGTCCATGCATCCGGACAGTGCCGGGAGCCAATTTTTTATCATGGTGGATGAAGCGCCCCATCTGGATGGGCAGTATGCTGCCTTTGGGAAGATCACGGAGAATGTAGAGGCGGCGGTGGAGGTCTCCCGGGTGCCCCGCTCTATGGGGGATGACCGGCCGAAGAAGCCTCAGGTGATCGCTTCCATCCGGGTAGATACCCAGGGGGAGGAGTACCCTGAGCCGGAGAAGAAATAATTGGCTGTTACAGAAAATTAACTTGTTTTCCCGCCCGGACTGTGCTATGCTCAGTCCGGATATATGGGGGTGTACCGGTTTCGACGGGGATGAGGAAGCGGGATCAGCGGGCGGTGGCGCCCGGCCACCTTAATAATGGGCAACTTTATAAATTAAAGAACAACAATAACACTGTTCTTGCTGCTGCCTGATTAGGCGCGGCCGTCCGACTTAAGAGTACCGCGGCTTAAGAAGGGCGTCGTTTAGCGGTGAACGTGCGTACGGAAAGAGTTGACCGTGCCATGCATCATGACTCTTACCTGACCTGCAGGCGTGGCGGCTTGCCTGCCGGAAGGGGAACAGGACGGATTTGCCGTCCGGAATAACCGCCTGCGCCCGGAGAAAATCCCGTGAAATTGTTTTCGGACAGGGGTTCGACTCCCCTCACCTCCACCAACTGGACATTGGACGAACACCTATTATTTTAAGGGCGGCTTTGCCGTCTTGGTGTGGCTCTGATGTCAAACGAACAGCGGAGGTCAAGGTATAAAAGCCTTGACCTCCGCTGTTTTTATCGGTTTATTCCGTTTTGCCTTGTGTTTCCTGCCACTCCGCAAACTCCCGCTGGCCTTGTTCGCTGTCATAGTATTTCCGTATCTCTGGAACGAGAAAGCGGGCAAAGGTTTCTATGATAGTTTGTGGAAGTTCAATTTCACAGGCCACTTTATCAGGCTGATTTTTCGGCAAAGATGTTCCCCCTTTCCAAAACGCAGGGCAAGGCCCACAGGCAGGAGAAACAGGGAAAGGGTAAGCTGTTCCTCCCGCTGGGGTCGGTTATCAGTTTACACCGAGAACGGCGCGGATGAGCTTGTTTTCCAGACGGTTTTTCATGTACTCGTCCAGGCAGGCGTGGGGACGGCCGTTTTCGTCGTAGACTGTCCGGGTACAGAGCTTGTTTATGCAGCCCTCGTAGTACCGCAAGACCTGCTCCACAGCGTCGGCGTCCCCGGCGCGGGCCGCGTCACTCACCGCCAGCGGCAGCAGTTCACGGCCTTTGTAGTTACGGCGCCTCATAGTGCTAACCTCCTTTCCTCGCTGTTAGTTTTACCTGCGGGACATTCAGCGATTTTGTTCTGCGCCGCTGGACGGCAATCCGGGACAGTCCCAGAGCCTCGCCAATCTCTCCATCTGTCAAATCCAGAACCAGGCGCAAAATCAAAATGCTTTGCTCCTGCTCCGGCAGACCAGCAAAGGTGTCAGCAACCTGTTCGCTGCTGATCGGCAGGCTGTAGCCGCAGTACGAGAACACATAGCTGTCATTGAGGCAATTATCCGTAGAATACGCTCGTCCATCGCCGTTTGCGGCAGGCGCTCCAACGAAGTTTCCCGGTTGGCCCGCCGTTTCATTTCCCAGATGTAGTCGATTGCCTCATGCTTCAACACGGTCTTGTAAAAGGCGTCAAACCTGCACCGTTCGCCATAGTCGTGGGGGTTCGCTCCCATCTTCTCACCCCCTTTCCGTTGGGAATGGTGGTGGTACTCTTTCTTTCCGATAACAGAGTGTTCAGCGGCACAGGTTTTGCGCGCAAAATCGCTTTCCGCAGAGAAAAAAGTGAAGAAAAATTTTCGGGCCGCAGGAAACGACAAAAACTACCCGGTAGGACGTATACCCACCGGGTGGTTTGCACTGTATAGTTTGCTATACCTGCATCGTATAGTATAACTTCATAGCCGCAATTCCCCCAGGTGGGGGTCGGGCTTTTTTTGACAAGTCAAGGGCTGTCAGATTATGTCGAATAGCGGTGTACTTCATAGCGGCTGCCTCCTGTCAGCCGCCGTATCTGCCAGCGTTACCGCGTCGTTGCTTTTGGGGGATAAAAGAACGACGGCTTTAATTTCTTAAAACCGCCGCAGGAAATAATTTTGTGCATGAAAAACGGACTGCCCAGCAGCGTTTTTTTCTGCCACTGGGCAGAGATTTTTCTGATTATTGAATTACTTATGGTTTACGCTGGGTAGAAATCAAAACATACAACGCAAACCACACGATACCGTGAACAGCCAGAATACAAACATCCTTTAACGCTGTTCCCATATTCCCGGCGGACAGTGCCATAATGCCCTCAAAAGCGGGCTGGGATGGAACGATGTTGCAAATGACCGCCAGCGGCCCACTCACCCCAATCAGAGCGCATAAAATGGGTACTGCGATAAACACAAGCATGACGATCTTGATATAGACCACGCCGATCATCAGGTCCTCGGAGAGCTTGCCGATAAACAGACCAATCAGCGCCGCCACAAAAGACGACAGAATAATCAGCGCCAGCATCATCCCAAAATTCTGCCAGGACAATCGGAAACAGATGCAGGCCGTCACAATAGAGGAAAGACTGCCAAAGAGAAACCCCACCACAACTTTCTGCAAAATGTACTGACTTGGTGTTATGGGCAGAATTTCGTTGACAAAAGCCACACCATCTTCTTTTTCAGAAATGATGTTCATGGCATTGAACGTACAGCCCATAAACATCGCCACGATCAGCACAGCGGGGATGAAAATGTCTTGGAAACTTTCCAAAATGTCAGGGCGCTCCAGCGTCAAAACTTTCACCTGCTCCGCTTCTGCCCGCTGTTCGCAGAGAGCCGGGAGTGTAGCCGCCGCCTGCTGAAATATGTCCAGCTCGTCCCCGCTGATCGCAGTTTTGATGCTGTCCTCGTCCGCTTTCACGCCAATGACATTGGTGGACGGTTCCTGGATAGCGGCGGTCAGTTCTTCCGGCGTTTTATAGACTGATACCGGGCCGTACCGCTCCAGCCATGCAATCGTCTGCGATGACAGGTCGTTTTCCAGTACGCCGAAATGCAGTTCGCCCAGGCTGGACAGGTCAATCGACCCCATAAAGTTCAGAGCCGCGGCTATCAGGATGGGCAGCAGGAACGTCATCAGACAGAATTTATCCCGCAGAACACTTTTGATCTGATATTTTAAGCCTTTCACGCCTCACCCCTCCTTTCCGATTTCCCGACGGAACGCAAGCTGCACCACCAGGAACAGCAGCACGATCACGCTGATAGCACCGACATAATAGATTGGCGAAACAGCCATTCCGAAATAGGTGTTTTTCAAACTCATATAGATGTGATAGAACGGATGATAGCCAATCCAATTAAACTTGACCGATGTATTGGCAGACAGAAATACCGGGGTTGCGCCGAAAATGGCGATAACCAGATAAGCCAGTGTAAATTGTCGGAAGTCTTTCAGCAGCAGGGCGCAGAGCAAGCCCACCAGGGCCATCATCAGCGACAGGATGGCTGTCTGGAGCAAGACTGCGGGCAGCAGCGCCGCCCCATCGGCAAGCCCTATGTTCAGCAGGGTAAGCAGTACCGCAAAGACGAGATCGGAGAGCAGAAACACCGCCAGCTTGGACAAGAGAAACAGACTTTTCCGCAGCGGCAGAATGGCATGGACACGAATTACCCCCATGCCCTTCTCCTTGAACAGTACGGCGGCGATGCCCAAAAATCCCACAGCAACCAGCTCAAAAAACAGCAATTCGCAGGTAATCTCTTTCCTCGCCTTTTGTTCCGGCGTGTTCGTCCTGATTATTTCCGGGGGACTGCCGGCGGAGGGCCGCAGCAGGGACAGGGCGTAGTCCGCCCGGTGGCGGTCAACGTGTTCCGCGCCTTTGTAGAGTACCACTTGCACAACCCCGGTGCTGGCATCCAGTCCCACGCCGTTGGTATCGGCCAGCAGAGCGGCATCCATGTCCTCCATAGAGGAAACAGTCTGCACCAGGGGCGATTTTTCCGTCTGTGTCCCGGTGGGATCGTACAGATACACATTGTAGGGCGGCATCTGCATGAAACGGACATAGCCCAGATTCACATAGGCCGTATAAAGGACAAGGAAGCCTATCGCCATCAAAAAGAATTTCCCCGACGTCAGCATCCGGCAGTCCTTTTTGAACAGGGCGCAAAAGCCTTTTCCCATCAGGACAGCCCCCTCCCCGTATACTGGATAAACATATCCTCCAGGGTTGGCTCCTGGGAATGGATGCTGATGATCTCGTTATGGGCAAAGGGGATGCCCGCCTCCAGCGACCGGGCCTCTATGGTTTTCGTTTCCCGCTGTCCCTGATACAGATAGTCGATCACGACCCGATGGTTGCTGTTCTTCTCTTTCAGACGCTTAGGCGTGTCCAGAGCCATCAGGTTCCCGTTGGAGATGAATGCCACCCGGTCACACAGTAAGTCGGCATCCATCATATTGTGGGTAGTGACAAAAACCGTCGATCCTTTTTTGCGCTCCTGCTCGATGATCTTTCGGAACAGCACCGCACCGGAGGGGTCAAGGCCGCTGGTGGGTTCGTCCAGGAACAGCAGCCGGGGATTGCTCACCAGCGCCCGCGCCATGCTCACCCGCTGGCGCATCCCCTTGGAGTAGGAGGACACCGGCTTTTTCAGAAAGTCCGGCTTAAATTCCAGCGTGTCCAGCAGTTCCCCTACATCTCGCCGCTGCTCCCTGGGATAGAACGAGGCAAAGTAGTTCAGATTGTCTACGGCGCTCAAATTAGCGTACAAGTAGGGGAACTCAAACAGGACGCCGATCTTCTGAAAAAATTCCGGGCCGTGGGCGTTGGAGATGTCCTGCCCGAACAGGGAAACTTCGCCGCCGTGACCTTTCAAAATCCCGGTCAGAATTTTTTGGGTCGTAGACTTCCCGGAGCCGTTCGGCCCCAGGAAGCCGAAAATTTCTCCGTCCTCCACAGTGAAGTTCAGACCGTGGAGGGTCTGCTTGTCTTTACTGTAAGAGAATGTCAGGTTCTTGACCTCGATCATTCTTCATCACCCCACTTTCCGCGCTGGCTCTTTTTCTGCTCCTGCTGCCGCTTGCTCCACCATTTCATAAATTTGACCTTGAAAGGGATGGAGATCATCAGCACCGCCACGATCACCAGCCACCAGTACCACGCTAAACCTAAAAACATAAGAAAACCCTCCTTATTTGTGATAAGGAGAGTTTAGGCAGGCGGTGTGAAATTGGGGTGAGGCCGCTGTGAAATCCATGTGAAATTATTCTGCGACGGGAATGGAGAAATAGAACCGCACCCCGTCCGCTTGATTTTCTGCACCATAAGGAAGATTTTGCATAGATAGGATTTGCGCTACAATGGACAACCCCAGCCCGGAACCGCTGTACTCAGCGCGGCTGTCCCGGTAGAATTTTGTCCAGATTTTTGACAGCTCATTTTCTGGAATGGGTCTGCCCTGATTGAATATGGAGAAATGCAGCGTCCCACCATCTACCGTTACTTCCATCCGCAGGACGCCGCTGGGGGACACGTTTTTCTTGGCGTTGACAATCAGGTTGTCCAAAACCTGTTCCATGCGCCTCCTGTCTGTCCGCACAAAAACCTTTTGTTCCGGCAGCTCGTATTGCAGTTCAAAATTGGTGTCCGGGGCGTCGATCAAGAGCCGCCCGGCCACCGTTTCCACCAACTCCACGAAGTCAAACCGAGTGACATTCAATCTTGCGGCCCCGCTTTCCAGCGCCGACAAGTCCAGCAGCGTTACGATCAGGTCATTCATGCGCTCCACTTCGGAGACAATCACCTGGGCGTATTTCTGTTTTTTGGCCTCGTCCGCTTCGTCCTGCAAGCCCTCGGCATAGGCCCGGATGATGCCCAGCGGTGTTTTCATTTCATGGGATAGGCTGTCTACCAGTTCCTTGCGCTCGGCCAGCAAAAGCCGTTCCTTTTCCACGTCCTTTTCAAGCTGTGCGTTGGCGTCCTCCAACCGGGCAAACGCCTGTTGCAGATTTTCGGCCATCGTGTTCAGACTAGTGGACAGCTCCCCAAATTCATCGGTTGAAACAAGGTCACAGGGGGCCGAAAAGTCCAGTCCCGCCATGCGTTTTGCAGAAGCGTTGAGCTTGTCAATCGGTTTTGTAATAGAGCGGCCCATAAAAAAATCAATACCCAAAACCAGCAGCAGAACAAAACCCAGCCAAATTAGGAAAGCGGCGTCCTCATTGACAGGCAGGCCGGTGGAGATGATGTAGGAGAAGATCAACGCAACTCCCGCCAGCTTGGAGAGCATTAGGACCTTTTTCCGCACGGTGCGGAGGGAAAATAATTCTTTCATCCCGTCACCTCAAATTTATAGCCAGAGCGTATCAGCGTAACAATATGCCTGCCCTCATCCCCCAGCTTTTGCCGCAGGGTTTTGACGTGGGTGTCCACGGTTCGGGTCGTTCCCTCGAAATCATAGCCCCAAACACGGTTTAGAAGCTGCTCCCGATTGAATATCTGCCCAGGGTTTGCCATCAAAAAGGCGAGTAGTTCATACTCCTTATGGGTCAAGGTGATCTCCTGACCGTCAAGGTAAACTTTGTGTGCGTTGGGGTGGAGCATGATTTTCCCGGCGGTAATCGCTCCGGCAGAAGCGGGGGAAGATCGACGCAGGAGGGCGTTTACCTTTGCCAGCAGCACTTTGGGGCTAAACGGCTTTGTCATGTAGTCGTCCGCGCCGTAGTCGTAGCCTTTCAGCTTATCGTCCTCCGCGCTCTTGGCGGTCAGCATGATAATGGGCATATTGCTCATTTCCCGCGCCATCTTACAGACGGAGAAACCGTCCAGGTGGGGCATCATCACATCCAGGATCATTAAATCCATAGGATGATTTTTCAGCGTGACAAGGGCATCTATGCCATCGTCAGCGGTAAAACAGGTGTGTCCGCCTTTTCGCATATAGTCCGCAATGATGTCCTGCATGGCTTTTTCATCTTCAACAACCAATATGTTTGCCATAAATATCCCCCCCTTTGAGTATATTGTACCGTGATTTCTTTCTGTTGTCAGCATTGATTTTGAATTTCTAACCTGAAATCCAAAATTTCTGCTTTCTTATAGCATTTTAAGAGAAACGCTAGCATAGCAAGCATAGGAAAGCAGTCAGGGATAGCTTTCACACCGCAAATCGTAAAGTACATTTTCGCTGACATCTTCTTTTGCGTATGGATTAGCAACAGGTATCGAAACCGTCAAGATCGCCCGCGGCCACGCCCGGGACGATCACGAAGAGTACCAGGCCCCCAACCTGGGTATGTGAATAAAACCAGCCTTGCCGGAGGAAACGATTGGTAAACGAGTCTGATTACTTCAAATGAATATTTCATGAAGAGGCCGCAGGTTATCCTGCGGCCTCTTTCTCGTCGAACTGCGGCAGCGACAAAGCGCTTGATTCCAGCAGTTCAGTAGTGTCAAGGATTTATTGCAAATTAGCTTGCAGACTCTGGCCTGAATAAAATCAGCCAGCTATGGAGGCGTCCTCCAGAGTGGGATCCAGATGCTTTATGTTCATGTACTTCCTGCAGCCCCACTGGGTACCGGCCACATGGCGGAGCCTGGCACAGGCCAGCATGAGGGCGGAATTACCGTCCGGAAAACAGCCCACCATGTGCGTTCGGCGACGGATTTCCCGGTCAAGCCGTTCTATGACATTGTTGGTACGGATGCGAATCCAGTGTTCACTCTTATCAAAGGCCGTTCTTCTTGATTTTGCAGGGTGTGCCAACACCTTGCCGCACCTTCGCCGGGATATCCATTCATCAAGAGCAACGAAAAATTTGTGCCTTTTTTGACCAGCGCGGAACGTTTGATGTTACCCACAGCCCGCTTGGTGTCCAGCATCTGGCGGCACTCCAGGCCTGGGCTGCAGTTCAGATGGGCGGTAAGGACGCGCTCCTCGGTCTTGTCCCCGTTGAGGATGTAGTTGATGCCGGTGTTCAGGCGGCCCTTCCGGGCCAAAATTTTTGTGACAGCCACACATACTCCCCTCTTGAAATGTAAATGCTGTTGACGATGTCAAATCCTTTTGCTACAATTTAACCATCTTATACTTCATCACATTTCCCATTGCGGGGAACGAGGAGGCACGACTATGGACTTTTATAAACGGGCGCTGGAACTGCGTGAGGAGACGGTGACCCACCGCCGCTGGCTGCACAGCCATGCGGAGGTCGGCCTGGATATGCCAAATGCGCAAGCCTATGTCATGGAGCAGTTGAGAAACTATGGCCTGGAGCCGCAGCCCTGCGGGCATGGCGTGACTGCCGAGTTGGGCCGGGAGGGGGGCAGGACGCTCCTGCTCCGGGCGGATATGGACGCGCTGCCCATGCCGGAGGAGAGCGGCGAGAGCTTTGCCTGCCCGACCGGCACAGAGGCCCATACCTGCGGCCATGATTTCCATGCCGCCATGCTGCTGACGGCGGCAAAGATCCTGAAAGAAAACGAGGCCGCGCTGTCCGGCCGGGTCCGGTTCATGTTCCAGACTGCCGAGGAGACCTTTGAGGGTGCGAAGGATATGATCGCAAACGGGATCTTAGAGGGCGTGGACGGGGCCTTGGCCTACCATGTCGGCTCCGGCAGGATGCCGGTTGGCCTGTTCATGTACAACAGCGGCGGCACGATGATGTACTCCGTGGACGGCTTTCGGATCACGATCCATGGCCGGGGCGCTCACGGCGCCTATCCCCACAATTCCATCGATCCCATCAACATTGGCGTTCACATTTACCTCGCTTTGGAAGCACTGATTGCCCGCGAGGCGGACCCCGGCAAAGCCTGTGTGCTGACTGTCGGAAATTTCTCCGCAGGTTCGGCTGCTAACATCATCCCCGATACCGCTGTTCTCCAGGGGACTCTGCGCACCAATGACAGCGCCAGCCGGGAAAAGCTGGTTCGCCGGCTGAAGGAAGTCGTTCAAGGAACCGCGGAGGTATACGGAGGCTCGGCAGATATCGAGACAATCTCCCAGGTACCGCCGTTGGTCTGTGATGCCGCCATGACGGATGAGATGGTACGTTATATGAAGGAACTGCCGATCCCTGGCCTGACCCCCGCCCCCAACACCTCGGCCAGCGCCTCCGAGGACTTTGCTGCGATTGCGGAAAAGGTCCCCAGCGTATATATGTACCTTTCAGCGGGGTATCTGGATGAACGGGGCGATGCGCCCGCTCACAACCCGAAAGTTCAGTTTAACGAGGATGTTTGCCCCATCGGCGCCGCCTGTCTGGCGCACTGCGCCGTTCGGTGGTTAACGGAACATCCGTAAACCACCCTGCTTTTTGCGATCGGGTACATCAACTCATATACCTGATCCAGCAGATACAGCACCCGCTTGGTCAACCCGCACTGTCTGGCCTTTTCCGTCAGCAGTTGGTACTGCGCCGGCGTCAACTCAATATGCAGATGATGGTTACCTTTTGTATCTGCTTTGCTCATACTGCCTCTTTCCTGACAAAAAGCAAGGCATCCGGGCTCAGGACCGGATGCCTTGCTTCGTTATTTGTCAAATCCCTCTTTTGGTTTCGCCGCCGCGAGGACTTTTTTGTAGGGAGCGGCCATACCTTCGTTCATCTTATTCCCCATCTTCGCGCTGATCTTCGGATTACGCACCATCGCACCCAAGACGCACATCACCAGCATTTTACCCCACGGTGTGCAACGTGGTGCTGTATACACCTCTGGGAAGCCGGACGCAGATCTTCATTCCAGTTACCATCTTTCATAGTGGACACGGGCGGGGTCGTAGCGGTTCGCGGGAACCACCGGCTTGTCCGGGTAGCCGCAGGCCACCAGCCCGAAGGGCTGGATCGTCTCCGGCGCGCCCAGCACCTGCCGTACCGCCTCCATCCGCTCCGGTACAGGGGCGATCCCCAGCCATACCGCGCCCAGTCCGAGATGGACGGCCTCCAGGAGAATGTTCTCCGTGGCGGCGCTGGCGTCGATCTGGGCGTAATCGGGAGCACGCAGCCCCTCCGTCCTCATGCACACGGCGATCCCCAGGGGAGCCTGCCGGAGGCACCCAGCGTAGGGGCTGCACTCCGATAACCTTCGCAGAGTCTCTGGTTCCGTCACCACCACGAACTCCCAAGGCTGCTGGTTGCAGGCGGACGGCGCGGCCATGGCGGCCTTCATCAGAGCTTCGATTTTTTCAGTTTCTACCTTCCGCCCATCAAAGGAGCGGACACTGGCACGGCTAAATATTGCTTGCATATCGGCTTACCTCCTGTCAATCAATGGGGTTGGGGACGGTATCCCGCAATTCCGCCTGCTCGGCCTCGGTGAGCGTCCCGCCCAATACGACAACTTGCATCTGCATCTCCTCTGGGGAAACAGTATAGCAGATGCCCCACATAAAAGCAAGGAAGGCAGATGCAGAAAATTCCAACCGCCCGCAGGCGGCATACGGGAACAGGGGATTCCCCTGCAAACGCAAGGGAGTATTTCCCATTGATTGGGCTCGATTTTCTCTGAAATATCAACGGCAAAATCAAGCTGCTCCTTCAAATCAGAAACGAAAGCATCCCGATATCCATCGTCCGCACAGGGTTTCTGAATAGACGGATACCGCTCATACGCTCGCCTGGCAGTAGATATTCCATCTTTTGTGTTATAAATATTGGCAGCATGAACCACAACAGACAAGGTTCGGAATTTCTGCCAAGGAGTATCTTCTTGAAGCCTGCCCTCAAAAAGAAACCCCGCCCGATTGTGAAAACGGGCGGGGCACGCTGGTTTTACCTCTGCGCGGGGGCTTAATGACATTGGCTGAAAAGCCGCTCCTTATGCTTGATCCTGGTCAATATGGTTCTGGATCCGCTGCATGATCATATCCAATGCCACCAGGTTGTGGCCTCCTTGCAGGACAATGATGTCGGCGTATTTCCGGGAGGGTTCCACATACTGCTCGTGCATGGGCTTCACCGTGGTCAGGTACTGGTTCACCACAGACCGCAGAGTCCGGCCCCGTTCCTCAACATCCCGGAGAGCCCGGCGGAGAATGCGCTCATCCGCATCGGTCTCCACAAAGATCTTAATGTCGAACAGTTCCCGGAGGACCGGGTCCTGGAAGATCAGGACGCCCTCCACGATCAAGACCCTGGTGGGGAATATCTCCATGGTCTGATCCGTGCGGTTGTAGTCCACGTAAGAATAGACGGGGCATTGAATGGACCGGCCTTCCTTCAGTTCCCGGAGGTGCTGGATGAGCAGGTCTGTGTCGAAAGCGTTGGGGTGGTCATAGTTCTGAAGGACCCGCTCCTCGTATGTCGTGCCTTCCTGCCGTTTGTAGTAGCTGTCGTGGCCGATGACGGTGACGCTGCTGCCAAAGTGTTCCTTCAAATGCCGGGTCAGGGTTGTCTTGCCGGAACCGGTGCCCCCGGCGATGCCGATGATGATCGTACTCATGCTTTCTGCCTCCCGCCGATTCAATTTTGCTTGCTAACATTTATTATACCGCTTCGGCGCAAAAAGGCAAGAAAAATAGAGAACGGGGGAAGGTCAGATGATCTCCAGGATGTCCTCGATCGAGATCCGCTCTCCTCCCGTCAGGATCAGGGCGCCTTCGTGATCATCAATCTTTTTAAGCTGGCCGGTGACGCAGACATACGCGCCGCCGGCTTTCTTTTTGTCTGGACGGAAATACGTCAGTGTCACCTTCGGCTGACTGCGGATCTCGTCCGCCAGTTTTTGCAGCCGCATATCCAGGAGGACTTTCTCATCCTCGGTCAGTTCGATCCTTTCATCCGTATACCGGGCCGTCTCCCGTACAGCGTCCTCGTAGCCGGTCAGCGCCCGGAAGGGCATAAACTGCGCCGCCCGGTCGGTCATGGGCATGTGGGGATGGGCAGCGGAGACATGGTGCGGCAGACCAATGATATCGTCATATTTCCCCATCAGGCTTTATGCCCTCCAATCGTGTCATTGCGTGCTTTACCTGTTGCGCCATCTTCCAGATTCATGCCCTTTAAGATCGCGTTCTTGCCGAAACGTTTCTTGATGTCCAGCATGGTCTGCTGGACCTTTTTCTCCCGCTCCCGTTCCGCTGTTTCCTGGGTTTTCTGCTCCTGTGCAGCGGCATAGTCGGTGAAGAAGTCCAACTGCTCGAACGCCTTCTTGTCCGGCGCGGATGACTCATCCGCCACACGGGCGGCGGTAAGGTAAAAACGGCGTACCAGCAGGTCTCGGTCAATGATCCGGTCGAACAGCTCCAGCGCGGCGGTGACGATGCGGCGGGTGGAGGAGGTGTACTCCTCCAGATTTTCTGTGCCGTGGGCGTGTTTGGGGATGGCGCGGCCATAGCGGTCCGTGGTGACCTCGCCCTGGTAGGCGCGGCCTTTCAGATTTTCAATGTCATAGCCCACTGTCAGCACCAGCTGGTCGGTGACCAGTTTTTTGTCCACCAGATCCAGCGCCAGCTGATCCGCCATCTCACGTACCACCAGGCGGGCCTTGTCATAGCCGTAAGGACATTGCAGGACCTGGCCGGAACCGATGCTCTTGGACTCCGGCGTGTATGCCTTGATATCCGCGATCGTGACCGGCTCCCAGCCCCAGGCATGGTCGATGAGCAATTCCGCATTTACGCCAAAGAGCTTATAGAGCAGATCTTCGTTGTGATAGTCGTTGGGGCCGCCCAGGGAACAGCGGGCAATGTCCCCCATGGTGTACAGGCCGTTGGCTTCCAGCTTCCGGGCGTAGCCGCCGCCCACCCGCCAGAAATCGGTGAGAGGGCGGTGATCCCACAGGTTGCGGCGGTAGCTCATCTCGTCCAGCTCCGCGATGCGTACCCCGTTCGCGTCCGGCTGGGTGTGCTTGGCCCATATATCCATGGCGATCTTGCAGAGGTAGAGATTCGTCCCGATGCCCGCTGTGGCGGTGATGCCGGTGGTTTCCAGCACATCCAGGATGATCTTCATGGCCAGTTCGCGGGCGGTGAGCTTGTAGGTGTCCAGATAATGAGTGACGTCCATCAGCACCTCGTCGATGCTGTAGTTGTGAATGTCGCTGGGCGCGATGTATTTGAGATAGACGTTGTAGACTCTGGTGCTCCACTCCATGTAGTGGGCCATCCGGGGCGAAGCCACGATGTAATCTACCGCCAGACTGGAGTCGTTCTGCAACTCGGTATCGCTGGAGGAGGATCCGGTGAACTGCCGTCCGGGAGCGGACAGCAGCCGCTGGGCATTGACCTCCTTGACCCGCTGCACCACCTCAAACAGACGGGCTCTCCCGGAGATGCCCCAGGCTTTCAAGGCGGGAGTTACGGCGAGGCATATAGTCTTTTCCGTGCGGCTCAGGTCTGCCACCACAAGGTTGGTGGTCAGGGGATCAAGGCCGCGCTCGATGCACTCGACACTCGCGTAGAACGATTTGAGATCCACGGCCAGATACGTCCGATCCTTCACAGTGCGGCCCCCTTTCCCAATACTCACCTGATTTTATCATACCCAGCCATGCTGGGACAACACAAATTTTAGGGAGAGAAGGTGGTCAAATACATCGGCTACGATGCCGTGGAGGAGCGGCGCCGGGACCACGCATCGCCATGGAGAACAACGCCATGCCCAACCTCACCAGCGTCAAAGGGCTGGGACGCAGCTGGTTATGGCAGAAGTTCGTGGAGGCGGATAAAAATCAGATGGCGCTTTGTTCGCCCTTCCCGGAATCAGACATGCCCTGCGGCTGCTATGACGGTTGAAGAAGGAGACGAAAATGGGAATTATTGAATTTGAAAAGCGGAAGCCCTCCGCAGAGGATCCACACAAGCGCAAATACGCCGGTCAGCGGACGGCCCAGGAGGTCTTCGAGGAACTGAAGCACCGGCTGGGATTCCGTCACCGGAAAGCCAATCCCCGGCACGGAATTTACCGTGAAAAACGCCGATGGCAGCATCGTCGGCAAATACACCACCGGGAAGGACGGGACGGTCACGATCACCGGTTTGATCCCCGGAAGCACTGTGGCCGTCGTGGAAACGAAAGTCCCCAGCGGGTACGTCCTCGATTCTACGCCCCAGACCATCGTTGTCAAAAACAGCTCCAGTACCCTGGCCGGCGGTACTGTGACCACTCCGGGCGGCACTACCGGCGGCAGCACCAATACCGGCAACAATCTGGATTTTGAGAACGACCCCATCGGGACCTTTGAGCTCATTAAGGTGGACGCAGCGGACAAGACCAGGCGGCTGAGCGGCGTCACCTTCGAGATCCGGAAAATGGACGACGCCCTTTCAGCGGGATTATTATCCATAAGGTGGACAGGACGCCGGAATGTCGGTTTCCTGTCCTGGCTTTCTTCATGTCCAGTTCTGCGCATTTAGAACCTCGTTTTTGAGGGTGCAGGTCAAATCGTATTACCCCTTGTACGACTACCGCTTGAAAGCCTTGAAAATATGCCGCTGAATAGGCCCTAAATGCGTAGGCTGTTGGACTTGGTTTGGGGTGGGATATTAAGTTAAGGAGCAATACAAGAATATACTCCCATTTTCAAATGCTATAGATATAATCCTCGAATATCCCATGGATTTAATATCCACTTCCCGTCATTTCTCCACGGAAGTCCGACACGGCCATCGATACCTTTATATACACATCCCCAAATCAAGACAGCTTCTTTTTCTTTCCCGTTGTCTATCCAAGATACTTTGACAGACACTTTTGACAAGGCACATGCGCGTTCTTCAATTTCGACGAGTTCAAATGTCTTAAGAGCCTA
>JAETNP010000105.1 GCA_021768185.1 Oscillospiraceae bacterium
TGAAATTGATTGATCTTATCCACGTTTTTCCCTCCTATGCCGCCTGCTTCATGTCAACGATCTGGTACGTCTCCAAGATGTAGAATACCACCGTATCCTGCTGCCGCTTAGTCAGCCTGACACCGGACAGACGCGCGCCGGAAACCAGATCCGGGTGCTCGCCGCGGGCGTAGGCATTGACGATCTTCTTGTCCGGGTATTCCAGAGAAACCACAGTACTGATGCCGCTCATACCCGGCTGCAGTATAGCGGCCCGCACGATGCAGTCATAGACAGGGGCAGGCTTCCCCTCCGGTTGCTGCGCAGACTTTTCCTGCCTGACAGGAGGGACAGGATCGCCGTCTCCGGCAGGCTCCCTCGCCTGGCGCGGCGTCAGTTCTGATTGGGCGCCAATAGGAGCGGCAGGCTGTAGTTTCAGCTTGCTGAGCATATCAAGATATGCCTTGTCCATTTTGTCGCGGTCATCCTTTTTGATGACCCAGCTTCGCCCCAGCCTCTCCACATTCACGAAAACCGTGTCCATGTTGTAGAGAGTGCGGCCAATGCCCCACTGGACGGCGGCGCGCTTCATGCTGTCGCTGAGACCGCCTTTCACCGGCTCAATGTCGGAATCCTCCGCGCCGTCCCACTTGGTAATAAACTGCCCGCGCTCCTCGAAATAGATGGAGATGCCGCAGATCTGCGCCTCTTTCTTTCCATTGCCGTGCCAGGGCTTGAATTCGTTGTACCAATTCTCCGGCCCCACGACCTCATCCAGCCGGGCCTGGATGGCCCGGTTGGTCACGTATGGCACCGCAATGCCCCATCTGCCGTTCTCATCGGCTTTCTGAAGCCGCCACTCCAGATCCTCCGGAGCAAAGGGCTTCGCCAGTTCAGCGTGGATCGTTCTCGCGTCTTTCTGCGCCATAGCTTACCTCCCTGTCAGAAAGTCCTTCAGCGTTCGCCCGCTCTCGATCAGTACATCCGAGTAGTAATGAGAAGGCGTCTTGCTTTTCATCTGTTCCAGCAGATCCCGGTATTCGGCGTGCAGCCGGTTGTTGTCCTTGGAGTAGTAGTCGTTATTATTCGGCATCCGCAGAATATAGCTTGCCAGTGTGTGCAGCCTGGACGGGTCCTTATAGACCGGCAGGGCGTTGTTGCCCAGGCATATACGTCCGTCGCGGCCCACATTGGAAAACGGATAGCGGTAAAGAACCGTATCCTCCTTCAGCCGTTCATCCTTCACCACACAGGCACTGCATCCGGCAACCTTATGGGCGTCCGGCATGTACTTGAACCCAAACACCAGACGGGGAATGGGAAAGTGCCGGTACTCCGTATCGAAGTAGCGGAAGTCTGCGTACAATTCCGGATAGCGGATGAAGTAGTAGGTAAACTTTTTCTCCATCACGACCGC
>JAETNP010000106.1 GCA_021768185.1 Oscillospiraceae bacterium
GGTTATCACAAAAGAAGCCTTTTTTGCCCTCATATACGGTCCCGCCGCAGCGTGGGCAGGTGCCAACAGCCTCACGCCCATTTTTCTTTGCATCTGGGAACAGACCGGCAAAACATTCCTCCGGGGCGGTATGGGCCTTGACAAGCGCCCGGCTCATATCTGCGATCCCATCCATGAAATCTTTTGCCGGAACTTCGCCGCGCTCCACCTGCTTTAACATGGATTCCCATTCCGCGGTGAGCATGGGCGATTTGATGTTATCTGGCAGGACCAGAATCAGGTTCGTACCTTTTTCCGTGGGGATAAGCTGCTTTTTCTTCCGCTGCACAAATCCGGCAGAGACCAGTTTCTCCAAAGTAGCCGCACGGGTGGCCGGGGTGCCTAATCCTTTGCGCTCGGCGTCCTCCGGCATGTCCTCGGTGCCGGCGGTCTCCATAGCTGCCAAAAGGGAATCCTCCGTATAATGCTTCGGCGGGGAGGTTTTGCCCTCCCGGACGCTAGCAGAGACCGATTCAAAAACCTGCCCCTCCTGCAGCATGGGAAGGGAGGCATCCACATTTTCGTCATCCTCCGGTTTGGATTGTTTCAATCCCATGCGGTAGAGGCATTCCACTTCCTTCCATCCGGCCTGCAATACGGTTTTTCCCTTTGCTGTAAAGGAATTACTCTGGCAGTCCAGAACCGCCGTCACCGCCTCGAACCGGTGCGCCTGGGCCGTGGCAGAAAGCAGCCTTGCGGCGATCAGCGTCAGTACATCCCGTTCCCCGGAGGGAAGCTCCGATAAATCCGTCCGGGCAATCTCCACCGTAGGGATAATGGCATGGTGGTCGGTGACTTTGCTGCCATCCGTTACGCGGTCAATATCCGGTTCCCCTGCGCAACCCTTTCCAAAAGGCATATGATCCCGCAGCCAGAGAACCAGAGAAGCGGCGGTTGCCTGCATATCCTCGGTCAGATACTGGCTGTCCGTCCGGGGATAGGTCGCCAGCTTTTTCTCATAGAGGGATTGCACATAGTCAAGGGTCTGCTGCGCCGTATAGCCATAGATACGGTTACATTCCCGCTGCAAAGTCGTCAGGTCATACAGGCGGGGCGGCTGCACCGCCTTAACCTGCTTTTCCACGGACAGCACTAAAGCACCCTGCCCGTCACAGTCCATACGGATTTTTTCAGCTTCATTTCTCCCAGACAGCTTTTCGCCGGAGGCAGTAAAGCCGCCGCAGGTGATCTCCGGCACATAGAAGGGCTTGCTCGTAAATGCCTGAATATCTGCCTCCCGCTGTACCAGAAGGGCCAGCGTGGGCGACATGACGCGCCCCACATTCAGCGTGACGCCATACAGAACAGAGAAAAGCCGGGTGGCGTTAATACCG
>JAETNP010000107.1 GCA_021768185.1 Oscillospiraceae bacterium
CAGGCGGAACCCATTCCCGCGCCGGAGCCTCAGCCGCAGAACATCACTCCCGCAAAGGAGCCCGATCCCATCGCATCCGCTTTTACCAAGCAGGAGGAGAAAAATGCCCAGCAGGGGCTCTTTGAAAAAGCGCCGGTATTTTTTTACGGCAGCGCCAAGGAGGCCATTTCTGATCCCAGCATGACCTTCGAGGAACTGCGTATCGCCAAAGCGGACGATTTTCCGGAGCTGGCGGAGGGCAAGCGGGTCTCCTGGACGGTGGAGTATGGAAAAGTGACCAAGACCATCAGCGCTCCCAAGGAAACCATCATCCAGTCTATCAAGGAGGAGATCGAGCGGTCCAAGACGTTCCTGGACGGACTGAAGAAGGCCAGGGATAAGTGTCCGGACTGCCTGGTAAAGCCCAAGGTGACCGCGCAGAGCAAGGGCATCGCCGCCTATAAAGGTGTGTTTTCCACCTTGGATGAAGCCCTGGCGTCCGACAAGACGATCTGCATCGTCCCTGGAGGGGACGGCAGAATCTACGAGCTGCGAAAAACTGAGATGGGCGAATTTATCGCCCCCAAAGACAATGTTGTGGAGTTTCCACAGATCAGGGCCGGGTTCACCCCGGCCCTGCCCCTCATCCCGCTGTCCCTGCTCGGTCAGGTCATCTCCTTCTTCCGCTGCTACATGGATGAGCACGAGGAATTCGAGGCCATGGCGCACATCTTGTGGGACAAGGAGCGGAAAGAATTTACCGTCCACATCCCCGAGCAGGAAGTCAGCAAAGCTCGCATTGACGCGGATCTGAGCCGTGACGCACTGCCCGAGGACCGTTACCTCCACTATGCCGACATCCACAGCCACAACAGCATGGAGGCGAAATTCTCCGCCATGGATGACCGGGATGAACAGGCCACCCGTCTTTACATCGTGCTGGGCCGTCTGGACCAATTCTTTCCGGAGATCTCCGTGCGGATGTCCTGCGGCGGTGTATTCCAGCCGCTGAACCCGGCTGCGGTGCTGGAGGGCGTTGGCGAGGTGTTCCCTCACCAGTGGCACGACAATGTGAAGAAGCGGCGGCATATCCCCTGCCATGTTGAACCTTTTCGCTCCGGGCTGGGGGCTTCCACTTGGGGTGACGCGCGATGAAATTCTCATTGACACGCCCGGTCAAGACCGTGATGCTGGGCGCAGGCGGCACGGGCGGACATATCGCGCCTCACCTGTACCGCCTGCTGTACGCTCTGGATCGGCCCGTGCGGTTCATTATCTGCGACGGCGATGTGGTGGAACAGAAGAATCTGGTGCGCCAGAATTTCATTCCGGCAGACCTGGGCGAAAATAAGGCCAAGGTACTGGCGGAGCG
>JAETNP010000006.1 GCA_021768185.1 Oscillospiraceae bacterium
GTTGGTGTTGATTAGGGCGAGGGTCCACCCGTTCCCATCCCGAACACGGAAGTTAAGCTCGCTTCTGCCGACAATACTTGGCTGGAGACGGCCCGGAAAGATAGGTAACGCCAACATATATGGGACAGTCGAAAGGCTGTCCCTCTTTTTGTATTGCTGTATGAAATTTATACATAGGAGGGCCGCGGGATGGCGAGACGGGAAACGGTTGTATTGACCAATATGTGCATGGTCTATGATGGAGAGGGCAATATCCTGGTGCAGGACCGGCTGGACCCGGAGTGGCCGGGTGTCACCTTTCCCGGCGGACATGTGGAGCCCGGGGAATCCTTTACAAAGTCGGTGATCCGGGAGGTCTGGGAGGAGACGGGGCTGACAATTGAGCATCCGCAGCTTTGTGGATTGAAGCAGTTCTGGGAGGACGACGGCACACGGTATATTGTGGTGCTGTATAAGACAAATAAGTTTTCCGGGGAGCTGCGGTCTTCCAGCGAGGGGAAAATGTTTTGGATCAAACGAAGTGAGTTGGAGCGTTATCAGCTGCCGGTTGGCTTTGACCAGATGATCTGCCTCTTTGAGGATGACAATCTGGGGGAGCAGATGGTCTATGAGGAAAACGGCCGGGTCATACGGGAGCTGCTGTGACAGGAGGAGCGCATGATTTTTTTGATTGCGGGTGCTTCTCATACAGGAAAGACCGCGCTGGCGCAGAGACTGCTGGAGAAATACGGATACCCGTATCTCTCCATTGACCATTTGAAGATGGGATTGATTCGCAGCGGGAATACCAGCCTTACGCCGGAGAGCGATGACGGGGCCTTGACGGACTATTTGTGGCCGATTGTCCGGGAAATTGTCAAGACGGCTATTGAGAACAGGCAGAATTTGACTGTTGAAGGGTGCTACATTCCCTTTGACTGGGCAAAGAGCTTTGAGGCGGACTATCTCCCCCATATCCGATACCGCTGCCTTGTGATGAGCGAGGCGTACATCCGCAGTCATTACGATGAGATCAAAAGAACCGCCAGTATCATTGAAAACCGGCTGGACGATGTGGACTGTACCATGGAATCCCTGCTCCGCGATAACGCCCAGGTGATGGCTATGTGCCGGAAGTTTGGCGTGGAAATGCTGCTGATCGACGGCGATTACCAGGTCGATGTGGATTGGTAGTATTACAAGCCGGCATGTTTTTTAGAGGAAATACGTTATGTATAAGATTTTTGTGATTGAGGATGACGCCGTCATTGCTAAAGCGGTGGTGGAGCATATCACTTCCTGGGGATGGGAGGCACGGAAGGCGGAGGACCTGACCCGGGTGATGGAGGAGTTTACCGCTTTTGCGCCCCATCTGGTGCTGCTGGACATTGGGCTCCCCTTCCGGAACGGGTATCATTGGTGCGCGGAGATCCGGAAGCTCAGCCAGGTGCCTATCGTGTTTCTGTCGTCGGCCTCGGACAACATGAACGTGGTCATGGCCATGAACATGGGTGGGGACGACTTTATCGCAAAGCCCTTTGACCTGGAAGTGCTGGCGGCGAAAATTCAGGCGCTGCTGCGGCGGACCTACGATTTCGGCGCTTCAGCGCCGCTGCTGGGATGCCGGGGAGCGGTGCTGGACACAGGGGACAATACCCTGCGGTACGAGGGGCAGTCTCTGGAGCTGAGCCGGAACGAGTACCGGATCTTGCAGGTGCTGCTGGAGCAGAAGGGCAAGACGGTTTCACGGGATACGCTGATGCGGAAGCTGTGGGAGACGGACAGCTTTGTGGACGAAAATACCCTGACGGTGAACATGGCCCGGCTGCGCCGGAAGCTGGAGGGGATCGGGTTGACGGATTTCATCCGCACAAAGAAGGGCTTGGGCTATTTGATCGAGGGGTGAAGAATGCGGATGCTTTGGGGATACCTGAAAAGCAAATGCTGGCTGTTGGTTCTATTGGGCGCATGTGTGGGCATGTTCGCCTGGGTGCTGGCCCTCTATGACTTGCCCGCGGAGGCGGCGGGGTACGGAGGGCTGCTGTGCCTGATCGTGCTGCTGATTGCCGGAGCGGTGAATTTCTTCCGGTGGCGGAAAAAGGTGCTGCTGCTGGAGAGCCTCCGGGGACAGGCGGCGCTGCTGCTGTCCCTGGTGCCGGAGCCCCAGAACCTGGAGGAGGCGGCTTATCGGGAGCTCCTGACGGAACTGGATGAGGACCGCCGGACGGCGGTATCCGCCTTGGACGCGCGGCTGCGGGAGAGTGTGGACTACTACACCATGTGGGTGCATCAGATCAAGACGCCGATCTCCGCCATGCGGCTGATCCTGCAGGACGACGAATCGGAACAGGGCCGGGCGCTCAGCGCGGAGCTGTTTCGAGTGGAGCAGTATGTGGAGCTGGTGCTGAGCTATCTGCGGCTGGGGGGCGGGTCCTCGGACTACGTGATCCGGCAGGTGGATGTGGACGGTGTGCTGCGGCAGGCGGCGCGGAAGTACGCCCCGCTGTTTATCCGGGGTAAGGTGTCTTTGGAGCTGCGGGAGACAGGGCTCAAGGCCCTCAGCGACGAAAAATGGCTCCAGCTGGTGGTAGAGCAGGTGCTGTCCAATGCGGTGAAATACGCCCCCGGCGGGCATGTGACGGTCTGGAGCGAGGGGGAGCGGCTGTTCATCCGGGACGACGGCGTGGGCATCGCGGCGGAGGACCTGCCGCGGATCTTCGAGCGGGGATTTACCGGGTACAACGGCCGTATGGACAAGCGGGCTACCGGCATCGGGCTGTATCTGAGCCGGGAGATCTGTCAGAAGCTGGGGCACACCATCACGGTGGAGTCCGAGCTGGGGAAGGGGACGCGGGTCACCATCGGACTGGCGAGGCCCGTTCTGGAGGTCGAGTAACATTGATTCAGCCCTCAAACCTTTGCAAATACTGGACTCTACTGCTGGTCGGTTGACAAAAAACTGCTTTTCGCCTATACTCGCGGCAAAGGAGGAATGCGTGATGGCAGGAAGCTATGAGATCGACAACGAAAAATTCGGCGCTTTTCTATCCCGGATGCGGAAAGAGAAGGGCATGACCCAGAAGGAGCTGGCGGAGCAGCTGTATGTCTCCGACAAGGCTGTCTCAAAGTGGGAGCGAGGCTTGAGCCTGCCGGACATCGCTCTTTTGCAGCCCATGGCGGAGCTGCTGGGCGTCAGCGTGACGGAACTTCTCAGCGGCCAGACCATTCAGCCGGATCAGCCCATGGCCGTCAAGGATGTGGAATCTCTGGTGGCCTCCGCCCTGCATATGACCGCGCAGGAACAGGTGCAGCAGCGGGAGAACCGGCGGAAATGGGGAATGCGGTTTCTGTGGGCGCTGGCGCTGTGCGCCGTGGAGACCGGGCTGCTCTGGCGGTTCGGGCCGCCGTGGCTCTGGAGGGAAGGCAGCGTTTTCGTGATTTTGCCGCCGTTGATGGCGCTGATCTTCGGGATGTACTTCATCTTCTTTGTAAAAGAAAAACTTCCCGCGTTTTATGACCAGTACAAGGTGAACTTTTACAGCGACGGGATGTTCCGCATGAACATCCCTGGGGTGTACTTCAACAACAGCAACTGGCCCCATATCCTGAATGCCGTTCGGGCATGGGTCTGCTTGACATTGGGGGGATGGTCGGTGCTTTACGCCGCTGCGCGGATGCTGCTGGTTGGGACGGGGACTTCGGAGATGACGCAGTTTGGCATCTTGCTGCCCGCGACGCTGTTTGTGATCCTGGGCGGGATGATGATCCCTATTTACGTGGTGGGGAAGAAGTACCAATAAAGAACCCTGGCGCGGAGCAGCGCCAGGGTTCTTTATTTGCTCAAAAGACGTACTTCTCCAGCCGGTCCATGGCCTCCTGAACCCGGCTGAGGGGAAGGGCCAGATTCATCCGGATATGGCAGGGGCCGTGGAAGGGCCGTCCGTCCTGCCAGGCGACGCCTACGTCCCAGCCCGCCTGGAGCAGCCGGTCGATGGTCTGCCCGTGGGCGGCGCACCATTCGGTGCAGTCCAGGAACAGCATATAGGTTCCCTCAGGCTTGGTCACGTCCACGCCCTGGAAACGGTCCTGGATGAAGGCGGAGGCGTAGTCCACGTTCGCCGTCAGGACCTGCCGCAGCTCGTCCACCCACTCCCTGCCCTCTGCGCTGTAGGCGGCGATCAGGGCGTGCATGGACAGCACGTTCATGCTGTTGTAGTGGGACAGGGACGCCTCCCGGGCCATCCGGTCCCGGAGCCAGGGGGCATAGACGATCCGGTAGCTGCCCACCAGGCCCGCCAGGTTGAAGGTCTTGGAGGGGGCGTACAGGGCCACGGTCCGCCGACGGGCATCCTCGGAGACGGACTGGAGAGGGATGTGCTTATGGCCGGCCAAAGTCAGGTCGGACCAGATCTCATCAGAGATCACGAATACGTCGTGCTTCCGGAAAAGAGCCATGGCCTCCTCCAGCTCACCCTGCTCCCAGACCCGGCCGCAGGGGTTGTGGGGGGAGCAGAATACAGCGGCATGGATGCGGTTCTCCACGATCTTCTTCTCCATGTCCGCAAAGTCCATCCGCCACACGCCGCCGCCGTCCCGGGCCAGGGGGCTGTGGACAATGCGGTAGCCGCGATTCTCCAGACTGCTGGTAAAGCCGATGTAAGTGGGGGAGTGGAGGAGCACCGGGTCCCCCTGGGAGCACACAGCCCCCAGAGCGCTGAGAACGCCCCCCAGTACGCCGTTCTCATAGCCGACGCACTCCCGGGTCAGGCCGGTGACGCCGTTGCGGTCCGCCTGCCATTGGATGATAGCGTCAAAATAGGCATCCGGAGGCTGGAAGTATCCGTAGGCCGGATGCAGGGCGCGGGCGGACAGGGCCTGAGGGATTGCCGGAAGGGCGGGGAAGTTCATGTCCGCCACCCACATGGGGATGGGGTCAAAGCCCTCCCTGGGCTTCGAGGGGGCGAAGCCGGAGGCGCCGCCCAGGGCGTCCACCGCCAGGGCGTCCCGGCCCCTGCGGTCCAGGATGGTGGTAAAATCATATTTCATGGGGGAAAACTTCCTTTCGTGTGGTTTCTCCGTCCATTATAGCGTTTCCGGCGAAAGGGCGCAAGGGAGTATTTCCCATGAGGGCAGCTAACGGTTTTGAGAAGTTCGATCTTACTGACCTGTTTGGCGTTCGTTTGGAAAAGTGATCGAAATATCCGTTCCCGTCCCCACCGTGCTGTGCAGATTGAGGACGGCGTGATGGTACTGCGCAATATGTTTGACAATCGAGAGTCCCAGTCCGGTACCGCCGGAGGCCTTAGAACGACTTTTATCCACGCGGAAGAATCGTTCAAATACTCTTGCCTGATACTCCGGAGGAATCCCGATCCCGGTGTCTTTCACGGAAACAGTTACGGCGGCATCGTCCGCCGATACAGTAACATTCACTCTGCCGCCGTCTATATTGTACTTGATGGCGTTGTCTATCAAATTATAGAGCATTTCATACAGGAAACCCCGTACTCCGTTTACCATGGAATCCTCACCCGTAACGGATAGGGAAATACGTCGTTCCGCCGCCCGCTCCCGCAAAGTGGATACCGCGCTGTCCGCAATCTCCCGCAGATTCACCGGCTCCTTTGCCGGTGCAGTTCCCTCATCCAACTGCGACAGGTGGATGATGTCCTCAACCAGCGTTACCAGCCGTGCAGCCTCTGTGCGGATGACGCCGACAAACTGCGGAATATCCTCTTGTTTGACGAGGCCGTTCTCTAACAGCTCGGCACTGCCCATGATGGACTGCAGGGGCGTTTTCAATTCGTGGGACACGTTGGCAGTAAACTCCCGGCGGCTGCGCTCCGCAGCGGCCTGCTCCGTAACATCAAAGGCCAGCAGTACCGTACCTGCCGCAGTACCTTCCGAAGTGATCTGGCTGATGTCAAATTGATACTCCCGGTTATTCCTCATAGCACGGATTTCGCTGTGCCCCTCCTCCAGCGCGGCCTGAATGGCAAGATTGATCTCATGGTCACGATCTACCACAAGGAACTCCTGGCCGACGCAGGCGCTGTCCGCTTGAAAGATTGCCCGTGCAGCGGGATTGACGCTTAAAATTACGCCGTTCCTGTCCAGCAGGACAAGCCCCTCGCCCATGTTCTCTGTGATCTGCTCAAATTCTTCGGTTTTCCGTCTCAGCTCCTGGAGCTGTGCGTCAATCTGCCGGTGCTGCTGGTGGATACGTCTCAGGAGGGGGGACAATTCCTCGTAGGCATCGTTTTCCAATGGCCTGTCCAGATCCAGACGGTTCAGCGGCGCCACAATGCTTTTTGCCATCCGATGGGCCAGCAGGGCAGAGAGAACGGCCGCTAAAATCAAAATAAGCAAGATTGGCTGAAGCATCCCCACTGCCAAGGCAAATACGGTCAGCTGGCTGATGGAAATGCGCAGGACTGTTCCATCTGACAGCCGCTGCGCGCAGTACAGTGTCCGCTCGGTCAAGGTCTTGGAATAGCGGACCTCGACGCTCTCTCCTTCGGCCAGCGCCTGGCGGACCTCCGCCCGATCTGCATGGTTTTCCATCTCTGCCGCCGGGACGTGGGTATCGAACAGCACCTCGCCGTCGGCGGCGATCCAAGTCAGACGGAAATCCGCAATGGACGCAAACCGATAGGGGGCGGCCAGCTGCTCCAGATAGCCGGAGCCGTCCGCCTCCACTCCGTAAGAGGCCAAACGGAGTTCATCCCGCAGTTGTTTCTCCTGGACGTTTCTGTAATACTCATAGAGACAGCCCATGATGACCACCAGACTTGCCAGGAGAACAGAGACCGCCGCCAGCAGGATGGAACGAAAAATCTTCTTTGTCATGGCTTTGCCTCCAGCCGGTAGCCAATATGCCGGACCGTCTCGATCATTCCGCCGCAGCTTCCCAGCTTCTGCCTGAGCGTCTTGATGTGCATGTCCACCGTCCGCGTCTCCCCGGCGTATTCCACGCCCCAGATGTCAGACAAGATCTGTTCTCTGGTAAACGCGGCGCCGGGGCGGGAGAGGAACAGACGGAGCAGTTCAAACTCCTTGTAGGTGAGCGAGATGCGCACGCCATCCGCAGTGACGGTCCGTTCTTCCAGATCCACCGTCAGGCCGCCGGCTGTCAACTGTTTTGGCGGAGCCGCGGGGCGGCAGCGGCGCAGGACGGCTTTTACTCTCGACACCATTTCCATCATGCCGAAGGGCTTTACCAGATAATCGTCCGCCCCCAGGTCCAGACTTTGGATCTTGTCATATTCCGCGCCCTTGGCGGTAGCCATGATGACCGGGATATCCGCAAGAAGCGCCGACGCCTTCATCCGCCGCAGCAGCTCCACGCCGTCTGTTCCCGGCAGCATGACGTCTAAAATCACAAGCTCCGGCGTCTCCTTCTCCAGCGCCGCCAGAAAAGTGCCGCCGTCCGTAAAGCCCCTCGCCTCAAAACCGGTGGAGCGCAGGGTATAGAGTTCGATTTCCCGGATACTGGCGTCGTCCTCTACGCACCAGATCATAGCGTCTCTCCTTTGTGCTCGCCGGTTACGGCAAAAATCACCCACTCCGCAATATTGACCGCGTGATCGCCAATGCGCTCCAGATATTTGTCGATCATCAGCAGGTCAAGGACGTATTCGCCGCAATCGGGATTTGCCGCAATTTTTCCAATCAACACCTGTTTTACCTGGTCAAAGCACCGGTCTACAATGTCGTCATGAGCGATTACCAGCTTGGCGCAGACGGTATCCTTCCGGACATAGGAATCTACGCTCTCTGTGACCATCTTGATGACCTCCGCCGCCATTTCCCGGATATGGCCCACGTCCTCCGGCACGTATCCCTGGGCCAGCAGCGCCAGGATAATTTCTGCAATGTCGGCGGCCTGGTCTCCGATGCGCTCCATATCTGTGATGATCTTCATGGCTGCGGAGATCTGCCGCAGGTCCCGGGCCACCGGCTGCTGCTGGAGCAGCAGCTTCAGACACAGCGTTTCGATGTCACGCTCCATCTGGTCGATCTCGCTCTCCAAAGGCTTGACCTTTTCCGCCAGCGTGCGGTCGCCCTCCTCCAGCGCCTTTGCCGCCTTTGAGATGGCCTCCTCGCACAGAGCCCCCATTTGAATCAATTCCGTATTCAGAAGGGCGAGCTGGCTGTCAAATTTGCTGCGCATTACCCAAACCTCCCTCGTCGGGGCGAAATCCGCTCCGCTGCGTTTCCCCCTGCGGGGAAAACTCCGCTCCGCTCCTTTGCCCCTCCTCTCCAAACCAGACCCGCTGCGCTGGGCTCTGGTTTGGGGCCGCCCTGCGGGCGGCTTTTGGATTCTCTATTGCCCTTACCCACATCATCCGAACCTCCCGGTAATATAGTCCTCTGTTTTCTGGCATTCCGGTTGGGAAAATAGTTTTTCCGTTTCACCGAATTCGATCAGCTCCCCCAGCAGGAAAAATGCCGTGCGGTCGGAAATGCGCACCGCCTGCTGCATATTGTGGGTCACGATAACAATAGTGTACCGCTCTTTCAGCTGCATTGCAAGTTCTTCTATTTTAGAAGTGGAAATGGGGTCCAGAGCGCTGGTGGGTTCGTCCATCAGCAGCACCTTCGGCTCCACGGCCAGGGCGCGGGCGATGCAAAGCCGCTGCTGCTGGCCCCCGGACAGCCCCAGGGCGTTCTTTTTCAGCCGGTCCTTTACCTCGTCCCATATGGCCGCCCCCCGGAGGGACTGCTCCACGATCACATCCAGCTTGGCCTTGCTTTTGATGCCGTGGGTGCGGGGACCGTAGGCGACGTTGTCATAAATGCTCATGGGAAAGGGGTTGGGCTTCTGGAACACCATGCCGATCTCGCGGCGCAGAACGTTTACGTCCAGGCCGGGAGCGAAAATGTCTGTATCCTGGTAGCGAACCTCTCCGATGATCTTAACGCCGGGGATCAGATCGTTCATACGGTTCAGCGTTTTCAGAAACGTGGACTTCCCGCAGCCGGAAGGGCCGATCAGAGCCGTGATGTTGTTCTCCGGGATCTGTATGTTGATGTTGTTCAGTGCCTGGGTACTGCCGTACCACAGGCACAGATCTTTTGCAGTGATTGCGCTGTTCATAGCGCCCTCCTTTTCTTGAAATACCGGCCCACCAGGGCGGCGGCCAGGTTGACCGCCAGCGTCAGCAGCATCAGGATGGCGGCGATGGCAAAGGCCACGCCGAACTCCCCCTGCTCCTTCGCGTAGACGTACAGCGCCACGGTGAGGGTGGCTCCCGGGCTGGTCAGTCCGGCGAAGAAGCCGTTCAGCGCATGAGCAAAGCCAGCCGTAAACAGCAGCGCCGCCGATTCGCCCAAAATGCGTCCCACAGACAAGATGCAGCCGGTGATGATGCCGTCCGCACATCCCGGGAGAACTACCGTGCGGATGACACGCCACTTTCCGGCACCAAGGCCAAAGGCCCCCTCGCGGTAACTCTGCGGAACCGTTTTCAAGCTCTCCTGGGTCGTTCGCATGACGGTAGGCAGATTCATGATAACCAGCGTCAGTGCGCCGGCCAGCAGAGAGGTTCCCAGTACGCCGGTAAAGACCAGCATTCCCACAAGGCCATAGATGATGGACGGGATGCCGGACAGGGTCTCCGCCGCGTATTCGATGACAGCCACCATCCGCTTGTTGGCGGCATACTCGGTCAGGTAGACCGCCGCACCCGCCCCCACGGGCAGGACGATCAGCAGGGCGGCAAGGATGATGTAGATGGTGTTCAGAATATCCGGCAGGATGCCGATGGTACCCGACAGATAGCTGGGCTTGGTGGTCAGCAGCTCCCAGGAGAGATTGGGAAAGCCCTCCGCCAGCACGTAGCCTATGAGAAACAGCGCCAGAGCGCACACCAGCAGGACCGACAGGATACACAGCAGCCCCAGTACGCCGGTATAGGCCCTCCGGGATAGGGAGATCGGTTTTTCCAGCATCATCAGCCCTCCTTATGGCCCTTGAGGAAGAAATTCAGCGCGGCATTGATCAGCATAATGAACAGGAACAGCACCAGGGCGATAGAAAACAGGGCCTGCCGCTGCAGGCCGCTGGAATAGGACATCTCACTGGACACCGCCGTGGTAAGGAACCGGACGCTTTCAAACAGTGATGGCATATTGGCCGCGTTGCCGGACACCATCATCACCGCCATGGCCTCGCCGATGGCCCGGCCCACCCCCAGCACCACCGCCGCCGCGATGCCGCTTCGCGCCGCGGGGACGGATACCCGGAACCAGGTTTCCACCGGAGTCGCCCCCAGAGCCAGGGAGGCGTCCTCGTACTCCTTTGGCACCGCCTCCAGTGCGGTAATGGATACTTTGATGATGGAGGGCAGGATCATGACTGCCAGGACGATAATCGCCGCCAGCAGGCTGGCTCCGTCCGGCACATGAAACAGCGTCCGAATGCCCGGCACGAGCACCAGCATCCCCACCAGGCCGTACACCACCGACGGGATGCCCGCCAGGAGGCTGACAGCGGCTTCTACGATGGACTTGACCCGCGCCGGGGCCATTTTCGCCAGATAGACCGCCGCGAAAAATCCCACTGGGACGCCGAACAGGATGGCCCCCGCGGTGCCGTAGATGCTGGTGAGGATAAACGGGAGGATGCCATAGGCCGGCTGTGCGGCGGTGGATTCCCAGGTGTCGCCCAGCAGAAAGGGCACAAGCCCGATCTGCCGGATGGCGGGGATGCCGGAGGCCACCAGATATACGGTAATCAGCAGTACGCAGCCCACTGTAACCAGCCCCAGCAGCAAGAATATCCCGTGGACGGCGGTCTCCGCCAGCTGCTTTTTGCTGTGCATACTTAATTTGCCGCCACGGCGCCTGCGCCGGAAATCAGCTCTGCGGCATCAGGAGAGGTAGCAAAGTCGAAAAACTTCTGCGCCGATCCCGAAAGGGACGTGTCTGCCTTTGTGACCAGGACAAATGGACGCTGAATGACATAGCTGCCGTCCTTTACGGTATCCTCTGTCGGCGCAATGCCGCCTACTGTAACGGCCCGCACTGTATCCTTGACAGAGGCAAGGGAGGCATAACCGACGGCGTCCGGATTCTGGGACACAGCGGTGATCACATCGCCGGTGGAGGTCAGCTCCTGACGGTATTGGCAGGCGTCCTCCGTGCCGGTAATGGATTCAAAGCCATCTCTGGTTCCGCTGCCTGCCTCCCGGCCAATGAGGACGATCTCCGCGTCCTGGCCGCCGATATCCTTCCAGTTGGTAATTTCACCGGTATAGATTTTAGCGATGGTGTCCACGTCAAGATCGGAGACGGGGTTGTCAGGATGGACAATGACAGCGATGCCGTCATAGGCCAGCACCGTCCCGGTCAGGCCTTGGGCGGATTCTTCCGCTTTCAGGCTGCGGCTGCTGAGGCCGATGTCACAGCGCCCTTCCAGAACGGCCTGAATGCCGGAACCGGAGCCGGTGGGGTTGTAGGTAAAGGTTACGTTCTTGTTCTGCGCTTCAAACGCCTCACCCAGCGCACCGATTACTTTCTCCATGGAGGTAGAGCCGTCGGTGGTGACGGTACCGGACGCCTCCTGAGAACATCCGGCCAGGGCCGACAGGACCAGCACAGCGGCCAGCATAAGACTTGCGAGTTTTTTCATGTTATAATTTCTCCTTTCGATTTTTGGGTACGAAAAAAGAATACTGCTGTTGTGTAAAAACCAAAAGACAAGTATTGTAAAATCCATGTAAAAAGGCCCGGCAAGATCGGTCGATCTTGCCGGGCCTTTTCTGCAGCGCGGCCAATTTTACCGCACCGCAATAGCTTCAATTTCTACCAGCGCGTCCTTCGGCAGCCGGGATACCTCCACGGCGCTGCGGGCCGGCGGCTCGCTGGGGAAGAAGGAGGCATAGACCTCGTTCATGGCAGCGAAGTCGTTCATATCCTTGAGGAACACGGTGGTTTTGATCACGTTTTCCATACTCAGCCCCGCCTGGGCCAGCACGGCCCGGACGTTTTCCAGGGACTGTCTGGTCTGCCCGGCAATACCGCCCTCGGCAAAAGCGCCGGTGGATACGTCAATGGGCAGCTGCCCGGAGGTAATGACGACGCTGCCGCCGTCTATCCCCTGGGAATACGGGCCAATGGCGGCAGGCGCGGCTGTGGCTGCGATCACTTTTTTCATAGGAAGAGCCCTCCTCTGTTTGATGTCCCTTTCATCTTACCAGCATTTGCCGGAAAGGTCAACAGGCATAAAACTGACGGATATAATCTTCCACATCGGCCCTGGTCCCCCGGAAGACGCCCGGCGTTTCCATTTTCAGAGATACGCAGGCAGTGGCATAGAGCAGGGCGGCTTTCATGTCCGCTCCGGTCATCCGCATGGCCAGGTAGGCGGCGAAGGTGGTGTCCCCCCGTCCCGTCCGTCCGGAGAGGTTCCTGGCCTTTACCGGGCAGGTAAAGAGGTCCGTCCCGTCGTAGGCAAGCATTTCCGTATTGTGAGAGATCAGGATCTCCTTTGCTCCCCAGGCATAGAGCTGCTTAGCGGCGGCCTCCCGGTCCGTCAGGCCGGTCAGAATTTCCGCCTCGGCGGCATCGGTCTTCAAAAAGTCCATATAGGGGAGATAGTTCAGCTTGTCCTTCCAGTCGTGGAAGCAGAGCTTCCCGTTCTCGTTGTGCCGGAGGAATCCCTGAGCATCCGCGGCCACCATGCCCTTATTGTGGAGAAACTCGATAAGCTCGTTGGGGAAGTCCCCATAGAGCAGTCCTGCCAGATGGTAGAGGCGGCAGTCCACGTCCGGGATCTCCTCCGGACGAACGGGGTCCGACTGGGCGGGGCAGGAGGCATCCCGCCGCTCCCGGTCGGGGGTAAAGTAGACATTTTTCATCAGGGTGGTTTTTTCCGAGGGCAGGAGGGCGATATCCTCTGGGGCCATATGGAAGCCGTCGATAATATCCCTGTCCTCGGGGGCGATCTTAACCGCAGCAAAGACCTTTGCCCCCGCTGCTGCGGCGGCGGGGGTGCAGAAGGTCACCGCCCCTCCGGCGGAGCGGTCCTCGATACCGGTGTAGTCGATGTTGACGTCCCGCGTGGCGGGACCAACAATCATCAGGTCATAGGCTTTCATAGTTGATACTCCTTTCTCTGCGGCCCTTCGGGCCGCCTCCGAGCGATTTCTCATTGATACCCCGGGGGCTTCTCGCCCCCGGACCCCTCGCCTACTTTTGCCGCGCGGCAAAAGTAGGCAAAAACGCGCCAGAACCTACGGTTCTGGACTCCCTTCTCGGCCCCGCCTATCCGGCGGGACCTCGGCGAGGGGTTTGCGGGGGTCCGGTGGAAATGAAGAGTTGCGGTGCCGCGTGAACTACAGGTCCTACGGGCATCTGATCTAGTGGACTGGTACTTGTAGAACTCCGCCTGCCGGCCCTTCAAAGGGGTACCCTCTGCAAAGGGGCACGTTCTAACGGACAGATCTGCAAGACTGCACCCCGGGGAGTTAGCTAAGTCGAGACGGTAGGGGTTCCCGATTACCACGCTGAAATAGACGCTGGAGGGGAACGAAGCGGACGGCAGTAAGGTTTAGACAAGACCGACTGTGCCTCGGGCGCAAAACTAATCAAAAAATGAGGGATTCTTAAACCGCCAGGTTTAAGCGCGTTTTTGCCTACTTTTGGCGCGGGCCAAAAGTAGGTAGGTGCTCGGCCGAAGGGCGAGTACCTAGGGCAGTCGTTCGCGCCAACGGCGCGAATGACGCCCTCGGGAGTCCGGGGCCGCGCAGGTCCCGGGCCGATTCAAGAAGAATGCCCCATGACCGCCCCCCGAAGGGGGCGGTCAAAGAACCATTTAACTAAACAAATGAAAATTCACAACCACCGTCGCAAAAACAATAGAAACCATGCTCAGCAGCTTAATGAGAATATTGATTGCCGGACCGGAGGTGTCCTTGAAGGGGTCGCCGATGGTGTCGCCCACAATGGCGGACTTGTCATTCTTGCTCCCCTTCCCGCCGTAGTGGCCGGATTCCACATACTTCTTGGCGTTATCCCAGGACCCGCCGGAGTTGGACATAAACACCGCCAGCAGAAACCCGGAAGCCGTCGCGCCGCACAGCAGCCCAATGACCCCCGCAGGCCCCAGCAGCAGGCCGCCCACAATGGGCACGCCCACGGCAATAAGGGTGGGCACCACCATTTCCTTCAGGCTGGCCTTGGTACACAAATCTACGCATCTGGCGAAATCCGCGTCCTTGGTCCCCTCAATGATGCCGGGGATCTCCTTGAACTGCCGCCGGACCTCCAGCACCACGCTGTGCGCCGCCTTGCCCACGCTGCCCATGGTAATGGCCGCGAAGATGAAGGCCAGACACGCTCCCACAAAAATACCTACCAGCACCACCGGATTCATGACGCTCATATCCAGCGCCAGCTCCGGCGCCAGCGTCTCCACCTTCTCCACATAGGACGCAATCAGCGCCAGGGCCGTCAGCGCGGCGGAGCCGATGGCGAAGCCCTTGCCGGTGGCGGCAGTGGTGTTGCCCAGGGAATCCAGCGCGTCGGTCCGCTCCCGGACCACGGGGTCCAGACCCGCCATCTGGGCGATGCCGCCGGCGTTATCGGCCACGGGGCCGTAGGCGTCGGTCGCCAGTGTGATGCCCAGGGTGGAGAGCATGCCCACAGCCGCCAGGGCGATGCCGTACAGCCCCATGGCGTTCCGCGCCCCGTCGGTGAGGCCCAGACCGGAGACATAGTAGGCGATCAGGATGCATCCGCTGACCGTCAGCACCGGCAGCATGGTGGAACGCATTCCCAGGCTCAGACCGTCAATGACCAGCGTAGCCGTGCCGGTCACGGAGGAGGCCGCCAAGCTCTGGGTGGGCACATAGGTATCGGAGGTGTAATACTCCGTAAACCGTCCGATCAGCACACCGGAAAACAGCCCGGCGAGAATAGCCACGTACAGCCCGATGTAATCCTTCCCCAGCAGGAACCACACGATGGGAAAGGCCGCCACGGCAATGATAACGGCGGAGGTGTTGGTGCCCCGGCGCAGAGCCTTCAGCAGCGTCATCTGGTCGGTGGATTCTCCGGTACGGACCAGCAGGGAGCCGATAATGGAGGCGACCACGCCCACCGCCGCGATGAGCAGGGGCACCGCAAAGGCGCTGAGGTTGTCCACGGATTCAATGTAGCCAAAGGCAATCACGCCAAGGGAGCAGGAGGAAATCAGGGAACCAACATAGGACTCGTAGAGGTCCGCGCCCATACCGGCCACGTCGCCCACATTGTCGCCCACATTGTCCGCGATGGCGGCGGGGTTTCGGGGGTCGTCCTCGGGGATGCCGGCCTCTACCTTGCCCACCAGGTCCGCGCCCACGTCGGCGGCCTTGGTGAAGATGCCGCCGCCCACACGGGCGAACAGGGCCATGGAGCTGGCGCCCATGCCGAAGGTCAGCATAGCGGCGGTGATGTCGTTAAGGGGCAGATGAAACACATATCTGAGCAGCAGGTACCACCCGGAGATGTCCAGCAGGCCCAGGCCCACCACGGTGAAGCCCATGACCGTACCGGCGGAGAAGGCTACCTTCAATCCGGAGTTCAGGCTCTCCCGGCAGGCGTTGGCAGTGCGGGAGTTGGAGGCGGTGGCAATCTTCATGCCCACAAAGCCGCTCAGGCCGGAGAAGAAGCCTCCGGTGATGAAGGCAAAGGGGACAAACCACGTCAGGAAGTGCAGCGCCGCCATCACACACAAGATCACAAACATACAGGCAAAGAACACCAGGACCACGCTGTACTGCCTGCGCAGATACGCGTTGGCGCCCTGCCGGATGAAGGAGGCGATCTTCTTCATCCGTTCGGTGCCCTCCGAGAACGACAGAGCACGTTTCGCCATGAATACGGCGAACAGCAGTGCGCAAATGGAGCCCAGGGCAGAAAAAATGATAAAATACTGATTCATAATTCTTTCTCCTTTCCTTTTTTGATCTTATGAAAACCCCCGTTGCGCACCAGGGGCAAGATCCGCTTGAACAGATACAGGCCTCTTGGAGTTTCAAACCACTGATCGAAAAGCTTTTCAAGCTTTCCAATCAGTGGTTTGAGTAAATTTTTCGGTCCGATTATATCCGGCTCCTGTCGGAGGTGACGGAGCTGGTATGGGAGTCCGCGCTGAGGTCGGAGATGAATTTATGGAGCCGCTCGTCGGAGTGGCGGCCGCCGAAATCCGCCTTGAAACGAATCTTGAAGCCGTTTTTTGCTTCGTCTACATGGATGCTGGTCAGAACAGCGTCCGCCGTTGCAGTCAGGGTCTGGATCAGTTCCATGGTCCCTGCCACATCCGTGCATGTCACAGAAAAAAGATAGAGGGAGTAGCGGTTGTGGACAATCTTCTTCTGCAGCCACTCAAAGGCGATCAGCGTGACCAATACGCATACGCCCCCCACTACCGCCACCATGTAGTATCCGCCGCCCACGGCGACGCCCAGGCAGCCCGTGGCCCAGATGCTGGCTGCGGTGGTGAGACCCTTGACGCTGGGGCCCTCCCGCATAATGGTACCCGCGCCTAAGAAGCCCAGTCCGGTGATAACCTGGGCGCTTAAACGGGCAGGGTCCGGCGTAGCGCCGTAGGGGCGGTACTGCCAGAAAATCAGCTGGCTTGTCGTCATCACCGCGCAGGCCCCCAGGGCTACCAGCATATGGGTGCGCATACCGGCAGGGCGGTGGGTATACTCCCGCTCCGTACCAATGACCGCTCCGATCAGCATGGCCAGGAGCATACGAAGTCCGATATCCAGCGGTGTAAGGGCCAGCGCGGATACGTCCACTACCGCCACAGGTGCTGTTGCCATTACTATTTTACCTCCCAAAGGTTGTTCGGCGGGACCGTCACAGGGTATACTGGGTCCCTTTGCCCAGAGTCATGCACTCGTAGGCCTTCTGAATTTTGGCGTAATTGCTGTCCCGGTCAAGGGCGATGCCCCGGCCTACGCCGTCCACGATGCGGCCCCGGCCCAGCTTGTTGAGCCGCTTCTCCAGCTGCCGCAGCATGGCGGGAGCAGAACCCGGCTCGGTGCTGCGTCCGTCAAAGATGATATGCAGATAGATCTCCTCCACGCCCTCGGCCATCTCCACCAGCATGAGGGGATAGTCGATGCAGCCGTGGCTGGACTTCTCTGTCAGATAGGAGAGCAGGTGCAGGGGCGTATGGTTCTCCCGGGCGTTGGCAATGGCCTTCAAAAAGATGGGGTTGGTCTTGAAGGACCCGTCCTGGATCGCCCGGTCCATCCGCACGTCGTCCTGGGCCACCACCCGGCCCGCGCCCAGGTTGGAGTGTCCCGCCTCGGAGTTGCCGGGTTTCCCTGCCTGCAATCCCACGTCCTCCCCGGAGGCACGGAGCTTACTGTTGGGGTATTTTGCCAGCAGGGCGTCCCAGGCGGGGGTGTCGGCGGAGAAAATGGCGTCCTTGCCGTCGGCGGTGCCGTAGCCCCAGCCGTCCAGAATAATGAGCATCATTTTCTGATTGGTAAAGCCCGGCGTTTTGATGAGGGAAGTCCCCGTCATTTCCCCGGGCTGCTCCAGCCCCAGTACGCTCAGCACAGTGGGGGCCACATCGCCCAGGCGGCCGTCGCTCAAGGCAATCTCCCGCCCCTGGGGGTCCAGAACGATGAAGGGCACCAGATTGGTGGTATGGGCTACGTGGGGCTTGCCCTCCTTATTATATAGTGTCTCAATGTTGCCGTGATCGGCGGTGACGGCCACCACGTAGCCGTGGCCCTTGGCATACTCTGCCACCTCGCCCACATACCGGCTGACGGTGGCGGCGGCGGCCAGCTTGGCCTCTGTGTTGGAGGTGTGGCCGATGACGTCTCCGTTGGCAAAGTTGGTAAGGATGAATTCATAGCCGCCGTCTACGGCTCCCTTGACCTTCTCCGCCACCTCCGGCAGGCTCAGCTCCGGCTTCTGGTCGAAGGGGATGCCCTTGGGAGAGGGGACCCGCAGGTCATCCTCGCCGGGGAAGGGCTGGTTCTCGCCGCCGTTGAAGAAGAAGGTCACGTGGGCATACTTCTCCGACTCGGCGCAGTGGAACTGCCGCAGTCCCGCCTCGCTGACCACCTGGGCCAGGGGCTTTACCACCTTCTCCGGCGCGAAGGCGATGGGCAGGTCCTTGAATTTCTCGTGGTACATGGTCATGATGACGAAACTGAGGTCCTTCATATATTCCCGCTCGAAGTGGGGGAACGCCGGGTCCACGAAGGCGTCGGTCAGCTCGATCTCCCGCTCGCCCCTCCGGCAGCAGAAGACCACCTGGTCGCCGTCCTTAATCTTGCCCACAGGAGTCCCGTTCTCGTCCACCAGGGCCATGGGGTCCAGATAATAATCGGTCTGACCGGCCGCATAGGCCCGCTCTACCGCCTGAGCCAGGGCCTCGCCGCCCCGTGCCTGTTCATTCATAAATCTGCCTCCTTTAATGCAGCGGCGGGAAAATATCCAGCAGCTGCGCGAAATGGCTGATAAACCGGTCCGGCTTATTCTCCTCGGTGACCTCCTGGGGCTTCTTCCCGGGGTACTGCACCCCGATGGTCATGCCCAGCCCCGCGGCCTTGGCACCCACGATGTCCCGGGCCAGATTGTCCCCCACATAGCAGGTCCGCTTGGGGTCGCTCCCGCATTCGGCCAGCGCGTAGTAGTAGATCGCCGGATGGGGCTTCCGGATGAGGCACACGGAGGACTGCTGCACGGTCTTGAAGTAGGGCCGCAGCTGGTCGCGGTCCAGCCACTCGTCCACCTCCTCGGTGCCCACCAGGTCGCTGACGATGCCCAGGGTGTACCCCCGCTTATACAGCTCCTTTACGGTTTCGATGCCGCCGTCGGTGACCACCCGCTCCCCCTTGGTCTTGCGGTAGGCGTAGGTCATCTCCGCCGCCGCGGCCTCCACCCGGTCCCGGGGGAAGTCGTAGGCCAGCCAGCGGGTCCACAGCTCCTTCACCGGCGCCTCGCAGTAAAAGGTCAGCGCCCATTCCCGGTACTTGTCATACCGGGGTTCGATGACATTTTTGTAGAACTGGACAGGGTCCTCATCCACCCCCAGCAGCCGGGTAATGGTCTCCTTGGCCTCCCGCTGGTAGGCCTCGTCCTTGCGGATGACCCGGAAGGTGTCCCCCAGGTCCACAAAAATGGTGTCGATCTGCATTTCCATATGTACCCAACCCCTTTCCTGTTACTGCAAAATGGGAAGGTCCAGGATATCCTTGAACTGATGCACGATAAAATCCGGCCGGTTCTCATCGGTAATGGCCTTCTTCGCCAGCTTCTCGGGGCTGATGAACAGGACGTTGGCCCCGATGCCCGCCGCCTTTGCGCCGGTGATGTCCCGGCCCAGATTGTCGGCCACGCTGACGCATTCCTCCGCCTCCAGTCCCAGCTCCTCGCAGCCCATGCGGTAGATCTCCGGGTCCGGCTTGCGGATGTGGCACACAGAGGAGAGCACTACAGCGTCAAAATACTGGGCCAGTCCGTCCTCTCGGAGCCAGTCGGGAATCTCGTTCTCCCCGATGAGGTTGGAGATGATCCCCAGACGGTACCCTCTTTCGTACAGTCCCCGGATCACCTGCAGGCCGCCGTCCACCACCCGCCGCTTGCCCTTGGCCTGGCGGTACTGGAAGGTCAGCTCGTGACAGACCTTCTCCAGCGCTCCGGCGTCCATCTCCGGCAGCAGCCATTTGTGCCACAGCTCGAAGTCTCCCGTCTCCCGGTTTTCCGTCAGCGCCCAGTCCCGGTAGGGGGCATAGCGCTCCTCCACCATGTCAATGAATTCCTTCACGTCCGGCCTCCCGGCCAGCTCCGCCATACGGGCCCTGGCCCGTTCCTGATGCTCCGGGTTCTCGTCGCAGATGCGCAGCGTCCCGCCCAGGTCAAAAAACACGCCCTTGATCTTCTTCATAGCCCTTCTCCAATCAGAAGTCAAATATGTACCCCTCAGAACCTGGGCGGGAACAGGTCCAGCAGCTCCGGAATGGCCCTGATCCGGTAATCCGGCATCACAGTGGGAGCCTTGCCCTCCCGGTCGGCGGTGCCCGCGTCCTCAAAGAGAACCATGCTGCCGTAGCCTGCGTCCACCGCGCCCTCCACGTCCCGGACCGGGTTGTCGCCTACGTAGGCGCAGTTCTCCGGCGCGGACCCGATGCACCGGGAGGCCAGCAGATAGATGGCCGGGTCCGGCTTTCTGAGCCGCACCTTGGAGGAGAGGATCACCGTCTTGAAGCAGTCCGCCACCTGATCCCGGCACATCCAGTCGGGGATCTCCGTCTCGGTGATGGTGTTGGCGATGATGCCCAGCTTGTAGCCCCGGTTCTTCAGTTCCCGGAGCGTCTCCTTCACGCCGTCATGGGGCACCCGCCGGCCGTCGTGGTCCCGCCACAGCCGGGTCAGCCGGGCCGCATTGGGCGCGATGCGCTCCGCCGGATAGTCCGGCAGCAGGTATTGCAGCCACAGCTCCATCTCGGACACATCCAGGAGGGTATCCTTGGCCCACTTCCGGTAGGCCTTCCAGTTTTTGCACAGCTTCTCAAAGAACACATCGTGGGGCTCCTGCGCGCCCACCAGCTCCATCAGTTCTCTGTCCGCGGCGGCGGCGAATTCCTCGTCCTCCACCACATAGCGCAGCGTAGCCCCCACGTCAAAGAAAATGGTATCAATATTGCGGTTCATCATGGCTATTCCTCCTATGCGTCCCCATTATATCGCGTTCCCGTTCTCCCTGCGGATGATCTCCGGGATCTCCTCCAGACCTTCAATGAGATAGTCCGGCTTCAGCCCGGCGTTTTCCAATCCCTTGTCCCGATGGGCGGCCCCCGGGTTCCGAATTTGGATCATCAGCCTCCACCCGGCGTTCCGGACCCCCATCACGTCCCGGGAAAGGGTGTCGCCCACGTAGGCCAGTTCCTCCGGCCCCAGCTTCAGCTCTCTCTCCGCCACGCGGAAGATCTCCGCCGACGGCTTTCGTATCCCCGTGGCGCTGGAGAGCACAATGCAGTCCATATATGACCGCACCCCGTACTCCTCCAAAAAGTGAGGCGCTACCGAAAGGGAGATGATGTTGCTGATGAGTCCCAGCTTCATCCCCTGCTCCCGGAGGGCGTCCAGCATTTCCTTTATGTAGGGCCGCCGGATCACCCGCACCCGCTCATAATCGTAGAGGAAGCTCAGCTCTTCCGCAATAGGCGCCAGCCGCTCCCGGCCCACCTTCCAGTCCCGCAGGTACCAGTCGTTCCAGATCTCCGCAGTTGGCAGCTCCCGCAGGTCCTTCTCGGAGCGGCGCTTGTAGGCCTCGCCGTTCTCGTGGAGCTTCCCGGCCAGTTCCTCCGGCTCCGTGTCCAGCCGGATGCCGTAATCCGCCAGCCGGTCCAGCAGCCGCCGGGCGAACCATACGTCCCGTCCAGCCGGCGAATCCGCTGTGTGCAATGTACCGCCCAGATCAAATAGTACGCCCCGGATCATGCCGTCCGCACGCCCCTTTCGCCTGCGCTCCAAGAAGTTCAAACGTTTCCGTTCCTTACGTTGTTCAGATTGTACCGCATTTCCGGAGATTTGTCAACCGCATTTCTCGTTCTGCCTCGCTGGAAATTCGCCTTTCACTGCTGAAACAACAGGCATTTGCCATCATTTTGACGACTTTTTCGGTTCTTTCTGATTCTTTTCCGGAAAACTTGCATTCGACGGCCCATTTGCTTCCGGATATCGTCATTTTTTCGTCTTTTTAACGAATATTCTTTTTTCAATATGTGCAAAACTACAGAAAATCGCTGGAATCCACCAAGTTGTCCTTGCAATTCTGTGCGTCAGGCTTTACAATAAATTTACGAAAAATGTGCGGAATATTTTCGGAGCGGAGGCCATCTTATGAAGAATGTTACCATCAAAGACGTTGCAAAAGCGGCCGGCGTTTCCTACTCCACGGTTTCCCGCGCCCTGTCCGGCAGTCCGGAGATCAGCGTGGATACCCGGGAGCGAATCCTGCAGGTCTGCAAGGAGATGAACTATACGGCCAACACCGTGGCCCGGGCCATGGTGATGAAGAGCACCAAGCTGCTGGGGCTGATCCTCACGGGCGTGAACAACCCCTTCATGTCGGAGCTGGCCTACCACATTGACCGTCAGGCCCGGGCCAGGGGCTATAATATCATTTTGTGCAATTCCTCCCGGGACCTGGAGCAGGAGAAGGAACTGTTCGAGCTGATGATCGGCCGCCAGGTGGACGGCATCATCCTGGTCCCCTCCGGCCCGGAGAGCTATGAAAAGCTGCGCCCTTACCTCTCCCGCCTGCCCACGGTCTTCGTGGGAGAAAATCTGCGGGAGGTCCCGGAGAGCTATGTCTCCGTGGATAACTACCGGGGGGCTTACATGGGTGTAGAGTACCTCCACGGCCTGGGACACCGGAATATCCTGTATTTTGGCCGCCGCCGGGGGAGCACCACCCATCAGCTCCGCTCCGAGGGCTATGCTGCCGCCTGTCAGGACCTGGGGCTGACGCCCCAGTACTGCAACAACACCTTCCCGCTTACTTCTATTAAGTATGGCTACCAGCTGGCCAAGCAGCTGTTTGCCCAGGAGCGGAATTTCACCGCTATTTTCGCCGCCACGGATACCAACGCCCTTGGCGTCATTCAGGCGGCGGAGGAGAGCGGCATCCGCATCCCGGAGGACATTTCTCTCCTGGGGTTTGATAATATCCGCTACAGCAGCCTGCCCCGGATTCACTTGACGACCATTGAGCAGCCCATGAAGATGCTGGCTTCCGTAGCAGTGGACAGCCTTTTGGATAAAATTCAAAGTGAGCTGGCGGGGTATACCCATCGGATTCTCACTCCGACTCTGATAGAGCGATCCACCTGCCGGGCGATTGATGTAAATTGATACGTTTTCTCGAGCGAAAACATATCAAAGAGAGCTTTAAGTTCGAGACCAAAACGGCTGCTATTCCTATATTTCTGCCCGGTAACGATTGTATATCTTAATAGTATCCTGCCGATCTGTTGAATCAGCGTGAAGGCCAATGATCCTTGGTGCGGAACTATGTACGTCCTTCTTTAGGACAAAACACGAAAAGAGGCGCCTGGACGCATACGCATCCAGGCGCCTCTTTTCACGAGCCATTCAGTCCGTGTGCTGGCAAAGATTGTGCTTTGGCTTACTGCTGCTCAGTATCACCAACCCAAGTTCTCGCCTGTCCTGGTGTGGTCGTAGTTGTTTATCGTGGACAAACCTGTAAAGGGTCAAACAAAGGGTAATCACATCACCCGGACATAGCAAAAAGCCTTGCAGCCAAGTGGCTGCAAGGCTTTCAGTGGTGCGCGAGGCGGGACTTGAACCCGCACGCCCGTAATGAGCACTAGAACCTGAATCTAGCGAGTCTGCCAATTCCACCACTCGCGCGTGAGGCAAACTGCGGACTTTCTGACCGCTTGCTCATTATACCGGTAACCGGGCCCGTTGTCAACTAAAATTTCACAGATTTTCAAAAATTCTTTATTCTTCTCCGTTCTCAGACAGCTCCCGGCCCATAAGCACGCCCATGACGGAGGCCATCATCAGCCCCCGGGTCCAGCCGCTGGAGTCACCCAGGCAGTGGAGGCCCTGGATGTTGGTGTTGAATTTTTCGTCCATCTTTACCCGGTTGGAGTAGAACTTCAGCTCAGGCGAATACAGCAGCGTCTCCGCCGCGGCGAACCCGGGCACTACCTCGTCCATTGCCTGAATAAAGTTGATGATGTTGATCATGGCCCGGTAGGGCATGGCCGCCGTAATATCCCCTGCCACCGCATCGGGCAGGGTGGGCCGCACGTTGGAAAACGCCAGTTCCTTCTGCCACGTCCGCTTGCCGTCCAGAATATCCCCAAAGCGCTGGACCATGATGTGTCCCGCTCCCAACATGTTGGTGAGTTCTCCCACCTTCTGGGCATAGGCGATGGGCTGATTGAAGGGGTGGGAGAAATTATGGGAGCACAGAATAGCCAGATTGGTGTTGTCGCTCTTGAGTTCTTTGTAGCTGTGGCCGTTGACCACCGCCAGGTCATTGTCGTAGTTTTCCTGGCTGACGAATCCTCCGGGGTTCTGACAAAAAGTCCTTACTTTATTTTTAAAGGGCTTTGGCCAGCCCACCAGTTTGGACTCATAGAGCACCCGGTTCACCGTCTCCATGACCTCGCTGCGCACCTCCACCCGCACGCCGATGTCCACCGTACCGGGCTGGTGGGCAATGTTGTGCCGGGCGCACAGATTTTCCAGCCAGTCCGCCCCCCGGCGGCCCGTAGCGATGACCGTATGGCCGCACAGGATCTCCCGCTCCTCTCTGCCGTTGGAAATTTGCACTCCCCGGCAGACCGCGTCCTCCAAAATCAGATTGGTACACTCATACCCAAAAAGGATCTCCACCCCGCTTTTCAGCAGATGCTGCTCAATAGCATAGTAGAGTTCCTGGGCTTTCTCGGTGCCCAAGTGGCGGATGGGACAGTCCACCAGTTTGAGCCCTGCCCGGATAGCCCGCTTGCGGATGGCTTTGACCTCCTCGGTATTGCCCAACCCCTCCACGTGAACGTCAGCCCCGAACTCCAGATAGATCTTGTCTGTATAGTCAATGGTCTCCTGAGCTTTCTCCGCACCAATCAGAGTGGGCAGATCGCCGCCCACCTCATAGCTGAGGGACAGCTTCCCATCGGAAAAGGCCCCTGCGCCGGAGAAGCCGGTGGTAATATGACAGTAGGGCTTACAGTTGACGCACTGGCCGGTTTTGCTCTTGGGGCAGCGGCGTTCCTCCACCGCCCGGCCTTTTTCCACAATAAGGATCTTCTGCTTACTGCCCCGTTTAAGCATCTCCAGTGCAGTAAAAATCCCCGCGGGGCCCGCGCCGACGATGACGATGTCCTTTTGCATACAGGCAACCTCCTTGCCGCTCCGCCCCGGCGGGGCGGGCCTGGTAAATGTGATCTCGCTGTCCCTATCATACCGGACGGACGCCCGCTTGTCAAGGCGGGATGCCGTCCCGGCTGTCAGGGCATAAAAAGGAGCCGCTGCCAAAGTGTGACAGCGGCCCAGGCGGGTGGGATATTGGAAAGCTTCCATAAAGTATGATACACCAGACAAGCCTCCTTGTCCATAGGAGGTTTTGCCGGTTTCACAGAACCTTTGTCGAAAAAGGGAAGCCGGAGAAATTATTCCTCCACGCCGTCCGTTTCCAGCAGTCCGTAGCCGCCGTCCCTCCGGCGGTAGACGATGCTGACCACGTCGTCCGTGTTGCGGTAGACGAAGAAGTCGTGGCCCAGCAGGTTCATCTGCAGGATGGCCTCGTCCTCACTCATAGGCTTCACGGCCACGTGCTTGGTACGCACGATCGGGAACTCGGTCTCTTCGCTGACGTCGAATTCGGCGGGAACGCTGGGCGCCAAGGCATCCTGACGCAGGCGCTTGGCAAGGCGGGTCTTGTTCTTGCGGATCTGACGGTCAATGGTGGAGCAGGCGGCGTCGATGGCGCCTCGCATGTCGCCGTCTCTGGAATCCTCCTGGGCACGGAAGAGGGTGCTGCCGCTGCGGATGGTGATTTCAACCACGCAGCGGTGGCCCTTTTCCACCGCGAAGGTCACAAGTGCGCTGGCATCCTCCCGGAAATAGCGGTCCAGCTTGGAGATTTTCCTCTCGGCGTACTCCTTGATGGAATCGTTGAGGGATACCTTTTTGCAGGTAAATGTGAACTTCATACGATCGCTCCTTTCATGGTTCTCCTTTGCGGGTAACTACAGTATACCATTTTTTGGAGGAATTGTACAGTCCTAATTTTGAAAAGCTGGAGTTCAGTTGAAATTTCCTATAGGGAATTAAAATAATCTTAATACTTTTTTGAAAGAAATACCTTGACAGATGATATACATCCTGCTATGATGAGAGCAACAAAGGGCCAGCCCGCTGCGGCGGACGCCCGGCGAAAGGAGTGTTTGGATTGTCCATTTCAGCGGACACCCTGCGGGGCCATACGGATACGATCATCCTGACCCAACTCATGCGCGGGGACAATTACGGCTATGAGATCAACAAGACCATCCAGCAGCGCACGGGCGGTGCGTACGGCTTCAAGGAAGCCACGCTCTATACCGCCTTCAAGCGGCTGGAGAGCGCGGGACTGATCTCCTCCTACTGGGGGGAGGACGGACCGGGTGCGCGGCGGCGCTACTATGCCATCACCGACGAGGGAAGACGCCGGTGGGAGGAGAACAGCCGGGAGTGGCAGAATACCAGGGCGCTTCTGGACGCTCTGATCTCTTTGGAGGAGGACTGACAGGATGGACAACATGAGAACAAAATTTGTAATTGCGGTGACGGGCCGTCTTTCCGCCGCCGCCGACAGCGACGCCAAGGTGGAGCTGATTGAAGAGCTCAGCGAGAACCTGTACAGCCGCTGGCAGGACCTGATGGCTCAGGGCATGAGCGAGAACGAGGCCTTTGACAAGGCCATGGAGGACCTGGGCAATGTGGATGAGCTGCTGGCCTATCTGGACAGCCTGGGTCCCGACGGGGAGCTGCCCCGCCAGGGCGGCGCCCGGGATTTCACCAGCGAGCTTCTCCATGGCGTAGAGGGCCTGGTCCGTGAGACGGTCAGCCAGACCAAGGACGCCGTGGACCAGGCGGCGGTCATCGTCCGCAATGTGGCGGATAAGCTGAAGGAGAAGTATCCCGACGGCTTCAAGGGTAAGGTGTACGTCCAGTTCGACAGCGACAAGGATGCTCCGCAGCCCTCCAGGAACGCCGAGACCCCGGAGCCCCCCGAGGGCTTCGAGCCGCCCGAGCAGCCGGAACCTCCGGAACCCCCGGAGCATCCGGAGAAGGGTTGGTCCTTCGCTGTGGGCTACAATAAGGACCGGGGCGGCTTCTTCTGCGAGAACAGCCGGGTCCGCAAGGTGGAGGGCACCACGCTGCCGTCTGGGGCCCTCAAGGGGATCGACGTGCAGGTCAACGGCGACGTGGACATCATGTTGGACGATGACCCCAACAGCGACATTATTCTGGACGGTGACGTAGAGAACCTGGAGACGCGGGTCAGCGACGACGGCGTGCTGTCCGTCCGTCAGGGAAGCACCGCCACCTCTGCCTTCTTCTTCCTGCGTGGACTGGCGTCCGCGGATGTGAAGCTGCTCCTGCCCCGGCGGTTCTGGGATTTCCTCCAGATCTCCACGGTCAGCGGAGACGTGGACGTGGATACAGGCCTGGAGGTAGGCCAGCTGTCCATCAAGACCGCCAGCGGCGACGCACAGCTCAACAGCCTGGAATTCCAGGAGCTGATCTTCAAGAGCGCCAGCGGCGACCTGGACACCGGGGATCTGAGCGGACGTACTGTTCACGCGGAGAGCGCCAGCGGCGACATCCAGCTCACCGGCCGGTTTGACACCGTGCGGGCCAGCACCGCCAGCGGCGAGATCTCTCTGGAGGGCGGCGCCCGGGAACTGCGCTGCAACACTGCCAGCGGCGATGTGGAGGTCCAGACGGACCAGGTGCCGGAGAAGCTGGAGATGTCCTCCAAGTCCGGGGACTGCGAGATTGCCATGCCCGGCGGCGAGGGCTTCACCCTTCAGTTCAGCACTGTCAGCGGCGAGCTGGACAGCAGCTTCCCCCTGGTCGGTCCCATTGGCAAGCGCTCCGGCGAGGCTATCTACCTGGACGGCGGCGGGCGGACCTTCCGCATGTCCAGCGTCAGCGGAGACCTCACCCTGCGCCAGCAGTAAACAGGGAGGTTACGAAGGATGAATAAGCATGTAACGGATATCGTGTCCTATCTCTCCTGGCCGGGCCTGCTGATCGCCTTTTTCGCGGGCGACCGGTATGCCAGCCGGTTCCACCTCAACCAGTCTCTGGTGATCTGGATTGCCGCAACGCTCATCAGCATCGCGGCCAAGTGGCTGCCGCTGTTCGGCTGGCTGGTGGGCCTGGTAGGCGGGCTGTTCTGCGCGCTGTGCTGGTTTATCGGCGTCATCAACGCCATCCAAGGCGTAGAGAAGGAAGTCCCCCTGCTGGGGCAGATCAGAATTCTGTAATACTTTTTCTCGAGAGAAAAAGTATCAAAAAGAGCTTTAATGCGAGACTAGACCCAACTGCTATTCTTAGATTTTGGCCCGGTGACGGAAGTATGCATCTAATCCAAGAATAGTATAAGGACAGCCAAACGGGAACCGGCGCAGATACTCCGCCGGTTCCCTGCTTTGCGCCATAAGGAGGGCGGTTTATGGAAGCACAAGAGAAATTTCCGATAAGCAAGGTCCTGATGGCCCTGCTGTCTCTGGCCGTTCTGGTATTGGCCCAGACGGCTGCTGCGGCGTTTGGCAGTCTGGTGCTGCTGGTCACCCATCTGCCCGCCCTGGGCAACGCCGCCGCCGGAGTGCTCTATCCGGCCCTGGCGATGCTGGGGTTCTGGGCGCTGTGCCGGTTCGGGCTGCGGGAGCCCCTGTCCGCCTGGCGGATCGGGCCGGTGCGGCTGAAACCGGTGTGGTGTGTAACGGCGTTTCTTATGCCGGCGCTGGTGTGCGGCGTGTATCTGCTGCTGCCGGGGCAGTGGGCGGAGGCGGCGAACCGGATGGATACGGCGTCCATCCTGGCCGTCGGCGTTCTCTATGTGGGCATCGGCACGGGCATCGTGGAGGAGGCAGTCTTCCGGGGCTTTATCATGACGGCCCTGGAGCGGCACTGGAACCGCCGGACGGCGGTCCTGCTGCCCTCCGTGCTGTTCGGCGCGCTGCATATCATCGGCAATGAGCTGGACCTTCTCAGCATGGTCCAGCTGGTGCTGGCCGGGACCATGGTGGGCGTGCTGTTCTCTCTGGTGGCTCTGGAGAGCGGGAGCATCTGGAACAGCGCGCTGATCCACGGCGTATGGAACGCCGCCCTGCTGGCGTTCCTCCATATCGGACCGGAGCCGGACCCCGGCAGTCTGTTCAGCTATCTGCCGGAGACAAGAAACTTCCTGCTCACCGGCGGGGACTTCGGCGCGGAGGCGTCGGTCATCTCCATAGCGGCCTACGCGCTGTTCGCGGCGCTGGCGCTGGTTCTTCTCCGCAAAGGGGAGAAAAAAGGCATTTCCTAAAAAACCGGAGGCGTCCGGGCGGTCTTGTGACCCGGACGCCTCCGATTTTTTATTGAGCCGCTTTTTGAGAGAGTATATATTGTTTCCCGGTGCCGCCCCATCGGCCCCGGTGGAAACACAACAAAAAACGCCCCGCAGCCAAAGCCGCGGAACGCACTGATCCCGTCCCCTCCGGGACGAGCGACGTTATTCCGGTTTCGGCGGAAAAACCGTCAGGCTGCCGTGTATCTGACTGATCCTCTCTGGGAGGCTTCACAGTGACCGACTCGCGGGGAATTTCACCCCATTCCACGTGCCGCATCTGCGGCCGCAGTCTGACGCCATATAAGATTTGATTGTATTATAGCACCCGGCGTTCCGTTTGTAAAGAGCAGATTTTCCTTTGGAGAAGCTGTCAGAACAGACTGATCTGCGCCTGCTCCTGCTTTTCCTCAAGCGTGTGCAGATAGGAGAATATCCGGTCTCTGTCATGCACAATTCCGTTTTCTTCGCAGAAGCTGTGAAACAGCTCCATCAAGGGTCCGCTTCGCGGGCTGCTCACCTCGTACCGCATCCCGTAGGTCCGGATGTATTTCTCCTTCATCCCGGGGAAAAGCCGGTCCAGCTGTCTGTAAAAGTATTCCCGGTTTCCTTCCCGGAGGGTGAGCCCCATCCCGAAGGAGATCACGCCGTAGACTCCCGCCTCCGCGCAGCTGCTCAGGATGCCCCGGATATTTTCTTCAGTGTCGTTGATAAACGGAAGGATAGGACAAAGCCATACGACAGTAGGGATTCCCGCGGCGTGAAGTTCCTTCAGCGCCTCGACCCGCTCCCGGGTGGTGCTCACATGGGGCTCAAGCATCCGGCACAACGCTTCATCGTGTGTGGTCAGCGTCATCTGGACCACGCACTTGCTTTGCTCGTGAATGTCCCGCAGGAGGTCAAGGTCCCGGAGCACCCGGGCCGACTTGGTGTGCAGCGTGATCCCGAAGCCATACCGCCGCACCAGCAGCAACGCCTTCCTGACATTGCCGAGCTCCTCCTCAAGGGGGATGTAGGGGTCCGTCATAGCGCCCGTTCCCAGCATACATTTTGCGCGTTTCCGCCGCAGCGCCTGCTCCAGCAGCTCAATGGCGTTCTCCTTCACCTCGATATCCTCAAAGGCGTGGTCCATATGGTAGCACGCGCTCCGGGAATCGCAGTAGATGCACCCATGGGAACAGCCCCGGTACAGGTTCATCCCGTTTTGCGCCGATAAGATCCCCTTCACCTGAACAAAGTGCATAAAAACAGTCCTCTCTGCCGTTTTCCCGGAGCAAACAGCGCCGGTTCTTCCTCCGGGCCCGGAGGAAGAACCGGCGTGAAGCCGTCACTGTGCCGCGAAGTAGTACCCCACGCCCCGCTTTGTCAAAATAAGCGCGGGACTGGCGGGATCGTCCTCGATTTTCTCCCGCAGCCGACGGACGGTAACGTCTACCGTGCGCACGTCGTCGCCTACGTAGTCGTAGTTCCAGACCTGCTCCATCAGATCGGTCCTGGAATATACCCGTCCCGGGTGTCCGGCCAGGAAGACCAGCAGTTCATATTCCCGCTGGGTCAGGTCTACCGGGCTGCCATGCTTGCTTACCTGATAGTTTCCCGGATTGATGGTCAAATCGCCCGCCGTAATGACCGCCGCCGGCTCCTCCGCCTCGGCCTGGAGCATGGCGGTGCGGCGGATGTTCGCTTTCACCCGGGCCAGCAGCTCCCTCATGGAAAAGGGCTTGGTAATATAGTCGTCTGCCCCGATTTCCAATCCCAGCACCTTGTCCGACTCCCCCTCCCGGGCGGTGAGGATAATGACCGGTACGTTGTCCCCCTCCTCCCGCAGAATGCGGCACACGTCGAAGCCGTTCCGCTTGGGCAGCATCACATCCAGCAGAATCAGATCCGGTTTGTTCTCCCGAGCGGCGGACAGCCCCGCCTCGCCGTCATAGGCGGTAAGGACGGCATAGCCCTCCTTTTCCAGGTTGAAGCGCACGATGTCCACGATGCTCTTTTCGTCCTCCACGATGAGGACTCTTTTTTTCTCTTCCATATCTTCTCCTCTGCCGCCTCCCGCCCGGGAGGCGGTTCGCTTACAGTCCCAGCAGCAGCTTTCCCTTCAGTACGGCGGCGATGGTCTTGGCGTCTCTGATCTCGCCGGAGAGCACCTGCTCCACCAGCCGGTCAAAGGGAATCCGCTCCAGATTCAAAAACTCATCCTCATCCAGATGGGTCTCCCCAAAAGTCAGATCCCGTGCCAGGTACATCCGGATGATCTCCCCGCAGTAGCCGGGAGAGGGGTACAGCTCCCCCAGGGAGCGGAATTCCCCGGCCGCGGCGCCGGTCTCCTCCTTCAGTTCCCGGACGGCGGCCTCGGCGGGGTCCTCTCCGTATTCCAGCTTTCCCGCAGGGAGCTCCCGCAGAACCTTCCCGTAGGGATACCGGAACTGACTGACCAGCAGCACCCGATTCTGATCGTCCAGGGCCAGCACACACACGCCGCCGGGGTGGTCCACCACCTCGCGGAAGGCCTCGCCGCCATTGGGCAGGCGGACGGTATCCCGCCGAATGCGGAGAATGCGGCCGTCAAAAATTTTCTCACTGGACAGGGTTTTCTCAATCAAATCCACACCTGTTCCCTTCTTTCTCTAGGATTTTTAATAGTATACCATGAATGCGCCGGAAATTCCATAGAAAAATCCTTAAGAACGATTCAGCGGCGTCACCCGTCCCCTCGGCTGTGGGTTCAATCGTTTTTGACACCAAATTCGCCCGCCGTTGGGGCGGGCGAAACGATGAGCCGCAGCAGGCGGCACTCGCGATGGCCTCCGCCTGTATTCTTATGATGCCGCTGCACACAGCTTCTGCCGTGCGTTATGTGTCTAAAGACTTGAGGTGCATGTAGACGGTATTTTTAGAGATATTCAGTATCTTAGCCACACTGGAAACCGCGCTTTTGATTTGAAATACGCCCTGTGCGCTGCACCGGCGAATGATCTCCTTGTTTTTCAGGGAAGAATGTATCTGAGGATTTTCTTCCACCTCCGCGCGAACCTGCTCAATAATGCGCTGCAGGAGATCCTCCACGTTGTTGGCAAAGGTTTCCGGCAATACGGGCTGTACATCTCTGGGATTGTTTACCAGGTCATTTACAACTTTATAGACCGGCGTATTCAGGTAGAAGTTAATACAAAGCACCCCAATGGCCCGGTTGTTTTCCCCGTAAATGACAATCGTAGAAGACCGGAGGGGCTCCCCATTGCGATTTCGGGAAAAATAAGAAATATACCCGCTGTTCTGCGCCTGCTCCTGAATGGAATTCAGCATATACAACGCAAGATCCGTGATGGGGGAGCCTTCACATCTGCCGGTGTGGTGTCCGTTGGCGATAGCGATGACAGAGTGCTCCATAGACTCCAGGCTGTGAAGGACGATCTCATAGCCCTCTCCCAGGTAATCTTCCAGTCCCCGCACCAAGCCGCGATAGGATTGCAGAATTTGTTTATCCGTTTCCGTAAGAATAATTTCTGGCTGTTCCATTTCCGTCTCCTTTCTTCATTTACCATAACACAATTAGGGTACAAGTACAACTTGTTTTAGTTCGGACTTCCGAATTTATCTATATTGTACAAATCGTTGGTTTCTTTTTCGGATTTTTTATCAATAGACAAGATTATTTTTTACTGTATACTGTAATTAAATACAGCCGATTGAATTTATTCCGCTGATGCACAGGGCTGTAATGGAAACGATCACGCAGGGCGAAAGGAGAAATGCTATGTCACGCACTTACTTGAAAAACGTTAGAATTGTTGACGGCACCGGTGCGCCAGCCATTGAGAATGGCCTTTATGTATTTGACAACATAGAGGGCAAATTCAATGAGGATGTTGTCGAATATGTTGGCGAAATGAGGGAGGATATTTTGAGCAGGGCCGGTTCGGAGGATGCGGTGTTTGACCTTGCCGGCCACACGATTCTCCCCGGTCTGATCAACTGCCATGTGCATCTGGATCTGATGCTGCCCTATCGCGGACTGGGCAACAGCTTTGACGAGTTCGGCGTGCCCTACCGCACCATGCTCTGCTACCGCAGGGCCGCCGAGGCGCTGGACTGCGGCGTCACCACGATCAGAAGCGCCGCCCTGCCGGATGACATTGACATCGGCTTGAAAACGGCGATCAACAAGAACATGGTATGCGGCCCCAACATCATCGCCTGCGGCAAGGGCCTGGTGGCCCACAACGGCCACGGCTCGGAGGAAAATTCCGTTGTGATGTGCAGCGGCGTCGATGAGTTCATGAAGGCTGCCCGTCTCCAGCTGGCCGCCGGCGCCGACCAGCTGAAGATGATGTATACCGGCGGCATGGCCTCCGCCAACGAAGGCCTGTGCGACATGCAGATGACCGACGACGAGGTCAGGGCGGTCGTGGATGTGGCCCACCGTGCCGGAAAGAAGTGCTTTGCCCATCTGTCCAACGATAAAGCCATTCGCCAGTCCGTACTCCTTGGGGTGGATTCCGTTGAACACGGCTATACGCTTTCCGAGGATACCGCGAAGCTGATGGCGGAGCATGGCACGTATTTTGTTCCGACGGTGTCCGTCTCTTCCAGCGATGATTATCTCATTGCCCACGGCTGTCCCAAGCATCAGGTGGAAAAGGGCCGTGAAGCCGCGCAGACCCACCGTCAGGGGGTTGCGTACGCGCACAAGGCAGGCGTAAAGATCTGCGTAGGCACAGACCTTCTTCCCTCCGACCCCGTAGATGGAACCAACGCCACGGTTCGCGAGGTGGAGTTCCTGGTGGAGTGCGGCCTGAGTCCGCTGGAGGCTATCAAGGCCGCCACCGCAAACGGCGCGGAGCTGTGCGGCCTGCAGGATGTCACCGGCACCTTGAAGCCGGGCCTTATGGGCGACTTCATCGTTGTCGAGGGCAAGCCCGACCAGGATATCCGTGATCTGCGCAAACTGCGCCTGGTTGCCAAACACTGCCGCCTGATTTGGAGCACCCTGCCCAATCTGAATGTGCGCCGTTTCAGCATCCTGGCCCCTGGCTACAAGATGGAAGGCGGCACCTTCTGCGACTGGCGTCTGCTGTAAGGAGGAAATGATCATGGCAAACAACATCCATACAGATCTTGCCCCCGCCGCCATTGGCCCCTATTCCCAGGGGGTGGCGGCAGGGAACCTGCTGTTCATCTCCGGCCAGCTGCCGATTGACCCTGCTGCCGGCGCATTTGCCGCAGACGATATCCAGGGGCAGACGCGGCAGTCGCTGACCAATATCTCCAAAATCCTGGAAGCGGCGGGGCTCTCCATGGACAACGTCGTAAAGACCACCGTCTTCATGCAGAACATGGGGGATTTTGCTGCAATGAACGAGGTATACGCACAATTCTTCACCGGAGAAACACTCCCCGCCCGCAGCGCGGTGGAGGCTGCGAAGCTGCCCAAGGGCGCTTTGGTTGAAATCGAGGCAATTGCTGCAAGATAGCATCCATCAAGTACCGGAGAGACAAGAAAGGAGCTGACTTCATGGAAATTCTGAGTTTTATTGGCATTGTTCTCGCATTGGTTGTCATCATTCTCGGCTCCCTGCGGGGATATTCCCTGATCCTGCTGTCAACTGTGGCGGCGCTTATTGTGGCCTGCACCGGCAATATTGGCATGTTTGATGCCTATGCCGCAACCTATATGGGCGGCGTGGCGAATATGGTGCTGGTCCTGTTTCCCATCTTCCTGGGCGGCCAGATGTTCGGCAAGATGCTGGAGTTCTCCGGCCTGCCCATGAGCGTCGCGAACGCGGTGTTCCGGAAGCTGGGTCCCTCCAGCGCGGTGGCCGCGGTTTACATTGCGACTCTGCTCATGTCCATCGGCGGAATCAATGTTTTCGTTATTATCTTCACCATGTATCCTCTGGCGGCGGCGTTTTTCCAGCGGGCCGGCATTTCCCGCAGCCTGATCCCCGGCTGTGTCCTGGGCGGCGCCGTGGCCATGCAGGTGCTCCCCGGTATGCCTATCAGCAATATTATCCTTCCTGCGGAGGCCTTCGGCACGACGCCCATGGCCGGCCTTTGGATGGCGATTGTGGGCTTTATCATTGTCGGCGGCGGCAATCTGTGGTATCTGCACCGCGAGGGCAAAAAGTCTATTGCCAGCGGCGAGGGATTTGTTCCCCGGGAGGGAGATCCCGTGGACGTGGATCTGAATGTGGAAGGCCTTCCCAGCCCGTGGCTGCTCCTGCCTCCAATGGCTGTGGTTGTGGTCCTGCTGAACGCTTTCAACTGGCCCGCCTGGGCGGCCCTCTATGTGGGCTGTGTTCTGCTGGGGCTTATGTTCTATAAGCGCATCGGCGGACTTTCCAAGATCATCAAGAATTTGGCCGACGGCGCCGACAGCTCCATGTCTGTTGTCAATACCGCCGCTATCTGCGGTCTCGCCACGATTGTCGGCGCGGTTCCCGGATATAATGTCCTCCTGAACTTCCTGGAGAAGGCCTCCTTCGGCAGTCCCTATATCCTTCTCTTCATCACGATTGCCGTGATCGCCGGCTTCACCGGCAGCGCGACCGGCGGACTGAATTTCGTTCTGGAGAACTTCACCCAGAAGCTTCTGGATATGGGCGGCAACCCCTATGCACTGACCCGTATTACCAATATCGCCCAGATCACCTTTGATTCCCTGCCCCACAACAGTGCCATCGTCCTGACCCTTTCCTACTGCGGCGTATCCCATAAGGAAGGCTACAAGCACCTGTTCTTCTGCACCGTCGTCACGACAACGCTGGCCACGATCGTCAATATTATCATGGCCCACCTGGGGATCATTTGATGGGCGCCCGGGATAAGATGCGTCCTCTGTTCAGGACGCTTGACGGAGGACTGTTTTCCGAACAGGCGGGTAAAGCGGATGTAGGCGATTCTGTTTCCAAAATGATGGCCGAGGGAGGCATCATGATGTGCTGGGCCGACCCGTATTTCCCTGACCGGGTGATCCCGCAGCGGGTTTTAGAGCGCAGCGTTGAGGTAATCCAGCAGGGGATATCCTGCCATTACACCGCCCCCATCGGGAACGCCGCGTTAAAGGAGGCCATTGCAGGGAAAATCAGGCGGGATAATCACATCGAGCTTGACCCCCAGCGCAATCTGATCATCAACCCCGGTTCCGACGTCGGCCTGTACTTCGCAATGACGCCGTTCATTGAGCCGGGCGATGAGATTCTTGTTCACGACCCCAGCTACCCCAGTAATTTTCTGGACCCCGAGCTGCTCAACGGCGTGGCGGTAAAGGTGCCGACCTATGAAGAGGATCAGTATCGCCTGCGCGTAGAGGAATACGAAAAGCGCTTGACGCCCAGGACGAAAATGGTTCTGCTCAGCTCCCCCAATAACCCCAACGGCCGGGTATATACCAGAGAAGAGCTGACGGAGCTCTCCGAGTTTATTATCAGGAATGACTTGATCTGCGTCTGTGACCAAGCTTTTGAGGATACGGTTTTTCCCGGACATGAAATGGTTACGATGGCCGCACTGCCTGGGATGTGGGAGCGTACCGTTACGGTGTGCTCCTGCTCAAAGGGAATGGCCCTAAGCGGCTACCGTATGGGCTATATCTTTGCGGACGATGTAATCATGGACGCCTTGTACGCGGCGGCGGTCAATATACAGGGCGCCGCGAATACGATGGTTCAGCTGGCCCTCATCCCGGCCTATGAGGATACATCTTTCATAGAAGGCTATGTAGCCGAGCAGGAAATCCGCAGGCGGTATGCCTATGAGAAATTTAATTCTGTTCCGGGTGTATCCATGCCTCTGATGGAATCCGGTTTTTTTGGCTGGGTGAATGTAAGCCGTCTGGGCGATTCCACTGAAATAACCAACTATCTTGCGCAAGAGGCCAAAGTTATGGTCAATGATGGGAAATTTTACGGTGATCAGGGCGCAGGCCATTTGCGGATCATTTACGGCGTATTTGCAGACCGCCAGAAGAGTTTTGAGGGAATCGACAGAATTTGCGCTGCGCTTTCCAGGCGTGCCGCGGAGATAGGAATCATCAGTTAAAGATCAAAGGTCCGGCCCTTTCCGGAACACTTCTTCGATGAAACGCATACCTCCGTCACCCGGGGGCCGGTCGTTGGGCGAAGCCCAATGACCGGCCCGGCGGCGCACGCGCCGCCCAAGCCCTTTTTCATGCTTTTTCTTTCCCCAAAGAAAAAGCATGAGCGCTTGCTCAGATTTTGATCTGGCTTCCTTTTGGCAGTATCTATTTTTCCCAACGGGAAAGCACCCACTTGATGGATTGTCATCAAAGTGAGTGCTTTCTTTGTCCGGGGTTGATTTACGTCATTTCCTGCCGCAGCAAGCATGGTTTCGATCAAAATTCCATACCCTTTTGTCGGTTCATTGACCATAATGTGAGTTACGGCTCCCACAATTCGGCCATTTTGCAAAATGGCCGATCCGCTCAGCGGTGTTCTCTGCCTTAATCTGGCTGGGAACACCGCTTTATGAACGGAAAGGAGCAGAAATGACAGTATTTCATATTGCGAAGAACACAAATTACGCAGTCATGTCCAATCATCATCTGACGTCTATTTTCACGCAATTTATATCCCGCAGCCTTGTGCGGTCAGTAAAGCCCCTATCTGAAGTTTCTGTTATCCTTTCGTGGAATTTCCCATTGCAAATCAGGGAAATTGTGCTATACTACTAAATTGTATAGTTGTGTGCATTTCACTCTCACGAAAGAGGAGCAGTATAATAATGGGTTTGATTACAAAGATTTTTGGCACCTACAGCGAGCGGGAGCTGAAGCAGATCTATCCTATTGCGGATAAGATTGAGGCCCTGGAGCCGGAATATAAGGCCATGACCGACGCCCAGCTGACCGCGAAGACAGGCGAATTCAAGAGCCGTCTTGCCAACGGTGAGACTCTGGACGATATTCTGCCCGAGGCCTTCGCCACCGTGCGGGAGGCTTCCGTGCGGGTGCTGGGGATGCGGCCCTTCCGGGTGCAGCTGGTGGGCGGCATTGTCCTCCACCAGGGGCGTATCGCGGAAATGAAGACCGGCGAAGGCAAGACGCTGGTGGCCACCCTGCCCGCCTACCTCAACGCCCTCACGGGCAAGGGGGTCCACATCGTCACCGTCAACGACTATCTGGCCAAATACCAGAGCGAGTGGATGGGCAAGGTCTACCGCTTCCTGGGTCTCACCGTGGGCCTCATCATCCACGACATGGATAAGCCCGCCCGGCAGAAGGCCTACGCAGCCGACATCACCTACGGCACCAACAACGAGATGGGCTTCGACTACCTCCGGGACAACATGGCGCTGTACGCCGGGGAGCTGGTCCAGCGGGGCCACAACTTCGCCATCGTGGACGAGGTGGACTCTATCCTCATCGACGAGGCCCGGACCCCGCTGATCATCTCCGGCATGGGGGAGAAGTCCACCCAGCTCTACGACATGGCGGAAATGTTTGTCCGCCCTCTCAAGAAGCTGGTCATCGCCGAGACCGACGAGAAGGCCGAGGAGGACGTGAATCTGGATGCGGACTACGTGGTGGACGAGAAGGCCAAGACCGCCACTCTCACTGCCCGGGGCATCGCCAAGGCGGAGGAGTTCTTCCATCTGGAGAACCTCTCCGACCCGGAGAACTCCACCATCAACCACCACATCAACCAGGCCATCAAGGCTCATGGCGTGATGAAGCGGGACATCGACTACGTCATCAAGGACGGTCAGGTCATCATCGTTGACGAGTTCACCGGCCGTCTCATGTTTGGCCGCCGGTACAGCGAGGGCCTCCATCAGGCCATCGAGGCCAAGGAGCGGGTGAAGGTGGAGCGGGAGAGCAAGACCCTGGCCACCATCACTTTCCAGAATTACTTCCGCCTCTACACCAAGCTCTCCGGCATGACCGGTACCGCCCTCACCGAGGAGGAGGAATTCGGCTCCATCTACAAGCTGGACGTGGTGGAGATCCCCACCAACAAGCCCATGATCCGCCAGGACGACCACGATGTGGTCTACAAGACCGAGGACGCCAAGTTAAAGGCGGTCATCGAGCAGGTGAAGGAGTGCCACGCCAAGGGCCAGCCGGTGCTGGTGGGTACGGTGTCCATCGAGAAGAACGAGGCCCTCAGCAAGCTGCTGAACAAGGCGGGTATCAAACACAACCTCCTCAACGCCAAGAACCACGAGAAGGAAGCGGAGATCGTGGCCCAGGCGGGCCAGCTGGGCGCCGTCACCGTGGCCACCAACATGGCGGGCCGCGGCACCGACATCATGCTGGGGGGCAACGCGGACTATCTGGCCCAGGGCGACCTGCGGCGGGCGGGCCTCAGCGACGAGCTGATCGCCGAGGCCACCGGCTACGCGGAGACCAGCAACCAGGAGATCCTGGACGCCCGGAAGCTCTACCAGGACCGCCTGGCCGAGCGCAAGGCGGAGATCGCCGGCGAGGCCGACAAGGTCCGGGAGGCCGGTGGATTGTTCATCATCGGCACCGAGCGCCACGACTCCCGGCGCATCGACAACCAGCTCCGTGGCCGTGCCGGCCGTCAGGGGGACCCCGGCGAGAGCCGGTTCTACCTGAGCCTGGACGACGACCTCATGCGCCTGTTCGGCGGGGAGCGGATCACGGGGCTCATGGAGCGCCTGGACCTGGGGGAGGACATCCCCATTGAGAACAAGATGCTCACCAAGGGCATTGAAAACGCCCAGACCAGCGTGGAGTCCCGGAACTTCCAGTCCCGCAAGAGCACCCTGGAGTACGACGATGTCATGAACAAGCAGAGGGAGATTATCTACGGCCAGCGCAAGAACGTCCTGGACGGCGCGGATCTGCAGAAGGAGATTGCCGGCTTTATCGCCAATATCATTGCCGATACCGTCCACAGTGCTTTCGGGGAGAACAAGCGCCTCGATCAGGACGCCTACCGGGCCATGATGGGCTCCCTGGAGGGCTCCTTCTTCCCCAAGTACGCGGTGAAGTTCACCCCGGAGGAGATTGGAAAGACTGACGCGGAGACCTTCATCGAGACCTTCACCGCCAAGGCTATGGAGACCTACGCCGCCAAGGAGGCGGAGATCGACAAGGCCCGGGAGTCCAACCCCGGCATCCCCGACATGCGGGAGCTGGAGCGTGTGGTCATGCTCCGGGTGGTGGACGAGTACTGGATGGAGCACATCGACGCCATGCAGGACCTCCGGCAGGGCATCCGGCTCCAGGCCTATGCCCAGTCCAACCCGGTGGATGCCTATAAGCGGGAGAGCCTGCATATGTTTGAGGAGATGGTGGCGGCCATCCAGGAGGAGACCGTCCGGCGGCTGTACTCCATGCGTCTGAAGACCAACGAGGAGGTCAAGCGTGAGCGGGTGGCCAGCGGCATCACCGAGGGCCGTGGGGACGGCACCGTGAAAAAGCAGCCCCGCCGTGTGCAGAAGGTGGGCCGTAACGACCCCTGCCCCTGCGGCAGCGGGAAAAAGTATAAAAAGTGCTGTGGGAGAGATGAGTAAGGGTGGATACGTGGGAATTTCTGAACAGCGTATATGCACCGCTGTTCCAGCGGGTCCAGTCCATCGGCAGAAGGCTGGCCATCGAGGGCTATACCGCCAAATGGAGCTGGTACAACCTCCACGCTTCCCGGCGGGGGGATGAATACAAGGTGGAATATTTTCCCATTCCCGTCATCGACGTTGGGAAGTGGTGCGACGTGATCATTGAGCTGGAGTCCATCTGCGTGGACACCCATCTCACCAACGAGCAGGCCCGCGCCTTCCGCTGGAACCGGCTGATCTGGCCCTTCGAGCTCTACGGCGTGGAGAACTACACGGAGGACCTGTACGCCCCGGGGATGCCCCGGAGCGAGCTGCCGGAGCGGATCGCGAAATACGGCGGGGAGATCGGCGTGGCCTTTTCCATGCCCTGGGAGAGCAAGGATGAGGAGATCGTGGAGATCGTCAATGCCTGCCGGGAGTGGGGCGCCCACATGACAAGATAACAAATGCCGGGAGGCTGCCTCTGACGGCGGCCTCCCGGTATGCTTATGCCTGAGAAAAAATATTGAATGGGGAGGCAGCTATGTCGTTTCTCACCCACGGCCACGGCGGCGTGGTCTATCATACCTCGTCCGTCCTGGACGCCCCCGGTCTGATCCAAGGTTTTTCTACCCGCCTGGGCGGCGTCAGCGGCGGACCCTTCGCGTCCATGAACTTCCGCGGCAGCGGTCCGGAGCCGGATAAGCGGGAGAACGTCCGGGAGAACTACCGGCGGTTCTGCGAAGCCCTGGGGACGGACATCCGGGACGTGGTCCAGTCCAAGCAGGTCCACGAGGACACGGTGCGCCATGTTACCAGCGCGGACCGGGGCAAGGGGCTTTTCGTCACAACGGACTACACCGCCGACGCCCTGGTCACAGATGAGCCGGGCCTGAGCCTGATGGTCTTTTCGGCGGACTGCATCATCCTGCTGCTCCACGACCCGGTGACGTCCTCCGTCGGCGCGGTCCACGCCGGATGGCGGGGCACCGCCCTGGACCTCCCCGCCAAGGCGGTGGGGGAGATGGGCCGTCTCTTCGGAGCGAAGCCGGAGAATATCCGGGTTGCCATCGGCGCGGGCATTGGCCCCTGCTGTTTTGAGACTCACGATGACGTGCCGGACGCTATGCGCAGCGCCTTCGGCAGCGGAGCGGAAGCGTATATCGAGCCCAAAGGGGAGAAGTGGACTGTGGACCTGAAGGGCGTCAATGCCTGGCGGCTGCAGGAGGCGGGAGTCAGGGAAGAGAACATCGACGTGTGTTCTGCCTGCACCGCCTGCCGGACGGACCTCTACTGGAGCCATCGGGTGACCGGAGACCGGCGGGGCGTCCAGGGGGCCCTTATCGCTCTGACACGGGAGGAGGGACGCGGATGAAGCGCCGTCTTGCCCTGTTGCTGGCGGCGGTGCTGCTGCTGGGCGGCTGCGCCTCCCTGCCGGAGCCGGATGAGCTCTACGAGCTGGAGGAGGAGCGGGAGATCCGCCAGCCCATCCTCCCGGAGGAGGGCGAAGCGCCGGAGGCAGCGGAACCGGAGTACCCGGCGGCCTTTTCCCTGCCCTATCAGCCCAACCAAACGCTGGACCCCGTTCTCTGCGGTGAGGGCTTTCAGGAGACGGCGGCATCCCTGCTCTATGAGCCGCTGTTTACGCTGAATGCGTCCTTCCAGCCGGAGGGAGTGCTGTGCGAGAGCATGGAATGGGATGAGACCGGGCTGGTTTGCATGCTGAAGCTTCGGGAGGGCGTGACCTTCTCCGACGGGTCGGCCCTGACGGCCCGGGACGCGGCGGAGACCCTCCAGCGGGCCTGTGAATCGGAGCGGTATGCCTACCGGCTGCGGAATGTGGCCGCCGTCGCCGCCAACCGGGCGGGGAAGGTAATCGTCACCCTGACTGCGCCCAACCGTGGGCTGGCCGCCCTGCTGGACATCCCCATCGTAAAGTGGACCACCGCCGGAGAGCTGGTCCCAACGGGCACCGGCCCTTACCGGCTGGTAAATGAGAGCGGCAGCGCTTTTCTGCAGGCCCGTGAGGACTGGTGGCAGCAGAAACGTCTCCCGGTGGATACCATCCCGCTGGTCCCAGCCAAGGATCAGGAGACCGCCCTGTATCTTTTCTCCGCCCGGCGGGCGGAGATGCTGCCGGTGGACCCCACCGGGGACCCGTCCCTGACCAGCGGCAAGGCCCAGAGCACCGGACAGCCCACCAGCGTGATGCAGTTCATCGGGTTCAACACGGCGGAGGGGCGGCTCTTCGCCGACCCAAAGCTCCGCTCCATTTTCAGCCAGGGCATCGACCGGGAGACCCTGGTCCACGCCAAGCTGGTGGATCTGGCGCTGGCGGCGCAGTTCCCGGTGTCCCCGCTGTCGCCGCTCTACCCCGGTGGGCTGGAGAGGGCCTACAGCGAGGCGACTGTGGAGGAGGAACTGAAAAAGGCCGGACAGAATACCGGGGAAATTCGGGAGCTCACGCTGCTGGTCAGCGAGGGGAACGCCTTCCGGAATGCCTGCGCCCGGTTCATCGCGGAGGAGCTCTCCCTGCTGGACTGGGATATCCAGGTGGCGGAGCTGCCCTGGGAGGAATACCTGGCCGCCCTGGAGGCGGGGGAGTTTGACCTGTACCTGGGGGAGGTGCGCCTCACCGCCGACTGGGACCTCACCGATCTGGTGGGCACGGAGGGCGCGCTGAACTACGGCGGCTATACCAATGAGGCCACCGACCAGCTCCTGCTGGAGTTCGCCGGAGCGGAGGACCGGACGTCTTCCGCCCAGCGGCTGCTGTCCAATTTGCAGGCCAATATGCCCATTGTGCCGGTATGCTTCAAGAACTACGCCGTCCTGACCCACCCGGGGGTGGTGGAGGGACTGTCGCCGGCTCCCGGGAACATCTTCCGGGGAATGGAGAACTGGACCATCCATCTGAAGGAAGCGCCGGTGGAGGCACCGGAGGCTGAACCTCCGGAAGATGCAATAAGCGAGGCCGCCTGAGAAACAGGCGGCCTCGCTTATATGTCCGACGGAAGCTATGAAGCAGTGGTGGTAGGGGCGCTGAGGTCGATGGAGACAAATTTCCCGTCCTCAAAATTCACCTGGAAGGAGCGGGTCTCCGTTCCGCCGCCGGAGGTCTTGATGGACACGGTGGACCGGACTGTCACCCGGTTGTCCTCCATGGTGTAGTCCCAGCCGCTCTTGGCGTGGAACGAGGCAAGTTCGGGGAACTCCAGCTCTCCCTGCACGGCGGTGAGGGCCAGGGCCAGGTAGTCATCCCGCTCAGCAGAATCCAGATAGAAATCCGTAGCCTGCGCCACCACCTGTCCGCCCCGGTAGACCGCGTGATTCCGGTAGTCGATAGAATCTACCGTCTTGGTTTTGTCGTTGATCTGGACAATAATGGCGTCCTGGGTGTCCGAATACAGGGAGGTCTCCGCGTCGTTAAGTACATAGACGGAGCTGGTGCCGTTGGAGGAGCGCTTTTTGGCATCGGTGATCTGGAGGACCCCGCACTGATCGAAGACGGCGATCACCGCCGCCTCCTCCTTGCTGCTCAGATCCATGGCGGCGGCCAGCGGGGTCTTGTCGGGCTCCTTTCCGAAGGGAAGCTCAAAGGGCGGGTCCACAGGGAAGTGGAACACGAAAACGCTGACCGCACCCGCCAGTATCAGCAGCAGCGGCACGATGAGCGCCAGGGGGTTCAGTCCCTTCTGCTTTGCCGCACAGTGGGGGCAGAGCTTGGCCTTCTTGGGGATCTCGGCCTTGCAGGAGGGACAGACCTTCATCTTGACGGGCTTTTCTTTTTTAGGCTTCTTTTCCTTCTTGGGCTTTTTCTCTTCCTTCGGCTTTTTTCCTTTTTTTGCCGTTTCTTCTTCCATGGGCATCTTTTCTTCGTCGTTTTTTTCGCTCATGTTTTGTCCTCTTTTCTTCACGGGATTTCTGCCGCCGGCTGGCGGCGGCCGGAGGAAATGCCTCTGTTTCTCTATTATACCAGCTTTGTGCCCAGTGTGCAAGCGGGAATCCGGCGTGTCCCGTTTACTTTTGGTGCTGATATGTTCAAGCGCCGGCAATTTTATGGACCATAGCTTGAAACCAGAAATCGGGCATGATATACTTATTTCAGCAAAATCGAAATTTGACAGCAAAAGGGAGGTGTAAATATGCCTATGGAAATGCTTGTGTCAGTTGCAGTACATGGGTTTCTCTTGGCGGGCATCCTTTTACTTGGGTATGTCTTTTATACTGGAAAGGCTGGTTTTTTGCCCAGCGGGATCCGCTGGAAAGAGAGCCAAGTCGATGCAAAAAAACTTATGAGATTCACAGGGAAGATCATGTTTTGCCTTGCTTTTTGCGTAGGGCTCATGATGATAAGTGATCTGACTGAAATCGAAGTTTTATACACGATTGCAATGATTCTGGGTGCTATCGTTATTGTGGTTTTTCTGATTTACGGAAACGGAACGCATTTTTTGCAATAAGGGCATTACATCAACACGAAAGGTAAACGGGAATCCGGCGTTGTCTGCAAATGCTCTGCATATTTTTCTCTCTCCCGGGAAACAATGGAAATATCTTTCGGATTAAGAGAGGAGTGGCTCCCCTTGGTAAAAGGTATTTCCCGCCGGGTCATCGTGGTGGATTCCCCCGACCCGAAGCTGTTTGAACAGGCTATCTTCATCGTCAAAAACGACGCCTTCTCCCAGGAGGGCGTCACATCCCAGCAGGTCCTGGGCGAGGCGTGTCGGATCGCCCGCAGCTGCGCCGCTGCCCAGACCGCGCGGCCGCCTCTATGGAGGCGCATCCCCATCTGGGGCTGGGCCGCCGGGTTGGCGGCGATAGCCGCGGCGCTGATGGCCTGGCTGCTGTAGCGCGGGCAAAGTCCCCCGGGGCGCGGGTCCCGGGGGACTTTCTCTGCGCTTTTTGGTTTGCCGTTGCATTTGCGCGCCGGATATGGTATGCTGGGGAGCATCAAAAGGAAAGAGGGCCAACCCAATGCACTTTCGAGAATGGCTCATGGACGTCTCCCTGGGCAACAACCTGCGCCTCTACTGGCGTCTCTTCCGGCTGCGGGAGAGAACGGGGAGCCGCCTTGCGGGGGATATCCTGACCTTCCTTCTCAACCGCATGGCCCATAAGCGGGGCGGCTATATCGGACGGGGCGCGCGGATTGCCGCCGTGCCGTCCCTGCCCCACGGGCTCCACGGGATCTACATCTCCCGATACGCCTCCATCGGCAGCGGATGCCGGATCTACCAGAATGTCACCATCGGCGAGGTAGGCGGCAGGGCCCCTCAGATCGGAGACAACTGCCTCATCGGCGCAGGCGCCGTTCTGGTCGGGGATATCCGCATCGGGAACAACGTACGCATCGGCGCGGGAGCCGTAGTCAGCAGGGACGTGCCGGACGGCTGCACTGTGGTCGCACAGCCGCCCAGGGTGATCGTCCGGACAGCTCCGGGTCCCTGACAGCGGGCTTCAGCGAGGGAAATTGTATTTTTTTGCAAAATTCCGCCGGAAAATTCATTGACTTTACCGGTTGAAAGTGGTAAAGTAAAAACGATCGTGCTGAGTGCCGGTATATTGCCTATATGAATAACCAAGGAGACCGTTTATGGAGCGTTATTATCAACCGGAAATTGAGACTGCCTCCCGGGAGCAGATCCTGGCCTGGCAGAATGAGCGCCTGGTAAAGCAGGTGCGGCATGTGTGGGACAATGTGCCCTATTACCGCAAGAAGATGGAGGAAAAGGGCCTCACGCCCGACGACATCCGCGGCGTGGAGGACCTCCGCAAGCTGCCTTTCCTCTCGAAGGACGACCTGCGGGACGCCTATCCCTACGGACTGCTGGCAAAGCCCCTCAAGGACTGCGTGCGCATCCAGTCCACCTCCGGCACCACCGGACGGCGGGTGGTGGCGTTCTATACCCAGCATGACATAGACCTGTGGGAGGACTGCTGCGCCCGGGCCATCGTGGCGGCGGGAGGCACCAGCGAGGACGTGTGCCACGTCAGCTACGGCTACGGCCTGTTTACCGGCGGGCCGGGGCTCAACGGCGGCAGCCATCGGGTGGGCTGCCTGACCCTGCCCATGTCCTCCGGCAACACGGACCGGCAGCTCCAGTTCATGGTGGACCTGGGGTCCACCATCCTGTGCTGCACACCGTCCTACGCCGCCTATCTGGCGGAGAGCATCCATGAGCGGGGCCTGCGGGACCAGATCAAGCTGAAGGCCGGCATTTTCGGGGCCGAGGCCTGGAGCGAGGAGATGCGCCGGGACATTGAGGCCAAGCTGGGCATCAAGGCCTACGACATTTATGGCCTCACGGAGACCAGCGGCCCGGGGGTGGCTTTCGAGTGCTCCGAGCAGACGGGGATGCATATCAATGAGGATCACTTCATTGCGGAGATCATCGACCCGGACACCGGGGAGGTGCTGCCCGAGGGCAGCAAGGGCGAGCTGGTGTTCACCTCCATCACCAAGGAGGCGTTCCCGCTGCTGCGCTACCGGACCCGCGATATCTGCGTCCTCAGCAGGAAGCCGTGCTCCTGCGGGCGTACCCATGTGAAGATGAGCAAGCCTATGGGCCGCAGCGACGACATGTTGATCGTCAAGGGCGTGAACGTGTTCCCGTCCCAGATCGAGACGGTGCTGCTGGAGCAGGGGTATCCTGCCAACTACCAGATCGTTGTGGACCGGGTGAACAACTCCGACACGCTGGAGGTCATGGTGGAAATGACGCCGGAGAACTTCTCCGACTCCCTGGGCAAGATCACGGAGATGGAGAAGGGCCTGGTGGCCGCGCTGAAGGCCATGCTGGGCATCTATGCCAAGGTGCGTCTGGTAGCCCCCAAGAGCATTACCCGCAGCGAGGGCAAAGCGGTCCGCGTCATCGACAAGCGGAAGATTTAAAAGGGAGGAATGAGCGCTATGATGATCCAACAGTTATCGGTCTTCCTGGAGAACCGGGCGGGGCAGCTGTCCAGCGTGACGGAGCTGCTGGCCCAGAACCACGTGGATATGCAGGCCCTCAATATTGCGGAGACGGCGGATTACGGCGTGCTGCGCCTTATCGTGGATATGCCCCAGCGCGCGGCGGGGCTGCTGCGTGAGAACGGATTCATCGTCCGGGAGACGCCGGTGGTCCTGATCCCGGTGTCCGACAAGCCCGGCGGGCTCAACGCGGTGCTGAATACCATCGCGGCGGCGAACATCGACATTGAGTATATGTACTCCGGAATGGGACAGAAGAACGGTCTGGCTTATATGATCTTCCGGGTATCCGAACCGGAGAAGCTGGATTCTGTTTTGTCCGGATTGTTTTAAGACAAGGTTCCCCGGCCGCCTGGGGTCGCCGGGCGGCCAACAAGGAAAGAAGGAAGAATTTGCCATGCAGGAAATGAGCAGAAAAAACAAGCTTTTCACCGATTCCGTCATCCGGCGGATGACCAGGATCGCCATTGACGTAGGGGCTATCAACCTGGCTCAGGGATTTCCCGATTTCGATCCCCCCAAGGCCATGATGGACCGTTTGGCGGAGGTCAGCCATCTGGGGCCCCACCAGTATCCCATCACCATGGGCGCGCCCAACTTCCGCCAGGCCCTGGCCCGGAAGTGCGGCCGCTTTATGGGGCGCACCCTGGACCCCGACACGGAGATCGTGGTGACCATCGGTTCCACCGAGGCCATGGTGGACACCATTTTTGCCCTGACCAATCCGGGGGACAAGATCATTCTCTTCTCCCCCTATTTTGAGAACTACCACGCCCAGGCCATCCTGGCGGACTGCGAGCCCATCTATGTGCCCCTGGTTCCCCCGGACTTCGGCTTTGACCCCAACGTGCTGGAGGACGCCTTCAAGCAGGGGGCCAAGGCCATCCTGATCTGCAACCCCTCCAACCCCAGCGGCAAGGTGTTCACCTACGACGAGCTGAAGCTCATCGCGGACCTCTGCATCAAATATGACGTCTACGCCATCATGGACGAGGTGTACGAGCACATTATTTATGACGGCAACAAGCACACGTATATGAATTCCCTCCCGGGCATGTGGGAGCGGACAGTGAGCTGCTCCAGCCTCTCCAAGACCTACTCCGTCACCGGCTGGCGTCTGGGCTACGCCATTGCGCCCAAGGAGATCATGGACCGCATCAAGCAGTACCATGACTTCAACACGGTAGGCGCGCCCTCTCCCCTGATGGAGGCCGCCATCGTGGGCCTGGATATGCCGGACAGCTACTACGAGGAGTTCGGCGCCCACTACGCCCACATGAAGAAGCTGTTCACCGACGGCTTGAAAAACATCGGCATTCCCTTCACCGATCCCCAGGGCGCGTACTTCGTCCTGGCGAATATCAGGCCGTACCTCAAGAAGGGACAGACCGACGTGGAATTCTGCGAGGAGATGGCCCGGAAGGTGGGCGTAGCCTGCGTACCCGGCACGTCCTTCTTCAAAGAGAACGTGCAGGATATCGTCCGTGTCCACTTCGCAAAGAAGGACGAGACCCTCAACGAGGCTCTGGACCGCCTCAGCCACATCAAGGAGAAGATGGCGTAAGGCAAGAGAAAAATTTTCGTTTTCCTCTTGCATAGATCGGCAGACCGTGATATAATAAGAATATCAAGAATGCATTTGATTTCGTCCAAAGGATCACCGCAAAAAGGAACCCCCGGAGAGCTACTACCTCTCCGGGGGTTCTTGCTTGGGTTACCGGTCCTTACGGTATCTGTCGAATAATTTGCAGACATAGAAACTGACTATGCCGGCTGCGACAGAAATCAAGAATGACTTGACTTCGTCCATAGGGATCACCTCCTTCCCTTTTACCAGGGACGGAGAAGGACCGGCAGAACGATTATACCAGAAACCGACAGATTTTTCAATGCCTTCGTCCGGTACATTCTGCCGGACGAAAAATTTTTACTCTGCGAATGTAAAATATACTTGACAAACTATCCTGTATGTTTTACAATAGCGGCAGAAAGGGGCGATGCCAAATGTCGGACGGAGCCATCACCACGATCACCATCCTGCTGTTTATTTTTGTCCTGTCGGCCTTCATCTGGCCCATCGCGCTGGGCATACACCTGGAGCTGGAGGGCCGGAAGAAGCGGGGCGAGCCGCCCGCTTACGACGAGCGCCAGAAGCTGGCCCGCCTGCGGGCCGGGAGCCGCGCCATGTATGCGCTGCTGTTCTTCCTGGTGCTGTGGGCAATTATCAATCAAACCGGCTGGTTCGATTGGACGGCGTCGATTCTGGATATGGTCCTATGCGCACTGATGCTGACCTGGTGCGTGTGGGCGTCGGACTGCATCCTGCACGACGGATTTTCCAGCTGGAAGGACAAGCGGAAGGACGCCGATCTCATGGTAATCACTTTCTCCCTGCCAATGGCGCAGTTTGTCCGTGCCTTCTGTGACAGCGGCATTACCGCGTCATGGGTGCCGTTCATCTTTGCGTGTGCGGATTTTGCGGCTTTCTGTGCCGTCCTGTTCTGTAAGTGGCGGAGGGAAAAACATACGGAGAGAGAGGAGGAAGCGCTATGAGCCCATCAGATAAAGCGCTCCTCACCGTCCTGGTCGTTTTCGCCATCCTGGTATGGCTTCTCCCAATGATTGCGGGGATCTACATGGAAGAACAGGAGCGAAAGAAGCGCGGCGAGCCAGATAACTCCAAGGCTCAATACGACGAACGTCAGAAGCTGATCCGCCTGGAGGCCGGCACGCACGCCTTTTACACGCTGATTGCATACCTGCTGATCTGGCTGGTGCTGGAGTTTGCAGACGTGCTGCACTGGGAGGCGCGGACGGTCACGCTTCTGGCGGCCGGAGTGATGCTGGCGATGTTAGTCTGGAACGGCGAGTGTATCCTCCGGGGCGCGATGCTGGGATTCAACCAGCAAAAAAATGAAGCCAGCCAGATTACGACATATTTTGCCGTAGGCGCCTGCTGGACGCTGATAGGGTGTGTAAACCTGGCCGCCATGTCCGGTTCCCTGGGGACGCTGCAGATCCTGATGGGCGGCAGCTATCTCATCATGGGCGTGCTGATGCTCTACGCGCGGCGCAAGCGCAGGCAGGCGGAGTGCCGGCCGGACACCGGGGACGGTGAGACATGAAGAATCTCCGCCTCCGTTCCGCCCGCGCCGCCAAGGGCCTGAGCCAGCAGGCCCTTGCGGATCTGGTAGGCGCGTCCCGCCAGACCATCAACGCCATTGAGCAGGGGGACTACAACCCCACCATCAACCTGTGTATCGCCATCTGCCGCGCCCTGGACAAGACCCTGGACGATCTGTTCTGGGAAGAACAATAAAAAAGCGCCGCTGCAATTGCAGCGGCGCTTTGAATGGTTTTACTTGCCGAAATTCTCAACAATGTCCACAATTTCCGCGCCGATTCTCTTCTGAGCCTCCTTGGTGGCGGCACCGATATGCGGCGTGCAGGAGACGTTGGGATGGGCGTACAGCGCGGCGTTGGTAGCGGGCTCGTCGGCGTAAACATCCAATCCGGCGGCCCGGACCTTACCGGAGTTCAGCGCCTCCAACAGATCGTCCTCGTTGACGTTGTCGCCCCGGGAGGTATTGATAAACACCACGCCGTCCTTCATTTTGTCGATGTTCTCCTTGCAGATGAGCTTCACGCCGTTAAGGGAGGGGGTATGGAGGGAGATAAAGTCGGAGCGTTCCAGCAGCTCGTCCAGCTCCACATATTTCATACCGATCTGCTCCTCGATGCCGGGGACATGGAAGATGTCCTGCGCAATGACCTCCATGCCGATGCCCTTAGCCATGCGGCCCAGCGCCTGGCCGATGCGCCCGAAGCCAATGATGCCCAGGGTCTTGCCGCCCAGTTCGATGCCCTTGCCGTAGGTTTTCTTTTCCCATCTGCCTTCCCGCATGGTGTGGCCTGCCACGGAGAGGAAGCGTGCGCAGGAGAACATGTGGCCCATAGCAAGTTCTGCAACGGAGTTAGAGGAAGCGCGGGGAGTATTTTTCACCGTAATGCCGGCTTCTTCGGCATACTTGACGTCGATGTTGTCCACACCCACGCCGCCGCGGATAATCAGCTTCAATCTTCCGGTCTTGGCCTCGTCGATGTGGGGGGCTCTTACCTTTGTGGCGCTGCGGACCACCACTGCGTCATATTCTTTCAGGGCTGCGCCCAGCTCCTCGGGAGGAAAGAATTGTTCTGTCACTTCATGACCATTCTTTTTGAGCTGCTCCAGGGCGGTTTTGTCCATTCCGTCGGTAACTAAGATTTTCATGGCAGTATCGTCTCCTCATCAATTTTTCTTTGCGGCCCTTCGGGCCGCCCGGTAATTGTTTCTATTCGATAGCCCGGGGGCTTCTCGCCCCCGGACTCCTCGGGTACTTTTTGTGTGAACAAAAAGTACCCAAAAAGTCACTTAAACCTGGCGGTTTAAGAATCCCCTATTTTTTGATTAGTTTTGCGCCCAAGGCACAGTCGGTTTTGTCTACCGATAGTACCGTCCGCTTCGTTCCTCTCCAGCGTCTATTTCAGCGTGGTCATCGGCGACCCCTACCGTATAGCGGGGCTAACTCCCCGGGGTACGTGACGGGGGCTTCTCCGTTCAATTGCACTTCTGGCGATGGTGGCAGACTGGTTATAGAAGCGGCGCCGCAGCGAAATCTACCGTAAGAATCCGTGGGTAGACGCAGAAGTCCGGCAGGTTCTGATGCGAGCCGACGGGAGAATGGAGAACCAGGTTGTGCAAATAAATTCCCCCGTAGTGAAGGAGGATTCTCAAGGAACGTAGTTCCTTGAGCGACCTTTTGCTTCTTTTCGTTCGCACGAAAAGAAGGCCCCTGGGCGGCCTGCCGGCCGCCGGGACGGTCGTTTGCGCCATCGGCGCAAATGACGTCCCCGCCCCGGCGAGACGCGAATCTATAATAAGATTAGAGCGGAGGCGGCCCCGCAGGGGCCGCAAGTGAAATCAACCGTTTTCAGCCTCGAATTTCTTCAGGAATTCAACAAGAGCTTCCACGCCTTCCTTGGGCATGGCGTTGTAAACGGAAGCCCGCAGTCCGCCGACGCTCTTGTGTCCCTTCAAATTGTCATATCCCGCCGCCTTGGTGGCGGCAACCACCTTGGCGTCCAGTTCCTTGTCGCCGGTGACAAAGGGGATATTCATCAGGGAGCGGAACTCCTTATCCACGGTGCCGGTGAACATCTTGGAGGAATCCAGGAAATCATACATGACCTGGGCCTTGTCGATATTCCGCTTCTCCATTTCCTCCAGTCCGCCGATGCTCTTCAGATACTTGAAGACCTTGCCGCAGCAGTAGATAGCCCAGCAGTTAGGCGTATTGTACATGGAGCCATTGTCCGCGTGGGTCTTGTAGCTCATGTAAATGGGCGTCCTGGGATCCAGATCCTCACGGATCAGGTCCTCCCGGATGATGACCACCACCATGCCGGCGGGGCCCACGTTCTTCTGAACGCCGGCGTAAATAAGGCCGTAGTCGCTGACGTTGCAGGGACGGGAGAGGAACATGCTGCTCTGGTCGCTGACCAGCACATGACCCTTGGTATTGGGCAGCTTGGGCCATGTCACGCCGTGGATGGTCTCGTTCTCGCAAATGTACACGTAATCCGCGTTTTCGGGGATGTCCAGGTCATCGCAGTTGGGAATATAGCAGAAGTTGCGGTCCTTGCTGGAGGCGACCACGTGGACGTCGCCGTACTTCTTGGCCTCGGCAATGGCTTTTTTGGACCACGCGCCGGTCTCCACATAACAGGCAACGCCGTTCTTCATCAGGTTCATGGGAATCATGGCAAACTGGAGCGTTGCACCGCCCTGAATGAACAGAACCTTATAGTTGTCAGGAATGTGCATCAGTTCCCGCAGGTCCTGCTCGGCTTCGTCGATGATCTGCTGGTAGACGGGGGAGCGGTGGCTCATCTCCATGACGCACATACCGGAGCCCCGATAGTTCATCATCTCGTCCCGAATCTCCTCCAGGACCGGCTCGGGCATGGTGGCGGGACCGGCAGAAAAGTTATACGTGCGGTTGTATTTCATTGATTGCGTCCTCCTCGTTTTCGTTTGAGAGGCGTCCTCTCCATCTGCACTCAGTATAATACAGGGACGGAAAATAATCAACAGCAAATCGAAAATGTCAGAAAACCCGAAAAATGCTTTGGGTATGGCAGTCAGGCGGCGAATGCGGCCCACGGATGACGGAAGTATGCGTTTCATCGAAGAGTCCGTATCAGTTCGTTGGTAGTACAGGCATAAAAAAGCCCTCCTTTGTGTGATGCATGTATTCTCACACAAAAGAGGGCAATGCTGCATATCCAGCGGAAACTATCAGGGAAATCTGCGTTAATATGGCATTAGATTTCGTACCAGCGGATCTCGTTGGCGGCCAGCTCCAGGGAGAAGCTGCCTGCGCCGGTATAGACGGTGGTGGACTGGGGCTCATAGGTGTTGTTTACCACACAGTACTTTCCGCTCTGCAGGAAGGCGTGCACCTCCACGTTGAAATTGCTGGAGAACCATCTATGGAGCTCCGCCTCCCCGTGGGCGCTCCAGAGGATGGCGCGGTACAGGAGGCGGCTGTTCTCAAAGCTGTAGGGCAGGCCGGAGATGTACACCGCCCGGCCCTGGCCGAAGGCGTTCACCGCCAGCTGGACCTCCTTGTCCCGCTGGACCAGGATCTCCGTGCCGGGAAGGGCATAAATGGACTTTTTGCCCTCGCCGAAGTCCACGGGCTTGGTACAGTCCGCCAGGAGGAAGTGGTCCGGATGCTCCTCCCAGTTGTACTTGTCGTAGCCCAGGGTGAAGCCGGTCTCCTTCTCCACGCCCAGCACGCCGGAGAGCTGGAGGTACCGGCCCTGGTACTGGTGGCCGGAGGGCTCGCCTACGCCGATGAGGCCGCCGCCGTTCCAGACGAACCGCTTCACCAGAGCTGCAATCTCCGGGTCCTCCCAGACCGCGCCGCCGGTGTGGGCCGTGTCGCCGTCGCCCACATTGATGAGCGCGTCCACCCCGTCCAGGGCATGGGGGTCGGCCTTGAGGTCGTCAAAGCTGAGGAACTTCACGTCGAAGGGCGCGCCGGAGAGGGACTCGATAATGCCCGCGTAGGAGTAGTTCTGCTTCTGGTAGAGGGCATGATGGACCATGTGGCAGCCCCAGGACCGTGCCTTGCCCCAGCTGTTGAGCACCGCCACGGTCTTTACGCAGTAGGGCTTCGCCCCGCTGATATTGGCGTAGAGCTCACGGAACTCCTTGCACACGCTCTCCACGTAGTCAATGAACTCCGGGAACTGGCAGGCCAGCTTCAGATAGCCGCCGTAGCCGATGCGGTCGATGGGCTTTCTCAGGATGGCCCGGCGGGCGGTGACCCAGTTCTCCTTGGCCTCCCGGACGGGGTCGCCTCCCTCGTGGAAGGTGTCGGGGAAGAAGTAGGGCAGGAACCGGCCCTCGGTATACTTCACCCCGGGGATGTCGGAGATGAGGCGCAGGGTGGAGCCGTTGCCCACGCTGCCCACCACCGCGTCCAGGCCGATGGAGGCGAACTCCGGCATATAGGGCTCGGTGCCGATGAAGTGGTCCCCCAGGAACATCATGGCTTCCTTGCCCAGCTCGTGGGTGATATCCACCATCTCTTTGGCCAGCTTGGCCACCTCACGGCGCTGGAAGGCCATGAAGTCCTTGAACTCCTTGCTGGGCACACGGTACTGGTTATTGTAGTAACCCTGGTCGATGATGAATTCGGGACGGAATTTATAGCCCACTTCCTTCTCGAACTGCTCCAGGATGTAGGGGGAGACAGAGGCGGAGTAACCGTACCAGTCCACATATTTCTCCCGCTTCAGCTCGTCGAAGATCAGGGTGAACTGGTGGAAGAAGGTGGTGTAGCGGATCACGTCCACGTAGGGGTGGTCCGCGATGAACTTCCGCAGGCGCTCCATGGTGAACTTGTGGGTCTTGGGCTGGCGGACGTCGAAGGTGATCTGGTGCTCAAAGTCCTTCCAGTCGTTGGTGACGGCGTTGTACATATGGACCGGGTCCCAGATGAGGTAGGCCAGGAAGCTGACGGTGTAGTCATGGAATGCCTCCGGGGCGTCGATGACCACGCAGCCGCTTTCCGCGTCATACCGCCAGTCCTCCGGGGACAGGGGCGCGCCCGCAGTGCGGTCCATGACCTCCCACCAGCGTTTGATGTCGTCCCGGGTGTTGACCTCCAGCAGCTCCGGACTGATGCCCTGCATCAGGGAGATGGAGAGGGGACCGCCGGACGCGGTGTGGAAGCCGGTCATAATGTAGCACTGCTGGACCTCGTCGGGGTTGGCTTTGGCCCAGGCGTTGTCCTTGCGGGTGGTGTAGTAGGTGGAGTAGACCTTGGCGTCCACCCCCTTGAGCTCCTCGGGATAGTCGGTGCCGTCGCAGTCACGGATGGCATCCGCTCCCCAGCGGCGCACCAGCTCCAGGGTCTCCGGCACCACGTCAACATCCGTGGGGATGGTCACGCGGCCAAATTGTTTATTTTCCATGTTATGTTTCCCTTTCAACGCTTTTTCGGGTCCTCGAAGGGCTTATTATACAGAGCCAGGGTCACCAGCAGCAGGGCTACCCCTACCAGCATCAGCCCAAGGCCCCCCAGCTGCCCGGTCTGCTTCCAGCCGTAGATCAGCAGGAAGAGGCCCAGGACGAAGGTGACCAGCATCAAAATCAGCCGCAGGGCGGTATGTTCTTTCCAAAATTGCATATCATCCATCCTATTCTTACTCGATTTTTGTTACCGGGCGGCAAACTTGGTCATACGCCGCAGAAGAAGGCGCATTGGCCGCCCGCCTAGGGCCCTTAACCTTTCAGTCCGCCCACGGTCATGCCCTGGGTCAGCTTCTTCTGCACACAGATGTAGAGGATCAGCGTGGGCAGCATCACCAGCACCAGTCCGGCGTACAGCATACCGTACTGCGCGGCGGCCTGTTGGGCCTGCATCAGGTTCAGAAGGCCCACGGGCAGGGTCTTCGGGCCCTTGGCGCTGCTCATGAGGGTCATGGAAATGATGTACTCGTTCCAGAAGGAGAGGAAGTTGAAGAGGATGATGGTGATGATGGAGGGCTGGGCCATGGGGAAGATGATGCGCACCATGGTGGAGCCGTAGCCCGCGCCGTCGATGTAGGCCGCCTCCTCAAAGTCGTGGGGCAGGGTGGCGAAGTAGCCCGACAGCAGATAGATGGTGAAGGGCAGGGCCGTGGAGGCGTAGACCACCGCCAGGATGAAGGGATTGTTGAGCAGGAAGCCGTTCCCCATCACCTTCTTCAGCCACACGTCCCCGTCCTTCAGCATCAGGAAGATGGGGACTACGATATAGTTGACGTTGATGAACAAGCCCGCCATGAAGCAGGTATTGAGGAGCTTCCGGCCCATGAACTGGAACCGGGAGAGGCAGTAGGCCGCCGGAAGGGCGATGACCAGCAGCAGCGCCAGGCTCAGAGCGGTGACGATGACGGAGTTGAGCATGTAGCTGCCCATGCTGGCGGCGTTCCAGGCGTCCACGAAGTTCTGCCAGTAGAACCCGGCGGGCAGGGTCCAGGGGTTGCCGTAAAATTCGCTGTTCTGCTTGATGGAAGCCAGGAACACCCAGGCCACGGGGACGATGATGAGGATCGCCAGGGTGACGAGGACCACGTAGATAAACGCCTTGAACACCGGCTCGGCGGTGATGGTTTTGTTCTGTTGTTTCATATTCCGGCCCTCCTTACATTTCCAGGACGTCCCGCTTGGTGACCTTGTTGACCATGGCCGAAAGCAGGAAGGAGAAGAGGAAGATCACCACGCCGGCGGCCATGGAGTAGCCGTACAGCCCCGCGTCCTTCTGGGCGTACATGAAGCTCAGGCCCACGTCGGCCATGCCCTTGGCCACCATGGCCTTTACGAACAGGAAGGCCATATTGATGGTGGAGATGATGAAGAAGGTCAGGGTGGTGCGGATGTTGGTCCAGATGAGGGGCAGGGTGATCTGGAAGAACTGGGCGATGCGCCCCGCGCCGTCCAGACTGGCAGACTCATAGAGGTCCATGGGCACGGCGGACATGGAGGCCATGTACATGACCATGTAGTAGCCGATGGCCTGCCAGACCATGGCGATGATGACGGAGACGATGACCATGGGCTGATCCTTCCACAGCACCATGACGTCCCGCCCCGCAAGGAAAGACAGGATCGAGTTGAGCATCCCGTTCTCCGGCTTGTAGATGGCGGAGAAAATGCCCGCGATGACGACGATGGAGAGGATGTTCGGGATGTAGAAGATCACGCGGAAGAAATTCTGACCTTTGATCTTCTCCCGGGTGAGGATGGCGGCAAAGAGAATGGCAAAAAAGAAGGTGATCAGCGTTACCGTCACGATGAGCAGGATGGTGTTCTGCATGGCGGTAATAAATTTGGGGTCCTGAAACAGGGTGGTGAAGTTGCTCAGGCCCACAAAAGTCTCCGTGGGGGAGTAGGCTCCCCGTTCAAAAAGGGACATGCGGAATACGTTCAGCGTGGGCAGGATCATGAAAATGAAAAACAGGATCACGGCCGGGGCCACGCACAGAACGATGAACAGGCTGCGGTCTTTGCTGCGGCGCATGGAATCTCTCCCTTCTCTCATAATAATACAGAGGCGGCGGTGAGCAAACGCTCACCGCCGCCTGCTTACGGACTATGCGATTACAGGTCTATGGGTTTGTCAGGATCACTCCATGATGTTGGCGCGCATCTGGTCGCTGGCGGCCTTGATGTCGCTGACCCACTGATCTCTGGTGAGACTGCCGTTCACCAAGCTGTTGATGGGATCGAAGAACACTTCCTGGATGCTGCCCAGGCCGGCCACGGCGTTGTAGGAGGCGAAGCTGCCCATGGCGGCGTCGGCGCCGTTGTCATAGATGGAGTAGAACATCTTGTTGTCGCCCTCCAGGTTGTCGGTCAGGCCGGGAACAGGCTGGACGGCGCCGCCCTTGGCGAAGATGGCGCAGGCCTTGTCGCTGTACAGGAAGGCCATGAACTGCTTGGCGGCATCCAGGTTGGGAGCCTCGGCGGGGATCCACGCCTGCTCCAGCCAGCAGTAGCTGGCGCCGTTGCCGCCGGCCTTGGCGGCGGGCAGGGCGGTCATTCCCCACTTGAAGCCGTCGGCCCGGGGCGCTTCACCCATCTCGCCCACGATCCAGGTGCCGTTGGGCATGAACAGGGCCTTGTTATCCAGGACCAGCTGCTGGTTCTGGGTGAAGTCCTGGGCGTTGGCCTGGGCGGGAGTGATGGGATTGGTGTTCTCAGCCAGCTTGGCGATGATGTCGAAGCACTGCTGGGCCTCGGGAGTATCCCAGATGCCCTCCTCATAGCGCAGGGCCTTGTTATAGAAGTCGGGGCCGCCCACGGAGTACATCAGGGCGTACAGGAAGGCGTCAAAGTAACCGGCGGTGGGGTAAGTAAACAGGGAGATGTCCTCCGCCTTGGCGGTCTCGGCCAGAGCCCACATCTCGTCCCAGGTGGTGGGAACGGTCCAGCCCTTCTCCTCGAAGAGGCCCGCGTTGTAGAACAGTCCGCAGGGGGAGTAGAACATGGGGGCCAGGTAGGTCACGCCGTCGCCGTAGGGGTTGGTAACGGTGGTGTCGGTAAAGCCGCCGACGATCTTATCGGACACCTTCACGCTCTCGCCAGGGATGGTCATGCTGAGAACGTCGGTGATCTCGGCGATGTTGCGGTCCTTGATGAACTGTTCGGTGAGGGCCTTCTCACGGCCGGTGGCCAGGTGGATCACGTCGGGGAATTCGCCGCCCTGCATGGCGGGCCCGATGACGTCCTCCAGGGTTTTGTCGCAGATCAGCGTGACCTCAATGCCGGTCTCGGCGGTGAAGGCGTCGCAGACCTCCTGCCACATGCCGGGGTAGGTCTCCTCATAAGCGGTAGCCGCTGCGGCTACGGTGATGGAGCCGGCGGGCTCGGGGGCGGGCTCGGGATCGGGGGTCGTCTCGGGAGCGGGGGCGTTGTCCTCCTGCTTGGGAGGAGCGTTCTGGGCGGGCTGGTCATTTCCGCCGCCGCCGCAGGCGGCCAGCAGGGTCAGGACCATTGCGCATGCAAGGATCATGCTGAGAATCTTTTTCATTCCAATTTCCTCCATTCAAATTTGAACCGATGGGATACGGGAGGTTCCCGTGCTTACAATGAAAAGTATACAGGACCTGCCGGTTTCCGCAATTCCTATTGTTGCGCTGGTTTTTAGAGATATTGCTCTTTTGCAAAATTACGAAAAAACGCCGGTTCTTTCCGGAGGTTTTGGACAGAATCCATAACCGCCTCTGGAGGAAGCCCGGCGTTTTTATCGGTGTGACAGAAAACTCCAGAAGGAGCAGAATTTTTTTGTCGGATGTTGCATAATCAGGCGGAAGCCGCTATAATGGAGAAAAGGCCCGCCCGGCGGCATTTTTGCTATCTTGCGGAAAAGGAGGCCCCTATGAGCTCTTACCGCTATGTACTGGGACAGCACGATTGTCCGTCTGTACAGACGGACAACAGCCGTATACGGCTGTTGTATGTGGCATGTACCAACTACAGCGAGGAGTGGAACTCCACCCTCCACACCCACGCCTGTGCGGAGCTGTTTTTCATCACCCGGGGCCACGGCTTCTTTCAGGTGCGCCAAGAGCGGTTCCCCGTGGCCATCAACGACTTGGTGGTGGTCAACACCAGCGTCCCCCACACGGAGACCAGCCAGAACGGCAGCCCTATGGAGTACGTGGTGCTGGGAGTGGAGGGACTGGAGACCCTGACGGACTTGGGCGGCTGCGCCCTGCTGCACCTGCTGAGCGAGCAGGAGGCCGTCACCACCTGTCTGCGGCAGATCACCCGGGAGATCCGGGAGCAGCAGCCCGGCTGCGACGCCGTGTGCCAGAAGCTGCTGGAGATCATCCTGCTGCGCCTGCTGCGGCGGGAGGACTTCGCCCTGGGCAGCGCGCCGGAGGGGCCCCGGGCCAGCCGGGAGTGCGATCTGGTGCGCCGGTACATCGACAACCACTTCAAGGAGAGCCTGACCCTGGACCAGCTGGCGGGAATGGTCCATGTGAGCAAGTACTACCTCTCCCATGCTTTCCAGAAGGAGTTCCAGACTTCTCCCATCAGCTACCTCATCTCCCGGCGCATTCAGGAGAGCCGGTTTCTGCTGCGGGAGACGGACCTGAGCCTCTCTCAGATCGCCCAGATCCTGGGCTTCTCCTCCCTGAGCTACTTCTCCCAGAGCTTCCGGCGGCTGGAGGGCATCAGCCCGTTGGAGTACCGCAGGCAGCAGCGGAAGAGCGGCGTTACAGAGTAAACTGCACCGCGCAGAAGGCCGCGTAAACCAGCAGCATCAGGATTCCCTGTCCACGATACAGTCGGCCCTTTTTCAGGGCGGGTACGGTGAGCAGGAGCATGACCAGGAGCATCACCGGCAGTTCCAGCACCAGGGCGGCGTTCCGGCCCCCGATTGTGGCGCTCTGGGGGATCTGGAAGGGCGCAAGGGCCACCGACGCGCCGCATACCAGCACCAGATTGAAGAGATTCGCCCCCACGATGTTTCCCAGGGAGAGGCTGCCGTGCCCCTTGAGCAGGGATGTGACTGCGGTGACCAGCTCCGGCAGGGAGGTCCCCAGAGCAATGAAGGTCAGGGCAATCACCGATTCCGGCACGCCCAGGCCCCGGGCGATCAGGATGCCGTTGTCCACAAGCAGCTTGGCGCCCACGGCAATCAGCACCGCGCCTACGATCAGCAGGCCCAGGTCCTTGAGGGCGGAGCTTTCGCCGCTCTCCGCTTCGCTGTACTCCGCCGGGGCGGAGGAGGCGCTCTTAATCTGGCGGACGGTGATCACCATATAAGCCGCGAAGATGCCCAGCAGAAGGATACCCACCCAGCGGCTGAAATAGCCGGTGGTATAGGCTACCACAGCGTAAACCGCCGCGGCGGAGAAGAAAAAGATCACCGGCGTTTTCAGCGTTTTTGGGTCCACCTTACTCGGACGCACGGCGATGGTAACAGCGGCGATCAGGGCCGCGTTGCAGATCACCGAGCCTATGGCGTTGCCATAGGCAATCTCCCCGTGGCCCTGGAGGGCGGAGGTGGTGGAGACCATGACCTCCGGCAGGGTTGTGCCGATGGACACCACAGTGGCGCCCACCAGCAGCTCAGGTACGCCGAAGCGGTGAGCCACATTCACCGCGCCGTCTACAAACCAGTCTCCGCCTTTTATCAGGCACAGCAGGCCAATGCAAAACAAAATCACCGCAGTCGTCATCTTTTTCTCTCCTCTATATTGGTAAAATTCAACTGAATTATAGCACGGGTATTGACTTCTGTCGAGGTCATTTTGCGCCGTGCGTGCAAAAAAATACGGGCCCCGTCTGTTGGGCCCGTATTTTTATCTGTGTCAGAAGTTGGTATGTCCCTGCCAGTTCTGGGAGGCGGCGCAGTAGGGAACGCCCTTCACGTTATGGAACTGGACAAATTTCAGGGAGTAGAGGTCGCCGGAGATATAGCGCTCGTAGTCCGGCTGGTAGAGGACCACATAGTCGCTGCCCACCGTATGAAGAATTCCCTGCCAGGTGACGGGCTGGTTGGGCCCCACCAGGAAGGTCATCACCACAAAATAGCCGATGTTCCGGTTGAGCAGGCTGCGCAGAGACGCCTGATAGGCATCCTCCGCACCGGCAGGCATATGGGTGCCCGCCATATCCACCGGATTTTTCATCCGCTGGCTCTGGGCCTGGGCGGAGGAGACGCCCCCAAGGCGCTCTCCTCCGTTCATCCCGGGCACAGGGCTTTGGATGGGGGCGCTTTGGACAGGAGCGCTCTGGTCCGGCATGGACTGTCCGCCTGGGACGGGTTCGCCATATACCCAGCTGTCGCCGCGCGGCTCCTCCTGGGGCATATAGTAACCTGTCTCGTCCGGTGCATAGGGAATCGGCAGGTCCTGGCTGTTCATTTGCTGCTGCATCATGTACCACTCCTTATTTGATATGTTCAGGTGCTGTAGTAGGCCTCCGTGGGGTTATAAAAGCAGTGGTCCCCGATACGGGTCTGCCAATAGCCCACGTTGGTGGGGAAGTTGTTGCGGCACTTGGGGCTGAAGGGGTTGTAGAACCAGAGGGACTCCGCGACGTCCGGCAGGCGGTTGCCCGCGATGGCCCAGTCGGCGATCTCATAGTGGATCGCTTCGGGACGCATATTGTATATATTTTGCGGATTGTATACGCCGCCCTCGGTTTCGCTGGCGCACACGAACTGGTAGGGTTGGAAGATGATTTTGCGGATGCTGCCCTGGCCTACCCGGGCGTACTCGCCGCCCGTGGCGTGGACGCGGTTCATCACCACGCCGGCCACCGCTTTCATTCCGTCGGTCCCTTCTCCCCCCGCTTCACATTCGATCAACCGCGCTAGAAGTTCTCGATCAGAGTATGCCATAGATTATCACTCTCCTGGTCATTCCAGTGTATGTCGAGATCATGGGAGGTGTGCGGCGCGCCGCCGGTGCCGGTTTCTTGTCGATAGCCCGGGGGCTTCTCGCCCCCGGACTCCTCGCCTACTTTTTGTATGGACAAAAAGTAGGCAAAAAGCCACTTAAACCTGGCGGTTTAAGAATCCCTCATTTATTGATTAGTTTACGCCCGAGGCACAGTTGGGTTTTGTCTACCGTATTGCCGTCCGCTTCGTTCCCCTTCTGCGTCTATTTCAGCGTGGTCATCGGCGGTCCCTACCGTATAGCGGGGCTAACTCCCCGGGGTGTATAACGTAAGCCCCGTCTTCTGTCGTACTTCCGGCGATGGTGGCAGAGTGGTTATAGAAGCGGCGCTGCAGCGAAATCTTCCGTAAGAATCCGTGGGTAGAACCGCCCAGACCGGCGCACCAACGAAGGATTGAGAGGTAGAACCAAACCCGGTACGTCGGAGGGCAAATAATCACCCCCGTAATTCAGGAGGATTCTTAAGGAACGTAGTTCCTTAAGCGCGTTTTTGCCTACTTTTGCCGCGGGGCAAAAGTAGGCGAGGAGTCCGGGGGCGAGAAGCCCCCGGGGTATAGGGCAGATATGTGCCCCCCTGTTGAAAAATTTTTCTCTTCTCCCTATTGACAAACCACCCCCCTTGGGTATATAATTAGTTACACAAGTAATGAACCACTTGACCAACGAACAAGGAAAGGAGGACTACGATTGAATGAGCGACTGACGGAACAGAAATCCATCTACCTCCAGATCAGCGAGATGATCGAAACGGATATCCTGCGGGGTATCCTGCTGGAGGAGGAACAGGTGCCCAGCACCAATGAGCTGGCGAAGCTCTACACCATCAACCCGGCTACCGCCGCGAAAGGAATCGGCCTGCTGGTGGACGAGGGCATCCTGTATAAGCGCCGGGGCATCGGCATGTTTGTGGCGAAAGGGGCCAGAGAAAAAATCCTCGCCAAAAGGAAGGCCGCCTTCGCGGAAAACCATGTAGTCCCTCTGCTGGCGGAGGCCAGAAGCCTGGGGATATCCAAGGAAGAATTACTGACTATGATAGGGGAGAGAAATATATGAGCCTGCATTGTGAGAACATTGTGAAAACCTACGGCGGCAAGGACGTGCTGTACGATGTGACGCTGGACCTCAAGCCCGGAAAGATCTATGGCCTCATCGGCCGCAACGGCGCGGGAAAAACCACCCTGCTGTCCATCCTGTCCGCCCAGAATCCCGCCACTAAGGGCACCGTCACCCTGGACGGCGAGCCGGTATGGGAGCACCGGAAGAGCCTGGCAAAGATATGCTTCTCACGGGAGCTGAACGCCAACGCCGAGAGCGGCATCGCCGCCATGAAGGCCAAGGAGTACCTGCGCATCGCCTCTACTTACTACGAGGACTGGGACAAGGACTTGGAGGGGCGGCTGGTGAAGATCTTTGACCTGAACCTCAAGAAGAAGTTCGGGAAGATGAACAAGGGTATGCTCAGCATGATTACCATCATCGTGGCCCTGTGTTCCAAGGCTCCCTACACCTTCCTGGACGAGCCGGTGGCCGGGCTGGACGTGGTGGCCCGGGAGCAGTTCTACAAATTGCTGTTGGAGGAATATTCCAGCTCCGGACGGACCTTTGTCGTTTCCACTCACATCATCGAGGAGGCCGCCGACGTGCTGGAGAAGGTCATCATCCTCCACGAGGGGAAAATCCTCATCGAGGCCGACACCCAGACCTTTGTGGACAGCGCCGTCCACGTCAGCGGCAAGATCGAGGAGGTGGACGCCGCCGTCGCCGGACTGGAGGTCCACCACACCGAGACCGTGGGCCGCAGCAAGGGCGTCACCGTGTTCCTCAAACCGGGGCAGAAGGTGGACGAGGGCCGGGACGTGTCCGTCCAGCCGGTGAGCCTCCAGCGGGCCTTCGTGGCCCTGTGCGGGGAGGAGGAGGCCAAGTGAAGCGCAACCTGAAATTCTGGACCCGGTACACCTGGGAGAGCGCGGGGGTGGTCCTGGCCGCGGCGGCGGTGCTGGCGGTGATTTCCCTGTTCAGCGCGGAGGGGCTGGATTTTGCCACCTTCGCCGCCGTGATGCCCTATTATCTGTGCATCGCCGCCATCTTCGTGATGATGATGATCAACTCCGGGTCCCAGACCTTGTACGTGCCCCTGCTGCTGTCTATGGGGGAGACCCGCCGGAACGTGCTGCTGGGGTTCCACTACTACCGGCTGCTCATCATCGCGGCGACCCTGGCGCTGTGCTCCGCTGTCTGGCTGCTGATGCCGGGCGAGGTGTCCTCCGTGGGCCTGCGGAGCATCCCCACCCTGCTGTGCGTACTGCTCATCGCCTCCGCCCTGGGGAGCATCATGGGGACCATCTTCGTCAAGTGGAAATGGGCGGGTACGGTCCTCATCATCCTCCTGTGCGGCGTGGCGGGAGGCACCGTGGGCTTTGCCGGCGCGGCGTCAGACAAGTTCCTCGATATGGCAAGGATGGCCAGAGTCCTGTCCCACTTTGAGACGCTGCCCTGGTGGCTGATAGCGGCGGTGCCTGTGTTCCTGGCGCTGGATATCGCGTTCCAATGGCTGCTGCTGCGGCGGCAGGAAGTGAAGCTGTGAGGAGGGGAAGGCCATGCAGAAATTCTTTGTGAAGCATCTGAAGGTCAACCGGAACGGTATACCGATCATGCTGGCCTTTCAGCTGGCATTGTTCCTGACGGGGGTCATCATAATAGTGGTCATCAACGCCACCGTCAACGATGACCGGGACTACGCCGCCATCGGCGGCATGATGGCCCTGATGGCGACCATTTTCGGCGGGCTGGTGCGGGGCAGCGGGGCCATGAACCGCTACCGCCTGGCGGTCTCCATGGGCCACACCCGGCGCAGCTACATGCTGGCGGACCCCGTCATTACGATGCTCAATACGCTGGTGGGCCTCGTATTTGCCTGGCTGCTGGACAAATTCGAGCTGTGGCTCTACGGCGTCCTCTACCCCGGCTGGGAGCTGGATCTGGATGTGTTTGTCGCGATGAAGTGGTGGTATTACCCCATTTTCATCCTCGTGATCTGCGTCCTGGACTTCTGCTTCGGGGCCTTGCAGATCCGGTTCGGGAACGCGGGCTTCGCCGCCGTCTGGTTCCCCCTTTGCTTCCTGCCCATGATCGCAGGCAACAGCGTGGACGCGGCCCGGGAGGGCGGCGCCAGCCTGCTGGCCCAGATCGGGCGGGGCATCCTGTTCCTGACCGGACTGCTCAGCCCCGCCGCGTGGGCCGCCGTGGGGATCGTGGTGGTGCTGGGACTGCTGGTCCTCAGCGTACTGTGCTACCGGAAGGCGGAAGTCCGGATATAGTGTGTTTTTTGGACGGAGGGAGAACCATTGAGACCAGTCTATTGGATGATCGCGGTGTGCTGGCTCCTGTTCCTCATTGTGTTCCTGCCGAGGAGGAGGCAGAAGCTCGCGGCGGCGGCGCACCATATCCGAAAGAAAGGAAAAGGGGAGAGAGAAGCCATGGAGACGCTGGCAAAACAGTTTATCGGCAAGGAGTGCATCATTTACACCATTACCTCCAACGACGGCAGCGTGCAGGGCACCATCCGGGAGGTCAGCGGCGGCGGAATGCTGATCGAGGACGCCCGGGGACAGATGCAGGCGGTCAATCTGGAATATGTGACCAGGATACGGGAGTATCCCAGAAATAAAAAGGGCAAGAAAGAATCGGTCATATTGGATTAAAGCGGCAAATAAATTGGGGCCTCCCGGCAGGGAGGCCCCTTTGTTCTGTTTATCAGCCGAAATCATGCCGGACCCCGCAGTCCAGACCCAGTGCTTCGTATTCGCAGACAATGGCTTCGATTTTCTGGAAGCACTCCGCGTCTTCCAGTGCGGCGTCCTTCAAAATTTCCCTGATTCTTCCAAGGGCGGCGACGCTGGCGCTCTCGATGCTCTCTTTGAGATCGAAGTTCCCGCCGGTAAATGTTACCTCGACTTTCTGCCCCTCCAGTGCTTTGATGAAAAGCTGTGTAAGTAAGTCCATATTTTATCCTCCAGTATAGGATGAAATGTATTTTACGCTACATACTATGATATTGTCAAGTAAAATATCTATATAAGGTGTAAAATATGCAAAAACTTTCTTACCAGGGAAGAAAAAATGTAATTGCTATGCCGCTGCGCCTTATGCGCGTTCGGAAGCGAGTCACACAGCAGGAGCTCGCGGCTCGGATGCAGGTGCTGGGGGTCAACATTGATCAGCAGGCAATCAGCAACATTGAGAACAACAAGCGAATTGTGACGGATTACGAGCTGGCCTGCTTCTGCAAGGCGCTGCGCTGTACCGAGCAGGAACTGCTTCAGGATTTCAACAACAAATTGAGGGCAGAAGATTGAGGAACAAAATGCTCTTGACAAACGTCTTAACAGGCAGTATGGTGAAAAAGATAAATAATACATTATAATGCTTGGGAGGATTCGCTCAATATGAAAAAAATTACCGCACTTCTGCTGACGCTGGCCATGCTGCTGAGCCTCACGGCCTGCTCCATCAGTTTCCTCAACCGGGAGGTCAACAGTCCGGATGTTAAGCCGGAATCCCCGACCGTACAGCCGGAGGAACCTTCCGCCCCCGACGGGGATAAAGACGATGTCATCGCCGTGGAACCGGAGATCCCTGACGACAAGCCGGATACGCTGCTCCCCGACCCGGAGGGAGATGAGAAGGAGCCCGACGCGCCGGAGGAAAAGACGGAGATCACCGCCAGCCACAAGGACGTGACCCTGTTCTCCGCCGGTGAGACCTTTACCCTCTCCGCCCAGGGAGTTCCGGGCATTTACGCCTGCACCTTCGCCTCCGCCGATGAGACGGTGGCTGCGGTGGACGAAAATCTCGGCACCGTCACCGCGGTGGCGCCGGGTACAACCACCATCACCATGCATCTGGAGTGCGAAAGCGGACAGTATGACTTTGAGTGCATTGTCCGGTGCAGCTGGAAGGAAGACGCGCCGCCCGCCGCAGAAGAGGCTAACCCCGGTCAGACCTCCGTTTCCCTCAACGACTTTTTCTCCACTCTCCAGGGCAGCTATGAGGGCCTGGACAGCATGATGGCGCTGGACGGCGAACTGCTGGACACCTATTATCCCGGATTGAGCAGCATTGCCGCCGTGGAAGAGGTCCTGGTCCAGGAGACCATGATGACGATGGCCAATATGGCGGTGGGGCTGGTGAAGCTCAGCGACGACGCCACCAGCGACGACGTGGTGGCGGTACAGAACGCCCTCCAGACCCGGATCAACACCCAGGCCGACGGCGGCGCGTGGTATCCGGCCTCCTGCGAGACCTGGAAGCAGGGCATTATTACCTCCACCTCCAACGTGGTGGGCATGTTCGTCTACCCCGAAAACGCGCAGGATATGGCGGACCTGTTTGCGGAGACTTTCGGCAGCTGACGGATACATAGCAAGAGGGACGGACTTTCATTGAAAGCCCGTCCCTCTTATTTTACACTTTGTTATAAAAGCTCTCCAAAGTCCGAGATGTATTGATCGCACAGCTCCCGCATGTCCACCTCGGAGCCGGTGAAATAGGCGTCCTGGATGCCCACCACCGTCATTCCGGCGGCCTTGGCACCCTTGCAGGCGGTGAGGGAATCGTCGAAAAAGACGCACTCCCGGGGCTTGACTCCCAGCAGCTCCGCCGCCTGGCGGAAAATGGCCGGGGACTTTTTGTCCGCGCCCAGGTCCTGGGCGTAGATGATCCGCTCGAAATACTCGTCCAGACCATGATTTCTTACGGCGGCCCGGCAGTGCTCCGGGACGCAGGCGGTGAAGATTGCCATCCGGTGTCCGGCGGACTTGCAGCGGTCCAGGTACTCCCGGACGTGGGGCTTGAGAGGCACGTGGTCGTAGGCGTTTTTCGCCAGATCCATCCACTCCGCGATGATCTCCTCGCAGGACTCCTCCATCTGGAAGTGGTTCTTGGTGAAGACCGCGCAGTTTTGCAGAATGGAGTGGGCCACGCCGTCGTGGTAGGCCTGGCTGTATTCATAGCCATGGCGGGACAGGAAGGTCTTGTCCACCTCCAGCCACACGCCGTTGGAGTCGATCAGGGTTCCGTCCAGGTCAAAAATCAGCATAGCGGCGCTCCTTCCTCATTCGTCGATCCAGAACCGCCAGGGGAAATCAACGGCCTCCTCGGCGTAGTCGATGCCGACGCGCTTCCCGGTGTGAAAGGGCATGTCATCCGGACGGCGGGGCAGACCGTATTCCGGCAGGTCCCAGGCAAGATCCAGCAGGCCGTTCCCCAGAGGCAGGCCGTTTAAAGTACGGTCAATGGACAGGCCTTTGCACAGCTTCCCGGGGCCGTTCATGAAATTTTTCCGCTGGTAGGCAGTCATCTCCGATACAGCGACCCCGAACCTCCGCCGGGCGGCGGCGTCGGCGTTGTATACCGGCACGCAGCCCCGGACCAGAATGGCGGAGGCTTCCCCCTCCGGTCCGGTGACGAAGTTGAGGCAGCTGTACATGCCGTAGATCAGGTAGACGTAGGAGGTGCCGGGGGCGGCGTAGAGGGTTTCCGTCCGGGGCGTCCGCCGGCCGCCGTAGGCGTGGCAGGCCTTGTCGATAGCGCCTACGTAGGCCTCCGTCTCCGTGATCCGGCAGACAATATGTTCCCCGCCGTCGTTCCGAATGAGATAGCGGCCCAGCAGGTCCTGGGCGGCTGTGACGGTATCCCGGAGAAAAAATTTGCTGTCGAGTCTTGCCATTTGTCCACCTCTTTGGTATGATATCGTCTTAGCGCCTATTGTATCATATCCGGGCGCTGGAATGCAAGGATGAGGTAATTGGTCATGAATGAAAAAATGATGCGCAGGCTGGCAAAGCCCATGCTGTTCGCGGCGGCGTTTATCTGGGGCAGTTCTTTCTTTATTATGAAGGACGCGCTGGACGCGCTGCCGGTGCAGTATCTGCTGGCCATTCGATTTACCGCTGGGGCGGTGCTGCTGGGGCTTTTGTGCTGGAAGAAATGGAAAATCTTTACGCCGGACTACCTCTGGCGGGGGGCTGTGATCGGCGGGTTTCTCTATCTGGCGTACTCCGTGCAGACCTATGGGCTGGCGCTGACCACGCCGTCGAAGAACGCATTTCTGACGGCGGTATACTGCGTGTTGGTGCCCTTCTTTTACTGGGCCTTCGCCAAGGTCAGGCCGGACCGGTACAATGTGATCGCGGCGGTGCTGTGCGTGGCGGGGGTAGGGCTGGTGAGCCTCACCGGAGATTTGACGGTGAACCCGGGGGATGGGCTGACGCTGGTATCGGCGGTGTTTTATGCTTCTCATATCGTCGCGGTGGCAAAGGTTTCTCCCGGGAAGGACATTTATCTGCTGACAGTGTTCCAGTTCGCTTTTTCGGGGCTGTACGCATGGATTGGCGGGGCTATTACAGAGACGTTTCCTGCCCAGGCGCTGGCCCGGCCGGAGGTTTTGCTGCCGCTGGCTTATCTGGCGGTGATGGCGACTACCGCTGCGCTGCTGTTTCAGAATGTGGGGCAGGTGTGGTCCGATCCGGCGTCGGCGTCGGTGATCTTGTCGCTGGAGTCGGTGTTCGGGGTCCTCTGCTCGGTGGTATTCGCGGGAGATCGGGTCAATGGGAGGATGCTCCTGGGGTTTGCTCTGATTTTTATTGCGGTAGTATGCAGTGAGACAAAATTTTCATTCGTGCGGGGGGCGAAGCTATAACAAGATCAGAGCCGGGGCCGCCGTGCAGCGGCGGCAAAAGGAAACCGCCGCAGTTCCCTGCGGCGGTCTCTCTTTGTTTTTCAGATGCCGTGCTGATAATTATAGGCCCCGCATAGGGCGTTGGTGTTCTTGATAATAATGTGCATTGCCACAAAGGGACCGATCCCGCAGGCCAGCGAGCCCACCAGATACCACAGCAGAACTGTGGTGCCGTTCTCCTGGAAATTCAAACCATACCGGGGCGCATTTTCCGCCAGACGGTTGCCCAGGGCGTAGTACCAGTAAAAACTGTAGAAGCCGCAGGTGATCATGCTCAGCAAAACCAGCTTGACAAGTCCGGCGGTGGACTTGCCGTCCCCGGCGCAGACCGCGTTGACGTCCCGGGCCAGGGCGTAAATGAAATACCAGCTGTAGATACCGCAGGTAATAAGGCTGAGCAGAATATAGGCAACCAGACTCCGGTCCGCTTTCAGTCGGAAGGGGGCGTAGCCCGGAGGCGTCTGTCCGTACTGGGGGCCGTCCGCACCAGGGCCGGGCTGCTGATATTGGGGATTGTTGTACTGATTGTATTGGTTATACTGGGCCTGCTGGGCCGCGGCGCGGGCCTCGCGCTCCGCCTTGGCGTTCTGAGCGGCCTGGGACGCCTGCGCCCCTACTTCGCCGGCGGTCTGCTGGAAGGAATCAAGCGCCGCCTGCACGTCCAGCTTCAGGTCGTCCACCGACTTGCCGGCAATGGGGAACTCTCCCAGGACAAAACGCTCAATGGCATAGATGCCGGCCACAGCCGCTGCCACGCCCAGGACAGCCAGAACGAAGCTGCCGAAATTGCGGCCAAAGCCGCCGGGGTAAATTACCAGGCTGACAATCAGGGACAGCAGCCGCACCACCAGATAGCCTGCGCCGCCGATGGCCAGACATACCAGCAGGCCGTCGGAGTTCCGCGCGTTCCGCTTGAAGGCGATCAGCGCGCAGACAATGGCCATCACCGCCAGCATCACGGCGGACAGCGCGTTCAGTCCTACGATCCGGATGGTGCCGAACACACCTGCCCAGCCGATATCAAAAATCCCGCCCAGCGCACGAAACAGGGACCGCACGGCCAGACCGCCGCACACCGCCATACAGATGGCGGCAAACACCGTCAAAACGATGGTGTTTCCCCCGCCGCCGGAGGGGGGAGGCGTCTGTCCCGGATTGGGAGCGCCCTGCTCCTGCTTCGCACCGCATGAGCTGCAGAAAGCGGCTCCCGGCGCGAGATCCGCGCCGCATTTCCAACATTTCATCTTTTATTTCTCCCTTCATATTATGATCCGGCCGCCGCCAGAGCGCCGGAGACCAGACGACCGATCAGCCCCTTGGAGGGCTGAAAAACAACCACTGGGTCCTCCAGCCACAGGAGGCGGACGAGATACACCGCGACAAACAGCACACACACAATGCCCATGCCCCAGCGAAAGACGCGCCGGGGAATTCGCCGCTGGAAAAACAGCAGCGCCGCTGCCGGGACCGGCAGCCAGAAAAGTGGGTGATATGCAAACGCCCCCGCTATGTCCCCCCGCAGCAGGGACAGCCACGCCCGGCTCATGCCGCAGCCCGCACAGGAAATCCCCGTAAGGTACAGGATGGGGCAGGTTACGCCAAGAGATTCGATCACAAGGTAGAACAGGATGATCGCCGCCAGGGAGCGCAGGTCTTTTGTTTGCATGGAGTGGCCCCCTCCTCTGTCCGGGCTCGCTTCGCCGGATGGAAGCTTTTTTTCATGCTACCATGTTCCAGGATGTTTTGCAAGGGGCAATTCGGCTTTTTTCGCGCGGGCAGATGACAGCCCGCGTGGACTCTGTCTGCTAAAAACAGGAAAAATTCATAAACTCTTAAAGAAAACCCATAAATTCTCTGGTAAAATACAACATCTCAGACACTTTGCCGCCGGGAGCGCGGCGGCGGTGGACAAGCTGAGAAATCTGTGGTATACTATATTAAATTTTACCATGCGGTATGGACTGGAAAGGAGTCGCCTATGCGGATCGACGTACTGGGCGTTGGCTTTGACAATATGACCATGGAGCAGGCGGTGGCCGAAGGTGTGCGCCTGCTGAATACTCCGGGTGCCCACTACGCGGTTACCCCCAACCCTGAGATCGTAGAGGTCTGCCGGACAGACGAAGAAGCCCGGGAGGCTGTCAACGATGCGGATCTGGTGCTGGCCGACGGCATCGGCGTCATCTACGGCGCGAAGATGCTGGGCACGCCCCTGAAGGGCCGGGTCACCGGCATCGGCTTCGCCCAGGGCCTTATGGCGCGGATGGCGGAGAGCGGAAAGCGCCTGTTTCTGCTGGGCGCCAAGCCCGGCGTGGCGGAAAAGGCTGCGGAAAATCTCCGGCGCCAATATCCCGGGCTGGTCATCACCGGGACTCATGACGGCTATTTCCAGGAGGACCAGCCGGTCATTGAGGCCGTTCGTTCCAGCGGAGCGGACGTGGCCTTCGTCTGCCTGGGCGCGCCCAAGCAGGAAAAATGGATGCGGGAAAACGGCGAGGCCACCGGAGCCCATCTGCTGGTGGGACTGGGCGGCTGCCTGGACGTGTTCTCCGGGGAAGTCCGGAGAGCTCCGGAGATTTTCCAGAAGCTGGGCCTGGAATGGCTCCACCGGCTGGCAAAGAATCCCAGCCGTATTGGCCGGATGATGAAGCTGCCCCTGTTCCTGGTCCACGTGGCGGGGGAGAAAAGGAGACAGAAAAGCTGAGAGCGCTTGTCCGCCTCTGGCAAAACGCTGAGGGGACGGGAGCGCCAAAGCGTTCCCGTCCCCGGCAGGCCGGCGTATGTACCTCAGCAGCAGCAATTGTTGTTTCCGCAGCAGCATCCGCAGCCGCAATTGTTGCTGCAGCACCCGCAGTTGCTGCAGCAGCAACAGCAGCCGTTTCCGCTGCCATTGCCGTTTCCGCAGCCTCCGCCGCAGCAGCAGCACAGAAGGATGATGATCAGAATGATCCACAGGCAGCCGCCGTCGTTACCGTTGTTCCACATAGTTTTGTTTCACCTCTCTTATTGATCTGAACCATACTATGCGCCGGGATGCCCTGCGGCAGCTTGACCGCAAAATTTTTTCGCGCGGAGTTTTTTCGCGCCCAACCCACAAAAGGGAGGACATGAGTCCATGAACCAAGACGACCGCTATAGAACCACCAGCTGGGACGGCGACGAAGTCGCCCGCCGGAGCGGGGAGCAGCCCCGCAGAGCTCCCGGTCCCGCAGGGGACCGCCCGCCCCGGAGCACCGCGCCAGGAGCGGATCAGAGTGCTCCCCGGAGCGCCGCTCCCGCCAAAAAGAAGAAAAAACGGCGCAAAAAACGTACCAATCCCCTGTTGGCCATCCTCCTGTGGCTGGCCATCGTGGGGACCTGCTCCGCGATTTTTGCCGGGGTGGGCTGGATGCTGGCCAACGATTTTGCCGCGCTGAACAAGCCTCCCATGGAGACCAGCTTTCAGGTCACCGAGGATTTCATCGCCGAAGTCACCCAGGAGAAGCAGGAGGACGGTTCCATCAAAGAGGTCACCCACTACGATATGGACAAGGTGGCCGCGGCGCTCAAGGAGGCGGGGCTCATCGAGTACGAGTGGTTCTTCCGCCTGTTCGCCTGGTTCTACCATGCGGACACCAAGCTGAACACCGGCACCTTCACTCTGAACACGGAAATGGACTATATGGCCCTTATCCGCAGTATGCGCACCACCGGCGGCAAGACGGAGACGGTGGAGCTGACCATTCCCGAGGGCTACAGCGTCAAGCAGATCATCAACCTTCTGGCGGAGAACGGCGTGGGCACTGAGGAAAAGCTCACGGACACCGCCGCCAACCACAAGTTTGAGAACTACGTCTTTGTGGACAACGACAACCTGGGCGACGCCAGCCGCCTGGAGGGCTATCTGTTCCCGGACACCTACGAGTTCTATGTGGGCGCCCGGCCGGAGCTGGCCTTCAACTCCATGCTCAGCAACTTCAATAAGAAGGTCTACGGCAACGACGAACTGGGGGAGCTGTTTGAGGCCTCCTCCTATGAGTTCGAGCAGATCATCACCATCGCCTCCCTGATCGAGAAGGAGACTGACGGCTCCGACCGCTCCAACATCTCCTCGGTCATCTACAACCGTCTGGAGAACGACGGGGAGACCGGCCGCCTGCTCCAGATCGACGCCGCCCTGGTCTACGCCGCCGGACGGCCCATCACCCAGGAGGACTACACCTCCCTGGACAGCCCCTACAACCTCTACCAGCACACCGGGCTGCCCCCCACGCCCATCTCCAACCCCGGTCTGGCCTCCATCAAGGCTGCGCTGAGCCCGGCGGACACCAACTACTATTTCTATGTCCTGAATCCGGAGACCAAGAAGCATGTGTTCAGCGAGACCTTGAGCCAGCACAACAGGGCCGTCTCCGACGCGGCGGAGGCCGCCGCCCGGATCGCTGCTGAAGGCGAGGGGAACTGACGGACATGGGTGTGAGAAAGAAGCCGGAGCTGCTGTGTCCCGCCGGGGACATGGAGCGGCTGCGGATGGCGGTGCTCTACGGTGCGGACGCGGTGTATCTGGCCGGCGAGAGCTTCGGGATGCGCTCCTTCGCGGGAAATTTTTCCCGGGAGGAGCTCCCCCGGGCGGTGGAATTCGCCCACAGCCGGGGGGTGCGGGTCCACGTGACGGTGAACACCATGCCCCGCTGCGGGGAGATCGACCGGCTGCCGGAGTGGCTGGAATTTCTGGACGATGCCGGGGTGGACGCGCTGATCACAGCGGACCTGGGCACCTTCACCCTGGCGGGGCGGTACGCCCCCCGGTGCCAGCGGCATGTCTCCACCCAGGTGAGCGTGGCCAACCACGTCTCCGCCCGGGCGTGGTATGAGCTGGGGGCGAAGCGGGTCATCCTGGCCCGGGAGCTGAGCCTGGAGGAGATCCAGGAGATCCGGGCGAAAACGCCGGAGGAGCTGGAGCTGGAGGCTTTCGTCCACGGGGCCATGTGCGTCAGCTACAGCGGGCGGTGTCTGCTCTCCAACTATATGACCGGACGGGACAGCAACCGGGGGGCCTGCGCCCAGCCCTGTCGGTACCAATACTACCTCATGGAGGAGAAGCGGCCTGGGGAGTACTTCCCCGTCTTCGAGGACGAGGCGGGGACCTACATCATGAATTCCCGGGACATGTGCATGATCGACCATCTGGACGACCTCATGGACGCGGGCCTCAGCAGCCTGAAGATCGAGGGCCGGGCGAAAAGCGCCTACTATGCCGCCATCGTCACCGGCGCTTACCGCCACGTGTTGGACGACGTGTTCGCCGGACATCCCGCCGACCCCGTCTGGCGGGACGAGGTGGAGAAGGTCAGCCACCGGCACTATGCCACAGGGTTCTATTACGGCCCGCCGGGACAGTACTATGAAAATGCACGGTATATTCGGGAGTGGCAGGTGGTGGCCCTGGTGACGGAATGCGCCCCGGACGGTACGGCCGCGCTGACTCTGCGGAACAAGTTCTGCGTGGGGGATACCCTGGAGGCGGTGGGGCCGGATATGAAGCCCTTCGCTTTTCAGGTGGAGGCCATCGAGGATGAAGCAGGTCTGCCGGTCACGGAACCTAAGACGCCCCAGATGGTCCTCAGAATGAAGCTCCCGCAGCCTGTCCCCGCCTGGAGCATCCTGCGCATTGCCCGGGACCTGTCCGCCAAGTCCTGATACTTTTTCTTAAAAGAAAAAGTATCAAAAAGAATTTTAATTTCGAGACTAAACTTATTGCGCATCCTAGATTTTTGCCCGGTAACCAAGAAAGGGATCTCATCGAGTGACAGCATGAGAAACGCCCCGGATATGAAACAGAAAGGAGCGGATTCCCGTATGAAAAAGGTGAAACTGCCGCTGAAAATACTCCTTGGTGTGATTGCACTCCTGCTGGTCGTGGTTGTGGGCTACCTGATCTACGCCTTTGCCGCTTACTACCGGGTGGAGGACAATCAGGTCCTGCCCGTTGTGTCCATGGATGGCGCAGACCACGGCAAGCCGGCCAGAGGAGAGACGTATCGGATCGCCTCCTACAATATCGGCTTTGGGGCCTACAGCAACGATTACAGCTTCTTCATGGACGGCGGCAAGGAGAGCCGCGCCCGTTCCCCGGAGGCTGTCAATGAGAACGTCTCCGGCGCGATGGAGACAGTGAGCGCCATCGCGCCCCAGTTCCTCCTGCTCCAGGAGGTGGACGTGGACGGCACTCGCAGCTGGCATATCAACGAGCTGGAGCAGCTGATCGACAACAAGGCCTCCGGTCTGTTTGTCAACCGTACCTTCGCCCAGAACTACGACAGCCCCTACCTCTTCTGGCCTCTCCTGGAGCCCCACGGGGCCAACCGGGCGGGGATGGTTACCTGCTCGGCCTTTCCCATTGACTCCGCCGTCCGCCGCCAGCTGCCCATTGAGGATGGTTTTATGAAAATGCTGGACTGCGACCGGTGCTACTCCGTCCATCGCATCCCCCTGGCGGACGGGGAGCAGGAGCTGGTCCTGTATAATCTGCATCTCTCCGCCTACACCTCCGACGGGGTCATTGCGGAGGAGCAGTTGGAAATGCTGTTTTCCGATATGCAGTTGGAATACGAAAAGGGCAACTATACCGTTGCCGGCGGTGATTTTAACAAGGACCTGCTGGGCAACTCCCCGGAGGTCTTCGGCATATCCGGCCCGGCCTACACCTGGGCCCAGTCCATCCCCGCCTCTTTGGTGCCGGAGGGGCTGACCATCATTGCCCCCTTCGATGAGGAGAACCCTGTGGCCTCCTGCCGGAATGCGGACCGGCCCTATGGGCCCGACAGCTTTCGGGTCACGGTGGACGGGTTCATCGTCTCCGCCAATGTGGAGGTCCGGAAAGCCCGGGTATGGGAGACCGGCTTCCGGTGGAGCGACCACAATCCGGTGTATATGGATTTCGTTCTGCAGTGAGCGGAGGAGACGCGATGAGCAGATTGCTTAAATTCGACAGGCTGCCGAACCTTCGGGACCTGGGCGGGATGCCAGCCATCAACGGGAAACGGATCAGAGAGGGAAAACTGGTGCGCTCCGGTCATCTGGCCGAGCTTTCGGAGGGGGACCGGCAAAAGCTCCGGGAGATGACGGCATTGATCGTTGATCTCAGGACCGATGAGGAGCGAAGCGAGAAGCCGGACGCTGCCATTCCAGGGGTGGAGTCTGTTCACATCCCGATCTTTGACCGCCAGGTGGCAGGGATTACCCGAGAGCGTTCGGCGGACAGGGAGGCGTTTGCCGCATTTCTGTCCGCCCAGGAAGCCGCGGAACGGTATATGAACGAAATATACCGGGCATTTGTTTTCAACGACTACTCGTTGGCCCAATATGAAACGTTTATCCGTCTCCTGTTGGAGCGGCGGGACGGGGCGGTGCTGTGGCACTGCACGGCGGGAAAGGACCGGGCAGGAGTGGCCTCCGTAATCCTGGAGGAGCTGCTGGGCGTTCCCCGGGAGGCGATCCGTGAAGATTACCTGCGAACGAACCGGTGTCTGGAGGGCGAGGCCGAGAAGCTGACTGCGCTGCTGGCACAACAGTCTGGGGAAGCAGTACCGGCGGCGAAGGCGTCCGTTCGGGCTTTGCTGCTGGCGAAGGAAGAGTATCTGGATACCTTCTATCGAGCGGTGGAGGAGCGATTTGGCAGCTTTGACACGTATCTAAAGGATGGCCTGCACCTGTCTCAGGATGATATTGGGCAGGTCAGAGAAAATTATCTGGAATGATACTTTTTCTTGAAAGAAAAAGTATCAAAAAGAACTTTAATTTCGAGACTAAGCCCATTGCAATTCCAAGATTTCCACCCGGTAACGATTGCATATTTTTAATCGAAGAACAGTATAACACCGTTGCTATTCCCAGATTTTGGCCCGGTAACGAAAGTATGCTTTTAGTCGAAGGATCGTATAAACAGATGTGCGCCGGCCATTTGGCCGGCGCGCTTTTTTCCGGGACAGGGGACCGGGAACGACAAAATCCCCGGCGGGACAGGGATTATACTATGTCTGTCCAAAGGGGGTTACAGCCATGGTGGTTTATCTGGATATTGTCTTTCTGCTCAACGGAGCTGCCGACGCCGCGGCGCTGTACGCCACGGGCCGTCTCTCGGGCCTCACGGTGGCCGGAAAGCGGCTGGCATCGGCGGCGGCGCTGGGCGGTACATATGGGGTGCTGTGCGCTCTGCCGGGATGGGGGGTCCTTTCCTCTCTGCCAGTACAGGCGTGCACGGCGGCGGCGCTGGTGCGGCTGGCTTTCGGACGGCGGGAGGGATTCCTGCGGAGGGTGCTGCTGTTCTTTCTGCTCTCCTGCTCTCTGGCCGGCGCGCTGGTGGCCGGAGAGAGGCTCCTGCGGGAGCGGGGCGGCGCTCTGGAGGGATTGGACTGGCGGATCTTCTTCCTGGCGGGAGGGGGCTGCTTTTTGCTCCTGTCGGTGGTCTTCCGGGGCGGAGCGCGCCACAGCGCGGCAGGGCAGCTTTGCCGCTGCCGCATCCTGCGAAGGGGCCGGGAGGCGGAGCTGACCGCCCTGCTGGACACCGGCTGCACCCTCACCGACGGCCTGTCCGGCGCGCCGGTGCTCACCGTCCACTGGGCGGCGCTGGAAGCGCTGTGGACGCCGGAGGAGCGGGCTGTTCTCTCCCGGCTGGAGGCCGACGGCGCGTCCCGCTGCCTGGAGAAGCTGGGCGGCGGCTTCCGCCTCCTGCCCTACCGGGCGGTGGGGGTCCGCAGCGGACTGCTGCTCTGCTTCAAGGCGGACGGGGCGGAACTGGATGGGCAGTCTCTGGGGGCCGTCACCGTGGCGCTCTCTCCCACCCCCGTGTCCGACGGCGGCGGCTACGCCGCCCTCTGGGGCGGAGACGCCGGAAAGGAGGCGGAGAGCTATGCCGCGTAAAGCGCTGGCCCTGCTCCGCCGGATTCTGGAGGGGCTGGGACTGCTCCAGCCCGGAAAAATCCAGTACATCGGCGGCAGCGACACCCTTCCCCCGCCGTTGACCCGAGAGGAAGAGGCGGAGGTCCTGGCCCGCCTGGACGCCGGGGAGGAGGACTCCCGGCAGATCCTCATTGAGCGCAACCTCCGGCTGGTGGTCTACATCGCCCGCCGCTTCGAGAATACGGGCATCAACATTGAGGACCTGATTTCCATCGGCACCATCGGGCTCATCAAGTCCGTCAATACCTACCGCACCGACAAGAACATCAAGCTGGCCACCTACGCCTCCCGGTGCATTGAGAACGAGATCCTCATGTACCTGCGGAAGAACGCCGCTCAGCGGGGGGAGGTCAGCCTGGACGAACCCCTCAACACCGACTGGGACGGCAACGAACTCCTCCTCAGCGATGTGCTGGGCACCGACTCCGACACCGTCATGCGGCCTATTGAGGACGACGTGGACCGGCAGCTCCTCTCCGCCGCTATCGCCAAGCTGGAGGACCGGGAGCGGGAGATCATCACCCTCCGCTTCGGGCTGGGCGGCGGCCGGGAGCAGACTCAGAAGGAGGTGGCCGACCGGCTGGGCATCTCCCAGTCCTACATTTCCCGGCTGGAAAAGCGGATCATCAGCCGGCTGAAAAAAGAGATCCTGAAAATGAGCTAAAATATGTCAAGAGGCCCCCCGAAAGCACATTGCTTTCGGGGGGCCTCTTGGCGTTACCCCACCGCGGCGCCGGAGAGAGCCGCAAGATACCGGTCGTTTGCCCTGCTCCAGTTGATGAGGGAAAACCAATCCTCCACATAGGATGCCTTGTTAAAGTGGTCCATAGTAAGGTAGGCGTGCTCCCACATGTCCAGAATCAGCAGAGGCGTCACCGATGCCAGGGGCACCACGTCGTTGTTCTCCGTGGTGGAGATATGTATGCCCCGGTCTCCCTCCGCCGACAGCCAGACCCAGCCGGAACCGATGACGCTGTCCGCCGCTTCAATGAGCAGCTGCTGAAACCGGCCCATGGAACCGTAGGTGGCACTGATCGCCTCCGTCAGGCGGTTGAAGGGGGGCGCGCCAGCCTTGCAGGAAATGCCGTCGAAAAACAGCTGGTGGTTATACACCGCCCCGGCGGCGGCTTTCAGCCGGTTCAGTTGGGCAGTGGGCAGATTGAAGTCCTCTGTGACCAGCTGGCTCAGACTCCGGTCTGTCAGCCGGTGGCGCACCACCATCCGGTTCAGCTCATAGACCGTCTCGGCGTAGTATTTATCGTGGTGATAATACAGCGTATTGGCATCACAGTGAGGCATCAGGCCGATATAGCTGTATGGCAGCTCGGTCACCTCAAAGGGGAAATATTGCTCCATGCCGAACCTCCTTTGCGGATATATCCCAGTATATGAGCGGAAAGGAGGTCCGGTGCGGAGAGATCAGTCTTTAGGGCTGCTTGCCGATATAGGCCAGGATGCCGCCGTCTACATAGAGGACGTGGCCGTTGACGAAGTTGGAGGCGTCGGAGGCCAGGAATACCGCGGGACCCGCCAGGTCCTCCGGGTCGCCCCAGCGGCCCGCCGGGGTCTTGGCGATGATGAATTGGTCAAAGGGATGGCGACTGCCGTCCGGCCGGCGCTCCCGCAGGGGCGCGGTCTGGGGGGTGGCGATATAGCCAGGGCCGATGCCGTTGCACTGGATGTTGGCCGCGCCGTACTCGGAGCAGATGTTCCGGGTGAGCATCTTCAATCCGCCCTTGGCGGCGGCGTAGGCGGAGACAGTCTCCCGGCCCAGCTCGCTCATCATGGAGCAGATGTTGATGATCTTCCCGTGGCCCTTCTTCAGCATCCCGGGGATGACCGCCTTGGCGCAGATGAAGGGGCCCACCAGGTCGATATCCACCACCTGACGAAATTCCTCTGCGCTCATGTCCGTCATGGGGATGCGGCGGATGATGCCCGCGTTGTTGAACAGAATGTCCACGCCGCCAAGGTCGGCCTCGATCTTGGCGATCAGGTCCTTCACCTGCGCCTCGTCGGTGACGTCGGCAATGTAGCCTTTGGCGTCAACGCCCTTGGCGGCGTAGTCCGCCAGGGCCTTGTCCAGATGCTCCTGGCTGCGGCAGTTGAAGGCGATCTTCGCCCCCGCGTTCGCCAGGGCCTCCGCCATGGCGAAGCCAATGCCGTAGGCCCCGCCGGTGACCAGGGCCACCTTGCCCTCCAGGGAGAATAATTTCTGCATGTCCATGTTGCTTTTCCTCACTTTCAGCGCAGTTCCGTAATAGGAATGTTGTCCATATCATCAAAAGCCTGATTCTCGCCGCCCATGGCCCAGATGAAGGTGTAGCTGCCCGTGCCGCAGCCGCAGTGGATGGACCAGGAGGGGGAAATCACCGCCTCGTAGTTCTGCATGACGATGTGCCGGGTCTCCTGACCCTGGCCCATCATGTGGAAGACCACGTTGCCCTCGGGGATGTTGAAGTAGGTGTAGACCTCCATCCGGCGCTCGTGGGTGTGGGCGGGCATGGTGTTCCATACGCTGCCGGGAGACAGCTGGGTCAGGCCCATGGACAGCTGGCAGGTAGGCAGCACATCCGGGTGGATGAACTGGTTGATGACCCGGGCGTTGGAGGTCTCCGCAGCGCCGCAGGGACGTTTGGCGGCGTCCGCGAACTTCAGCAGGCGGGTCTCATAGCTGCGGTGGGCGGG
>JAETNP010000064.1 GCA_021768185.1 Oscillospiraceae bacterium
TTTCGTTTTTCGCATAGGCAAATCTCCTTTTCTTAAAAGTCAAATACGATGGAATAGGTGATGTTGCTCTTGTTATACATACAGTCGTGGTTCGTGTAGTAATAGAACCGCATCTGTGTATAAGTGCCGGTGGGCAGTTGGCCGGAGAGGGTCACACCGTTGTTCGTGGTCTTATAGGCGATCTGATCCCATTGGCCGGTGAGAATGTTATAGGCTTCGATCTTGCCGTAGTCGCTGCCATTGTGACCGCTGACGGGAGGCACATCAAAGGTGTACTCGGTAATGTAGCCATAGATCGTCTCCCCATCGTCATTGAAGCTGATGCCGGTTTCCTCAATGAAGGAATTGGCGGAGGTCAGGGTCATGCCGCCGCCCACATCGTCCGCCACAAAGAACACGATAGCGGACCAGGGAGAAGCCGCGCCGTAGGCGTCCACCGCTCTGCACTTCACCAGATGCTTTCCATAGCCGTAGGTGGTGGTTTCCTTGTCTCTGCCGTCCCACTCATAGGTGATGGCGTCCCCTTCCGGGTCGGTGGAGCTGGCGGTGATCGTCACCGCTTGGCTGGGCCGCACCACGCCATTGGCGGGATTCCGGGAGATCACCGGCTTGCTGGGGGCCTGATTGACAAATTCGATGGTTTTCTCCTGCCATGCGGAAGCAGCGCCATAGGAATCCACCGCACGGACACGGATGGTATGAGAACCGTTCCGGGAGTACCAGCCGGAGGAATTGTAGTCCCCGCCCCATTCCAGGGTCACGGTATCGCCGTCCGGGTCGCTGCCCGTGGCGGAGACGTTGGCGAGGAAGTTGTTGCCGCTGGTCTGCCGGGTCACGCTGGCGGTGAAGCTGGTAATCACCGGAGCGTTGTTGATAAACTCAATCGTCCGGATCTCCCATGCGGAGGCAGCGCCCCATTCGTCCACAGCGCGGACGCGGATGGTGTGCGTCCCTACCTCATAATAGCCGTCCTGCTGGTACTCGCTGCTCCACTCCAGATGCACAGCGTCCCCGTCCGGGTCAGAGGCCACGGCGTTGAGGTCAGCATAGAAGCGGCCATCCTTCATGTTCCGGGTGGCGTTGGCGGTGAAGCGGTCGATCACCGGGGCGGTGTTGGTGACGGTGATATTGGCAAAGGCGCTGGTCAGATTGCCCGCATCATCCCGCACGGTGGCGGTGATGGTATAGATCCCTTCCTCAAACATTGCCAGCGTACCGCCGTCATTGGAGAGGAATCCGGTGTTGCTGTCCAGGGTGACGGGCCTGCCGCCCAGCTTCACGCCCCAGCTCACGGGCAGACTGCCCGCGCCGCTGATACCCACGGGGAACTTGGTGCCGATGTGGATGGAATCAGGGGCTGTCACGCTCAAAGCGGCCTTGAAAATGACGGTAATGGACTGGCTGGCGGTGGCGGTTTTGCCGTTGCCGTCCCGGAGGGTGGCGGTCAGGGTGTACTCGCCGGGTTCCGGGAAGATCACGGTGCCGCCGTCATTGTCCAGGGTGGAGAGATCAATCAGGCAGGCCGCTCCGTCCTTCTGCGCGGACCATGTAATAGTTGCCCCGTCCGGGTTAAAGAGCTTATCCATGACCACGGGGACGCGGTTGCCCACATACTCCATATCCGCCATGGAGAATTGCAGGGAGCCTACCGGCAAGACGGTGATGGTGTCGCTGGCGGTGAAGGTCCGGCCCAGGCCATCCCGGAGGGTTCCGATGAGCCGATAACTGCCGCCCTGGGTGAACTGGATAGCGCCGCCCAGGTTGTTCAGGTCGCCGGTGACATAGGTGGCAATGTCAGCGGGCTTGCCGTCCTTCTCCAAGGACCACTCCACAGGCAGCTCAATGTTATTGCCCAGCGTCCGCACCTGGACCGTCTCGCCGGTGTAGACCTGCTGCTCAATGATGCTCACCTGCAATTCCTGTTCTGCCAGGACCTCAATGGAGGGGCCGTCAAAGGAGAACACCCGCCCGGCGGGATCGGTGATCTCACAGCCGAGGGTGAACACTCCAGCGTGTTTGATCCGAATATCACCGGGGACAGCGCCCAGGGTTCCGGCAACGTAGGTCCCCCAATTCTGGTGGAGGCCGTAGGTATCGTCAATGTGCCACTTGACGGCGGCATCCTCCACCACGTTCTTGGATTCAACCGCCACGGTGAAGGTACTGTCCGTGTGGGCGTAGTTAGGCATGGTCCAGGCGATCACAGGGATGGGATAGACGGTGAAGGACTGCTCATAGGAGTAACTGCGTCCCCCCGCATCCTTGAAGCTGGCTTTCAGCTTGTACTCGCCCGCCTGCTTGAACTGGACTTTCCCGCCGTCCGCCGTCAGCTCCCCGGTCACATAGTCGGAAACGGGGACATTCTCGCCGTTCCGGGTCAGGGACCAGCGCAGGGGGTTCTCGCCCAATTCCTCAAAGCCTGTTACCAGCGTGACCACGGAATCAGTGTGGAACATCTTCGGCAGATAGAAGCCGGACACGCCCACAGGGTAAATCTGAATGGAATCGCTGGCGGTGGTCATGCGGCCCAGCTCATCCGTCACGCTGGCGGTGAAGGTGTAAAGACCGGGTTCGGGGAAGAAGCCGTGCCCGCCCTTGGCGGTCAGGTCAAAGGGCGGCATGATCTCTTTGCCGTCCCGCAGGACCGTCCAGACCACTTCGTTGCTGCCCAGGTTTTCCGTGGTCAGCTTCACATCCTCCGCAGTATCGGTGTGGCTCATATCGCTGGTGGAAACGGTCAGGCCGACAACAGGGTAAATGCGGATGGTCTGTGAACAGCTATACTCCCGGCCCAGCGCGTCCACGGCGGAGGCGGTCAGGGTGTAGGTCCCTACTTCGGGGAAACGGACCTTGCCGCCCAGGTTCCCCAGGTCGCCCAGCATGGAGCCGGTCAGGGAAACCGCCGCGCCGTCCTTCGTCAGCGTCCAGGTCACGTCCTGCCCCTGCAAGTCGGAGGTCAGGAGATCCACGGGGGTGCTGCTGTCCGTCCACGCGGCGGCGGGGAGTGTGAAGTCCAAGCCAGCCACAGGGTAGACCATGACGGAAACGGCGGGAGCGGCGAACACCCGCCCGGTGGCGTCCATCACGCTGGCGGAAATATCATAGGTCCCGGCGCTGGTGATCTGGATGGTGCCGCCGTTGTCCGTCAGGTCGCCGGAGTAGGCGGCAGCGGTGCCGGGGTCATTGGAGGGGGTCACGCTCCATGCCACGGGCAGGTTGGTATCCTTCTCCAGCATGACGCTGATCTGCTCGTCCGTATGAGTGGCGGCATCCGCCGTCAGCTCCAGGTGGAGAACGGGATAGACCTCAATGGTCTGCTCGTAGGTGAACGCACGGCCCAGGCCGTCCGTCACGGAGGCGGTCAGGACGTTGGTGCCGGTCTGAAGGAATCTCACGCTGCCCCCAGCGTTGTCGAGGATCCCGCTGATACCGGCAGGGAGGGAAACGGGCTGGCCGTCCACGGTCAGGGTCCACTCAATTTTGCTATCCCCTACATTCTCGGAGGTCATTTTCACCTTCACCGTCTCATCCGGGTGGGTAAACTCCGGGAGCCGGAAGGAAAGGCCCATGGTGTCCCATACGGCAATGGCGGCGCTGGCGCTGAATGTCCGGCCCAGGTGGTCCGTCACGCTGGCGGTCACGGTGTAGTTACCAGCAGAGGGGAAGGTGATCTCACCGCCGCTGTTGGTCAGGGCGTTCTCAACCACAGCGCCGTCCTCGGAGGTCACTTCCCAGGTCACGTCCAGGTCAGTCCCGGAGAGGCTGACGGCGGCGGGCTGGTCGATATGGGCCGTCTCCGGCGCGTCCAGGGTCAGGACGATCACCGGGCAGACCTCCAGCGACAGGTCAGCGGTGTATTCCTTCCCCAGCTCATCCATGACGGCGGCGGTCAGGACGTAGGCCCCGGCTCCGTCAAAAGCCAGCTTGCCGCCGTGAGCGTCCAGAGAAACGGAAACACCCTCGCCGTCACGGGTCAAGGCCCATGCAACAGTCGAGGGTGTGCCATGCTCTACGGTCAGGCTGATCGCCGCCGCTTCGTCCTCATGGAGTTTATCTGCGTCAGCAGTCAGGGAGAGGGTCAGGTTCGGGATGACCTTGACCGCCACAGGCTCGGAAGAAAATTCCCGGTCCTGGGCGTCCTTGGCGATAGCGGTGAGGGAATAGTCCCCAGCGCCATTAAAGGTCAATGTACCGCCGTTGTCCCCCAGGGTGACAGCAGCCTCCTTGCCGTCACGGGTCAGCGCCCAACGGATGGAATCGGGCTTACCGCCCTCCACCGTCAGGCCGATCTCCGCCGTCTCGCCGTCATGCACCTTGTCCGCGCTGGCGGTCACGGTGAGGGAGATCACCGGCAGGATGGTGATGGACTGGCTGGCGGTGTACTTCTTACCGGCAGCGTCCGTGAGGGTGGCCGTCAGGGTGTATTTGCCCGGTTCGGCCAGGGCCAGGGTGCCGCCGTCCTTGGTGAAGCTGGCGAGGGGCTGGTTTGCGCCGCCCTTCGTCAGCGTCCAGACCACGGAGCCGGTCAGGTCGTTCTTGGTCAGCAGCTTCACAGCTTCCGCCCGGTCGGTGTAGCCGTACTCCGGCAGGGAAAAGGCAATGTCTCCGATGGGCAAGACTTCCACGGTTTTCTCGCAGTAGGCTTTGCCGCCGCTGTTCTCCACGGTGCCGCGCAGTACATACCGCCCAGCCTCCATGAAGTAGCAGATACCGCCGTCCCTGGTGAAGCCCTCCGGCATGGCGATAGATTTCCCGTCACGGGTCAGTTCCCAGGTGACGGCATCCGCGCCGGTGAGCGTGGTTTTCACGGAGACGGAATCCCCCACATACCGATACGCCGGAAGATCAAAGGCGATGGTGGGCTTGTCGGCCTTGTCGGTGAACAGGACCTTGTTGCCCTTGTCCATGCCGCTGGGGTAAACGATGGAACAGTCCTTCTCGGACAGCTCCGCAGCAGCGGCGTCAAAGACCACCTGCACCGGGCCGTCATTCCGGGGCGTTACCACCCCCGCAACGGTGGATTTCCCGCTGATGTTGACAGCGGAGCCGCCCCACACCACCAGCCGTCCCTTGACGGTGATGTTGTTGAGGTCCAGGGCTTTCTCTCCCAGGCCGTTGGCGAGGATCAGGTCGCTCTCAAACACAGCATCCTGGATATTCACAGCGCCCCGCACCAGAACCGTATCCCGGTAGGTTCCGGTGAGATCGCCGGAATCGTGGACGCTCTGGAAGATGTTGCACATGATCTGTGCCATCTCCGCCCTGGTGATCTGGCCCTTGGGGTTCAGTCGGCCATCGTTGTAGCCGCTGACGTAGCCCCGCTCCACCATGGCGGCAACGCTGTCCGCCGCCCACGCGCCCACCTGGTTCCGGTCCGGGAACCGGGCAAGGGCGGAGTTACCGGCAGAGGGCAGGCAGACCGTCCGGGCCAGCACCACAATGGCCTGTTCACGGGTGATGTTGTCCTCCGGCCCCATGCGGTGGTTGGAGTACCCGGCGAAAGTCCCCATGTGGACCGCCTGGGCGATGTAGTCATAGTGCCAGCTCCCACGGGGAACGTCTGTGTACCGGGAAATATCGGCGCTTCGGTAGGTGCCGAAAAGCCGGTCGATCATAGCGGCCATCTGTGCGCGGGTGAGATAGCCGTCCGGGTTCAGCTTGTCCCCGGATGTACCCACCATCACGCCGTTGTCTACCGCCCAGGTCAGAGCCTCGTATGCCCAATGGCCGTAGGCGTCCCCGTAGTCGGTGATCTTGTTGGCGTTGGCGGCGTGAGCGTTGACCGCAAAAAGGCCAATCAGCATGACCGCTGCCAACAGGCTGGAAAGTGTTCGTTTTGCTCTGGATAAAATTTTGATGCTCATGCGTCCTCCTTTCGATTGTTAGAATGTTCGGGGGCGGTTATGTACTAGGGCGGGACCCGCAGGCGGCGGAGCAGGTGTCGGGCTGTCAATCCTTCTCGTCTCCTTCCGGGCCGGACGTGGCGAAGTAGGCTTCAAACTCCTGCTGCTGGGCGGCGGTCAGAGAGGCGAAATGCTCTCCCTCGAAGCTGCACAGTAGGAAGGTTCCGGCGATGAAGTCCCTGCTGTCCGTGGGGTTCTCCCGGTTGGGCATAAGCCCCATGTTCTTGCCCTCGCTGTTGCAGACCAGCATGACCCGCTGGGGCAGGTAGCACCCCGCCTCAATGGGTCCGCCCACGATCTGCTGAAAGGCGTCCAGCGTGTCCTCCACCCTCGCCGGGTAGGGGGCCTTGCCGGGTTCCACCACCAGAATGTCGATCTCGTTTGCCATACAAAATCCTCCTTCGTTCGTCCGGTTGTTATATTCCAGCGGCATCCTGAGCCAGATCGTGGCTGACCAGGGATGCGTAATACTGGCTGATGGTTGTGGGTGCGTTGTAGAGCGCCGCCAGGGTGTATGCCTTGATGTTTTTCACCAGCGTGGTGTTCTGTCTCAAACTGTCCAGGACGTATGTGATATGCTCATGGTTCAGCTTCAGGAACCGGCTCTTGACCACGCCGGTGGGCATTTCCTCTCCGGCAATGCGGATAAAGTCGCGCCGGGAGCAGCAGGCCTCCACCATAAGCTCCACATAGCCCTCCAGCGTTTCCGTGTCGTAGGGATACTCGGTCAGGAGCAGATCAAATTCGATATTTGCTTTTATCAGCTCTCGGTATCTGTCCATCTCATCCATCCTCATCCGGCCCTTGGGTCTGCCGACAGGCGGTGTGGGGGCAGGGGGAAGGATGGATGGGTCAGTATCGTTCAGTTCAGTATTTTTCTTTTCAGTCTTATTAGGGGCGGAAAAACCGCTGTCAAGACCGCGCATTTCCAGCGGTGCAGACTGCGGTTTTTCCGCAGTCAAGAGCGCGGTACTGTCCAGCAGTCCAGACTGCTGATTTTCCGCAGTCTGAACGAGACAGGGCGGCGGCGTCTGTTCTTCCCGCTGGGGCTGGCCGGGTTCCGGGGGCAGGATGAAGTTCTTGACGTAGATCCGCGTGGGCCGTCCCTGGCCCTGCTTCTTCCGCTCGATCAGGCCGATGCCGTCCTTGTCCAGCTCCCGGAACAGCTTCGTGGCCTTATCCTTGCCGCAGCTCATAAGGGTCATGGCGTCCTCCTGGGTGAAGTAGATGTAGACGCGCTGGTCGCTGTCCATCCAGCCGTTTTTGACCGACAGCCCCATCCGGTCCAGCAGCAGGCCGTAGAGGACCTTCGCCTCAATGGAAACGCTCTTATACCGGGGATCCGTCAGCAGGGTCTTGGGGATGCGGTAGAAACTGTACTGGTCCGCCTCGGTGCCGTAGTAGTAGTCCAGATTCAAGTTTGACGGCATGGTACTCAACTCCTTTGAAATCTGCGGAGAAACAAAAAAAGCGCCCCGGTGACTGTTGGTAGTCACCAGGGCGCTCATGCTCCTGCCGCTTGTAATTTTGGCCGTAAACGAAAAAAAGCCACCCGAAACTGATGGTTAGTCAGTTGCGGGTGGCTTATCTGATGGATTATGCTGCCGATCTCACACGGACGCGCAGCCCGTTCATAGGGAGGCCCTTGTAGCCAACGAGGTAGTAGTCCTCTCCATTGTGTTCCACGGTGGTCCGGGTCCAGTAGGGAACATTGTGGTATTCGTCCGTCACCAGGGCCTCTATGTTGCTGCAACAATCGTAGTAGTGGCCCTTTGCCGTGTGATACTTCCCAGCGGTTCCCTTCCGCAGTCGGCTGACCTCCGTGATGGGTCGGGTCAGGTAGGAAATGTATTCCTCCACGTCCGCCAGCTTGTCCGTGATGCGCCGCAGTTCCTCCCAAAGAAGAAGCTGCTCACCATCGGAAAAGTTGATGTCCAGGCCGCTCAGATCATCGTAGTCCGGGTAGGTGGTGAATTTGAGAAACTGCGAAATGCTCCAGTTCAGCTTGACCGCCTCCGAGAGCGCCGCTTGTAAATCTGCCATGCCGGGCCTCCTTCCTATGAATGTTCTTTTAAGGTCTGCTGGACGGACCGGATATGCGCCAGCCACTTCTCACGGTCGCTGTCCTCAAACCACGATTGATACAGGTCATGTTCCGGGTTCTGCACCTTCCGCAGTTCGTCCAAGAGGATTTTCAACTCGGCATCCGTGACAGTGATCTCTTTGATGCGGTGGTCTACCGGGTCGTAGTTTTCGCCAACATACTCGGTGACGATCAGTTCTCCGGTGCAGTAGTAGTCGGCAAGGCACTCTGCGATCAGGAGCGCCCCATGAGTGAAGTTATGAGGAAAGTTCTCGCTGAAGTAGAAAACCAAGTCCTCCGCAGAGCAGCCGCGATTGGCCTGCCTGATTTCCTCCATAATGTCCGTCTTGATAATTTCAAGAGCATTCGCCATATTGAACGTGGCAAAGTCCACCGCTTTCAGTTGCGTGGCTACGATAGTCCCCAACAGGTCCAAGCCGTAGTCACTTTCGCGTTCTGTAATGCCCCAGGAACCCATTTCGACCTCCTTCCTGGTCCAAAAAAATTTGTCCTTTAAGTGCAGCCCTGGTTTTTCACCCCCTCCCATAGACCCCATTTGAGGGCCGTTTTTAGTGGAAAAAGAATAAGGACAAACCAGCTAACCCGTTCTGAATACGTTCACAGAGACACAAAGTGAGACACCCCTTGCAATAAGGTTCGAGCGGTGAAGACGGCTCGAACCTTATTGCATTTCTACCTTTGATCTGCTATGCTGAAATCTGGATAACGCTCTTTTCTATCGGAGCATCATGCGGCTGCACCATCTTCGGCTCCAGCGGCCTGTCCATCACGCCGATGTCCCGGTAGATAATCCGGACGCTCTGGCTGGCGCTGCGGGAATACTTTTTGCTCCGCTCGCCCACCTCGATCCGCTGAATGAACAGCCGCAGGAGTTCTGGCGTGAGCTCGTCGATGGCGGTGTACCGCTTCGCCTTCTCAATGAAGGTGTCCACATTGGCTGCCGATGCCTTCAGCTTCTCCAGCCGAGCCTCCTTCTCTGGGATAGCATCCTCCAGTGCCTTCTGCTCCGCATTGTAATCGCCGGAGAGCATCCGGAACTGTTCGGCAGTCACCCGGCCAAGGACATGATCTTCGTAGAGCCGTTTGAACAGCATCGAGAGTTCACCATCCCGCTTCCGCATAGTGTCCAGCTCCTTCTGGAGAGCATTCATCTCCCGCCGCAGTTCCACACTGTTTTTCTGGTTGATGTACTGCGCGAACTGCCGCTCCTGCGTCCTGGCGGAGTGCGTCACCCGGCGAATGTCATCCAGCACGATTTTCATCAGATCCATCTCCCGGATATGGTGAGGCGAGCAGTTGCCCTTTCCGCGCTTGCCAAAGGTGTAGCACTGGAAATTATACCTGGTTTTCTTCATGGTAGAGGCCCGGTGCAGTACCAGCGGCTTGCCGCAGTCGGCGCAGTAGACCAGTCCAGAGAACATATTCGGCTCATCCATCTGCTTCGGAGTCCGTTTCTTGTGCTGGCGTACCGTCTGGACGATGTCCCACCGCTCCTGGCTGACCAGTGCTTCGTGGGTATTCTCCACCAGAATCTGTTCACTCTCCGGACGAAGAATGTGCTTCTTGTTCTTGTAGGAGATGGAGGTATTCCGCAGTCCCTGCATGTGACCTAAGTAGACCTTGTTGTTAAGGATGCCTGTAACCGTGCTGCCGCTCCAGTTGTAAGGCCGGGTGGTATCCAGGTGCCGGTGGGATATGCCATACTTCCGGTGCCAGTAATTGCTCGGGTTCACTACCTTTTCGTCCGTGAGGATGCGGGCGATCTGATTTGGCCCTTTTCCAGAGGCACACAGCTCAAAGATACGCTGCACCACCGGGGCGGTGTCCTCATCCGGAACGATTGCTTTGGTGTCGCCGCTCCGCTTACGGTAGCCGTAAGGCGGCATTCCGCCCAGCCGTTCGCCGCGTTCGGCCTGGAGTTTTTTCACCGCCCGGACTTTCTTGCTGGACTCCTTGGCGTGGAGTTCATTTGCCCAGTTCCTGATAGGATTGAAATCGGTACTGCTCTCCACCAGAGAATCCACTCCGTCATTGATAGCGATGAACCGGACACCCTTCGCTGGCAGGTAGAGTTCCGTCAACTGGCCCACCTGTAGATACTCACGGCCCAGGCGAGACATGTCTTTGACGATCAGCGTCTCGACCTCGTCCCGCTCGATCATTTCGATGACCTTCTTCCAAGAGGGCCGATCAAAATTTGTCCCTGAGTACCCATCATCCGCCAGGAAAATCGTATTCTCGAAACCATTGGTCTGGGCATATCTTTCGAGGAGAAGGCGTTGATTCACGATGCTGTTCGAATCGCCAGCCCGGTCATCCTCCTGACTGAGCCTTCCATATAAAATATTGAACTTTTGGCTTGCCATTTTTACCTCCTTTTCTATGGGGCAAGCCGGTACGGTAACTGACACTATACCGCACCGGCTTGCGAAAGTCTACTGAAATATCAGGCGGATCGTGATTCTTTTGCCAGTTCTGTGTCGATGAGCGCCAGCAGCTTTTCTGTAGGCGTTGCTGACGGTTCTCTGGCAAAGACAGAGGTGACGTGGAACACCCTTCCCTCGATCAGCATCTCCCGATCCCAAGTGGAATCTGTCTGCGCTGTATCGGTGAAGACAGTATCCATTCTGCCGTCTTCCATCTGCCTGACCATAGCAGACTCCGGGTGGTATGTTCCCAGCATCCCAGTACTGATGTACTCTTCAAATTCTGTTCTCATAAATTTCCTTTCTCAATAGCCCATCATGCCCTGACTCTGGTTGTGGCTATCGTGACTCAACCTTTGACCATGAGCCAGCTTTATCAACGCTTCCCGGCGGCGCAGCTTGCTGTCCGTCCAGACTGGCGGCTCAGGGAGAGGTGGCAGATCTGCGTCCTGTTCCAGATGTTTCCCCAACTGGAGCAGTCCCTGGCTGGCTTCACCGATCCAACCAATCTCCGGCTCAGAATACTCACCCCGGAAGCCAACCATCTGCCGGTAGACAAAAAGTGCCTCCATATTTTCCTTGAGGAATGTTTCATCGTGGAGACTGCTGTCTCGACATCTGCGTCCATTAGGGCAGAGGAAAGTGATGTGCTTCCGGTTCTCGGTCCAGATGACTTGGTAACCCTCACGCTCCATGCCCTCAACAAATTCATCCGGATTTCCGGCATATTCCAGCACGTCGTTGATTGTCTGGATCAGATCCAGCTTCCAACTGTCGGCGTAGAGGCCGGCCTGATACTCACCGGGTTTCATCCGTTTCATTCTGGACTGCTTCTCCGGTCGCTCCAGAGTGTTTAGTCCATGGGCCAGACAGATTTCATCGTTGGCCTGCCGGTGAGCCAACAGATCGTCGGCACTCTGGTGGAGTTTCCTGCCATCCACGCAGCTGACGCTGTTGACCACCAGATGGTTGTGGATGTGGTTGGTGTCCACATGGGTGGCGATCACTACCTCGAAGCCTGGGAACTCCCGCTGGGCCAACTCCAGTCCGATGGCATTAGCTTCTGCCGGTGTGATCGGATCGTCCTCTGCAAAGGACTGAACGAAGTGGTAAAACTGCCGTCCATCGGTTTTCCTGAACTGCTGCTTTGTAGTGAGCATCTCCGTGTAGGCGGACTGCGGAACACAGTTGTGACCGACTACTACCTGGGCGTCACCCCAGAGCGTTTTCTTCTTCTGCGACACATAGTCCAGCGTCCCTTTCATCGCGCCACCACTTTGGCGCTTACAGTTGATCGCAGTGAATGTTGCCATCACCGCACCTCCCGCGCGAGGCAGTGGACCTGTTCGCAGAGGGCGGCGTAGCCATCCGCCAGATCATCGCCCCGCACGATGGTCAGCCGTTCCATGTTCGCTAAGATGGTCAGCTGATTGAGGTTCCGACCCTGGGCCTTCAGCTCTGCGAGAATCTTATCCAGCCCATCTACTCGGACGATCTTCTTTCCAAGGGCGCAGGTGGTCAGGTAGTCCGT
>JAETNP010000108.1 GCA_021768185.1 Oscillospiraceae bacterium
TTCATGTTCTTGTCCTCGTCCGGGCCCTCGAAAATGATATAGGCGATAAGGGCGCAGTATAGGAGCGTTTCTGATTTTGTCCAGAACGGATCTCCCTCCTTGCCCTCGCCTTTGGTGTTGGCTATCAGCGTATTTACAAATTTCAGAATGTCGGCCTCGTTGCGGATATAGGCCAGCGGGTTATAGTGCATGGACTTGGAAAAGTCGATGCTGTTGAAAACCTTGATTTTATAGCCCTTTTTCTTTTGCAGGAAGTAGCCCGCCTGCTCCAACACCCCGCCCTTGGGGTCTACCACCACATAGGAAGAATGGGCCTGGAGTAGCTGGGGCGTGAGCCAAAATCTTGTTTTGCCGGAGCCGGAGGAACCGACCACACAGCAATTCAAATTCCGGGCGTTGGCGGGGACAGCGGGCCGGGTGTTGGTGGTGAGAAATTCCGTCCCGGTCAGAATGATGTTGTTTTCAAACTTGGGGTCGGTGAACGGCTTGATGTCCTTTTCCGTCCCCCAGCGGGCGGAACCGTACTCCTCATCCCGGCGGTACTTTTGGGCTTTCTTGCTTTTCTGGTAGATAATCAGCCGGATAGCCACGGCCCCCACGATGCCCGCCAGCCAGTCAAAGGGATTGAGCCCCGGCGCGAAGTCGGCAAAGGCCGGGCCGAGGGCCGCCACCATCCCCACCAGCTTGTGGGCCATATCCGCCCCCGCCGCCAGACGGTAGGCCGTCCCCACCTTTAGGCAGGCCCAGCCGATGAACAGATAGGGGAGGTTGGGGAGCAGGAATTTCTTGATTTTATCTGTCCTCATGGGCGGCCTCCTTTATACGTTCTTTCTTGTGGGCGGGGTTATGCAGTATCTCGGCGGCGGCCCGTCTGAGCTGTTCCCGGATGGGTACGCGGTCAGTCTTTGCCTTATCCAGCACCCGGCGGGAATACTCGGAAAAACAAGCGGTGATAGCGTCCGCCTGCCCGCTCTTGAAGAACAGCAGGTACTTGTCCGGCCCGGTCTTGTAAAAGGCATAATCCACATTCCACTTCCGGGCCACCCGGTCAAACTCCTTTGGAGCCCCGGTGAGCTCGATGCTGTTGGTGGCCGCGCCGTGGGCCATCAGCTTTTTCACGGACTGCCTGCCGTGGGGCGTCTGGTGGGCCCGGTATTCCTTTTGTATCTTCCGGCCAGCCGCCCGGAGCGCATAGGCCAGCCCCCGGGCCGTCAGCTTTCCCGTCCGTATGGACAGCGCGATGGTGCGCCGGGAAACATCCTCGTCAATCAATCAAAACCGCCTCCTTTCATGGTGGATAGGCCCT
>JAETNP010000109.1 GCA_021768185.1 Oscillospiraceae bacterium
GCTACCTTAGGACCGTTATAGTTACGGCCGCCGTTTACCGGGGCTTCAATTCAGCGCTTCTCTTGCGATGACGCCTCCTCTTAACCTTCCGGCACCGGGCAGGTGTCAGGCTGTATGCTTCATCTTTCAACTTCGCACAGCCCTGTGTTTTTGTTAAACAGTTGCCTGGACCTATTCTCTGCGCCCCGCTCTTCAGCGGGGACCCCTTATCCCGAGGTTACGGGGTCAATTTGCCTAGTTCCTTAACCGTGAATCTCTCGAGCGCCTTGGTATTTTCTACCCGACCACCTGTGTCGGTTTGCGGTACGGGCCGGCGCATGATGTGCTTAGCGGATTTTCTCGGGAGCATGGTTACCTTCGCTGTCGGCTCGCCCGGGGGCTCGCCGTACTGTCCCGTTTCACCATCCGGGGCGGATTTGCCTGCCCCGGATATAGCTACGCGGTTCAACGCGCTATTCCGTCAGCGCGCGGAAGTGTCACTTCTCCGTCTCCACATCGCTCATGCGCCGGGCAGCGGAATCTTCACCGCTTGTCCATCGGATGCGCCTCGCGGCTGCTCCTTAGGTCCCGGCTTACCCTGATCCGATTAGCGTTGATCAGGAACCCTTGGTCTTCCGGCGGGAGGGTTTCTCGCCCTCCTTGTCGTTACTTATTCCCACATTTGCTTTTCCGGTCCCTCCAGCGGGGCTCGCGCCCCGCCTTCTGCGGTCGCCGGAATGCTCCCCTACCGATCCGCCTTTAGGCGGATCCCACGGCTTCGGCACCGGGCTTATGCCCGTGTATTATCCATGCGGGACCACTCGACTGGTGAGCTGTTACGCACTCTTCAAATGAATGGCTGCTTCCAAGCCAACATCCCAGCTGTCTATGCGGTCCCACCTCGTTATTGGCTTCAACTCGGCCCGGATTTCGGGGCCTTGGCCGGTGGTCTGAGTTGTTCCTCTCTCGGACGTGGACCTTAGCACCCACGCCCTCACTCCCGGGGATCATGCCGCGGCATTCGGAGTTTGTCAAGACTTGATAGGCGGTGAAGCCCTCGCATCTTATCAGTCGCTCTACCTCCGCGGCACTACGCCCGAGGCTGCACCTAAATGCATTTCGGGGAGTACGAGCTATCTCCAGGTTTGATTGGCCTTTCACTCCTACCCTCAGGTCATCCGAAAGCTTTTCAACGCTTACCGGTTCGGTCCTCCAGCGGGTGTTACCCCGCCTTCAACCTGCCCAAGGGTAGATCACCTGGTTTCGCGTCTGCCCGCGCCGACTTGACGCCGTGTTCCGACTCGCTTTCGCTTCGGCTCCGGCC
>JAETNP010000007.1 GCA_021768185.1 Oscillospiraceae bacterium
GCAGGGACGTTTGGCGGCGTCCGCGAACTTCAGCAGGCGGGTCTCATAGCTGCGGTGGGCGGGGGCGGATACCAGATAGAACCGGGCGGGCTCCTCCGGGCTGTCGCTGGCGAAGGTCACTTCCTTGGCCCCCATGGTGATATACAGGCAGTCCTCAAAGCCCAGGGCGTACTTCTCCCCTTCCACGGTGATGGAGCCGGGGCCGCCCAAATTGAACACGCCGGCCTCCCGGCGCTCCAGGAAAAAGCTGGTGCCGAAGTTGGCCCATACGTCGATGCCCTGGTCGATGGGAACTGCCTTATTCACGGGCATGATGCCCAGGACCACCATGCGGTCCACATGGGAGTAGACTGCCTTTACCTGGTCGGGCTGGTAGAGGTCCTGGATGAGGAACTCCTTCCGGAGCTCCTCGGTGGTGTAGCGCTTGACGTCGTTGGGATTTGCGGAATAGCGGATATCCATTTTGTTACCATCCTTTTATGATATTTGAACAGTTTTGCCACTGGTTTCTACCATTTGGCTTCCCGGGCGGGACAGTGCATGTCGATCCGGGCGGCGCGCATCTCCACGTAGCAGCCGCACTGCATACAGGTGCCGGACTCCAGACTCTCGCAGGTCTTGCAGGCCAGGAGGCGGGTCTCGTACACATTGTCCGGGGTGCGCTTTTTGGCGGGCATGGTCTCCCGGTAGAATTTCACGCTCTCATAGTAGCTGTTCTCGCCGGTCATCTCCCGCAGGAGGCACCGGCGGCAGCGGTTGGGAGCGCTCACGCCGGTTTCACCTCAAAGGCCGCCACGCAGCAGGGGGGCAGGCTGGCCTTGAAACCGTCCGCCGTCAGCTCGATACCCTCCAGAGCCACGGGCCGGACGGTCTCCGGCGCGTCGAAGGTGTTGTGGGCGCCGGCCGCACCGGCCAGCACGCGGCCCGTCACCCGCTCTATTCTGCCCAGGCCGGCCAGAGCGCAGTCCAGCTCCGCGCCCTGGGCGTCATCCAGGTTGGCGGCGGTGACCAGCACCGTGCCGTCCGGACCCTGGCTGGCGGAGATATGGAGGTTGGGCACCTGGCTCTCCGCCGCTTCGCCGGCGAGGGAGGTCTCCACGTAGCTCTCCAGCTGGCGGGCGTCCTGATGGTTCTTGTACATCTCGAAGACGTGGTAGGTGGGGGTCAGCAGCATCCGGTCCCCCTCGGTGAGGACCATGGCCTGGAGGACGTTCACCAGCTGGGCGATGTTGGCCATTACCACGGTGTCACAGTGGTTGTTGAAGATGTTCAGGCTCACGGCGGCCACCAGGGCATCCCGCATGGTGTTCTGCTGGTAGAGGAAGCCCGGGTTGGTCCCCGGCTCCACGTCGAACCAGGTGCCCCACTCGTCCACGATCAGGCCCACCTTCCGGTCCCCCTGGTAGTGGCGGATGATCCGGGAGTGATTCTCCACCAGCTCCTCCAGGCGCAGGGCCTTCCGCAGGGTGGTAAAGTACTCCTCCCGGCTGAAATCGAGGGCGCTGCCCTTGTGCTCCCACACGCCGGGGACGGTGTAGTAGTGGAAGCTCACCGCGTCCACAAACCCGCCGGCGATTTCCATGAGCACCTTGGTCCAGTGGTAGTCGTCCGCGTTGGCCCCGGAGGCGATCCGGTAGGGCTGGTGGGCCTCGTCATAGGAACGGATGTAGGTGGCGTACTGGCGGCACAGGTCGGCGTAGAACTGGGGGCGCATGTTGCCGCCGCAGCCCCAGGTCTCGTTGCCGATGCCCCAGTACTTCACGTGCCAGGGCTCCTCCCTGCCGTTGGCCCGGCGCAGCTCCGCCATGGGGGATTGACCGCCCATGTTGCAGTATTCCACCCAGTCGGAGAACTCCTGGACGGTGCCGCTGCCCACGTTGCCGGAGAGGTAGGGCTCGCAGCCCAGCTGGCGGCACAGCTCCATAAACTCATGGGTGCCGAAGAAGTTGTCCTCCGTGACGCCGCCCCAGTTGGTGTTGACGATTTTCTTGCGGTTCTCCCGGGGGCCGATGCCGTCCTGCCAGTGGTAGGTGTCGGCGAAGCAGCCGCCGGGCCAGCGCAGCACGGGGATGCGCAGGGCACGCAGGGCCTGGATCACGTCCGCGCGCATCCCGTTTTCATTGGGGATGCCGGACGCCTCGTCCACATAGACGCCGTTGTAGATGCAGCGCCCCAGGTGCTCCGAAAACTGGCCGTAGATGTTCCGGTTGATGACGCCCTTGGAACGGTTGGCATTGATGATTGCCTTTGACATGGTGGTTTCTCCTTGCATTCTTCTTGTATTTGCCGCCTATAGGACCAGCTCGGGGTTCAGCATCTGGTTCCGTTTGCGGTATTGGGACGGCGACATGCCGATATGCTTCTGAAAAACGCGGTTGAATTGGGAAAAGCTGGCGAAGCCGCAGGACAGGGCCGCTTCGGTGATGGGAATCTGCGTATTGATGAGCAGGGACTGGATATTCCGCACCCGGGTCATCTGGATGTAGTCCGTCAGGGTAAAGCCGGTGACGTCCTTGAACTGGTGGGAGAGATAGCAGCTGCTGATATAAAAATTCTGGGCCAGGGTGTCCAGAGACAGGTCCTCGGAGTAGTGGGCGTGGATGTAGCTGGTGACGGAGTAGATCTTTTTCTCCATGGGGGTCATTTCGGACTTGTTGGTGTACTGGTTGCGCCCCTGGTTCAGAAACAGCAGGGTCAGAAATTCCGTAAACTTCAGATGGATGATCAGATTCCGCATGGAGTCCGTCTTGGGAGCCAGCAGAAAAATATCGTTGAGCTTGCTGAACAGGTGCTTCTGCAGCTCCGCGTCAAAGCGGAAAATGGGGACTTCCTGGTGGAAGATGGCCAACAGGCGCTCGTACTCGTTGGACAGCCCCGTCACGTGCCGGGGGACGTTGAACTGAATAATCAGCCGCTTGCAGGGGTCCCCCGGGGGATACTGGGAGCGGTGGAGCACGTTGGGCGGGATGCCGATGATATCAAAGGTCTCCATGTCGTAGGGCTTGCCCTCCAGAATGTGCCTGGTGTTGGGCCCCATCATGACGCACAGCTCGTAAAAAGTATGGAAGTGCTGGAACTGCATGTTCTTGTCTTCCGTGCGCACGTCGTAGTCGAAGAAATAGAACAGAGTGTCGTTTTCCTCGTTGACACGGATGAAATATTTGTCCTGGTACAGGCATAAGTTATGAAGGAGCATAGGCGGTTATCCCTCTTCCAGACGGAACCCTTCGCAGCCCTCGCAGCGGCAGGGAGCGTCCGGCGGCTGCCCCATGGAGGCGTCTTCGCGGAAGGAGCAGTTCCGGAACGCGGTATCAAAGACGTTTTTCGCGTATACCCAGCAGTCCCCGCCTGCCACAGAGGGCGATCCGGCGCAGGGCCGCAGATCGTGGACGCCCGTTTCATAGTCCGTGGCCCGGCGCAGGCGGAGGGCCACGCCGTCAAAACGCAGGCCGGAGATGGCGCCGGGCTCCTCCGCGTACAGCAGGATGCCGTTCTCGGCGGTGCAGAAGATGTTGCTGAAGCGCACGTCCCGGACGGCCCCCAGTTCGGTCTCCTCCTTGCGCCGGAGGACTGTGACGGCGATGGGCTCCGCGTTTCCCCAGTACACCTCCGGGTGGAACAGGCGGGTCTCGATGGTGAGGTTCTGGAAGCTCACGTTCTCAATGCGCCCCTTGTCCCGAAGCTGGAGGGAGATCCCCCGGTTGGAACGGCTGATGACGCAGTTGGAAATAACGATATTGCGAAAATCATCCTCGCTCTCGCTGCCGAACTTGATGGCGGCGCTGGTGGAGGTCAGGGTGCAGTTGGTGACGGTGATGTTCTCGCAGGGGCCGTACCGCATGGCGTGGGCGGTGTTCTTGAAGACGATGCAGTCGTCGGCGCATTCGATGTGGCAGTTGGCGATGCGCACGTTCTGACAGTGGTCCGGGTCGATGCCGTCGCAGTTGGCCATTTTCAGGTTGTTCAGGATGCGGATTCCGTCGATGAGCACGTCCCGGCAGCCCACCATGTGGACGGTCCAGAAGGCGCTGCCGGAGAGGGTAACCTCCTTGATAGTCAGGCGGGAAACATTCTCCAGGAACAGCAGGGGGGCACGTGGATAGAAAGAGCCGTCGATGTGCCACCTGCTGGCTTCTCCGTAAAAAATCTCCTCATTGCCGTCGATCCGGCCCGGGCCAGTGATGGCCAAATCCTCGCAGCCTCTGGCATAGAGGAAATAGTGGGTGGGCGTTCCGGCATACTCGCAGTTCTCGTAGGAGGGAACATCCATCCGCACCGGAGCGCTCCCGCCGAAGAGTTGGTAATCGGACAGCCGGTCACTGCCCTGCAGAACCGCTCCCATCTCCAGATGAAGCTCCATATGGGAGCGGAGGATCAGCGCCCCGCTGCGGAAGGTCCGCCCTCCCGGCAGGATCACCCGGCCTCCTCCCGCCGAAGTGCAGGCGTCAATGGCCGCCTGGATGGCGGCTGTGTCGTCGGCAGTCCCGTTTCCGAGCGCGCCGAAGTCCAGTACGCTGTAGTCCATTCAATGCTCCTCCCTGTGAAAGATCCGGTCTCGTGCCAAGGATATTTTAGCACGGGGCGCGGCGAATAGCAACCACATATTGCATTCCATTCTGCTCAAAATGATGTCTTTGACTATTTTCAACAAAAATGAGCCACATAAACTGTGCAAAACCAACACGAAACCAAATTCTTGGAGAAATAAAAAGCAAAAATTGCAATGTGCAAATGTGAAAAAGGCAATTTATGCGTAGTAACCGCAGGAAATCATCGCTATGATGAAAACATCCCGCCTGGCCAATCGAATTTGTTGGGCAAAACAACTATAATGGGAGGACAACTATGGTTAAGTTCAAAAAGTGGATGTCACTCGCACTTGCAATCGTCATGTGTATCGGACTGCTGGCCGCGTGCGGCGGCGGGGACAATAATAAGACCCCCAACACCCAGACCCCCGATACCGCCACCCCCGACACGACCCCCGACACAGCGACCCCCGATGTCACCCCCGAGCCCGCAGCAGAGGGCTATTCCGAATCTCCGTACATCACCAATCTCGGCACCTACGGCAAGGTGGAGGACCGCCTTCCCGCCGCTGACGACATTATGGTGGAGACCGTCAACGCAGCAGGCGAGCCCCTGGCCATCGGCGTCTATGGCGGCGAGCTGAAGCGCAGCGCCGGCGGCGGCAACTGGGATGCCGGCAAGCCCATTGAGGAGGGCCTGTTCCGCTTCAACACCAAGGCTGAGATCGAGCCCAACGTGGCCAAGAGCTACGAGGTCAACGACGACGCCACCGTCTACACCATTCACCTGCGCGAGGGGATGAAGTGGTCCGACGGCGAGCCCTTCACCGCTGAGGACTGCGTGTGGTTCTACAACGTGGTCTGCCTGAACAAGCTGGACAGCAAGGGCGTGCGCAACTGCCACAAGGACGCCAACGGCGACCCCGCCGTGGTGGAGAAGGTAGACGACACCACCTTCACCGTTACCTTCGGCACTCCCAAGTATGACTTCATCGAAGCCCTGACCGTGGACCTCAAGTGGCACTATGCCCCCAAGCATATCTTTGAGGATATCTGCCAGAAGATCCTGGACGGCGACGAGGCCGGCGCTATCGCTGCCGGCAAGGAGCTGACCGGCGTGGAGTTCTCCGATACCGGCGCTCTGGGCAAGGAGACCCTGTACTACTTCTGGAACTACGCCGGCATCCCCACCCTGAACCCCTACGTCCTCTCCACCGAGGAGGGCAAGAACAACGTGAAGGGCGAGTACTACGAGTTTGTCCGCAACCCCTACTACTGGAAGACGGACGCCAACGGACAGCAGCTGCCCTACATGGACAAGATCGTCTACACCACCGTGCAGAACGTTGACCAGACCCTCATGCTCCTGCTGGACGGCACCGTGGACTACCAGACCATCGCCGTGCAGGACGCGCCCACCGTTCTGGACGCCGAGAACACCTCCGGCACCAAGATCAACCTGTATGAGTGGTCCGGCGCCGAATGGGGCAGCGCGGCCCACCAGCTCCACCTGAACCTGGGCATCGCCGACGCCAACAAGAACGCCCTGTTCAACAACGCCGACTTCCGTCAGGCCATGTCCATCTGCGTGGACCGCACGGCCCTGGCCTCCGCCCTCACCGACGGCTGGCAGGAGGGCGGTCAGGCCGCTCCCCAGGAGGGCAACCTGGGCTACAGCGAGGAGTGGTCCAAGAAGTGGACCGAGTACGACGTGGCCAAGGCTCAGACCCTGTTTGAGAGCGCCGGCCTGGTCAAGGGCAGCGACGGCTTCTATGACTTTGCCGACGGCACCGACTTCGAGCTGAACATCGTCTCCGTGGCCGAGCTGAACGCCGCCGAGACTTTCGCCCTGCTGGACACCTACTACCGCGCCGCGGGCATCAAGTGCAACTTCCGCGACTATGACCGCAGCTACATCGACAACGAGCTGATGGCCGGCTCCCTGGAGTGCATGCTCTACCCCGTCACCCCCATCGGCGACGTCTCCATCGCCCTGAAGCCCAACTCCATGGTCCCCGGCTACGCCACCAACGTTGCCTGGTACGGCACCATGAAGGAGGATACCGCCACCGGCGATCTGCTGGAGCTCATCAACCTGAAGAAGGAGCTGGATAAGACCGCCGATACCGACGCCCGCAATGAGATCGTTGCGAAGATGCTGAAGCTCCACGAGGACAACCAGTGGACCATCGGCTATGTGGCCGCCACTCCCGCCATTCACGCCGTCAACGCCCGCATCCACAACTTCCCTGACGGTCTGGTGTGGTCCGACATCTACCGTGACATGGGCATTGCCCGCTGCCAGTGCTGGTTCATCCAGGAGTAACCGGATTATCGGCCAGCAATAAGCACCGGTCCCTCCGGGGGCAGACTGCATTCAGTTCTGCTTCCCGGAGGCCCCGGCCAAATACTTACGCTTCGTCAAATGACGCGGGAGGCCGCTTCTCTTCCCTTGGAAAGGAGTTGCCTCCCGTTTTATCTTGACAGACCTGTTTTCCCGGCGGAACAGGTCCATACAGACCAACCTGAAAGGACGTGCGGAAATGCTCAAATACATTGGCAAACGACTCCTTCTGTTTATACCGACCATTTTCATCATCTCCGTGGTGATCTTTTTCATCATCCAGCTGCCACCCGGAGACTACGCCACCTCCTACGCCGCCGCCATGGCAGCTGAGGGCGAGATCATGACCCCGGAGCAGATCGAGGACCTGCGGGCCCAGTTCGGTCTGGATAAGCCCTGGTACATCCAGTATTTCAGCTGGATGGCCGACATCATCACCAAGGGCGATTTCGGCTACTCCTTTGAATATGGCCGGGACGTCTGGGACGTCATTGCCCAATACCTGCCCCTTACGCTGGGCATCTCCTTCGTGATCCTGGTCTTCCAGTACGCGGTGAGCCTGCCCATCGGCATCTACTGCGCCAACCACCAGTACTCTGTGGGGGACTACATCTGGTCCTTCATCGGCTTTATCGGCACGGCTACGCCGAACTTCCTGCTGGCCATTATTGTGATGTATTTCATCTATGTGAAAACAGGCACCATGTACCTGGGGCTTTTCAGTACGGAGATGCTCCAGAACGGCATGCGGCCTGAGTATATTCCGGAATTCCTGGGCCGGTGCCTGATCCCCATCCTGGTCATCGGCACCTCCGGCACCTGCAGCATCATCCGTACCGTCCGCGCCCAGATGCTGGACGAGCAGGCGCGCCAGTACACCCTGACCGCCCGGGCCAAGGGCTGCTCCGAGGCCACCATCACCTACAAGTACTGCCTGCGGGCGGCGATGAACCCGGTGGTGTCCGGCCTTTCCGGCGCTCTGCGTACGATCTTCTCCGGTTCCACCGTATCGGCCATCGTCATGAACATGGCCATCCTGGGCCCCGTGCTGCTGACGGCCCTGAAATCCCAGGACATGTATCTGGCGGGCACCATCGTGCTGGTTCAGGCCATCCTGGTGGTTGTGGGCACCCTCCTCAGCGATATCGCCCTGGCCTGGCTTGATCCCCGCATCCGGTTCTCGGAAAGGAGTTGATTGTATGGCGATTTTTAAGAAAAAGAAGCCCCAGAATGACGAATCCCGCTATATGGCTTCCCAGTGGAAGCTGATGTGGATCAAGCTGAAAAAGCACAAGCTGGCAAAATTCAGCATGGTCGTCCTGGCGATCCTGTATATCGCCGCTCTGTTCGCGGACTTCCTGGCCCCCTACGGGCTGGAGGACTTCACCGGCCTCTACAAGGACACCGCGCCCACAAAGATTCACTGGCGGGACGAGGACGGCAGCTTCTCACGCCCTTATGTCTACAAGCTCCAGAAGGTCAACGACAAAAAGACCTACACGGTCATCACCACCGAGGACACCTCCACCAAGTACTACGTGGACTTCTTTGCTAAGGGCACGGAGTATAAGCTCTTTGGCTTCATCCCCTGCGACCGGCACCTGTACGGCCTGGTGGATGAACAGGGCGAGCCCAACATGGAGGCCCGCATCAACATCTTTGGTGCGGACAGCGTGGGGCGCGACATCTTCTCCCGCCTCCTGTACGGCAGCCGGGTGTCCCTGACCATCCCCTTCGTATCCGCCGCCATCAGCTTCGTGCTGGGCATCCTGCTGGGCGGCATCTCCGGCTACTTCGGCGGCTGGATCGACAACCTGATCCAGCGCATCATTGAGGTCATCTCCGCCATCCCCAGCATCCCCCTGTGGCTGGCCCTGTCCGCCGCCATCCCTCCGGGAATCTCCGTGACGGCCATGTACCTGTACATCACCATCATCCTGTCCTTTATCGGGTGGACCGGGCTGGCCCGCACGGTCCGCGGACGGTTCATCGCCCTCAGGAAGGAGGACTTCGTCATGGCCGCCAAGCTGGCGGGCGTCAGCGACTTCAAGATCATCGTCAAGCACCTGGTCCCCGGCTTTTTGAGCTACCTCATCGTCAGCCTGACCCTGGGCATCCCCGGTTCCATCCTGGGCGAGACGTCCATGAGCTACCTGGGCCTGGGCATGAAGGCCCCCGCCACCAGCTGGGGCGTGCTGCTGAAGGAGACCGAGGCCCTGGCCACCGTAGCCCAGTGCCCCTGGAAGATGATCCCGCTGATCTTCGTCATCATCACCGTTCTGGCCTACAACTTTCTGGGCGACGGTCTGAGAGACGCGGCGGACCCCTACAAGTAAAAGCGGAAAGGAGCGCGTATGATGGAAAACGAAGCGCGTAAGAATGACACCATCATTCAGGTAAAGGACCTGAAGGTCAATATCAAGACCGACGACGGCATCCTGACTGCCGTCCGGGGCGTCAATTTCGAGATCAGGAAGGGCGAGACCCTGGGCCTGGTAGGCGAGTCCGGCTGCGGCAAGAGCCTGACCAGCAAGGCCATCCTGGGCATCAACGACAAGAAGTGCTCGGCGGAGGGCGAGATCATCTTCGACGCCGACGGCATGGGTCAGACGGACCTTCTGAAGCTGAAGCCCAAGGGAGATGAGATCCGCTCCGTCCGGGGCAAGCAGATCTCCATGATCTTCCAGGAGCCCATGGTGGCGTTTTCCCCCATGTACAGCATCGGCAACCAGATCAATGAGGCCACGCTGCTGCACATTACCAAGGACAAGAAGAAGGCCAAGGAGATCTCCCTGGGCGTGATGAAGAAGGTGGGCATCGCCAACGCGGAGAAGCGGTACGACCAGTACCCCCACGAGTTCTCCGGCGGCATGCTCCAGCGGGCCCTCATCGCCATGGCGCTGGTGTGCAACCCCAAGCTGCTTATTGCCGACGAGCCCACCACCGCCCTGGACGTGACCATCCAGGCGCAGATTCTGGAGCTCATGAAGGAGCTCCAGAAGGACTTTGGCATGTCCATCCTGTTCATCACCCACGACCTGGGCACCGTGGCCCGGATGTGCGACCGGGTGGCGGTCATGTACCTGGGGCGGATCGTGGAATCCGCAACGGCCCTGGAAATCTTCAAGAATCCCCAGCACCCCTACACCAAGGGCCTCATCGGCTCCGTCCATAAGATCGGCACCAAGAACCAGGAGAAGCTGTTCTCCATCGAGGGCACCGTGCCTCTGGCGCTGAACCTGCCCGCCGGGTGCGGCTTCTATGAGCGCTGCTCCCAGCGGATCGAGGGCGTGTGCAACGTATACGATCCCACCCTGGTCCAGACGGGCGGGGATCATCAGGTAGCCTGCTTCGCCTGCACCGGATGTCCCAATAAGGGGGCCTGCGGCGCGGACGGCAAGGAAGGAGGTAAGGACGCGTGAGCGACAAGAAGCAGATTCTGGATGTACAGCATATCCATATGCGTTTCAACTCCAAGGGGGTCTGCGTCCGGGCGGTGACCGACGTGAGCTTCACGGTGGACGAGGGCGAGACCATCGGCATCGTGGGCGAGTCCGGCTGCGGCAAGACCACCCTGGGCCGGTGCATCGTCCGGGCCTACGAGCCCTCCGAGGGCGAGGTCTTCTACACCGCCGGGGACGGGGAGAAGGTCAACTTCACCAAGATCGACGCGAAGACCATGAAGAAGTACCGCAAGGAGATCCAGATGATCTTCCAGGACCCCTACTCCTCCCTGGACCCCCGCATGACGGTCTATGACATCATCAAGGAGCCTCTGGCGGCCAACTTCCCCAAGATGCCCAAGGCCGAGATGGACCAGCGCATCATGGACATCGCCGCCAAGGTGGGGCTGAACACATCCTACCTCATGCGGTACCCCCACGCATTCTCCGGCGGCCAGCGCCAGCGTATCGGCATCGCCCGGGCCCTGGTGCTCAACCCCCGGGTCATCGTGTGCGACGAGTCGGTCTCCGCTTTGGACGTGTCCATCCAGGCCCAGGTCATCAACCTGCTCCATGACCTCCAAAAGGAGTTCTCCCTGACCTACCTGTTCATCAGCCACGACCTGTCGGTGGTGGAGTACATCTCCGACAAGGTGGGCGTAATGTACCTGGGGAAGCTGGTGGAGTACGCGCCCACCAAGAACCTCTACGGCCACCCCATGCACCCCTACACGGAGAGCCTGCTGTCCGCGGTGCCTGTGGCGGACCCCGAGGCGCAGATGGAGCGCATCCCCCTGGAGGGCGAGATCCCCAACCCGGCCAACCCGCCTACGGGCTGCTATTTCCATACCCGCTGCCGGTACTGCACCCAGCGGTGCAAGGAGACCGCGCCGGAATACCGGGAGCTGGAGCCGGACCATTTCGTGGCCTGCCACCGGGCAGAGGAGCTGAAACTGAAGGGATTCCAGTATGGCGACTAAGAAGCTGATTATTTTTACCGACTGCGGCGACACCATCATCGACGAGGCCACCCAGGTCTACGACAGCCGGCACATCGTGCAGCGGGCGGACTTCATCCCCGGCGCGGACGAGGTGCTCAAGCAGCTCCACGAGGAGGGCTTTACCATCGTGGCCGTAGCCGACGGAGAGGTGGAGTCCTTCGGCAACGTATTCCGGGAAAACGGACTGAACTACTGCTTCGACCAGTGGATCATTTCCGAAACCGTGGGGATGCAGAAGCCGGCCCCTGTCATGTTCGAGACCGCGATGGAAAAAATGGGTCTTACCGAAGCGGACAAATCCCGTATCGTCATGATCGGCAACAATCTCAAAAAGGACATCGCGGGCGCCAACCGCCAGGGACTGACCTCCATCTGGCTGGACTGGTCCCCCCGGTATTTCCACACAGTGGAGGAGCCCGACTGGCAGCCGGACTACACGGTGAAAACGCCGGCGGAGCTGCTCCCATTGCTCCACGATCTCAATAGAAAGCTAGAGGGATAGAAATTGAGGTTCGCTATGGAAAAAGAAGCATACAGAGCGGAGATAAGAGAAAAACTGGCTAAGCTGACGGACGCGTTCTGTCCGATCCTCTACGAGGATGACGAGATTTTTCTGCACAACATGGAGGGCCGGAACCTGGCGGGGGACGACGTCCACCGGTACCAGCACTGGGAATGGACCCAGGGCGTGGGCGTCTACGGGCTGTGGAAGCTGTTTGAGAAAACCGGGAACGAGAAATATCTGGGCGTGCTGGTCAAGTATTTCGACCAGCAGCTGGAGACCGGCTTCCCGGCGCTGAACGTCAACACCATCACGCCCTTTCTGACCATGTCCTATGTGGGCGAGCATCTGCGCGAGGAGAAGTACCTGGCCCCCTGCCGGGAGAGCGCGAAGTGGATCATGGAGCGCTTTCCCCGGACGGAGGAGGGCGGCTTTCAGCACATGACCTCCGACACCCTCAACGACCAGGAGCTGTGGGACGACACCCTGTTCATGACCGTGCTGTTCCTGGCCAACATGGGGCGCATCGAGGGGAAGCAGGCCTATATCGACGAGGCCCAGTATCAGTTCCTGCTCCATGCAAAATATCTGGTGGACAAAAAGACCGGGCTGTGGTATCATGGGTGGACTTTCCAGGGGCGGCACAACTTCGCCCGGGCCCTCTGGGGCCGGGGCAACTGCTGGATCACCATCGCCATCCCCGAATTTTTGCAGATGGTCCCCTGCGCCGCCCCCGTGAAGCGGACGCTGACCCAGCTCCTCCTGAACCAGGTGGAGGGGCTCAAGCGGTACCAGAGCGAGTCCGGCATGTGGCACACGCTGATCGACGAGGCGTCCTCCTACGTGGAGGCCAGCGCCAGCTGCGGCTTTGCCTATGGCATTCTGCGCGCGGTCCATACGGGGCTGATCGACGGCTCTTATGAGACGGTGGCTTTGAAGGCCCTGGAGCCGGTGCTGGGCTGCATCGGAGAGGACGGTGTGGTCCGGCAGGTGTCCTACGGCACGGCCATGGGCCGCGAGAGCAAGGACTTCTACCGGAACGTGCCGCTCAAGCCCATGCCCTACGGGCAGGCGCTGGCGATGCTGTTTTTGAGCGAGTGTCTTGACGTTGAAGCATAGAGGTATACGATGAATATTGGCAGGCAATGGGAGGACCGGCTCCGGATCTGGTCTGAGCAGTTTGAAAAGCACTATTTTACGGCGTACGTCCCTCTGCCCCTGTCCTGCTTTACCACCATGGACCAACTGGCCTTTGACGAAGCCGTCAAAGGCCGGTTTGTCCCCGTTCAGCCGGGGAGCAAGTGGGGGAAAAAGTGGGAGTACGGGTGGTTCCGTACCCGTGCCGTCATTCCGGAGGCGCTGGAGGGGAAGCGGGCCGTCTTCACCCTGGGGGCCGGGGAGGAGATGCTGGTCTGGGTCAACGGTCGGGAGGCCGGGTCCATCGACCGGCATCACAAATATATCACCCTCTCCCGGTCCGCCCGGGCGGGGGACGTGTACGACATCTGCGCGGAGTGCTACGCGGGTCACGGCCCCCGGATGGAGGGCGCGGGCCCCGTGGGTCCGGAGGAGGAACCGGTGCCGGAGCCGCCCGCGGCCCAGGTCACGGTAAAGGAATCCCTGCTGGGGAGCTGGAACGAGGCGGTGTTTCAGGCGGCCATGGACTACCAGGTGCTCTACAGCCTGGTCAAGCGGCTGCCGGAGAAGAGCCTGCGGGCCATGAAGATCATCGAGGGGCTGAAAAAGTTCACCTATATAGCGGACTTCGAGCTGCCGGAGGAGGAACTCACCGCCAGCGTAGTGGAGGCGGACCGGTATTTGAAGCCCCTGCTGGACTGCCGGAACGGCTCCACCGCGTCGGAGTACACCGTCTTCGGCCAGTCCCATCTGGACCTGGCCTGGCTCTGGCCGGTGGAGGAGACCATGCGAAAGACCGCCCGGACCTACGCCAACCAGCTGGCGCTGATGGAGGAGTATCCGGACTACCGGTTCCTGCTCTGCGAGCCGCCGATTTTGGAGTATCTGAAGGCGCTCTATCCCGACGTCTACCGGCGGGTGAAGGAAAAAACCGCCTCCGGCGGATTTTTGCCCGAGGGGGCCATGTGGGTGGAGTGCGACACCAACATTCCCTCCGGGGAGAGCCTCATCCGGCAGTTCGTCCGGGGGAAGCGCTGGTTCCGGGAGGAGCTGGGGGTGGACAGCCGCATGGCGTGGATGCCGGACACCTTCGGGTTCTCGGCGGCCCTGCCCCAGATTATGAAAAAATGTCAAATCCCCTATTTCGCCACCCAGAAGCTCACCCGGCAGGACCCGGAGGCGGAGCCCTTCCCCTACAACCTCTTCTGGTGGGAGGGGCTGGACGGGAGCCGGGTGCTGTCCCACCTGTTCCGACGGAACAACGCCGTGTTCACCTCCGGGGAGCTGGTCTCCCGGTGGGAGGATGACCGGGTCCAGCAGGAGGGCATCGACGGCTTGATGTTCCCCTTCGGCTACGGCGACGGCGGCGGCGGGCCTACCCGGGAGATGGTGGAGGCGGCGCGCCGCTGCGCGGACCTGGAGGGCGCGCCCCGGTGCCATATGGAGAGCCCGGCGCGGTATTTTGAGCGGGCGCAGGAGCGGGAGATTGAAAACGTCTATTGCGGGGAGCTGTATCTGGCGTGGCACAGAGGGACCCTGACCTCCCAGGCCCGGACCAAACGGGGCATCCGCAGGGCGGAGACCGCCCTGAAGGCCGTGGAATACCACATGGCAAGGCGGATGCTGGCCGGACAGCCCGTTGAGGAGGGCTGGAAGCGGAAAACGAACGAGCTGTGGAAGCTGCTGCTGTTCAACCAATTTCACGATATCGCGCCGGGCACCTCCATCGCCCGAGTCCATGAACGGGCGGAGGCGGAGTTGGAGACCGTCCGCACCGAAAGCGGGAAATTGCTGGAGGAGATGCTGGGCAAACCGGGAGAGCAGATGACGGTCTACAACCATCTGGGTTGGGAGCGGACCTTCCGGGGACATAGAATCCCCGCCCAGGGCTGCGCGGTCATTGACGCGGGCCGTACGGCAGGCGAGGTCCGGCGGGCCGAAGTCCGGCGCATCCCGGCGGAGGACGGCGGCGGCTATCTGCTGCGAAACGAGCATCTGGTCTGCCGGGTCAGCGACGCCGGAGAGCTGGTCAGCGTCCGGAAGCCGGGCGGGGAAAAGGAATTCCTGGCGGGAAGCGGCAACCGGTTTCTGCTGTTCAAGGACGTGAACACCTGCTACGATGCCTGGGAGCTGGGCAGCATGTATGAAAAGCTGTCGGTGCCGCTGGAGGACGCGGCCCGGGTGGAGATCTGCGAGGACGCGGATGGGGCGGCGCTGGTTGTTGAGAAGACGCTGCACCGCTCCCGGCTGGTCCAGAAAATCTTCCTTGGGAATGATGCCGGGCGGCTGGACTTCATCACAAAGCTGGATTGGCGGGAGCGGCACAAGCTCCTCAAGGTGTCTTTCCCGGTGAACGTTTACACCGGGGAGGCCATCGAGGAGATCCAGTTCGGCTATGTGAAGCGCCCCGCCCACCGGTCCCGGCAGAGCGACAGGGACCGGTATGAGGTCTGCAATCACCGGTACACCGTCCTGCAGGACGGCGGAGCCGGCGCGGCGGTGCTCAACGACTGCAAATACGGCGTGAGTACGGTGGGCAATGAGATCCGCCTGACGCTGATGAAAGCGCCGCTGATGCCGGATATGTACGCCGATCAGGGGGAGCAGGAGTTTACCTATTCCTTCTATCCCTTTACGGGGCCCTTCACTGAAAGCGGCGTCCTGCGGGAGGCCTGTGAGCTCAACGAACCGCCGGTGACAGGCGGCCCGGTTGGAGCGGGACGGGGGCCGGTGCTCCTGCCCGCGCAGAAGAATATCATCGTGGATACCGTCAAACCGGCGGACACCGTGGATAACGCGATCCTGGTCCGGGCATACGAGGCCATGGGAATGGGGACGAACGCCTCCTTTACCCCGGCGGAAGCTGTCAAACGGATCGCCGAGGTGGATATGCTGGAGGAAAACGGAAGGTCGCTGGCGCTTCGGGACGGCAGGCTGGAGACCCACTTCGGCCCGTTTGAGATCAAGAGCTTTTTGCTGTACCTGTGAGGGTGCGGAACAATACGAAACAGGAAGATTTTACAGATGTATCGAATTGGAATTGATCTGGGCGGGACCTTCATCGCCGCCGGGCTGGTGAACGAGAAGCTTCAGATCGTGGATAAGCTGAGCGTCCGGACCAACGCGCCCCGGCCCATGGAAGCCATTGCGGACGACATGGCCTCGTTGGTAGGGGAGCTGCTGGAGCGCAGCGGGCTGCGGCGGGGGGATCTCGCCGCCGTAGGCGTGGGCGTCCCCGGCACGGCCAATCGGGAGAACGGACGCCTGGAGGACGCCAACAACCTGGACTTTGACGACGAGCCCTTCCTTCCCGTGCTGGAGGAGCGGCTGGGGCTGCCGGTCCGCTTCGGCAACGACGCCAACGCGGCGGCTTGGGGAGAATACCGGGTGAGCGGCCGCCGGGAGGATTCCTTTGTGATGATGACCATCGGCACCGGCATCGGCGGCGGGGTCATCCTGAACGGAAAGCTCTGGGACGGCGTCAACGGCGCGGCGGCGGAGTTCGGACACATGACCATCCGGTATGACGGCGCACCCTGCACCTGCGGGCGGCGGGGGTGCTTCGAGGCATACGCCTCCGCCACGGCCCTCATCCGGCAGGCCCGGGAGCGGATGGCGACGGACAGGGAGACCCTGCTGTGGAAACTCTGCGGCGGCGAAGCGGACCGGGTGGAGGCCAGGACCGTATTTGACGGCGCGGCGGCGGGCGACGCGGCCTGTATGGAGCTGCTGGATACCTATACCACCTACCTGGCGGAGGGTACGGCCAACATCATCAATCTTTTTCAGCCCGCTTTTCTGTGCGTCGGCGGCGGGGTGAGCCGGGCCGGGGAAGCGCTGCTGGCGCCGCTGCGGGAGAAGACGGCGCGGCGCATCTACTCCCAGAACGCGAAGCGGAACACACAAATCATTCTGGCGCAGCTGGACAACGACGCGGGCATCATCGGCGCGGCCCTGCTGGAGCCATAGAAACGATTATTGCGAGGTAAAAAGCAAAAATGAAAGCACATTACAACCGGATCGTGAGGGACGCGGAGAAAAATGTGGAGCGCTCCCTGGAAATCCAGAACCGGAACGAAAACAGCCCCTGGTACGGCGCTTTTTCCCAGCCGGACGGCGTTTATCAGGCCAAGTATGCCATTTACCGGATCTCGACGATGATTGCGGCCTACTGCAATCGGGATACGAAGTTTTACCGCGAAGAGAAGATTTATGAGCGTATCCTGCTGGGGCTGGACTACGTGGAGCGGGTGCAGCATGAGAACGGACTGTTCGACTATGTGACCTGCAATTTCTTCTCCCCGCCGGACACGGCCTTCTGCGTGGTGAAGATCATTCCCCACCTGCAGTATTTGACTGCCCGGACAGACCTGACGGCGGAGGAGACCGTGATCCGGGATCGGCTGCGGAAGATCATTCATGCCGGGGCCCGGGGCCTGCTGGAGGGCGGCTTCCACACCCCCAACCACCGCTGGGCCATTGCCTCCGTGCTGGCTATCTGCGGGAAGATGTTCGGGGAGGAGAACCTGACCCGGGCGGCTTTCGCCTACCTGAACGAGGGCATCGACTGCAACGGGGACGGGGAGTATTCGGAGCGGTCCGCGGGCAACTACAACGGCGTGAACAACGATGCCATGCTGCTGCTGGCGGAGGCGCTGGACGATCCCTCCTATGACCAGCATGTCATCCGCAATCTGCGGCTGATGCTTACTTACTGGGAGCCGGACGACAGTGTGTTTACCGCAAACTCCACTCGGTTCGACAAGGATCTGACCGTCTATCCTGTTTCTTACTATTACGAATATCTGACCGTAGGCGTCCGGTATCATATTCCGGAATTTATCGCCATGGCCAACCACATCTTTGATATTATTGAAGAGAAGCGGCTGGATGCGCCGGACTTTCTCATGGAGCTGATGAACCACCCGGAGCTGATTGCATTTGAGTCGGAGGAGCGGGGCACGCCGGATCAGTATCACGGCTTCTATCGGGACTCCGGTATTGCGCGGGTCCGCCGGGGACGGTACACCTACACGGTTATGTGCGGCAAGTCCAATTTCCTGTACGTCCACAACGGCGAGATCAAGCTGGCGGTGAAGATCGGCGGCAGCTTCTGTGAGCACCGGGCCTTCAAGGCGGAGCGGATGGAGGAGGACGAAAACGGCTTCCATCTCCATCAAACCATGCGGGGGTGGTACTACCTGCCCTTTGAGGAGAAGCCCGCCACCAGCGACTGGTGGAAAATGGACAACGCCAGCCGGAAGAAGAAGCTGGGACCGGACATGGACATTGATGTGACCATCCGGGAAACGGCTGAGGGGCTGGATGTGGAGATCCGGACCTCCGGCGTGGAGGGCGCGCCCTGGCGGGTGGAGCTGGCCTTCAACGGCATCAAGCGGATTTCCAACGAGCATATGACCATGCCCATCAATGGGGATGAGGTGCTGGTGCTGCGGGACTCCGACTTCGAGGTGATGAACGACACCTCCTCTATGAGGATCGGTCCGGCTTTCGGCCTCCACCATTTCACGGAGGGCAAGGAGGACAGCGAGGCCAAGACTCCCGGCGCGGCCACGGTGTACCTCACCGATTACACGCCCTTCCATCACACGATTTCCATCCGGCCATAACAGGTTGCGGATTAGTCAGAGGAGGCGGCATGATGAAGCTTTGCATTCGCGCCCATGACTTGGGGGTCCGGGGTACGGAGGACATTCTGGAACAGCTGGAGCGCCTGGGGCTGGACGGCGTGCAGATGGTCTGCTACAAGGCCTACGACGAGATTCCCTATGCCCCCGGCGCCATCACGCCGGAAAAGGCGGCGGAGATTGGCGGCGCGTTTTCCCGGGCGGGGAAGATCATTCCCCTGGTGGGTGCGTATTTCAACCCTGTCCATTCGGACCGGGAGAAGGCGGCGCGGGGTAAGGATATTTTCGCGGACTATCTGCGCTGCTGCCGGGCCATGGGCTGCGATGTGGTGGGGTCGGAGACGGGGTCCTTCAGCGACGACCCGTGGGTCTACCACCCCCGCAACCGCACGGAGGAGGCGCTGCAAAGCGTCGTGGCGACGTTCTCCGAGCTGTGCGACATTGCGGCGGACTGCGGGAGTACGGTGGCTATGGAGGGGGCGGAGGGACACGTCTGCTGGGATGTGGACACCCTGGCCAGAGCCCGGCGGATGATCGGGCGGAAGACCCGGGTCATCTTTGACCTCTACAACTACATGGACGCGGACAATCAGCGGGATTATCTGGGTATTCTGGACCGGGGGCTGGACATCTTCGCCGGGGAGATTCAGCTGTTCCATATGAAGGACTGCAATTTCGCCAGAGGCCGGAGGCCCGTACAGGTCCCTCTGGGGACCGGCGAGCTGGATATGAGGGCCATCCTGAAACGGATCAAGGTCTATGATTCCGAGGCCGTCCTCATGCTGGAGGAGACCACCGGGGAGGATATTCCCCACGCGGTGGAGACCATCCGCCGGGTTTGGGCGGAGGTCTGATACTTTTTCTCGAGAGAAAAAGTATCAAAAAGAGCTTTCAGTTCGAGACTAAAACGGTTGCTATTCCTGAATTTCTGCCCGGTAACGTTTGTATATCTTTAATCGGAGAATAGTATAAGGCGATACCGCAAAAAAGCCGGCACACGCTCCGCCCTGATACAGGCGGAGCGTGTGCGGGCTTTGCTATTTCTGATTGATCAGGGCAACCGCCACATCGTTTACGTTGGTCCCGGTGGGGCCGGTCTTGATGAGACACCCCGCCGCTTCTAAGGCGTGGTAGGCGTCGTTGTTTCGCAGAACGTCCGCGGCATGGATGCCCCTGCCCAGCAGCGTGTCAAAGGTATCGCCGTCCGCGTAGCCGCCCGCCGCGTCCGTGGGACCGTCGGTGCCATCGGACCCCACGCTGATGAGGGCGGCGTTCCGGACGCCCCGCAGCTCCGCCGCCGCGGCCAGGGCAAGTTCCTGGTTCCGGCCCCCCAGGCCGGAGCCGGTGAGATGAACCACCGTCTCGCCACCGGCGATCAGGGCGGTCTTCCCGGTTCCGGGGGGTACCGTCTTCAATTTCCGCGCCAGCATAACCCCGGCCTCCCGGGCCTCGCCCCCAAGCCGGTCGGTGAGGATCTGCGGGCGGTAGCCGAGCTCCTCGCACTCCGCCGCGGCCGCCCGGCACAGCTCCCGGACGCTGCCGATCACCTGGGTATGGACGTTCTCCACTGACTTGGGTGTCTCCCGGTTCAGGCACTCCAGCGCCGCCGCGCTGAGGCGCAGGTGGTATTTTTCCACGATCTCACGGGCCTGCGCGCAGGTGGACGGGTCGGCCGCCGCCGGGCCGGAGGCGATCATGTCCAGCGGGTCGCCCACGATGTCCGACAGGATCACCGCCTCCACCCTCGCCGGGGCGCACCACTGGGCGAACCGTCCGCCCTTCACGGCGGACAGCCGCTTGCGGATGGTGTTCATCTCCACAATGTCCGCGCCGCAGGCCAGGAGCTGTCCGGTGATATCCCGCAGTTCCTCCGGCGGGATCAGCGGCTTCTCAAACAGCGCGCTGCCGCCGCCGGAGAGCAGGAACAGTATCGTATCCGGCGGCGCAAGCCCACGGGCCATGTTCAGGATCTCCTGTGTGCCGCGGAAGCTGTTCTCATCCGGTACCGGGTGGCCCGCTTCATAACAGACCACGCCCGGAAGCTCGCCCATGACATGGCCATATTTGGTCAGAACGATTCCCCTCCGGATGGGCTTGTCCAGGTACCGGACCGCTGCCGCGGCCATCTGCCACGCGGCCTTGCCTGCCGCCGCCAGATAGATATCGTCTTCCGCTCTGATCTGAGCCAGCGCCCGGCGCACCGCCGCATCCGGGCGGACTGCGTCAATTGCCGCACGGACAATCGCCTCCGCATCCCGCCGCAGCAATTCGTTCATCTCATTCACCTCTTCCTTTCCGCCGCCCTCGGGCGGCATACAGCAGCCTTCCGCATTTGGATAAATATATCTTTCCTGCAACAAAGAATTGCATTGCTCACCAGCATCTGATAAAATAAGACTAAGAGCCTGTTAAGCAAACGGCGGGATACAAAACAGGTTTTACCGTACCGAAGGATCATCACATATAGGAGGCTATTATATGGAAGAAAAGAGAATGTTCAAGGTCATGGTAGACGGCGTGGAATATGCTTATCCTCAGGGAACGCCCTACCGCACCATCGCGGCGGACTTTCAGCAGCGGTTTCCCTATGATATCCTGCTGGTCAACCGGGATGGAAAGCTCTGTGAGCTCCATAAGACCCTGGACCGGGACTGCTCGCTGAAAATGATTACCGCCCAGGACGTCCCCGGCATCCAGACCTACGAGCGCAGCGCGGTTTTCCTGATGATCAAGGCGTTTTATGACGTGGCGGGTCATGAGAACGTGGAGCGCATCTGTGTGGAGCATTCCCTCAGCCGCGCCCTCTTTATCCGCGCCCAGGGCAATTTCATCCTGGACCAGGCCCTGCTGGATCGGGTGGAAGCGCGGATGCGGGAGCTGTCCGCCCAGGCGCTGCCCATCGAAAAGCGTTCCGTCGGTACCGACGACGCCATAGAGCTGTTTCAGCGGGAGCGGCTGGTCCACAAGGCCCAGCTGCTCAGCTTCCGGACCGACTCTCACGTCAACGTATACTCTCTGGACGGCTTTGTGGATTACTTTTACGGCTATATGGTACCGGATACCGGATATATCAGGTGCTTTGGCCTGCAGTTGTTTGAAAGCGGTTTTGTTCTGCGGCTGCCCACCCGGAAGAATCCCGGCCATTTAGATGACTTCCAGCCGGCCATGAAGGTATTCCGGGAGCTGTACGAGTCCAATATGCGCGCCGAGGCGCTGAACGTCTCCAATGTGGCGGACCTGAACGCCGCCGTCTCCCAGGGCAATGCCACGCCCCTCATCTTGGCCTATGAGGCCATGATGGAGAAAAAAATCGGCGATATTGCCGCGGACATCGCCTCTCGGAAAGAGGTCCGTTTTGTCATGATCGCGGGGCCCTCCTCCTCCGGCAAGACCACCTTTTCCCACCGCCTGTCCACCCAGCTGCGCGCCTGCGGCCTGCGGCCCCACGCTATTGCCACAGATAACTATTTCAAAAACCGGGAGGATACGCCCCGGGACGAAAACGGCCAGTACGATTTTGAGGGCCTGGGGGCCATGGATGTCGAGCAGTTCAACACGGATATGGTGCGGCTGCTGAACGGCGAGACCGTGGAGATGCCCACCTACAATTTCAAAAAGGGCGTCCGGGAGTACAACGGGAATACCCTCGCCCTGAGAGAGGGGGACGTCCTGGTCATCGAGGGCATCCACTGTCTCAATGACCAGTTCACCCACGCTCTGCCCAGGGAAAGCAAGTACAAAATCTACATCAGCTGCCTCACCACGCTGAACATTGACGACCACAACCGCATTCCCTCCACCGACGCCCGCCTCCTGCGGCGGATCGAGCGGGACGCCCGGACCCGGGGCTACAGCGCCCAGGCCACCATCAAAATGTGGCCCTCCGTCCGGCGGGGCGAGGAGAATAACATCTTCCCATTCCAGGACAGCGCGGATGTGATTTTCAACTCGGCCCTGATCTATGAGACGGCCCTGCTGAAGACCTATGTGCAGCCCCTGCTCTTTGGCGTTCCCCGGGACAGCGAGGAGTACATAGAGGCAAAGCGGCTGCTGAAATTCTTAAACTATTTCCTGCCCATCCCCGCGGACGACATTCCCAAGACGTCCCTGATGCGGGAGTTCATCGGCGGAGGCTGCTATCACGTCTGATTCTTTTTCTCGAGAGAAAAAGAATCAAAAAGAGCTTTAAGTTCGAGACTGAACCCCGCTGCAAGTCCACAATTCCGGCCCGGTAACGATTGTATATCCAGCAGGAGAATAGTATGACCTGGGGCCCCGGAGCGCCCGGCACTTCATTGGGACTCCCGCCAGGCCGCGATGACCGCCAGGAAAGCTTCCCCATACCGCCGGGCCTTGACCTGCCCCACCCCGGAGACCTCCAGGAATTCCTCCGGGGTCCTGGGCGCTCTGGCCGCCATGTCCGCCAGGGCGGCGTTTGAGAAAATGATGTACGGCGGCACGCCCTCCTGCCGGGCCAGCCGGGTCCGCTCCGCCCGCAGGGCGGACAGCAGGGACTGGTCCGGCGGGGCGGCGGGGATGCGATCCGGTTTCCGCTCCGGGACCGCCTCCGGCTGGCGGCGCTCCACCCGGGAGAGCATGTACACCCGCTCCCCATGGAAGAGCACCGCTCCCGCCCGGGGGCCAAGGCGGAGGGTGGCGTGCTCAGGCTCGGTATAGACGCACTCCCCGGCCTCCAGGCAGTCCAGATAGGCGCGGACCCGCTCCCGGGGTTCCTCCCGCATGAGGCCGTAGGTGGAGAGCCGGTCCAGACCCAGCTCTTTTAGCCGGTGCCCGTGGCCGCCCCGGAGGACCTGAACAATAAGGGCAGCGCCCACGTAGTAGCCCAGCCGGTCCCGGACCCGCTTGATGCAGGAGAGGATCATCTGGGCCTGGGTGGTGATATCCGCCTGGGAGAATACGCCCCGGCAGTTGCCGCAGCCCCCGCAGCGCTCCGGGTGGGGCTGGCCGAAGTAGTCCAGAATCCGGCCCCGGAGGCAGTCATTGGTCTTGCAGTAGTCCACCATGGCGTTCAGGCGCTCCAGCTCCCGGGGTTCGGGTTCGCCGCCCTCGCCGTGGGTGAGGAGGATTCGTGCCGTGGCCACATCACCGGCGCCATAGAGGAGGACGCAGTCCGCCGCCTCGCCGTCCCGGCCGGCCCGGCCCGCCTCCTGGTAGTAGGATTCCAGATTTTTCGGCATGTTGTAGTGGATGACAAAGCTGACGTTGGACTTGTCGATGCCCATGCCGAAGGCGTTGGTGGCCACCATGATCTGCCGGCGGTCGTACTGAAAGTCCTCCTGGCTGACCCGGCGCTCCTCCTCGTCCAGCCCCGCGTGGTAGCGGGCGGCGGAGAACCCCCGGCGGTTCAGCTCGGCCCAGACCCGCTCCACATTGGAGCGGGTGGCGCAGTAGACGATGCCGCTGCGGCCCCGGCGCTCCTCCAGAAGAGCCAGCAGCTCCGGGAGCTTCTTCCGGGGCCGCCGGACATCAAAAAACAGGTTGGGGCGGTCAAAGCCGGTGATCACCCGCACAGGGTCCCGGAGGTCCAGCTGCCGGACCACGTCCTTCTGGACCCGGGCGGTGGCGGTAGCGGTAAAGGCGGCCAGCACGGGCCGCCGGGGCAGGGCCGAGACGAAGGCTGCGATCTTGAGATAGCTGGGTCGGAAATCCTGACCCCACTGGGAGATGCAGTGGGCCTCGTCCACCGCCATCAGTGGGATCTCCAGGGATGCCGCCAGTTCCAGGAACCGCTGATTCTCCAGACGCTCCGGCGCTACATACAGCAGGCAGCACTCCCCACGGCGGACCCGGTTCCAGACTCGCCGGGACTCCTCCGGGGACTGGGAACTGTTAAGGCAGGCAGCGGAGACGCCCGCCGATTCCAAGGCCGTCACCTGGTCCTGCATCAGGGAGATCAGCGGCGAAATAACCAGCGTCACCCCCGGCAGCAGCAGGGCGGGGACCTGATAGCACAGGGATTTTCCTCCGCCGGTGGGCATGATGCCCAGGGCGTCCCGCCCTGAGAGGATGCCGTCCACCAGGGCCTCCTGGCCGGGGCGGAAGGCATCATGGCCAAAATATTGCTTCAGTATGGAGAATTTATCCATTTTTTCCTCTTATTATTTAGATTCGCCCTGCCGGACGGGGACGGGGGCGTACTTTTCCCACGAGGGAAAAGTACCAAAAGGCCGCTCAAGGAACTACGTTCCTTGAGAATCTTCCTTCATTACAGGGGTGATTTATTTTCCCTCCGACGTACCGGGTTACTTCTGTCGGTGGTACCTTCGTTGGTGCGCCGGACTTCTGCGGCTACCCACGGGTCCTTACGGGAGTGCTAACTGCGGCGCCGCTTCTATAATCAGCGCTCGTCCATCGCCAGTACCTCCGGTAAAATGGGGAAAGCCTTCGTTATGCACCCCGGGGAGTTAGCCCCGCTATACGGTAGGGGGCACCGATAACCACGCTGAAATAGGCGCAGCTGAGGAACGAAGCGGACAGCAGTAAGGTTTAGACCAACCGACTGTGCCTCGGGCGCAAAACTAATCAAAAAATGAGGGATTCTTAAACCGCCAGGTTTAAGCGCGTTTTTGCCTACTTTTGGCGCGGGCCAAAAGTAGGCGAGGAGTCCGGGGGCGAGAAGCCCCCGGGGCAGCAAATAGAAACGGCCATCAGGCGGCCCCGCAGGGGCCGCAGAAGAGACTGCCGTCAAAAGCAAAGGCACTATCCGCACGGATAGTGCCTTTGCCGAGAAGTCAAAACAATTACATCAGCTTGGTGGTATAATAGACCAGCTCCGCGAACAGCAGCACGCCCAGCACCCACATAAGGTAGTAGGAAACAGCCGGAAGAACCGCCACCAGCAGTACGCTGACCGCGGCGGCAGCCACGACAGCAAACACGATCCGGTAGTCACACTCCACGGAGAACACCCGCAGCCCCCAGAGCTTGCCGCCGTCCTGCCTGGCCTTGTTCACCAGGAAGGCAACAGCTGCCAGCCCCAGCAGCACCACCACGCAGCCCACGATCACCGGCACCCGCCAGTATTCGGACTGTGCGGTAGCGCCCCGCAGCCATACGCTGAACATAGCGCCGCCCAAAAGAACAGTGTTTACGGCACACTCGTGCTGGTAGAGCAGATAAATAAGAGCCAGCACCGCCAGGATGGGCACCAGGACACACATGGCGGTGACGCCCAGGCCGTTGCTGAAAAAGCGGGTCATGATCCAGCTGGATGCGAAGAAGAACGCGCCCACGCCGGCTACCCAGGTCATAATGGTGCGCAGTTTCTTTTCCTTTTTCTTCCAGATGGCCACTGCCGCGCCGGCAATCAGCAGGACAAGGCCCACCCACATTGCTGCGTTCAGGAATTTATTCCACGCCAGAGTAGAGCCGATATTGGCAAAGGCAAAGCCCCGATAGGCCATGATGAGATAGCACTCGGCGGCCAGGCCCAACAGGAATACATAGTAAACGCGGTTCAGGGTGCGGTTGTCATGCTGTTCCCGATCCGCCCGCTTTTGACTGCTCGGTTTTTTTGTAGAAGACATGTATCGAAACCTCCAACGGATAATAACGCAGGGAAAATCCTGCCAATGGCGGGACGCTGAAATATTCTAGCAGATTCCCGCCGGTTTTGCAAGAGAAAAACGCATTTTTGTAAAATTAGCCGGAAAGACGGGGGTTCAAACGCGCCGCGCCTTCAGTTGACTTGACGGCGGCGGGAGAGATTGATGGTGCCCTCCTGCATGTCGGTGATCATATCCAGGCTCTTGCCGGTGCCTTCGGCCACGCAGGCGATGGCGTTCTCTGCCACGGCGGTGGCAATGCCCGTGCGGGAGGTGATGAGCTTGTCGAAGCCGGAGATCAGACTGCCGCCGCCGGTCATCATGATGCCGTTGGTGGACACGTCCGCCACCAGCTCCGGAGGCGTCCGCTCCAGAACGGCGTGGATGCTCTCCAGAATGGACTCCGTGGGCTCCTCAAATGCCTCCAGCATCTCGGCGGAGGACACGGTGATGGTCTTGGGCAGACCGGTGAGCAGGCAGCGGCCCTTCACATCCATGAAGGTCTCCTCCTCCCGGGGATAGACGCAGCCGATGGCGATCTTCATTTTCTCCGCCGTGCCCTCCCCCACCAGGATGTTGTGCTTGCGGCGCATATACTTGACCACGGCCTCGTTGAACTGGTCCCCGGCCACCTTGATGGAGGCGGACTCCACCACGCCGCCCAGGGAGATAACGGCAATATCCGCCGTACCGCCGCCGATGTCCACCACCATGTGGCCGTCAGGCTTGGTGATGTCGATACCCGCGCCGATAGCGGCAGCCACAGGTTCCTCGATGAGGTACACCCGGCGGCAGCCGGACTGGATGCCCGCGTCCACCACGGCACGCTCTTCGACCTCGGTGATGCCGGAGGGTACGCAGATGATCACCCGGGGTTTAAAGACCATGAAGCCCGCTACCTTGCGCAGAAACTCCTTGAGCATCCGCTCGGTCATGTCGTAGTCGGAGATGACGCCCTCCCGCAGAGGCCGGATGGCGACGATGTTGCCGGGGGTGCGGCCCAGCATCTGACGGGCCTCCTCGCCTACCTTCAGCAGCTTGCCGGTATTCTTGTCCATTGCCACCACAGAGGGCTCGTTGAGGACGATGCCTTTATTTTTCACGTATACCAATACGGAAGCGGTTCCCAAATCAATGCCGATGTCTTTTGCAAATGCGCACATAGCTTTCCACCTCGTCAGTTGTCGATTCTATTTTGAGCAATTTTCTTGCGAGTACTCCGAATAACCATTATACTAAGCCCGTCCAAATTTTGCAAGCTCTTGGCAGGACTTTCTTTTTTAATTTTTACCAAAATCTTCCGCCTGAGATTCCGGTTTGTCCACTTTTCGGTGTCCCCCGGCCAGAGCGGCGCATACCACCCGTGCCGCGCCCGCCTCCATCAGCGCTCCAGCGGCGGAGGCCATGGTGCTGCCGGTGGTGCATACGTCGTCGATGAGCAGGAACCGGCGGCCCCGGACGCGGTCCGGATGGAGGGCGGCGTAAACGTCCTTTACGTTCTTCTTCCGGGCCTCAGGATCGTTCAGGGAGGACTGGGCCCGGGTGTGGCGCAGCTTTTTCAGCGTGGGCTCCGCCTTGACGCTCCAGGTTTTCGCGGCGGCCTCCGCCAGGAGGCGGGCCTGATCGAAGCCCCGCTGGAAATTCCTACGGCGGCTCACGGGGACGAACGTCACCGCGTCAAAGTCCCCGCCCAACTGCTCGGCAGCGGCTTGAGCGATGTACCGGGCAAAGACCCGGGCCCTCCAGGACTTCTTCCCGAATTTCAGGGCGCGGACGCCGTCCCGGACCATATCTTCATAGTAGAGGGCGACGGCGCAGGGAAAGCCTTCCTCCCCGATGGCGGAGAGGATCTTCCCCTCCTCCCGATAGGGGAGGTTCTTTTCGCAGGCTTCGCATACGTCCCCTGGCTTCTCCAGAAGTCGGCCGCAGAAAGCACATTTCGGAGGGAAAAGGAGGTCCAGAAAGGCGGTGCGGCACTCATTCAGCAGACCGGTCATCATTTCTGCTTCCTGCGGGGGTAGGGGCGGGGTTCGTCGGTCAGTTCCAGCATGTAATCAATGCTGGTTCCGTAATAGAGTGCCAATTTCTTTAAAATAGGAATTGGTATATTGGCGTTTCCGCGCTCATAATCCGAATAAGAAGACTGCGAGACCTGCAATAATTTTGCCAGCTGCCACTGTTTTAAATCTTTGTCCTCACGCAAAGCCCGTATCCGTTCCATCATAATGCTCACCTCAGAGACAGTATGCATTATGTGTATTTCCGATAAGTCGATTTATCAGGAATCCCCATTTTTATCGGAAATTCCGATTTTCTAAACGTGAGTTAGCCACCTCAAAAAATTGAGGCGGCAGAATTACTCTAAGTATAGCAGAAAGAATTTTCTACAACTTGTGTCCTTTGGTACGAGAGTAGGGGCGGGGTTCGTCGGTCAGGCCGAGGAGATAATCGACACTCGTTTGGTAAAAGTCAGCTAAACGGGCCAGCAACTCATCCGGCCACTGCTGCTTCCCGGTTTCCAGATAACTGTATTTCCGTTGTGTGATGCCGATTGCCTCAGCGACATGCGCTTGCGTAAAATCGTGGTCTGTACGAAGGTCTTTGATTCTAATTTTCACCTTAATCACCCTACCATAGAATAACCTAGATGAAAATTATCTAACTCATGGCAGATAAATTTTATCTAAGCATAGGTGAAAATAGAAATATTCCAAAGAAAAGGCTCCCGCCCAAAGTGCGGGAGCCAAAAGTGCGGGAGCCAAAAGTGCGAAGATTTGTTTGTTAACGCTTGCTGAACTGCGGAGCGCGACGGGCGGCCTTCAAACCGTACTTCTTGCGCTCCTTCATGCGAGGATCGCGGGTAAGCAGACCGGCCTTCTTCAGGATGGGACGGTTGTCGTCGCTGGCCAGCAGCAGGGCGCGGGAAATGCCGTGGCGCAGAGCGCCGGCCTGACCGCTGACGCCGCCGCCCTTGACGGTGGCGACGATGTCCACCTTGCCCTCGTTAGCGGTAGCCACCAGGGGCTGACGGACGATCATCTTCAAAGTGTCGAGGCCGAAGTACTCCTCGATGTCGCGGCCGTTGATGGTGATGGCGCCGGTGCCGCCGGGATAGACCTGAACGCGGGCCACGGAGGACTTCCGACGGCCGGTGCCGTACAGATAGGGTTTCTTAGACTGATACATGTTCCTCTACCTCCTTATTCCGCGTAAAGCTCAGGCTTCTGGGCCTGCTGCTCGTGGGTTTCGCCGGCGTAGACGTGCAGGCGCTTGAGGGAATCCTTGGTGATGACGTTGCGGGGCATCATGCCGCGCACGGCCACGCGCATAGCCAGCTCGGGCTTCTTCTCCATCATGTCCTTGTACTTGGTCTCCTTGAGGCCGCCCACCCAGCCGGAGTGGGTGCGGTACATCTTCTGCTCCAGCTTCTTGCCGGAGAGAGTGGCCTTGGAGGCGTTGATGACGATGACGTTGTCGCCGCAGTCGGCGTGGGGGGTGTAGGTGGGCTTGCGCTTGCCGCGCAGCAGGTCGGCGACGATGACGGCGGTGTGGCCCAGGGGCTTGCCGGCGGCGTCAACAACATACCACTTGCGGACAATATTGCCCTTGTTTGCCATAAAAGTGGACATGGCTGTGTTCTCCTTTTTCCCTTCCCTCGATCACGAAAGAACAGGAAGCGTCTCCTGTTTTCTCGTTATCGAAGGAAGTCTTGTATTTTTGCTCGAAATCAGGTACAATGGTCCCCAGCGAGCAGATATACTTATAACACAACTTTTCTTTTCTGTCAACAGCGTTTTTATTTATCGGATGGAATTCTTTTGATATCTTTGGTTTTCTTTTGTTTTCTCTCGATATCTCTCTTCCGATTTTCAAATTTTCAGGAGAACAGGCCATATGCAGCATATTTTATCCCTGGTCCGCCGGTGCGTGGAGGACTACAATATGATTGAGGCGGGCGACACCGTGGCGGTGGGGGTCAGCGGGGGGAAGGACTCCGTGCTGACCCTGGCGGCGCTGGCGAAGCTGCGGGAGTTTTACCCCACGCGGTTTGACGTAGCGGCGCTGACCATCGACGCGGGAGCGCCGGGAACGGATTTCGGTCCCATTGCCAAGCTGTGCGAGGAGTTGGAGGTACCCTATCATTTGATTCCAGTGCCGATTTATGAAATCGTATTTGAGTGCCGGAAGGAGAAGAATCCCTGTTCCCTGTGCGCGAAGCTGCGCCGTGGGGCGCTGAGCACGGAGATGAACCGTCTGGGGCTGAGCAAGATTGCCTTGGGGCACCACTATGACGATGCGGTGGAAACCATGATAATGAGCCTTTTTCTGGAGGGGAGGATCAGCTGTTTCCAGCCGGTGACATATTTAGATAGGAGTCAGGTAACGCAGATCCGGCCTCTTTTGTACGTTCAGGAGCGGGAGGTCCGGGGCGCGGTGCGCCGCCTGGGGCTTCCGGTCGTCAAGAATCCATGTCCCGCCAACGGGACCACCAAGCGGGAGGAGACGAAGGAACTGCTTCTCCAACTGGAGAAGCAGTTCCCCCAGCTGAAAAAGAAGATTTTCGGGGCAATTCAGAGGTATCCGCTGTATGGGTGGAGCTTGGAGGAGGAGCAGAGGTAGGAGGGCTTTGCCGCGCTCCGCGCGGCACGGGAGCCGGTTCTATTTGCAGCCCCGGGGGCTTCTCGCCCAAGATTTTGCAACGGCCACATCGAGTGGCCGTGCAAAATTAGATTGTGCATGACCCCTCGATGGGGTCATTGCACAATCGTGGACCCCTCGGGTACTTTTTGTGTGAACAAAAAGTACCCAAAAAGTCACTTAAACCTACGGTTTAAGAATCCCTTCTCGGTCCCGCCTGTTCGGCAGGGACCTCGGCGAGGGGTTGGCGTACATTGGCTGGAGATGAAGAGTTTCAGTGCCACGTGAACGACAGGTCCTACGGGCATCTAATCTAGTGGACTGGTAGTTGACCCACTCCGGCTGACGCCCTTTCAAAGGGATAGAGTCATCTGCGGTGATTCGGTTTAGCGGACAATCCTGCAAATTTGTACCCCGGGGAGTTAGCCCCGCTATACGGTAGGGGCACCGACAACCACGCTGCAATAGACGCAGAAGGGGAACGAAGCGGACGGCAGTCAGTTTAGGCAAAACCGGCTGTGCCTCGGGCGCAAAACTAATTACCCCCGTAATGAAGGAGGATTCTCAAGGAACGTAGTTCCTTGAGCGCTCTTTTGTTACTTTTCCCGCGCGGGAAAAGTAAGCCCCTGCCCCCGTGAAGCGCCGCAAGCGGCGCTTTTAGCGCTTGGCTCGCCATAGGCGAGCTGTCGGCTAAGCCCGCCGCAGGCGGGCCCACGGGCGAGGGGCGAATCTATACGATAGAAAAAGCGGATGCCGCCCCGCAGGGGCGGCAGAAAGGAACGGATATGTTTACTGGCTACTCAGAAAAAACCTTTGATTTTATGTGGGGCATCCGCCTCAACAACAACCGCGACTGGTTCACCGCCCACAAGCAGGACTACCTGGACCACCTCTATACCCCCACTATGGAATTAGGAAGAGAGGTCTACGATAAATTTATGGACAAGCACCCCAAATTGGACCTGAACCTCCATGTCTGCCGCATCTATCGGGACGCCCGCCGCCTCCACGGCCAGGGACCCTATAAGGACCACCTCTGGCTCACCATCCGGCCGGAAAACGACATCTGGAGCCGCCAGCCCGTGTTCTGGTTTGAGATCACGCCGGAGGAGTGGAGCTACGGCGTGGGCTTTTGGAACGCCGACGCCCAGACGTTGGCCGCCATGCGCCGGGACATGGACCAGGACCCCAAACGGGCGGAAAAACTGGTCCGCAGGCTCAACAGGGACGGCCGCTTCGCCGTGCAGGGCAAGGATTATGTGCGGAAAAAGGGCGACGCCACACCGCTGCTGGTGGAGTGGTACAATAAAAAGGACATCTCCGTGGGAAGGTACTGCCCGGCGGATGAAGCGCTGTATTCCCATGAGCTGGTGGACATGCTGGTGGACGGATACAGCTTCCTGGAGCCGTATTATCAATACTTTAAGAGTTTCTGCAAGGCGGGGCTGGAGGATCTGAAATAAAGACATAAAAGTGCCTTGCACAACGGACGTAATTATGCTATAATTTTGTCCATAGAAAGGAGGCCTTTTTATGCCGCAGATCAGACCAATCACTGACCTGAGAAATACGACGGAAATATCCGAGCTTTGCCACGCAAAAAACGAACCGATTTTCATCACAAAGAACGGCTATGGCGACCTGGTGATTATGAGTATGGAGACCTATGAAGCGCTGCTCAAGTCCCCTATAAGGGAGCACCCCGCCAAGGAAGCGGAGGGAATGTGTTTTCTGACGGAGCAGAGTCCTATCTGGGCGGGTATGCTGGCCGATGTCCTGCGGCAGCACGGTGTGCCTTTTGTTCAGGAAAGCTCACTGGGTGCCGGGCTGGCTTCCAAGATGGGATCTCTCTCGGAAACCATTCGCTTTTTTGTACCTGCGCCCTATCTCACCCCTGCAAGCGGCTTAGTTGAGGAACTGTTTGCAAAGGAAACGGAATGACTCGATACAGATTGCAAAAAAGAAAAGACCGGGCAACGCTGCCCGGTCTTTTTGCCGACTCAAGGGATGCCGTAAAACCGCTTTCCGTTCTCCAGTGTGATCCGGGCGCAGTCCTCAAAGGAGAGCCCCTTGATCTCCGCCAGCTTCTCGCAGACGTGGCGGACATACCCGGAGTCGTTCCGCTCGCCCCGATGGGGAACGGGCGCCATGTACGGGCTGTCGGTTTCGATCATGATGTGCTCCAAGGGCACGGCCTGAGCGGCCTCGATCGCCTTCCGGGCGTTCTTGTAGGTCAGCACGCCGGTGAAGGAGATCATCCAGCCCAGCTTTACCAGCTCCCGCGCCATCTCGGCGCTGCCGGAGAAGCAGTGGAACACCCCCCGCACCCGGGGGAACTCCCGGACAACGGCCAGACTGTCGGCATGAGCCTCCCGGTCATGAACGATTACCGGCAGATCCAGTTCCTCCGCCAGGGCCATCTGGTCCCGGAAGACCCGCCGCTGATGCTCCTTCGGAGGATTTTCCTCCCAGTAGTAGTCCAGGCCGATCTCTCCGATCGCCACCACCTTGGAATCTCCCGCCCAGCTCCGGAAGAGGTCCAGCTCCGCCGGGTCATAGGGCGCGCAGTTCTCCGGGTGATAGCCCACGGCGGCATAGAGGAAAGGCCAGGCGTGGGCCAGTTCCACCGCCGCCCGGGAGGTGGGGACGTCACAGCCTGGGTTTACCACCAGGGAGACGCCTCGGGCGGGCAGCCCGGCCAGGACCGCCTCCCGGTCCTGGTCAAACTGCTCCGCGTCATAGTGGGCATGGGTATCAAACAGCATAATGCTCAACTCCAACGGATCAAGGTGATGGCAACCGCCGGACAGGCCGGCGGTTTGACATGGTGATACTACTTTTTGAATGGTAAGGAAACGACTAAATTATAACAGAAACCCTCCGCACCTGCAAGGCCACATGGCGGAAATGTTTTATGACCGGGGGGCTGTTTCACGGCCTTCTGCGAACAATAACGAGGCTTTTCATCCGGTGTACCGGAGCGGGACGGCGGGAGTCCTCCTGCGGGACGGCGCAGGGGCAGCTTTCGACACAAAAAAATGGAATCCAACCTTGACAGATGGGGGCTCGGCTGGTATTCTAGGGAGTAGAAACAGGCCGCAAGTGCATATGGACGGATGAACGATCCAGGAGAGACCGCGCCCTGTGCGCGGCGCCGAAGGAGCATTGCCACACTCTCTCAGGCACCAGGGACTGGATGGGGACGAAATCTGGAAAGCGCCGGGGTGGACGCTCCGCAGCGCGCCGACGGGGCAACCGCTGCCGCATCTGCGGCAGTGCGGAATCTCTCAGGTAAAACAACAGAGGCGCGCAAGCGGATTTGCTGCGCCCTGCTTTTTTATTCCTTTTTTCGACACCCCCAAATTTTTTATCAGGAGGGCAAATTATGAGCGATCTCAAGCGGACCCAGCTCTACGATGTTCACGTGGCGGCGGGCGCCGCCATGGTGGACTTTGGCGGATGGGAAATGCCCATCAAGTACCCCACCGACATCGTTGCGGAGCATCTGTATACCCGCCATGCCTGCAGCCTCTTCGATGTTTCCCACATGGGCCGCATTCTGGTGGAGGGCCCGGAGATGGTCCCCTTCCTCCAGCACGTGCTCAGCAGCAACGTCATGGCCCTGGACCTGAACCAGGCCCAGTACGCCATTATTCCCAACGAGAACGGCGGCGCGGTGGACGACGCCTATCTTTACCGCTTTGAGGAGGACCGGTATCTGCTGGTGGTCAACGCCGCCAATACGGACAAGGACCTTGCCCACCTCAATGAGCAGATCAAAAACTACGACGCCAAAATGACCGTCATCACCGGCGACTGGGCCGCTATCGCCGTCCAGGGCCCCAAGGCCAAGGAAATCCTCCAGAAGCTCTCCGGCGGCGAGGCCATCACCGAGCCGGTGAAGAACGCCCTGAACACCCTGCAATTCGAGGGGCGCACCGTCCGGGTGGCCAAGACCGGCTACACCGGCGAGCCCATCGGCTACGAGGTCTACATCGAGAGCGCCGAAGCCGCGTGGCTCTGGAACCGGCTCATCGAGCTGGGGGCCAAGCCCGCCGGACTGGGCGCTCGGGACACCTGCCGTCTGGAGGCCTGCCTGCCCCTGTACGGCCATGAGATGGGTGTGGACCCCGAGGGGAAGGAGATCCCCGTCTTCGCCGTGCCTCTGGCCAAGTTTGCCGTCAGCTTCTCTGAGCAGAAGGGCGATTTTATTGGCCGGGAGCCTCTGGCAAAGCAGTACGAAGTCTTCAAGCGCATTATGAACCGGGACTTCTCCGACCTGACGGGCCTGCCCCGGCGCATCATGCCCATCACCCTGCTGGACAAGGGCGTCATGCGGGCGGGGATGCCCGTGTATAAGGGCGATAAGCTCATCGGCTACGTCACCAGCGGCACCATGGTGCCCTACTACCGCCACGAGGGCGAGGGCCTCAGCACCGTCATCCTGGAGGAGGCCGCCAAGCGGTCCATCGGCCTGGCCATCGTGGACAGCGACACCCTGGAGGACGACAAGGTCCAGATCGACGTCCGGGGCCGGCGGCTGAAGGCCGTGATCCCGCCCTACCACATGCGGGTGGACGCGCCGCCCTTCGCCCGTCCCATCCTCTACCGTCCCGATGAGGAGGATACCGCAGCCGCCTCCGGCGACCGCGCGCCCAAGGCCCTGAAGCTCATCGGCCGGGCCCTTGAAAACCACGTATGGCGGCAGGAGAAGTGCGTGAACCTCATTCCCTCGGAAATGACGCCCTCCCGGGCCGTTCGCCTGCTGTGCGCCAGCGACCCCGCCTTCCGGTACGCGGAGCACAAGAAGGTCAAGAGCTTCTACGACGCGGACGTGTTCTACTACCAGGGCACGGAGTTCATCGACGAGGTGGAGCAGCTGCTGGTGGAGGAGATGAAGGCCTTCATGGGCTGCGCCGAGGTGGAGACCCGGTGCGTCAGCGGCCAGATGTCCAATACCTGCGTATTCTCCGCCCTCATGGACTGGAAGAACCGCCTCAACCGCAAGCAGGACCCCAAGCGGCTGGGCTATATCATGAACAACCACATCATCAAGGGCGGCCACCTGTCCGCCCAGCCCATGGGCGCGCTCCATGACTATATCGCTATCGACCCCGTCACCGAGCGCCACGCCCTGGTGAACTTCCCCGTCTGCAAGGACAACATCTACAAAATCGACGTGGAGGAGACCAGGAAGGCCATCGACCAGTACCGCCCGGAGTTCATCATCTTCGGCAAGAGCATGGTCCTCCACAAGGAGCCTGTGGCCGCCATCCGCAAGTACGTGGACGACATGGGCCTCCAGACCACCATCATGTACGACATGGCCCATGTCCTGGGCCTCATCGGCGACCACTTCCAGAAGCCCTTCCAGGAGGGCGCGGAGATCGTCACCGGCTCCACCCACAAGACCTTCTTCGGGCCCCAGCGGGGCGTTGTGGGCGTCAACTACAAGAAGGGCGAGCTGAAGTACGGCCTGTGGGAGACCATTGAGAGCCGTGCCTTCCCCGGCAGCGTCTCCAACCACCATCTGGGCACCCAGCTGGGCCTGCTCATGGCGGCCTATGAGATGAACCAGTTCAAGGACGAGTACCAGAAGGCCGTGGTGAGCAACGCCAAGAGCTTTGCCAAGAGCCTGAAAGCCGCGGGCCTGGACGTGGCCGGAGATCCCGCCATCGACTACACCGAGACCCACCAGGTCATCGTGAACGTGGGCTACGGCACCGGCCCCGAGGTGGCCATGCGCCTGGAGCGGAACAACATCATCTGCAACTACCAGGCCACCCCCGAGGAGGAGGGCTTCACCGCCTCCGGCGCGCTGCGTATGGGCGTCAATGAGATGACCCGCTTCGGCTTCGGCCCCGCCGAGTTCGATAAGCTGGCCCAGATCATGGCGGACTGCATCCTCCGGGGCAGGGAGGTCAAGGAGGACGTCGAGGCCCTCCGGGCCGGGTACACCGAGATGAAGTACTGCTTCACCGAGGAGCAGGCGGCTTCCGCTCTGAACGAGCTGGCAAAGAAGACCGGGATCTGAGGAGAATGCAGTCCTGCACATCCCGCTTCCCATAAAGATCACACCATACAATATACAAGGAGGAACACATCATGAATTTCCCTGCTGAACTGAAGTACACCAAGGACCACGAGTGGCTGAAGGCCATCGACGAAACCACCGCGCTGGTGGGCATCACCGACTTCGCCCAGAGCGAGCTGGGCGATCTGGTGTTCATCAACCTGCCCCAGGAGGGCGACGAGGTCACCGCCGACGAGTCCTTCTGCGACGTGGAGTCCGTGAAGGCCGTCTCCGACGTCATGAGCCCCTGCACCGGCGTCATCGCCGAGGTCAACACCGAGCTGGAGGATGAGCCCCAGCTGCTCAACGAGGACCCCTACGGCGCCTGGATCGCCAAGGTCAAGGACATCTCCGCCTACGGCGAGCTGATGACCGCCGATGAGTACGAGGCTCTCGTTCAGAAGTAATATGCCCTGCGCCGGGGCGGGACCATGCCCGCCCCGGCATCTTTTTTAAGAAAGGAAACACACGTATATGGGAACCTATGTCCCCCATACCGAAGTCCAGAAGCAGGCCATGCTTGCCGCCATCGGCGTGGACGCGGTGGAGGAGCTGTTTGCCGCCGTGCCCCGTGAGATGCTGGTGGACAGTCTGGACCTCCCCGAGGGCCTCAGCGAGCTGTCCGTCCGGCAGAAGGTTACCGCCATGGCCGCCAAAAACCGGGTGTATCCCACCGTCCTCCGGGGCGCGGGGGCCTACCGGCATTTTATCCCCGCCGTGGTGAAAAGCATCGTCAGCAGGGAGGAGCTGGTCACCGCCTACACCCCCTATCAGGCCGAGATCAGCCAGGGCATCCTCCAGTCCATTTTTGAGTATCAGACCATGATCTGCGCCCTGACGGGCATGGAGGTCTCCAACGCCTCCGTCTACGACGGCGGCACCGCCGCCGCCGAGGCCCTGGCCATGTGCCGGGACCGGAAGCGGAACCGTGCCTACGTCTCCGCCTGTGCGGACCCTCAGGTCATCGAGACCATGCGGACCTACTGCTTCGGCTCCGGCATGGAGTTGGAGCTGATCCCCGAGAAGGACGGGCGCACTGATCTGTCCGCCGTTTCCTTGGGCGCGGACGCCGCCTGCGTCTACATCGCCCAGCCCAACTACTACGGCAACATCGAGGACGCCAGGGCCATCGGCGAGGCCGCACACGCCGCCGGGGCCAAGTATATCATGGGCTGCAACCCCATCGCCCTGGCGGTGATGGAAACGCCCGCCGCCTGCGGCGCGGATATCGCCGTGGGCGAGGCCCAGCCCCTGGGCCTGGATATCGCCTTCGGCGGGCCCTATCTGGGCTATATGGCCGCCACAAAGGCCATGTTCCGCAAGCTGCCGGGCCGCATCGTGGGCCAGACCCACGACGTGGATGGCAACATCGGCTACGTGCTGACGCTGACCGCTCGTGAGCAGCACATCCGCCGGGAGAAGGCGTCCAGCAACATCTGCTCCAACCAGGCGCTGTGCGCCTTCACCGCCGGGGTCTACATGACCGCCATGGGCGCCGACGGCCTGGCCCAGGCCGCGAAGCTCTCCATGTCCAAGGCCCACTATTTTGCCGGGGAGCTGGAGAAGATCGGCCTGCCCCGGGTCCATACCGGCGAGTACTTCCACGAGTTCGTCACCAAATGCGCCGACCCGAAGAAGGTCCTCAAGGCCCTGGACGATAACGGCATCCTGGGCGGACTGCCGGTCAAGGACGGTATTCTCTGGTGCGTGACGGAGGTCGTTACGAGGGAAGAGCTGGACCGCGCGGTTGCCATTATCAAGGAGGTGTGCTGACATGAAGCTGATTTTTGAGAAGGGCGCGCCCGGCCAGCACCTGTCCCTGATGCCCCCCTGCGACGTGCCGGAGGTGGAGCTGTCCCATCCCCGGAGGTCACCGCTTGACCTTCCTCACGTGTCCGAGACGGAGCTGACCCGCCACTATACGGCCCTGGCCAAGCGGGTCCACGGCGTCAACGACGGATTCTACCCCCTTGGGTCCTGCACCATGAAGTACAACCCCAAGATCAACGAGGACATGGCCGCCCTGCCCGGCTTCTCCCAGATCCATCCCCTCCAGCCGGAGGAGACGGTCCAGGGATGCCTGGAGGTCCTCCACGAGGCCGGGAAGCTGCTGGGCGAGATCACCGGCATGGATGCCATGACCTTCCAGCCCGCCGCCGGGGCCCATGGCGAGTTCACCGGCCTGCTGCTCATCAAGGCGTACCATGTCCACCGGGGCGATACGGCCCGGACCAAGATCATCGTTCCCGACTCCGCCCACGGCACCAACCCGGCTTCCGCCGTCATGGCGGGGTTCACGGTGGTGAACATCCCTTCCAGCCCCGACGGCTGCGTGGACGTGGAAGCCCTGCGCGGCGCCGTGGGACCGGACACCGCCGGACTGATGCTCACCAATCCCAACACCGTGGGTATTTTTGACAAGAACATTCTGGAGATCACCAGGATCGTCCATGAGGCTGGCGGCCTGTGCTACTACGACGGGGCCAACCTCAACGCGGTCATGGGCGTGGTCCGGCCCGGCGATATGGGCTTCGACGTGATCCACCTGAACCTCCACAAGACCTTCTCCACGCCCCACGGCGGCGGCGGTCCCGGCTCCGGCGCGGTGGGCTGCAAGGATTTCCTGCGCTGCTTCCTGCCGGGCCCGGTGGTGAAGAAGGACGAGGCCGGATATCATCTGGTCAAGCCGGAGCACTCCATTGGCAGGGTGAAGGATTTTTACGGCAACTTCACCGTGGTGGTGAAGGCCCTGACCTATATCCTGACCCTGGGCCGGGAGGGCATCCCCGATGCGGCCAAGAACGCGGTGCTCAACGCCAACTACATGATGAAGCGGCTGGGCGAAAAGTACGCCATGGCCTATGCCGGGCCCTGTATGCACGAGTTCGTCATGACCCTCCAGGACCTGAAGGACGAGACCGGCTGCTCCGCCATGGATATCGCCAAGGGACTGCTGGACCATGGCATCCATCCCCCCACGATGTACTTCCCGCTGATCGTCCATGAGGCGCTGATGGTGGAGCCCACCGAGACCGAGAGCCAGGAGACCATGGACGAGGTCTGCGAAGTATTCCTGTCCCTGTGGGATCTGGCCCATACCAACCCCCAGGCCCTCCACGACGCGCCCACCAAGACCCCGGTGCGCCGTCTGGACGAGGTCGGCGCGGCCCGGAACCCGGTGCTGCGGTATACGAAGGAGTAACGAAGCGCTTCCGCCGGAAAGAAAGAAGAATACCCCCGCCTCATTCGAGGCGGGGGCATTCTGTCAGTCTGCGGGCAGATTTCCCATTGCGCCGTCAACCAGCAATTCATCCATCACAGCCATCTGATCCATCACAGTAAAGGTCGTAGACAGATGATCCCCCGCCTGCGGCGCTACGGGATAGGTCACGCCATTCCATTCCCGTTCATTCTGGCACTCCACCTGATAGGTCACCGTGATCTGCTCCTTATATTCCGCATAGTCTGGTATTTCGCTTTCCAGAATAATACGGATGAAGCGGTCATTATGGCTGCTGTTTCCGTTCTGCGCAACGTAATCCCGGTAGTAGTCCCCGAGCACAGACAGGACCGCTTTCTCCAGCCCGTTGTCCTCTGCGCTGTCATAGACCAGCTCCTGGTCCGGCATGGCGGGGATGGAAAACACAAAGCCGAAAAAGGTCCTCTGCCATCCGTTGATGACCTCGAAAGACGGTTCTGCGGAAGCGGGTTCGTTGGGTACCTCCGCAGGCGCGGGTGCGTTCGTTGGAGCGTCCTCCCATACGCACCGCACCTGACAGGTAAACTCCTTCGGCCCTCCGGAACCCTCGTAGTACATGGTGATGACCGCTTCTCCCGGCCCTATGGCGGTGACGACGCCGTTGTCGTCCACCTCCGCCACGCCGGTATCGGAGGACTCGTATGTCAGCGCATAGATGCCAGAGGCGTTCATCAGCAGGAACCGGAAGGTGGAGCCAGCGCTCGTTAATGTCATCTCTCTGGGTGTTGCGGAGACGCCCGCCTCCAGATCGGTCTCCAGCTGAGCGACAGCCTCCGCGATAGCCTCCTCCGGGGTAGGAGGGGCCTCCGTCCCCCGGTCGAAGTACCACTCAAAGCAGAAGTGGTACAACGCCTCGTTCCGCTGCGTCTCCGGCAGCATCTCCAGCACCACATAGGCAAACTGGCTGGGGTTCGTGCTGTACAGCTGGTAAATCATGTAAGAATACCCTTCCGACGGAGCCCCGTCCAGCCCCGCGGTGGCGGAAAGGATGTAGAGATATTCCGCCTGGGTCATGGACGGTCCCTGCCGCGCGATGTAGTCGTCAATTGCGGCCATGATCCCTGTCGTAGCATCGGACCCGTCGCCTTCACCCAGACCGGCCTCCACCGCCTCCCGGGCCAGCACGCTCCAGTCCATATAATTCATCAGCGGCAGCCACTCGCTCACGTCCGCGCCCTGCTGAACCTGTTCTACGATAGACCGTGCATTGACCGACAAAACGTCCTGGGCGGGGCCTGGGCCGAACGGATAGGCGGGGTCTTCCGACACGCGGAGGAACTCCGCATAGATCTCGTCAATATCCTTGAGCCGCAGGTGCTCGCCATCTTTAGATATCCCAGTCCGGTCGAGGATAAAAAAGACGTCCCCGTCATCCGGAGAATCTCCGTAATGGAAAGAGACCCCAATAGGCCAACCGCCCGTCCCCGCGGGGTCATAACTCCCCTCGTACTCGAAGCTCTGGTACAGCTCCCACAGCCGCGCCACCTCCTCCGGGTCGGTGATATAGGAGGTGTCGTTGGAATTGGAGCTTGCGCTCTGGCTGACAGTGACGGCAGTCGGACTGTCCCGGCCGATGCGCTGGAGGAAATACACATATTCTGAGGCGTCCAGGCAGATCTGGTTGGAGGTCGTGCTGGGCTTGCTCCAGTTCAGAGGAGCGGCGTCCGTCCAGAATCCCCGCACCATGGGCTGAAGGCGGAAATACTCCCGGGCTGTCTCCGGAGAGATGGAGGAGTAGGCGTTTCCCGCGAGCCAATCCGCCGCCTGCGCCGCAAATTTCTCCGGCAGCGCGCTGCTGTCCAGGGACCAGTGCCAGCTGTGAGGCCCCGGCTGTTCCAGGATCTCCGCGCGCCGCTCCATTATCTCCTGGCCGTATAGGTCCAGCATCATCTGTGAGAAGCCCGAGCCGGTCTGGAAGGATTGGCTGCTCTGGAGATCGCCGTCGCCGGTAATGATGTAGGAGTCAGCCGCCGTATCGCCGCCGGGGCCGTACTGGCGGAGCAGCTCCTCCCGGACCGCGCCGAAACTGGCGTCATTGGGGTAGTCCAGGCGGACGGAGTACAGGCCCCATTCCGGGCCCTCATACCGCTCAAAGTAAAAATAAGCCTTTTCCGCTGTTCCGCCGAAGGCGGGGAGGTTTTCCGCCACGATCCCCCAGTTGTTCCCGGAGTCGTCTGTTTCGCCCTGCTCCAGGATCTGGCTCTCCTGGATGCCCAGGGCCCCGATCACCGTCTCTACGCTGTCATTCCAGTGGAGGCCAGGGAACTCCAGAAGGGGCGCGGACGCCGGTTCGCTGCTCGCTCCATTTGAGGGCTCCGTGCCCTCCGGCGCTTTTGGCTCCCCGCCGCCGAAAGCGCACGCCGCCAGCACGCAGGCCAGCAGCACCGCCAGCACCAGAGTAATTTTCCTCGCCCTGGGCGCTTTGGCGATGAGGGCGATCCGCTCCGTCATGGCCCGCTTTCCGGCGCTCATGGTAGTCGCCGTATGGAGGAGCGCGGCGGGGTTCCGGCTCCTGGAGATCATCCTCAGGAGGGTCTGTCCATAGTCGATGCGATCCCCCTCTCCCAGCCGCCGGAGGACAGAGGCGTCACAGGCCAGCTCGCAGTCCCGGCGGGAGAGAACCGCCGCCCACCAGACCAGGGGGTTGTACCAGTGAATGACCAGGCAGATACTGCGCAGAATAGACCACAGCTGATCTCCGTGGCAGTAATGGGCGTACTCGTGGGCCAGAATGTGTTCCGGATGCGCAGCGCTCACCGCCGCCTCGTTCAGATAGACGGCGGGCCGAAGCAGCCCGAACAGGCAGGGGGAGGACAACCCCTCCGCCTCATATACCGGCAGTTTTCCGGCACGGAGGGCCGCCGGCAAATCCAGCCGTCTCCGGGCCTTCCGCAGGCGGAGATAAAAGATCAGATTGCTGGCCGCCATCGCGCTGCCAACCGCCAGCATACCGGCCTTCCAGATGACGTCCGGCCAGTTGACCAGGTCCCACCGGCTGTAGTGGATCAGCGGCGTGGCCTTTTCAATAGGAATTTCCGCCTCCTCGTCCGCATTTGCCGCCGGAGACGGCTGCACAGCCGGGGCGGGCTGGACCGCCGGACGCTGGGCGGGCGACGAATCCTCGACTGCACGCGGGTCTGGGAACGTCTCCCGGATAGCGGTCTGCACTTCCTCCGCCGCGCCCATGACGCTCACCGGCGCGGTGAACAGCGTCCCGGGGATCAGCAGCCGGGCCGCCACCAGCAGCCAGAGGGCGTACTGCACCCGGGGGTCGATCCGTCCCCGCAGCGCCCGGCGGAGGACTGCCAGCAGCAGGATCAAAACAGATGACGTCAGGATGATCTCCGTCATTTCCGCTCCCTCCTCGCCTTTTCCAGTACGGCGGACAGCTCCTCGATGTCCTCGTCGGTAAGCCCCCTCCCGTCCGCCAGGGTGTTGACCATCATCCCCACGCTGCCCCGGTACACCCGGCGCAGCAGGGACTCGGTCTCCTCCAGGGCTGCCTGCTCCCGGGGGACGGCGGGGGCGTACTGCCGGGCCCGTCCGCCCTCGGCGTATGTAACGGCCCCCTTGGCCTCCAGGCGGCTCACCATGGTCACAATGGTGGATTTGCTCCAGCCGGTTTCGGGACCCAGCGCCCGCACCAGCTCCGTCAGGGTCTGGGGGCTCCTCTCCCACAGACGCTCCATGATCCGCCACTCCCCGGCGGACAGCGTGATAGCTCGGTTCATCACCAGCGCTCCCTTCTGCTTGGTTTACATTTGTCAAACATATCCTACCATATTAGTTTACATCTGTCAACCTCTTTTTGCAAGCTATGACCGATTCTGTTGGCAATATGAAGAATACTCATATAAAAATCTGAGAAATTTTCGTCTGCCGCCGTTCAAATTTGACGGGTTTGTATGAATTTCCCCCTGTATTGTGTGAAATGGCAATAAAGTGTCGGGTTTATCTGTGAATAAATTGTGTATAGAATGACGGTTGACATTTAGGGGATTAGGTTTTATCATGATGCTACTCTTTCCGGGAGAAACAGACAGCCGGAAGGGGTCGCATATGAATAAAAGGAGTAAGGATCGATGAAGAAGTTTCTTGCACTTGTACTGGCCCTTGTCATGACGCTGGCCCTGGCGGCCTGCGGCGGCGGCGACGGCCAGAAGGATGGGAGCGGCGCGGCCATCAAGATCGGCGGCGTAGGCCCCCTCACCGGCGGCGCGGCCATCTACGGCAACGCGGCCAAGGGCGGCGCTGAAATCGCCGCCGAGGAGATCAACGCCTTGGGCGGCCTCCAGATCGACCTGCGCTACGAGGACGACGCCCATGACCCCGAGAAGTCCGTCAACGCCTATAACAGCCTAAAGGACTGGGGGATGCAGGTGTTTCTGGGCTCCGTCACCTCCGGCCCGGGCGCTGCCACCGCCGCGGAGAGCAACGGCGACCACATGTTCTACCTGACACCCTCCGCCTCCTCCACCGACGTCATCGGCGGCGTGGCCAACCCCCTGACCGGCTCTGTGGACATCCCCCGCCGGGACAATGTGTTTCAGATGTGCTTTGTGGACCCCGACCAGGGCGCTTATTCCGCCCAGTATATCAGCGACAACAGCCTGGGCTCCAAAATCGCTGTGATCTATAAGAACGACGACATCTATTCCACCGGCATTTACAACAGCTTTGCCGCCAAGGCCGCCGAGTTGGGACTGAACATCGTGTCCACCACCACCTTTACCACGGACAGCCAGACCGACTTCTCCGTGCAGATCAGCGACGCGAAGAACAACGGCGCGGATCTGGTCTATCTGCCCACCTACTATGAGGCCAACGCGCTGATCCTGACCCAGGCCAACGCCTCCGGCTACACGCCCAAGTACTTCGGCGTGGACGGAATGGACGGCATCCTGTCCGTGACGGGCTTTGATACCTCCCTGGCCGAGGGTGTCATGCTGCTGACTCCCTTCTCTGCCGACGCGGAGGACCAGCGTACCAAGTCCTTTGTCAGCAAGTATGTGGAGAAGTACGGCGACACGCCCAACCAGTTCGCCGCCGACGCCTATGACTGTGTGTACGCCATCTATGAGGCTTTGAAGGATGAGGATGTTTCCTCCGCCACCAGCGCCAGCGACATGTGCGATTTGCTGATGGGCAAGTTCACTTCCGGTAGCTTTACCTTTACCGGTCTGACCGGCGAGAACATGACCTGGGACGCTTCCGGCGCCGTGTCCAAGTATCCCAAGGGCATGTACATCCAGAACGGCGCTTACGTCGGTATGGACTGATCACACGATTCAAATTGTTTGAGAGGACTGCCGGGTCCGGCAGTCCTCTCCCTTCACATTTCTCCGGACGGCCTTCCATCCCTGTCGGGCTTGTCGGAAAGGCGGAGGAAGCTTCTCCGCTTTTCCGATGGGCCCGAACGCCAGACAGAAAACGAGGTGTATTGATTTGCTGATTTTTCTCAACCATCTCATCAACGGCATCAGCCTGGGCAGCGTGTACGCCATCATCGCCCTGGGCTATACCATGGTCTACGGCATCGCCAAGATGCTGAACTTCGCCCACGGCGACGTTATCATGGTGGGAGCGTACATCTGCTTCTTCTCCGTGTCCTCCTTCCAGCTGCCGCCGGCGGTGGGCGTGCTGCTGGCGGTCATTGCCTGCACCGCCCTGGGCATCGTCATCGAGCGCCTGGCCTACAAGCCCCTGCGGCAGGCCACGTCCCTGGCGGTGCTGATCACCGCTATCGGCGTGAGCTACTTCCTGCAAAACGGCGCCCAGCTCCTGTGGACATCCAACATCAAGATGTTCCCCTCTTTCTTCTCCAGCGAGCCCATCGCCCTGTTCGGCGGGGAGCTGAAGATCACCATCGCCGCCATCGTCACGGTGCTGGCCTGTGTGGTCATCATGCTTGGCCTGACCTGGTTCACCGGTCAGACCAAAATGGGGAAGGCCATGCGGGCCTGCTCCGAGGACAAGGGGGCGGCCCAGCTCATGGGCATCAACGTCAACGCCACCATCTCCATGACCTTCGCCATCGGCTCCGCCCTGGCGGCCATCGCGGGGGTGCTGTTCTGCTCCGTTTATCCCACTCTGACCCCCACCACCGGCTCTATGCCGGGCATCAAGGCATTTACCGCCGCCGTGTTCGGCGGCATCGGCTCCATTCCCGGGGCTCTGCTGGGCGGGGTGCTGCTGGGGATCATCGAGATCTTCGCCGGCGCCTACATCTCCACCCAGATGTCCAACGCCATTGTATTTGCGGTGCTGATCGTGGTGCTGCTGGTGAGACCCACCGGCCTGCTGGGCAAGCAGATCCGGGAGAAAGTGTAAGGTGGAGCCATGAAAAGGATTCGACTGAGCAAAACCAACCGGATCAACTTTGCCACCTACGGCGGGGTGATCCTGGCATATGCCGTTCTCCAGTTCCTGAACGGAGGGGGAATGCTGTCCTCTACCATCCGGGGTCAGCTGGTGCCCATCTGCGCCTACGTCACCATGGCGCTGAGCCTGAACCTGACGGTGGGCGTGCTGGGCGAGCTGAGCCTGGGCCATGCGGGCTTCATGAGCGTGGGCGCCTTTGCCGGGGCGGTGGCCGCAGCGGCGCTGCCCATTACCTCCGACCCCCTGCGCCTGGCGGCGTCGATGGTCATCGCCGCCCTGGCCGCCGCCATCACGGGTACCCTGGTAGGCATCCCGGTGCTGCGGCTCAACGGGGACTATCTGGCCATCGTTACCCTGGCCTTCGGCCAGATCATCAAGTCCATTGTGGAGAACCTGTATATCGGCATAGATGACCGGGGGCTCCACGCCAGCTTCCTGGAGAACCGGATCATCTTCCGGGACGGCGGCCGGATGATCCTCAACGGCGCCATGGGCGTCAACGGCATCGCCAAGATCTCCTCCTTTACCGCCGGGTTTGTCCTGGTGATGCTGGTGCTGGTGGTGATCTTCAATCTGGTGGACAGCCGGGCGGGCCGGGCCATCATGGCCCTGCGGGACAACCGCATCGCCGCCGAGAGCGTGGGCATCCCCGTTACCAAGTACAAGCTGATGGCCTTCGTCATCTCTGCCGCCATGGCGGGGGCGGCGGGTGCGCTGTTCGCCCTGGGGCAGAACACCATCACCGCCAACAAGTTCGACTTCAACACCTCCATCCTGATCCTGGTCTTCGTGGTCCTGGGCGGGCAGGGGAATATGTGGGGCTCCATCCTGGCGGCCACCTTCCTGACGGTCCTGCCGGAGACCAAGGCCATGCGCGGCCTCGCGGACTACCGGATGCTGGTGTACGCGGTGGTGCTGATCCTCGTCATGCTGGCTACCAATAACCCCACGATTCAGGACTTCATCAACACCAAGTTCCGGAAGAAGAAAAAGAAGGGAGGCGCCGTCAAATGAGCGAACAGCAGAAAAACAGCTATCCCAAGCCCAAGCTGGTGCCGGTTCCCAGCACCAACATCATCCCCGAGCGGGACGTTGACAAGCGCCCCATTCTGGAGTGCCGCCATCTGGGCATCGACTTCGGCGGCCTCACGGCGGTGGACGACTTCAACATGGCCATCGGCCGCACGGAGATCGCGGGACTCATTGGCCCCAACGGCGCGGGGAAGACCACGGTGTTCAACCTGCTGACCAAGGTCTACCAGCCCACCCGGGGCACCGTTATGATCGACGGACGGGACACGGCGGGGAAGACCACCATCCAGGTCAGCCACATGGGCGTGGCCCGCACCTTCCAGAATATCCGCCTGTTCGGCAACCTGACGGTGGAGGATAACGTGAAGGTGGGGCTTCATGAGTATACGAAGTACAGCGCCCTGTCCGGCATCCTCCGCCTGCCCTCCTACTGGAAGAAGGAGCGGGAGGCCCACGAGAAGGCTCTGGAGCTGCTCTCCATCTTCGATATGCAGGACATGGCGAACTATCAGGCCGGCTCTCTGCCCTACGGAGCCCAGCGGCGTCTGGAGATCGTCCGGGCTCTGGCCACCCAGCCCAGCCTGCTGCTGCTGGACGAGCCGGCGGCGGGCATGAACCCCTCGGAGACAGCGGAGCTGATGAACAACATCCGGAAGATCCGGGACACCTTCCAGATCGCCATCATGCTCATCGAGCACGATATGAATCTGGTCATGGGGGTCTGCGAGGGCATCTGCGTGCTGAACTTCGGGCGCATCATCGCCAAAGGCACCCCCGACGACATCCAGGCCAACCCGGCGGTCATCGAGGCGTATCTCGGCAAGCAGAAGGAGGCGTAAACCATGGCAATGCTGAAAGTTGACGACATCCATGTGTACTACGGCAGCATCCACGCCGTGAAGGGCGTCTCCTTCGAGGTCAACGAGGGGGAGATCGTCACCCTCATCGGGGCCAACGGCGCGGGGAAGTCCACGGTGCTGAACACCGTCTCCGGCCTGCTCCACCCCCGGACGGGGTCGGTGCAGTTCATGGACCAGGATCTGAAGGGCGTCGCGCCCCACAAGGTGGTGGAGCGGGGATTGGCCCAGGTGCCGGAGGGACGGCGGATCTTCCTCCAGATGACCGTGGAGGAAAACCTGGAGATGGGGGCCTACACCCAGCCCGGCTCCGCCGTTGCCCCGGGCACCGCGGACGTATATAAGCGCTTTCCCCGGCTGGAGGAGCGGCGCAGGCAGGTGGCCGGGACCCTATCCGGCGGCGAGCAGCAGATGCTGGCCATGGGCCGGGCGCTGATGAGCAGCCCCAAGCTGCTGATGCTGGATGAGCCCTCCATGGGCCTTGCCCCCATTCTGGTGGAGCAGATCTTTGACATCATCAAGGAGCTCCACGCAGCGGGGACGACCATCCTGCTGGTGGAGCAGAACGCCCAGGCGGCGCTGAGCGTGGCGGACCGGGCCTACGTACTGGAAACGGGAAGGATCTCCCTCAGCGGCACAGGGGCGGAGCTGATGGCCAGCGACAAGGTGCAAAAGGCCTACCTCGGCGGATAGAAAAGAAAAACGATCCGGAGTCCGGTTATTCCGGACTCCGGGTCGTTTTTGCCTTAACGGGGCCGCATTGGGATTCTGCGGGAGAATTGCCGGAAAATTCCGGAATGCTCTTGCAAACAGGCAGAAAATACTCTATACTGGATGACAAGGACACCCACAGAGGAGGGGCTGCCGCCCCTCCATTCGACATGTAAGGAGGAGCGTTCATGACGCCAGAAGAAAAAAGAGCCCTGCAGCTGACCGCCGTCAGCGTTCGGGAGGGCATCCTGACCAGTACCCACGGCGCAAAGGCCGGCCATCCCGGCGGCAGCCTGTCCGCCGCCGACGTCTTTACCTATCTCTATTTCAAGGAGCTGCGCATCGACCCGAAGAATCCCCGCTGGGAGGACCGGGACCGGTTCGTGCTCTCCAAGGGCCACACTGCCCCGGGCCTTTATGCTGTCCTGGCGCTGCGGGGCTATTTCCCGGTGGAGGAGCTGCCCCGCCTGCGGCACATCGACTCCTTCCTCCAGGGACACCCCAACATGAACACCGTCCCCGGCGTGGACATGTCCACCGGCTCTCTGGGACAGGGACTCTCCGCCGCCGCCGGAATGGCCAAGGGGGCCAAGTACCTGGGGAAGGACGTCAACGCCTACGCCCTGCTGGGAGACGGCGAACTGGCCGAGGGCCAGATCTGGGAGGCGACGATGTTCGCTGCCCACTACAAGCTGGACAACCTGTGCATCATCGCCGACATCAACGGCCTGCAGATCGACGGACGGACAAAGGACGTAATGAACACTGAGCCGGTGGATGCCAAGTTCGCCGCCTTTGGCTGCGACGTGGTGAAGGTGGACGGCCATGACTTCGACCAGCTGGAGGCCGCCTTCGCGAGATTCCACGAAAATCACGGCAGCGGCAGGCCTACCTGCATCCTCATGAAGACCACCAAGGGCAAGGGCGTATCCTATATGGAGGACAACGCCGGGTGGCACGGGAAAGCGCCCAACGATGAAGAGTACGCCAAGGGCATGGCCGAGCTGGCGGAAGCCCGGAAGGCATTGGAGGTGTGATCATGGCTGATGTGAAAAAAGTCGCCACCCGCGACAGCTACGGCAACGCGCTGAAAGAACTGGGGGCCGTGGCAGAGAACCTGGTGGTCCTGGACGCCGACCTGGCGGGCGCCACCAAGACCGCGATCTTCCAGAAAGCATTCCCGGACCGGCACTTTGACTGCGGCATCGCCGAGGCCAACATGATCGACGTGGCGGCGGGCCTCAGCACCATGGGACTGGTGCCCTTTGCGGCCACCTTCGCCATGTTTGCTGCCGGGCGTGCCTACGAGCAGGTCCGGAATACCATCGGCTATCCCCACCTGAATGTGAAGATCGGGGCCACCCACGGCGGCATCTCCGTGGGCGAGGACGGGGCCAGCCACCAGTGCTGTGAGGACTTCGCTCTCATGCGCACCATCCCCGGCATGACCGTCATGTGTCCCTCCGACGACGTGGAGGCCCGGCAGATGGTGAAGGCCGCCTATGAAATGAACGGCCCGGTGTATATGCGCTTTGGCCGCGCCGCCACGCCGGTGTTCCACGGGGAAGATTTCAAGTTCGAGATCGGCAAGGGCGAGGTGCTCCGGGACGGCACGGACGCGGCCATCATTGCCACAGGCATCATGGTCCCCGAGGCCATTGAGGCCGGGAAGCTCCTGGCGGAGGAGGGTATCAACGCCCGAGTCATCAACATGGCCACCATCAAGCCCCTGGATGAGGAGCTGGTGCTGCAGGCCGCCCGGGAGTGCGGGAAGCTGGTCACCGTGGAGGAGCACAGCATCATCGGCGGACTGGGCGAGGCGGTGTGCTCCCTGGTCAGCGAGCGCTGCCCGGTGCCGGTGAAGCGCATTGGCGTCAACGACGAATTCGGCCATTCCGGCCCTGCCGCCGCGCTGCTGGAGCAGTTCGGCCTGTGCGCGGACAATATCGTCAAACAGGTCAGAGCGCTGCTGGGAAAATAAAACAAGCAAAAGGGCCGGTCTCAAAAGGGACCGGCCCTATGTATGCAATGAGGAGGACAAGTATATGACCGAGCTGGAAAAATATCAGGCCTTCCACCAGCGGATGCGCCAACGGAAGGCCGAGATCCCCGCCGAGCTGGAGACCCTGCGTCAGGCAGGAAAAGGAAAGACGGTACAGTTCAAAGAATTGATGGCGGAGAAGCTGACGGTGGAGGCGATCCTGCTCCAGTTGAAATATGCGGGACTGGAGGAGTAATTGCTGTGTAAAAAGGCCGCGCAACCGATAGTTGACAGATAATTGGTGGACGCAACCGGTGGTTTCTGCTATACTGGGTCCCAAGAAAGAAGGTGATAAAATGTCTTTTGGCTTTGGGATCGGTTGGCTTATTCTAATGATTCGGTTGGCCGTTTTCGCCTTGGGGATTTGCCTGGTAGTCCTGCTGATCCGCGCACTGCTGAAATACATCCACTCTGACAATGTGCGAAAGGAGGACGAGGCGGTCACGCGCACGCTGGGGGAGACCCTGCTGGCCCACCGGACCCGGTGTCAGATGACCCAGGAGTTCGTAGCGGGGTCCCTCGGCGTCAGCCGCCAGGCGGTAAGCAAGTGGGAGAAGGGCCTCTCTTCCCCCAGCACGGCCAACCTGCTGGCCCTGGCGAAGCTGTACGGCGTCTCCGTGGAGGAGCTGCTGCGGAACGTGACCTGACCATCCGGAGGAGCCGTATTTCTTACAGCTCCATGAACCGTTCCGCGCCCCGGGTGTGGAGCCAGCGCAGCAGCAGGCCGCAGGCCAGCAGCAGCACGGCGGCGCAGCCCGCCAGCGCCGTCAGCTCGCCCACAGCGCCTGACAGCCCCCACACCAGTCCGCCGCAGGCCAGCGCCGCGGCCATCCCGCCGAAGGTGGAGAGCATGGCGGCGGCGGACTGCTTGACCACCACCATGTCGTTCACCGCGTCCAGCTTGGGGAACAGCAGATTGACCGCAAGTCCCATAAGCGCGGTGAATCCGGCGAAGGACAGGGCGGCCAGCAGCAGTACAGCTCCCTCCGCCGGCGTCAGATGCAATCCCCATGCCAGTCCCAGGGTACACACCAGCAGGCAGGGGACAGTCAGCAGCAGCTGAAATCCCGCCTTCCCGTCCAGCACCTCACGGGCGCTGACGGGAGCTTCTTTTATGATCCACAGATTCTGGCCCTCCAGACTGATGGAGGAGCCGGTGATGGCCACAGTGGACAGCATGAAGCCCATCACCGCAGCCGCCAGACTGAGCAGAGGGAAATCCCCCAGCCCCGCCAGCGCCAGCTGTTCCCGCAGTTTACCGCCCATAATGGCCGCCGCAATGCCAACGATTACCAGCATAATGAGGCCGATGCCGGTATTAAAAAGGTAGATGGGCGTTCCGAAGTACCGGGCGGCCTCTTTGCGCAGCAGCGCCTTCCGTCTTCCCGCCGCACGGAGGCGGCCCAGACGGTAGGCGGGGCGCTTCCCGTGGCTTCTCAGGCCGGTGAGCACCTTCTGGTAGTTTCTCGCACACAGCCACGCCGCCAGCAGTACGGGCACCAGGCTCAGCAGGCAGAACATGACCAGCGTCTCCCAGTCGCCGCACACGCCCTTCTGGAACAACAGGAACGGAACCCCCCAGCCGGTAAACGCTCTTGCGGCCTCCGCCCCCATGGCCCCGGCGGCCAGAGAGCTGACCGCCAGATTGAGCCGGATAGCCAGGAAGAACACGGCAGCCATCATCAGAGCATACAGCAGCAGGTTGACCGCCCTCCGGTTGGCAAACCGTCCTCCCAGCCAGCTGAGAAGGAAGCCCGCCGCCAAGCTCAGCACCGTGGGCAGCATCGCCAGGAAGGGCACGCCGATGAGCATCCGTACAACGAACAGCACGCCGCCCCCGCCGCCGAACCGCAGCCACGCCGCCCCGGCGGGGAGCACCAGGAAGGCGCAGAATATCAGGTTTTCCGCGTACAGCGCCGTGAGCTTTGCCAGCAGCACCGTGAACGCGCTCACCGGCATGGACAGCAGCAGATCCGCGTCCCGGCCTCCAAAGACCACGCCCTGGGCGGCGAAGGCGGTGAACACCAGACCCATAATGACCGCCATGGCGGGCATCAGCAGCAGAAGGATTTCCAGGCCGCCTGTCTCCGCTAACTGTCCGCCCAATGCGAAGCTGTAAACCCCGGAGATATACAGGCACAGCGCGGCCATCAGCGCCAGGGCGGCCCAGCCGGAGACCGCTTTTTTCCTGCTGCCGCCCACCCGGAAGGAGGCCAGCAGCGCCCGCAGCTGAACCCGGGCCAAAATCAAAAATTTTCTCATGCTTCCGTTCCTTTCTCCGCCAGTCCCAGGAACACGTCCTCCAGGCTGGAATCGCCCACTACTTCTTCCGTGGGGCCATATCGAACCAGCTGGCCGTCTTTAATAATTGCAATGGTGTCGCACAGCTTCTCCGCCACCTCCAGCACGTGGGTGGAGAAGAATACCGCCCCGCCGGCCTGGCACAGTTCCCGCAGATACCCCTTGAGCAGATGGGCCGCCGCCGGGTCCAGGCCCACGAAGGGCTCGTCCAGCACCAGCAGTTTCGGCTTCCGCATCAGCGCGGAGATGATGGCCAATTTCTGCTTCATCCCGTGGGAATAGCTGGCAATGGCGCTGCCGAGATCCTTGGTGATCTCGAAGGCTCCGGCGTAGAGCGCCACCCGCTCCTCCCGCGCCCGGGCGGGGATGTCATAGAGGTCTGCGATCAGATTCAGATACTCGATGCCGCTCATGAACTCATAGAGGTCCGGATTGTCGGGCAGAAAGGCGGTGACCGCCTTGGCGGCCACAGGGTCGGTGCGGACGTCGCGGCCGTTGATGGTGATGCTTCCCTGGGTGAAGCTCATCACCCCCGCCACCGCCCGGAGGGTGGTGGTTTTGCCCGCGCCGTTGTGCCCGATGAAGCCGCACAGCTCCCCCGCCGGGACGTGGAGCGACAGGTCCTTCACGGCGGTTTTGCCGCCGGGGTAGGTCTTGGTATAATGAGAGATGGTCAGCATAAAAAGCCCTCCTTTGTTTTTCGTCTCCTCTGTCATACACCATCCACCCGCCGGAAGGTCAAGACCTTTTTGCAATTTTCTGACAAAAAGGGAACCTTCCGGCGGGTGGATACTTTCCCGACAGGGCATATTTTGCCCATTTCCCCGGTCCTTCGCAGGCTCCGGCCTCAGCCGCTGTCAAATTGCGGTCCTTTTCCGCCCGACGGCGGCTGGTATTTGGCAAAAATATGCTTGACGGTGCCCCATGGGTGTGCTATAATCAAAAACTGCGTGGAAAGAATCCGCGAATTTTGGCGCGCCAAGGGGAGGAGTCCGCTTGATGAAGGAACTGCGGTCCGGGAAAAGGGTTTCCGGGGTGAAACAGTCCCTGCGCGCCGTTCGGGACAGCATGGCCCGGACCGTCTATCTGGCCCGGGACGCGGACCCCGCCCTGACAGCCCCCATCCGAGCCCTCTGCCTGGAAAAAGGCGTGCCCATCGTTGACTCCTGCACCATGCGGGAACTGGGACAGGCCGCCGGCATCCAGGTCGGCACGGCGGCGGCGGCGCTGCTGAAGGAATAAATTTCTGTTGTTTTGGTTTTTTCAGGATATTTTTTGATATTCTGCAAAAAATAAACCGGAGCGTATGCTCCCACTTTTTAAGAAAGGAGAAAACTATGCCTACTTTCAACCAGCTGGTTCGCAAGGGCCGGGAGCAGGCGACCTACAAGTCCACCGCCCCCGCAATGCAGTACGGCCTCAACACCCTGAAGAACAAGGAGACCGATCTGCCCTCCCCCCAGAAGCGCGGCGTGTGCACCGCGGTGCGTACGGCAACCCCCAAGAAGCCTAACTCCGCTCTGCGGAAGATCGCCCGTGTGCGCCTGACCAACGGCTACGAGGTCACCGCCTATATTCCCGGCGTGGGCCACTCCCTCCAGGAGCACTCCGTGGTCATGATCCGCGGTGGCCGTGTCAAGGACCTCCCCGGCGTCCGTTACCACATTATCCGTGGTACCCTGGACACCCAGGGCGTTCAGGGCCGTATGCAGGCCCGCTCCAAGTACGGCGCCAAGCGCCCGAAGTCCAAGTAAGAAGCGCCTGAACGGACAAGGAGCGAGTCCGAATCGCTTTGCCGAAATGGTTGAACATAGTTTTCTTTCCCTATAAGAAAAACTGTGCCCCAACCCTCTTTGGCAGACGAAACGCAGGGCATCGCCTGTTTCGCTGGAAGGAGACTCCATCTCGATGATGGAGCACGGGACCATCATTGTTTGGGACGTCATTCGGCTGATGCCGAACGACCGTCCCCGCTGCCTGCAGGCAGCGTACGACCGGTCCCCCAAGCCAGCGCAAGCGCTGTCTTGGCGAGTACCTACGATCTCATATTTTTAATGAAGGAGGGAAGCATCGTGCCCAGAAGAGGTAATGTTCCCAAGAGAGAGATCCTGCCCGATCCTATGTACAACAGCATTCTGGTGACCAAGCTGGTCAACTCCATCATGCTGGACGGCAAGAAGGGTGTGGCGCAGAAGATCGTGTACGGCGCCTTTGACATTGTCAAGGAGAAGACCGACAAAGAGCCCCTGGAGGTGTTCACCACCGCCATGGACAACATCATGCCCAGCCTGGAGGTCAAGGCCCGCCGCGTGGGCGGCGCCACCTATCAGGTGCCTATGGATGTTCGTCCCGCCCGGCGTCAGACCCTGGGTCTGCGCTGGCTGACTAATTATGCCCGCGCCCGCAGCGAGCGGACCATGGCCGAGCGTCTGGCCAACGAGATCATGGACGCCGCCAACAACACCGGTTCCGCTGTGAAAAAGCGCGAGGATACCCACAAGATGGCCGAGTCCAACAAGGCTTTCGCACACTTCCGTTGGTAAGTTAGGAGGAGCAGTATGCCGAGAAAGGTATCACTGGAAAACACAAGAAATATCGGCATTATGGCTCACATTGATGCAGGAAAAACCACCACGACCGAGCGCATCCTGTATTATACCGGTGTGAACTATAAGATCGGTGAGACCCATGAGGGTACCGCCACCATGGACTGGATGGCCCAGGAGCAGGAGCGCGGCATCACGATTACGTCCGCCGCCACCACCTGCTACTGGAAGGGAATGCGGAACCAGTTCCCTCAGACCCGCATCAACATCATCGACACACCGGGCCATGTGGACTTCACCGTGGAGGTGGAGCGCTCCCTGCGCGTGCTGGACGGGTCTGTGACCGTCATGTGCGCCAAGGGCGGCGTTGAGCCCCAGTCCGAGACCGTCTGGAGACAGGCGGACCATTACAAGGTCCCCCGCATGATCTACGTCAACAAGATGGACATCATGGGCGCGGACTTCTACAACGTGCTGCGGATGATCGACGAGCGTCTCAAGTGCAACGCCGTTCCCATCCAGCTGCCCATCGGCAAGGAGGCCGATTTCCTGGGCATCATCGACCTGGTGGAGATGAAGGCCTATATCTATCACGACGATCTGGGCAAGGACATCAGCGAGGAGGAGATCCCCGCCGATATGGCCGAACTGGCCGCAGAGTACCACGAGAAGATGCTGGACGCCGTGAGCATGTTCGACGACGAGATCATGGAGATGTACCTGGAGGGCCAGGACATCCCCAAGGACCGCATCCGCAAGGCCATCCGGCAGGCCACCATTGCCAATGAGATGGTTCCCGTCACCTGCGGCACATCCTACCGCAACAAGGGTATCCAGCGCCTGCTGGACGCCATCGTGGACTATATGCCCTCCCCCCTGGACGTTCCCCCCATCACCGGTGTGAACCCCAAGACCGACGAAGAGGAGGAGCGCCCCTCCGACGACAGCGCCCCCTTCTCCGCCCTGGCCTTCAAGATCATGACCGACCCCTATGTGGGCCGTCTGAGCTTTGTCCGGGTGTACTCCGGCACGCTGAGCACCGGTTCCTCTGTGCTCAACTCCACCAAGGGGCAGAAGGAGCGCATCGGCCGCATCCTGCAGATGCACGCCAATCACCGGGAGGACATCGAGACCATCTACTCCGGCGACATCGCCGGCGTCATCGGCCTCAAGAATTCCACCACCGGTGACACCCTGTGCGATGAGAAGCATCCCATCATCCTGGAGTCCATGGAGTTCCCCGAGCCCGTCATCCGGGTAGCCATCGAGCCCAAGACCAAGGCCGGTCAGGAGAAGATGGGCATCGCCCTGATGAAGCTGGCGGAGGAGGACCCCACCTTCAAGACCTACACCGACGAGGAGACGGGTCAGACCATCATCGCCGGCATGGGCGAGCTCCATCTGGAGATCATCGTGGACCGCCTTCTCCGTGAGTACAAGGTGGAGGCCAACGTGGGCGCGCCCCAGGTGGCCTACAAGGAGACCATCAAGAAGAGCGTCCAGCAGGATACCAAGTACGCCCGCCAGTCCGGCGGCAAGGGCCAGTACGGCCACGTCAAGATCCGTGTGGAGCCCAACGAGTCCGGAAAGGGCTACGAGTTCGTCAACGAAGTGGTTGGCGGCGCGGTGCCCAAGGAGTATATCCCCGCCGTGGACGCGGGCATCCAGGGAGCCATGCTCTCCGGCGTGCTGGCGGGCTACCCGGTGGTGGACGTGAAGGTCACCCTGTACGACGGAAGCTACCACGAGGTGGACTCCTCCGAAATGGCCTTCAAGATTGCCGGTTCCATGGCCTTCAAGGAGGCCTGCCAGAAGGCGGACCCCACCCTGATGGAGCCCATCATGAAAGTGAGCGTCATCGTGCCTGACGAGTATCTGGGCAACGTCATCGGCGACCTGAACAGCCGCCGCGGGCAGATCCAGGGTCAGGAGAACCGCTCCGGCGCCGTCCAGGTGGACGCGCTGGTGCCTCTGGGCGAAATGTTCGGCTACGCCACCGATCTGCGCAGCCGCACCCAGGGCCGCGGCCAGTACACTATGGAGCCCCACAGCTACCTGGAGATCCCCAAGAGCATCCGCGAGAAGATCATCGACCAGCGGATGGGCGCCCGGGCCATGAAGTAAGGCCCCAGATCCAAAATATTCCTGGCAAAGTCCGTTTTTAGGATTGCTTTTTCTGCGGACTTGTTGTAAAATATCAGCATAATGACGTTTTGTGCTGATTCCAAATTTAAACATTCAACCATTAAGGAGGATTTTTCCAATGGCCAAGCAAAAGTTTGAAAGAAGCAAGCCCCACGTCAACATCGGCACCATCGGCCACGTTGACCACGGCAAGACCACCCTGACCGCCGCCATCACCAAGTATCTGGCCTTCCAGGGCAAGGCTGACTACACCGACTACTCCAGCATCGACAAGGCTCCTGAGGAGCGCGAGCGCGGCATTACCATCAACACCGCCCACGTGGAGTACGAGACCGATGCCCGTCACTATGCCCACGTTGACTGCCCGGGCCACGCCGACTATATCAAGAACATGATCACCGGCGCTGCGCAGATGGACGGCGCCATCCTGGTCATCGCCGCCACCGACGGCCCCATGGCCCAGACCAAGGAGCACATCCTGCTGGCCCGTCAGGTAGGCGTGCCCGCCATCATCGTCTTCCTGAACAAGTGCGATCAGGTGGATGACGAGGAGCTGCTGGAGCTGGTGGAGATGGAGGTCCGCGAGACCCTGTCCTTCTACGAGTTCCCCGGCGACGATATCCCCATCATCAAGGGTTCCGCTCTGAACGCTCTGGTCAGCGAGAGCACCGATCCCAACGCTCCTGAGTATGCCTGCATCAAGGAGCTGATGGACGCTGTTGACAGCTATATCCCCACTCCCGACCGTAAGGCCGACATGCCCTTCCTGATGCCCGTTGAGGACGTGTTCACCATCTCCGGCCGCGGCACGGTGGCTACCGGCCGTGTGGAGCGCGGCCAGCTGAAGGCCGGCGAGACCGTCGAGATCGTGGGCCTGACCGATGAGAAGCGCACCACCGTCGTCACCTCCATGGAGATGTTCCACAAGACCCTGGATTACGTCGAGGCCGGCGACAATGCGGGCTGCCTGCTGCGCGGCATCGCCAAGACCGAGATCGAGCGCGGCCAGGTTCTGGCTAAGCCCGGTTCCATTCACCCCCACACCAAGTTCGTGGGCCAGGTGTACGTCCTGAGCAAGGATGAAGGCGGCCGTCACACCCCCTTCTTCAACAACTATCGTCCTCAGTTCTACTTCCGTACCACCGACGTGACCGGCGTCATCAACCTGCCCGAGGGCGTTGAGATGTGCATGCCCGGCGACAACGTGGATATGAACGTTGAGCTGATCACCCCCATCGCCATCGAGAAGGGCCTCCGCTTCGCTATCCGCGAGGGCGGCCGTACCGTTGGCTCCGGCGTTGTTATCGACATCGCTGAGTAATTTGTCCCTGATTAAGGCGGCTGCCATCCGGCAGCCGTCTTTTTTGCGCGGCGGCCTCAAAGAAAATTTAAGGGACCTTTTAGAAAAATGTCTATCCTCCTATGGAAACTTTAGCCGAAAAGGTATATACTAGGACGGAATAGACAAAAGAAGGAGAGCCCCTATGACTCGACAGCTGTTGATGAATAACGTCTACCTGACCTACATCCCCTCTGAAAAATTCAAGACCAGCTTCCTGAGCGCACAGATGGCCGCCCCGCTGGAGAAGGAGACCGCCGGACGCAACGCCCTGCTGGTGAACGTATTGAACCGGGGCACTGTCCGCTGCCCGGACATGGCCGCCATTGGCCGGGAGCTGGACATGCTCTACGGCGCGCGGCTGGAGCCCACGGTGCGCAAGAAGGGCGAAAACCAGCTTTTCGGCTTCGTGGCCAGCTGTGTGGATGACCGCTTTCTCCCCAAGGGGGAAAAACTTCTGGAGAAGCTGACGGACCTTCTGGGCGAGTTCTACTGCAATCCCATCACCCGGGGCGGCCGGCTGCTGGAGGAGTATGTGGAGAGCGAGCGGGAGAATCTGGCGGACCTCATCCGCAGCGACATCAACGACAAGCGCTCCTACGCCGCCCGGCGGCTGCTGGAGGAGATGTGTGCCGGTGAGCGCTACGGCATAGGCCGCATGGGCAGCGCCGGGGACGTGGAGAAGATCTCCCTCCAGAAGCTGAACAGCTACTACTGCGATATCCTGCCCAAGGGCCGCCTGGAGCTTTTCTACTGCGGCTCCGCTCCGGAGAAGCGGGTAGCCGGGGCCTTCACCCGGGCTTTTGCCGCCCTGCCCCGAAAGGGCGTGCTGGAGCCAGCGGACACCGTCCGCCGTCCCGCCAGGGACCCCTTCCAGGTGGTGGTGGACGAGATGGACGTCTCTCAGGGAAAGCTGTGCATCGGCTACCGAACAGACAGTGAGGATGTCCCTGCCACCATGCTGATGAACGCCATGTTCGGCGGTACCAGCAACTCCAAGCTCTTCCTGAACGTACGGGAAAAGCTCTCTCTGTGCTACTACGCGGGCAGCGCCTACCACCGCCTGAAGGGGCTCATCACCGTGTCCTCCGGCATTGAGTTCGCCAACTACGACCGGGCGGTGGAGGAGATCTCCCGGCAGCTGGAGGCCCTGCAGAGGGGCGAGTGGGAGGACTGGGAGCTGATGGGGGCCAGAGAATCCCTGCTCAGCAGCCTGCGCACTATGGAGGACGCACCCAGTTCTCTGGAGGATTTCGTGGTAGGACAGGCCGTGGCGGGGAGCGACGAGACTATCCCCGGGCTTATCGCCGCCCTCCAGACCGTTACGGAGGAGCGTATCCAAGAGGCTGCCCGGGCGGTCAGGCCCGACACCATTTACTTCCTGAAGGGAAAGGAGGCGCAGGCATGAGCGCGACAGAATATCCCCGGCTGGGTGAAAAGGTCTTCCGCCGCCGCCTGAACAACGGTCTGGAGGTGGTGGTGGTGAACAAGCCCTTCCATGCCAAGCGATACGCCTTCTTCGCCGTGCGCTACGGCGGCATGGACCTCCGCTTCCGGCTGGACGGCCAATGGCAGGACACCCCCGCCGGCATTGCCCATTACCTGGAGCATAAAATGTTCGACACCGAGGAGGGCAACGCCCTCCAGGAGCTGGCCAAGAACGGCGCTCACGACAACGCCTTCACCAGCAACGCCATCACCGCCTACTATGTGGAATGTACGGAGAAGTTCTACGAGAATCTGCGCATCCTCCTCTCCTTCGTCTCCGTGCCCTGGTTCACCCAGGAGAGCGTGGACAAGGAGCAGGGCATCATCGCCCAGGAGATCCGTATGATCGAGGACGACCCGGACTGGCGGGTCTATGCCAACCTGATGGACTGCCTCTACCGCTCCAGCCCCGTCCGCATTCCCGTGGCGGGCTCGGTGGAGAGCATCCGGCAGATCACCCCCCAGACCCTCTACGACTGCCACAAGGCGTTTTATACGCCCTCCAATATGGTCCTGGTCTGCGTAGGGGATATGGACCCGGACCGGGTGGCGGCGGAGGCGGAGGCCATTCTGCCCCGGGAGGGCGGCCCCGCCATCGACCGGGACTACGGCGAGGAGGAGTCCCTGGCTCCCGCCGAAAGGGAGCGGAGCATGAACATGGAGGTCTCCATGCCCATGTTCCTGGCGGGCTACAAATGCCGTCCCCAGAGCGGCGGCGAGGACCTGCTGCGCCAGAGCATCATCGGCGACCTGGCCTGCGACGTGCTCTTTGGGGACAGCAGTCCCCTTTACACCCGCCTCTACGAGGAGGGCGTCATCAACGGCAGTCTGGGGGGCAACTTCGACATGCTGCCCGGGGTGGCTTATATTTACGTGGGCGGCGACGCCAAGGACCCACACCGGGTCTTTGAGGAGATCAACCGGCAGGCGAAGAAGCTGGGGGAGGAGGGCATCGACGAGGCCTTCTACCAGCAGATCCGCCGGGCCAGCTACGGCGGGATGATCCGCAGCCTCAACTCCTTCGAGAATATTGCCGTCAGCATGGCCGAGGGCTATTTCCGTGGTTTCGACTACTACCGTTTCCCGGAGATTTTTGACGCCGTCACCAAGGCAGATGTGGAAGCCTTCCTCCGGGAGAACGTCACACCGGAGCGGGCCGCCCTGTCCATCATTCAGGCAGCCGCAGGCTGCCGGGACCGGTCGTTGGCCGAAGGCCAATGACGGTCCCCCATCAACGCAACAAGGAGGAACCTCATGATCTACGAATACGCGAGAACCGACATGCCCATCAGCTTCCCCGGGCTCTTTGGGGACTGGTCCGTAAACCCGGACCCGGTTGCCATACCCATTGGCAACGGAATTCGTTGGTATGGAATCATTATTTGCGCGGGGCTCATTCTGGCCGTGCTGTTCTGCTGCAGGCAGGGGAAGAAATACGGCATCACCGAGGACAACATCTACGACATGATGATCTGGCAGATTCCCCTGTGTATTATCGGTGCCAGAATATACTATGTGATTTTCTATCTGGACCTTTTCCGCCGGGCGGACGGCAGTTTGAACTTCGGGAAAATGATTGCCATCTGGGACGGCGGACTGGCCATTTATGGTGCGGTCATTGTAGCGTTCTTCGTGCTGATGATCTTCTGTAAGAAAAAGAAAATCTCCTTTGGAGCTTTTGCAGACCTTGGGGTCATGGGCCTGCTCATCGGGCAGGCCGTGGGCCGGTGGGGCAATTTTGTCAACCGTGAGGTCTTCGGCGGAGAGACCACGGTCCCCTGGCGGATGCGTGTATGGGTGTCCGCCTCGGAGTACATTGAGGTTCATCCCACGTTCCTGTATGAGAGTTTGTGGAATCTGGTGGGGCTGCTGCTGATCGTGTTTGTGATCTCCAAGGCCCGGACCTTTGACGGGGAGAATACCTGCTTTTATTTCATCTGGTATGGCCTGGGCCGTGCCTGGATTGAGGGAATGCGGACGGATACCTTGAAACTCTTTGGCTGGGAGCTGTTCGGCCGTCCTATTCTGGTCAGCCAGTTTCTGAGCGTTATTTTCATCATTGCCGGGTTTACGGTGCTTCTCATCAATAAGCGGAAGCATCCCCACGGGCAGGAAGATTTGTTTGTGAATCGTCTGGCGGCGCAGAAGGCGGCAGAGGAGGAGGCGGCCCCTGCCGCCGAAGGCGAGTAACGCGGCCCTGCGGGGCCGCAGCAGCCTCTAATCTTTCAATTAGATTCGCCCTGCCGGGCGGGGGCCTTCTTTTCGCTTGTGCGAAAAGAAGCAAAAGCACCCTCAAGGAACTGCGTTCCTTGAGAATCCTCCTGATTACGGGAGTGATTAGTTTCCCTCCGACGGACCTTGGTTTGTTCTGTCGTTTGATCCTTCGTTGGTGCGCCGGACTTCTGCGGCTACCCACGGATTCTAACGGGAGATTTCGCTGCAGCGCCGTTGCTATAACCAGTCTTTAACCATCGCCAGAAGGACAATAGAATGGGGAAGCTCTCGTTAAGCACCCCGGAGAGTTCGCTCCGCTAAACGGTAGGGGCTGCCGATGACCACGCTGAAATAAACGCTGGAGAGGAACGAAGCGGACGGCAGTAAATTTAGACAAAACCGACTGTGCCTCGGGCGTAAAATAAATACCCCCGTAATTCAGGGATTCTTAAACCGCAAGGTTTAAGCGCGTTTTTGCCTACTTTTGCCGCGCGGCAAAAGTAGGCGAGGAGTCCGGGGGCGAGAAGCCCCCGGGCCGATTCAAGAAAAATCTGCCATGCCGCCCGGAGGGCGGCAAAGAAACATTGAGGAGAACAATACTGCCATGAAAAAAGGCATTTTATATGGCGTAGGCGTGGGTCCCGGGGACCCGGAGCTCCTGACGCTGAAAGCCCAAAGAATCCTGCGGGAGGCGGACGTCATCGCCGTCCCCGACAAGGGGGCGGGGGAAAAGACCGCCCTGACCATCATCGGCCCTCTGGCGGAGGGCAAGCCCCTTCTCTACTGCGCCGCCCCCATGACCCGGGACCCGGCGCAGCTGGAGGCCGCCTATGAGGAGAACGCCCGGCGGATCGCCGGACTGCTGGATGAGGGGAAAACGGTGTCCTTCATCACCCTGGGCGACCCCTCCATCTATTCTACCTACCTCTATACCCACCGGAAGGTGCGGGCCATGGGCCATGAGGCAAAGCTGATTCCCGGCGTACCCTCCTTCTGCGCGGTAGCGGCTGCGCTGGGCGAAGGCCTGTGCGAGGGCAGCGACCGTCTGCTGATCGTCCCCGCCTCCCACCGGGATATAAACGACTGCCTGTCCGTGGATGCCAACTACATATTTATGAAGGCGGGCCGGGAGATCGGCCGGCTGCGGGACACCCTGGCGGAGCACGGTCTGCTGGACCGTGCTGCCATGGTGGAAAACTGCGGCATGGAAACGGAGCGGGTATTTCCCCAATTTGCCGAAGCCCCGGCGGACAGCGGGTATTTCTCCGTGGTGGTGGTGAAGCGGGATGGGAACTAAGCGGTTCCCTCTGTTCGTAGACCTCACCGGGAAAAAGGCCGTGGTCATCGGCGGCGGAGCGGTAGGCCTGCGGCGTGCGGAAGTCCTGGCGCGGTTCGGGGCGGAGGTGACGGTGGTCTCCCCCGTCTTGTCACACATGGCGGAGGGTGTCCGGCATGTTCCGCGAAAATATGCCCCGGGGGACTTGGAGGGTGCATTCCTGGCAGTGGCCGCCACGGACGATGCCCGGGTGAATGAGACGGCGGGCCGGGAAGCCCGGCGGCTGGGGGTACTCTTTAACCGCTCGGACTGCCCATCGGACTGTGATTTCTTTTTTCCCGCTATCTGTGAGGGAGCGGGAATAGTGGCCGGTCTGGTGGGAGACGGCACAGACCACAGAAAAACCGCCCGGACGGCAAAGAAGATCAGAGAAATTCTGGAGAATGGTTAGGATGAAACATAAGAGAGTACTTCGTGTCGGCAGCCGGGACAGCGCCCTGGCGGTGATCCAGTCCCGGCTGGTGATGGACGCCCTCCGCGCGGCCCGCCCGGACCTGGAGCTGGAACTGGTGACCATGAAAACCACCGGCGACCGAATCCTGGACCGCACCCTGGACCAGGTGGGAGGCAAGGGCTTGTTCGTAAAGGAGTTGGACGCCGCCCTCCGGGAGGGCCGGGTGGACCTGACGGTCCACAGCTGCAAGGACCTGCCCATGGACCTGCCGGAGGACCTGCCCGTTGCCGCATTCCTGCGGAGGGAGGACCCCCGGGACGCGCTGGTGCTGCCGGAGGGGGTATCTGAATGGGATGTTCGGCAGCCCATTGGCAGCGCCAGCCCCCGGCGACGGGTCCAGCTGCGGGATCTGTTCCCGGAACTGGAGGTCCGCCCAGTTCGCGGCAATGTGCAGACGCGTCTGCGCAAGCTGGACGGCGGAGAGTACGGCGCGCTGGTCCTGGCGGCGGCGGGGCTTAGGCGGCTGGGGCTGGAAAACCGCGTCAGCCGCTATTTTGAGCCGGAGGAGCTGCTGCCCGCTGCCGGGCAGGGTATTCTGGCCGTCCAGTGCCGGGCGGACATGGACCGGTCGATTTTTGACTGCCTCCAGGACCGGGAGTCGGCGTTCTGCGCCCTGGCGGAGCGGGCCTTTGTCCGGGCGCTGGACGGCGGGTGCTCTTCCCCTATCGCGGCCTATGCCCGGGTAGAAGGGGATGTTATCACCATTGCCGGCATGTACGTAGACGGGTCAGACCGGGTCTGGAAGGGTTCGGCCTCCGGCACCGTGGTTGAGGGCGAGACGCTGGCGCAGGCCCTGGCTAAGAAATTGAAGGAGGACGCATCATGCCCGGAAAAGTAACGCTGGTAGGCGCGGGCCCCGGGGACTCGGGACTGCTGACCGTCAAGGGTCTGCGGGCCCTGGAGCAGGCGGAGGTAGTGGTCTATGACCGGCTGGTAAGTCCCGCTGTGCTGGAGCTGATTCCGTCCGCCGCCCGGCGGATCGATGTGGGCAAGGAGGCCAGCCATCACCCGGTGCCCCAGGATAGAATCAACCAGATTCTGCTGGAGGAGGCCCAGGCGGGGCACAACGTTGTGCGGCTGAAGGGGGGCGACCCCTTTGTCTTCGGCCGGGGCGGCGAGGAGCTGGAGACGCTGGCCCGGGGCGGCGTGGAATTTGCGGAGGTTCCCGGCGTCACCTCCGCCATCGCGGCGGCGGCCTACGGGGGCATCCCGGTGACCCACCGGGACTACGCCTCCTCTCTGCATATCGTCACCGGCCACGCCCGGGAGGGCGCGGAGCTGGACATTGATTTTGAGGCTCTGGTGCGGACCAGGGGTACGCTGGTGTTCCTCATGGGCGTGACGGCCCTGCCGGCTATCGTCAAGGGACTGCTGGAGGCCGGTATGAACCCGGACACCCCCGCCGCTATGGTGGAGCGGGGGACCCTCCCCGGGCAGCGGCGGTGCGGCGCGTCCCTGAAAGCCCTGCCGGAACGGGCAGCGGAGATGGGCATCCGCTCTCCCGCCCTGATCATCGTAGGCGGCGTGTGCGCTCTGGCGGAAGAGCTGTGCTGGTTTGAGCGCCTGCCCCTCCACGGGAAGCGCATCCTGGTCACCCGGCCCAGGGAGCGCGCCGGGACCCTCTCGGAGAAGCTGCGGGCCCTGGGGGCGGAGGTAACGGAATTCCCCTGCATCCGTACGGAGCCGGTCTCCCCTTGCCCCGCCATGGAGGACACTTTGGGACGGCTCTTGGAATACGAATGGCTGGGCTTTACCAGCGCCGCCGGGGTGGATGCCTTCTGGACCTGTCTGCGGGCCCTGGGGAAGGACGCCCGGGCCCTGGGCGGCGTAAAGCTGGCGGCCATCGGCCCCGCCACCGGGAAGGCCCTGGAGGCCCACGGTCTCACCGCCGACCTGATCCCGGAGGTGTACGATGCTGCCCACATGGGGGCCGCCCTGGCGAAAGCCGCCAAAGGGAAAATCCTGCTGCTGCGTGCGGAGGAGGGATCCCCGGCCTTGACGGACGCGCTGGCGGAGGCTGGGATCGTTTTTGACGATGTTCCCGTCTATCGCACGATCTATGATAACCCCAGGTCTGCGGAGCTTCGGAAGGCGCTGGAGAGCGGAGAATTCGATTTTGTGACCTTCACCTCCGCCTCCACGGTGAAGGGCCTCGTCTCCGCCGTAGGCGCGGAGGCGGATTTCAGCAGAATTGTGGGCTTGTGCATCGGAGAGCAGACCGCCGGGGAGGCCCGGAAGCACGGCATCCCCGTAAAAATTGCGGAAAAAGCAACGATAGACGCGTTGGTAGAACTGGCGGCGAAGTAATGAAAAAATACAAGCTCGCCTTTGATCCCTGGGGGCTGCTGGTGTTTCTGCTGGTCATGCTCCCGAATTTCTTCTGGTTCGCCGTCCCGGCGCCCGACGACGTCCTGCGGCAGGAGTCTGTCATCCCCCGTCTGGATGGGATCGCGTCCGTATGCCAGGTCCTGTTCGCGGCGGCGCTCTGTGGAGTCGTGAACAGGACCCGGGAGAAGCTGCGCCTTACGCCGCTCCTTCTGGCCTCCCTCTGCTGCGGAGGGCTCTACGCCGCCGGATGGATATCTTATTACGCCGGCTTTGTCGGTCCCCTGGTCATCCTGCTGCTGACCCTTCCGCCCTGCCTGTGTTTTTTCTTTTTTGCGCTGGATAGGAAAAACTATATCGCGGTGATCCCCCTTACGGGCTTTACCGTCTGCCATTTGATTTATAGCATCGCCAATTTCATGATTTGAGGAGGAGTTCCCATGGACCTGACCAACCGTCCCCGCCGCCTGCGGCGGACCGACGCCATTCGGCGGCTGAACCGGGAGACCCGGCTGAGCCCGGAGGCGCTGATTTACCCCATTTTTGTAGATGAAACCCTCTCCGGTGTCCGTCCTATCGAGAGCCTGCCGGGACAGAACCATTACGGTCTGGACAGCGTGTGCCTCGCCGTGGAGGAGTGCCTGGCCCACGGCGTGCGCCACTGCATCCTCTTCGGGCTTCCCGCGGAGAAGGATGCCTGCGGCTCCTCCGCCTGGGCGGAGCGCGGGGTCATCCAGGAGGCCGTCCGGACCGTCAAGGTCCGCTATCCGGACTTCACTGTCATCACCGATGTGTGCATGTGCGAGTACACGGACCACGGCCACTGCGGCATCCTCCACGGCCATGAGGTGGACAACGACGAGACCCTGGCGTATCTGGCGAAGATCGCCGTCAGCCACGCCCGGGCGGGCGCGGACATGGTGGCCCCCTCGGACATGATGGACGGCCACGTGGCGGTCCTGCGGCGTGCATTGGATGAAAACGGCTTCCAGAACACCGCCGTCATGGCCTACTCCGCCAAGTACGCCTCCGCGTTCTACGGCCCCTTCCGGGCCGCCGCCGGTTCGGCCCCCTCCTTCGGGGACCGGAAGGGCTACCAGATGGACCCCCACAACCGGAAGGAGGCCCTCCGGGAGTGCGCTCTGGACGCCGCCGAGGGGGCGGATATCCTGATGGTAAAGCCCGCGCTGAGCTATCTGGACGTGATCCGGGAATGCGCGGACGCCTTCGACCTGCCCCTGTGCGCCTACTCGGTGTCCGGGGAGTACGCCATGATAAAAGCCGCCTCCGCCGCCGGTCTGGTGGATGAGCGGCGGATCATGTGCGAGACCGCCCTGTCGGTGTTCCGGGCGGGAGCGAATATGCTGATCACCTACTACGCGAAGGAAATCGCGGACGCTATCCAAGCGGGCGAGATCGGCTGAAAAACAGAGAGGGCGCGCTCCCGCCGGGAGCGCGCCCTTGCAATATTTTGTTACTCAGCGATCTGATACCTAGGAGCGTTCAGCACGAACCGGTTCAGCACCGCGCTCAGCGCCGCGCTGACGATGACGCCTACCACCAGCTCCAACGCCACATTCACCGTAAAGAAGCCGGCGAAAATGGTCCAGAAGGGGCTGCCGCCGAAATAGGAGCCCTGGAAGAAGCCCACGACCATGCCGACAAAGAGGATGGTGTTGGTCAGCGTCCCGGCCACGGCGGTGCCCACAAAGGCCAGTACGTGGCTGCGGCTCACCTTCAGCAGAGCGGGGAACAGCACTCCGGCCACCACGCCGATGAGGATGCGGGGAATAAAGCAGGCCGCCGCCGTCGCCAGGGGGCTCAACGCAACCAGCGCGGCGCCGAAGAGGTCGCCCATAAAGCACTGGGCAAAACTGGTAGCGCCGAATACCGCGCCCAAAAAGCCGCCCCGCACGGGGCCCAGGGTCATGCCGCCGATGACGACGGGGATCACCAGGAAGGTGATGGACACCGGCCCGATCCGCAGGTAGCCCAGGGGAGTGAAGGCCATCAGGAGGATGATCGCCGCAAGTATCGCCGTCAGTGTGATCTCGCGGACTTTGGTGCTTGTGTTGCTCATAATTACGTTCTCCTTTGAGGATATTTCACCTCGCGCTGTCGTCCCTGTGATTGTGCAATGACCCCATCGAGGGTACGGCGCGCAAAATATGTATAACAACAGCTCCCGCTGTTATTACCGCTTTTTCGGCCGGTTCAGCTCATAGAGGTACCGCAGACCTTTCAGCGTCAGCTCCGGGTCATGCGTGAGCTCCCGCCTGCACCGGGCGGTCACCAAGGCAGCGGAGCCGCCGGTGGCTACGCATTTCGCCCCCGCCATCCCCGGCAGGGCCATGTAGCGCTCCAAAAAGCCGTCCACCATCATGGCGCTCCCCAGCAGCAGGCCGCAGCGCATGGCGTCGGCGCTGTTGCGTCCCAGGCAGTCCTCCTCGCCGCTACCCAGCTCAATAGAGGGCAGCAGGGCGGCAGTCTCCTTCAAGAGCTGCGCGCTCAGCCGGATGCCCGGCAGGATGCACCCGCCCAGGTAGGTCCGGTTTTTGTCCACGGCAATGATAGTGGTTACAGTCCCCGCATCCACTACAATCAAAGGCGCGCCGTACTCCGTCAGCCCCGCCAGGGTATTGGCGGCCAGATCGCCTCCCAGCTGGGAGGGGTCGTCGATGCCGATCCGGAACCCGGTGCGGATGCCGGGTCCCACCCGCAGGACCTCCTGCCCTGTAACCAGCCGCGCCGCCTCCTCCGCCAGTCCGGTGAGCTCGGGCACCACGGAGGCCATGATGCAGTTGGTGATCTGCTCCCGGGAAATGCGGTTCATACGCATTAGATCGTACAGAATGGCCGCATACTCATCGGCGCTTCGGCTGGCCTTCACGGAGATTTTGCCCTTCATCAGGAGATTTTCCTGCTGGAAAATTCCGATGGACATGTGGGAATTTCCCACGTCAATGGCTAACAGCATCGTCCCACCTCACTTTGCGGGATCGAAGCAGAACATGCTGAAGAAGGCCACCACGCCCGGCCCGCAGTCGTACTCCATGCCGCAGGAGGCCGCCATCTCCTGAACGAAGATGCAGTAGGCCGACATGCAGGAATACCGCTTATCCGGGAACCGGCAGGGCTTCCCCTCCGTAATGGCGCAGGGCGTACACAGGCTGCACCCTCCGGCGCCCACCATCAGCCCCGGACGGTCCGCCCGGTCGATGAGCTCCCGGGTCATCCGGTTGTGCTTCCCCTTTGCGGGCTTTGTCTGGGCCTCGTCCATCGGGTCCTCGATGTCCCACATGGTTTGCAGGACCAGCGCCCTGGGCCAGCTCCGGACCCGGGCCTCCATCTCCTCCACCGTGCCGCAGTCCGGCGGGCAGGCGTAATTGACGCCGTACTTTCCGCAGAGATTTTCGGCGCAGAGCGGACGGAAGGAGGGCACAAAGATCAGGTCCTTCGTATCCATCACCGCGGCGTTGGCGAAGCCCAGCTCCAGTGCCAGCTCCAGCATTTCCTGTTCCGTCATGGTAAGCCCTCCATTCTATGATGCGCTGTCTGTATTGTACCCCATCCCGCTCTGTTTTTCCACTAAAATCTCATTGCATTTTTCCTGAAATTATGGTATGCTTTGGATATCTTTCTGTTAAATACTTCACAAAGGAGATCCGCATATGGATATCGCTTCTCTTCAGGCCAAGCTGGACGAGGCCAAGTACCTCTGCGGCGCGGAGGTGGCCACCACGCTGCTGGTGGCCCTCCGGCTGGGCCGCCCCCTGCTCATCGAGGGCCCTGCCGGCGTGGGCAAGACGGAGATCGCCAAGGTCATGGCCTCCGCTCTGGACCGGGAGCTGGTGCGCCTCCAGTGCTACGAAGGCCTGGACGAGAGCAAGGCCCTCTACGAGTGGAACTACCAGAAGCAGCTGCTGAGCATCCAGGTGCAGATGAACCGCCGGGAGGCGGATGACCTGACCCGCTCCCTGTTCAGCAGCGAGTATCTGCTGGAGCGCCCCCTGCTGCGGGCCATCCGGTCGGAGAAGCCGGTGGTGCTGCTCATCGACGAGATCGACAAATCCGACGAGGAGTTCGAGGCCTTCCTGCTGGAGCTTCTCAGCGAGATGCAGGTCACCATCCCGGAGTCCGGGGTGATCCGGGCCAGCTCCATCCCCTTCGTCATCCTGACCTCCAACCGCGCCCGGCCTCTGGGGGAGGCTCTGCGCCGCCGGTGCGCGTATCTCTACCTCCAATACCCGGACATTGAGCGGGAGACCGCCATCATCCGGGCCAAGGCCCCCAACGTCAACGAGCATTTGGCCGTCCAGGTGGCCCAGGCCATCCACGACCTGCGCCAGAGCGAGCGCATCCTGAAAAAGCCCTCCATCGCGGAGACCCTGGACTGGGTGTCCGCCCTGGAGGCCCTGGGGGTCAGCGACCTGACCCCGGACGCCGCCCGGCAGACCATGGGCTTTGTGCTGAAAAGCAGCGAAGACCTGGAGGCCGCCGGGGACGTTCTGTACGGCCAGGGCTGCGAACACGAGCACACCCACGAGCCGGGCCATGAGCACTGCGGCGCCTGCGGCCACCATCCGGCATGAGCGTCTATCTGGAAAAGCTGGCGGAGTTCTCCGCGCTGCTGCGCCGGGAGGGCCTGGCGGTAGGGATACGTGAGACGGCGGACGCCTGCGAAATTCTGTCGGTGCTGGACCTCAGCGACCGGGAGACCGTGCGTCTGGCCCTCCAGGCGGTCTATGCCAAGAGCAGGGAGGAGCAAGCCGCCTTCCAGCGCTGCTTTGACGGCTTTTTTGTCAGCGCGGAGCAGCGGGACGCCATCCGCCGGAAGCAGGAAGCCGAGGCCCGGGAGATGGCCCAGCGCCGCCAGGAGGCGGAGCAGGAGATGCAGGTCAATGGCCGGCCCATGGACCTGCGGGAGGACCTCCAGGAGGTCTACGTCCGCATGGGCGAGGACAAGCGGGACCAGCTGCGCCGGATGCTGGAAAAGATGCAGGGCAACCTCCAGCGCAGCCCGAAGCTGTACAGCAACTTCATCCGCTCCGTGTTCATGCGCTTCCTTTTGGAGCAGCAGATGGCCATGGAGGACGACGCCGCCATCGGCAGCGAGGCTGTGGACCCGGACCTCGCCCTGCTCTACCGGGACATCTCCCAGTTCAAGGAGGCCGACATTCCCCGGGCGGCGGCCCTCATCGCCGCCATTTCCCGGCAGCTGGACGCGGAGCTGAGCCGCCGCCGGCAGTCCCGTGGGCACAGCGGGAAGCTGGATTTCCGCCGCACCATCCGCAAGGGTCTGGAGACCGGCGGCAGCTTTTACCGTCTCTCCTACCGCCGGAAGCGGCAGAAGAAGCGGCGGCTGGTGCTGTTGTGCGACGTATCCGGGTCCATGCTTCAGTTTTCGGAGTTTGTCCTGCGGTTTATCAAGTCCATGTCGGATATTTCCGAATCCTCCCAGACTTTTCTCTTTTCCGAGGAGGTAAGGGAGGTAGACCCTTTCGCCCTACAGAATATGGACGCTTTCCGGGACTATGTCCGCTCCTCCGGGCTGTTTGGCCGGGGTACGGACCTGGGGGCTGCACTGGAGGATCTGACCAGCCGCCGCCCCGCGCCGCTGGGGCCCTCCACCACCCTCCTGATCTTGTCGGATACCAAGACCATTGACCTTCCCCGTGCGGCCCAGGCACTTTTGGAGGCCCGCCGGCAGGCGGGCCGGGTGCTTTGGCTCAATCCCATTCCCCAGCGGAAATGGCCTTATATGGCCAGCATTCGGACCATGTCCTCTCTGTGCCAGATGGCCCCCTGTTCCACGCTGGACGAGTTGGCGAGGTCCTGCCGGAAGATGATGAAATAATGAAGAAGAGACTGCCGTCAAACATTGTTTGCGGCAGTCTCTTTTTTCATTCCTTCTTGAATCGGCCCGGGGGCTGCGCACCCCCGGACCCCGCGCCTACTTTTTGTATGGACAAAAAGTAGGCAAAAAGCCACTTAAACCTGGCGGTTTAAGAATCCCTGAATGACGGGGGAGTTTAGTTTTGCGCCCGAGGCACAGTCGGTTTTGTCTAAACTTATTGCTGTCCGCTTCGTTCCCCTTCTGCGTCTATTTCAGCGTAGTCATCGGCGGCCCCTACCGTATAGCGGGGCTAACTCCCCGGGGTACATAACATAAGCCCCGTCTTCTATCGTACCTCCGGCGATGGTGGCAGACTGGTTATAGAAGCGGCGCCGCAGCGAAATCTACCGTAAGGACCCGTGGGTAGCCGCAGAAGTCTGGCGCACCAACGAAGGAACTAGGACAGAACCAAACCAAGTACGTCGGAGGGAAACTAATCTCCCCCGTAATCAGGAGGATTCTTAAGGAACGCAGTTCCTTAAGGGTGCTTTTGCTTCTTTTCCCACAAGGGAAAAGAAGGTCACCGAGCCTTCTCAGGGGGAAGGTCGTCCGGCCTCATCCCATGGATGCCGCACTTGGCATAGGCCCGCTTCCGGATAAAGAAGAAAAATCCAATATGGACGGCGGCAGTAATCGTCCAGCTCACCGGGTAAGAGAGGAAAAGCACCGCAGGGGTGTGGTACACCTGGAACACCGTGGCAATCCACAGCAGCCGCACCCCGCAGGCCCCCACCATAGACACGATCATAGGCACCACGGAGTATCCCAGTCCCCGCAGAGCCCCAACCATCACGTCCATCACACCGCACAGGCAGTACAGGCTGCACACATACTTCAGCCGCAGCATGGCCTGGGCGATGACCTCCTCCTCGCCGGGGGCGTAGATAGAAGCCAGCGGGTATCCAAAGAACACCGCAAGATTTCCCAGGACCAAGCCAAAAATCAGCGAATACAGCTGGCAGAGCAGCAGGGACCTGTCCACCCGCCGGCACTCGCCCGCGCCGTAATTCTGGCTGGTAAAGGTCAGATCCGTCTGGTAGAAGGAGTTCATGGACACGTAAACGAACCCCTCAATATTGGCGGAGGCGGAAGACCCTGCAATGATCGCCGTAGAGCCAAAGGAATTGATAGAGGACTGAATCACCACATTGGACAGCGAAAACACGATCCCCTGAAATCCTGCGGGCAGCCCCACCTGAAGAATCCGCTTTACGATCCGCTTGTCCAAATGCAGCTTCCGCAGGTCCAGATGCAGAGGCCCCTGGTCCCGCATCAGACAGCTCAGCACCAGCATTGCGGACACCGCCTGGGAGATGATGGTGGCCAGCGCCACCCCCGCCACGCTCATCTCAAACACGATGACAAACAGCAGGTTCAGCGCCACATTGGTCACTCCGGCAATCGCCAGATAGTATAGAGGCCGCCGGGTATCCCCCTGGGCCCGGAGGATGGCCGAGCCGAAGTTATAAAGCATATTCACCGGCATACCCAGAAAGTAGATCCGCAGGTAAATGGCCGCCAGGTCGATCACATCCGGCGTGGAGGAGGTCCAGACCAGCAGTTGCCGTGCCAAAGACACGCCCAATATCGCCAGGAGCACGCCGCTGATAAGAGAAATGGCAATCGCCGTGTGGACGCTGCTGTGAACGTCATCCTCCCGTCCGCCTCCCAGGTCCCGGGCTACCACCACGTTGGTGCCCACAGAAAACCCCACGAACAAGTTGACCAGCAGATTGATAAGGGAGCTGGTCGATCCCACGGCGGCCAGGGCCTCCTTTCCCGCGCAGCGGCCCACCACCACCACGTCGGCGGCGTTGAACAGCAGCTGCAGCAAACTGGAAAGCATGAGCGGCAGGGCGAACAGCAGGATCTTTCCCGCCAGCGGTCCGTGTACCATGTCGATCTGGTATCCGGCTTGCCCCTGCTTTTGCGTTGCCATCCTATTCCCCTCCCCGATTCTAAAGCGCAGTAAGCCAGTTATACCATATATATGCCAAAAGAACAACCCCGAAACCGGAAAAAAGGGGCCAAAAAACGGCGGAATTTTCCCGATTTGTTTGGCACAACCCATGTGACGTCCCTCCTCAAAATTTTTTGCAGAATATGCGGTTTCCCTCTTGACAAACCGTTCATACTGTGTATACTGTTCATATACAGATGAACAGACGAGAGGTGAGGCAATGGACATCATCATCAGCAACTCCAGCGGCCAGCCCATCTATGAGCAGATCTGCCGGCAGATCAAGGGCGCGGTGGCATCCGGGAAGCTGAAGCCCGGAGAGCCCCTGCCCTCCATCCGCAGCCTGGCCCGGGATCTGCGCATCAGCGTCATCACCACCAAGCGGGCCTATGAGGAGCTGGAGCGGGACGGGTTTATCTGCACCGTAGCCGGAAAGGGCAGCTTCGTGGCCCAGCAGGACGTGGAACTGGCCAGGGAGAGCAGCCTGCGGGAGATCGAGCAGCACCTGCAATCCGCTCTGGAGCTGAGCCGGCAGATTGAACTGCCCATAAACGAACTGCAAAATATACTTCAGGTATTAAGCGAGGAGGAGTAAACAAGATGGAAAGCAACGCGATTGAGATCCGGGGTCTCTGCAAGCACTACAAAGGGTTTTCCTTGAACGATCTGAATCTTGATCTGCCCTATGGCTGTGTCCTAGGGCTGGTAGGCGAGAACGGAGCCGGCAAGAGCACCACCATCCGCCTCATTATGGACGCTCTGGAGCGGGACGGCGGGACCATCTCCGTGCTGGGGGAGGACAACAGGAGCAAGGAATTTCTGGACTTGAAGGAGGATATCGGCGTAGTGCTGGACGAGACCTTCGTGCCGGAGGTCATAAGCGCCAAGCAGCTGGGGAAGGTCATGGCGGGGACCTACAAGAACTGGGACCAGTCCGCCTACGACGGCTGGGTGAAGCGTTTCGAGCTGCCCCCGGACAAGAAATTCAAGGACTACTCCCGGGGCATGACCATGAAGCTGGGCATTGCGGCGGCGCTGAGCCACCACCCCAGGCTGCTGCTTCTGGACGAGGCCACCGGCGGCCTGGACCCCATGGTCCGTGAGGAGCTGCTGGAGGTGTTCGCGGACTTTGCTGCCGAGGACGGCCACGCGGTGCTGCTGAGCAGTCACATTGTCAGCGACCTGGAGCGCATCTGCGACTACATCGCCTTCCTTCACAAGGGAAAGCTGGTCCTGTGCGAAGAGAAAGACGTGCTTTTAGATAAGTACGGCATCCTGAAATGCTCGAAGGAGCAGCTGTCCAACATCCCGGAGGAGGCCATCCACGGCAAGCGGATAGGGACCTACGGCGTAGAGGCCCTGGTAGAGCGTGAGTTCATGCCCCGGGACGCGGTAGTGGACCGGGCAAGCCTGGAGGATATCATCCTGTATATGGTGAAAGGAGAACAGAAATGATCGGACTTCTGAAGAAGGACTTATATGTGGCGGACAAATCCGGACGGCTGCTGCTGGTGCTGGCCCTGGTGTTCAGCATGGTGCCCTCGCTGGGAGCCTTCGGCAGTACCTACGCCATGATGATGGCGGTAATGATGCCGCTGAGCTCTATCGCCTACGATGAACGGTGCAAGTGGGACCGGTATGCGGCCATGCTGCCCTACCGGACGGGCCAGCTTGTGTGGAGCAAATATCTGCTGAGCTATCTCTATACCCTGCTGGGCGGCGGCATCATTGTGCTCGGGGCGTTCCTGCGGGGTGTGACCACGGGGGCGGCGGACTGGAAGGAGACGGCGGAAATGAGCGTCATGCTGGCCGTCGTCATGCTGTTCATCACCGCGCTGGGCCTGCCGATGCTGTACCGGTTCGGATCTGAAAAGGGGCGGCTTGCGATGATTCTCTGTATGGGCGTTGGCGTTGGCGCGGCCATGGGGCTGATGGGCATTTTCGGAGAGCTTCCGAAGCTGCCGGAGATCCCCCTGCCGGTGCTGGCCGCCGGGATCGCCGTTCTGGCAGCGGGGGCCACCTATGCGTCCTTCCGCCTGAGCGTCCATTTCTACAGGAAGCGCCAGAACGGGGCGTATGACTGACAGATCAAAATGGGAATAGGAGGCGGACGCCATGCTGGCGATGCTGCGGAAGGACTTGTATGTCATGGGAAAATATACGATAGTGCTCGTCATCACTTGGGTGGTGGCAGCGGGGGTATTGATCTGGCTTCCCAAGACAGACGCCAGTTTTCTCTATTACCTTATGCCTGCTATGAGCACCACTATCGCGCTGAACGCCGTCAGCGCCGACCACGAGTGCCGCTGGGATCGCTTCGCGGCCATGACGCCCCTCCGGCCCTGGCAGCTGGTACTGGAAAAATATCTGTTCACTTACGGCACATTGGCTTTGCTGGGAGGCTTGAGTTTCCTTGCGGCATGGGCAGCCGCCTCGGGTGAGAACAACTCCAGTACATGGGCGGCCATTGTGCTCGTGCTGCTGCTTATTGCTACGTCCCTGCCCCTGGTCTACCGCTTCGGACGGCAGAAAGGCGGGATGATCCTGATGATCTTCTGGGGCCTTGTGGCGGCATTGATCCTGGGGGCAGCACATTGGAACTACGGGCTGATCGAAACTGCTTTCGGCTGGGTGGAAGAGGTTCCCGCCCCGGCCCTGGCGGCAGGGACCACCGTGTTTCTGCTCGCGGCAAACGTCTGGTCTTTCTATCTCTCTGTCCGCTTCTATGCCCGCCGCCAGCGGGGTTGGTATGACTGACATATTCTCTTAGGTAGAAGTACAAGCAAAACGGCAGAATTTTCTCATCTTTTTGGTCAAACCGCAAAACCTTTTCAACATGTATTGACATAAAAATAACAATATGCTACCATACAAAAGTACCGCTTGTGAGCCGTCGCTGTGACAGGCCGATAAGCGGTGCTTTTTTGGTCAAAACGCCGCCGGGTCAAGCTCCGGCAGCGAAGCAGAGCAAGGGAAGCGGGACCCTGGAAAGGAACGGCGACAAATGGAAGAGAAAGAGATCAGACCCCAGGAAAACAAAATGGGCGTCCTGCCCGTCAACAAACTTCTGGTATCCATATCGGTACCCATCATGCTCAGTATGCTGGTTCAGGCTTTGTACAACGTGGTAGACAGCATTTTTGTCTCCCGGGTCAGCGAGAACGCGCTGAACGCGGTAAGCCTGGCCTTCCCGGTGCAGAACCTGATGATCGCGGTGGCTACCGGCACCGGCGTGGGGATCAACGCCCTCCTCAGCAAGAGCCTGGGTGAGAAGCGTTTTGAGCGGGCCAACCTGACGGCCTCCAACGGCGTGTTTCTGGGCATATGCAGCGCGGCGGTGTTCGCGGTGCTGGGCGCGCTGTTCTCCCGCACCTTTTTCCTGGTCCAGACGGACGTGGCGGAGATTGTGGAGGGCGGCACGGCGTATATCCGTATCTGTACGGTCTGCTCCTTCGGCATATTCACCGCCATCAGCATTGAGCGCCTGCTCCAGGCCACCGGCAAGACCATCTACAGCATGATCACCCAGATGGTGGGCGCGGTCATCAACATCATTTTCGACCCCATCTTCATCTTCGTATTTGACATGGGGGTTGCCGGCGCGGCCTGGGCCACGGTCCTGGGCCAGGTAGTGGGCGCGGCGCTGGGTGTCTACTACAACGCGAAAAAGAACACGGAGATCACCCTGAGCTTCAAAGGCTTCCGACCCAATGGCTATATTATCCGGCGCATCTACTCCGTGGGCGTTCCCTCCATCATCATGGCCTCCATTGGCTCGGTGATGACTTTCGGCATGAACAAGATCCTCATCGGCTTCACCACTACGGCCACCGCAGTGTTTGGCGTGTACTTCAAGCTTCAGAGCTTTGTCTTCATGCCTGTGTTCGGCATGAACAACGGTCTGGTGCCCATCGTAGCCTACAACTTCGGCGCCCGGAAGCCCGACCGGATGGTCAAGGCTGTCAAGCTGGGCGTCATCTACGCCACTGCCATCATGGCTGTTGGACTAGCCATTTTCCAACTGATTCCCCACATACTTCTGGGCTTTTTCGACGCTTCGGACTATATGCTGGAGATTGGCGTTCCCGCCCTGCGGATCATCAGTTTCCATTTTATCCTGGCGGGCTTCGGGATTGTCTCCTCGTCCTTTTTCCAGGCCTTGGGCCATGGGGTGCTGAGCCTCATCATCTCTCTGGTGCGGCAGCTTATTGTACTGCTGCCTGCGGCGTGGCTGCTGAGCCTCTCGGGGCAGCTGGGACTGGTCTGGTGGGCTTTTCCCATCGCAGAGATATTCTCCGTAATGCTGAGCATCCTGTTTTTAGTCTATGCTTACCGAAAAGAAATCAAGCCCATGCTGGCATAAAGAAACCGTCCGCCGGTCCCTTCATTGGGGACCGGCGGACGGTTTTGTGCGTTATTCTTCCTCATGCCCATGGTCGTGATCGTGTCCGCAGCAGCCTTCTTCGCAGCCGTCGCAGGGATGCTCGTAGGGGACGCCCTTGCGCTTGTAATAATCTGCGATAGCGGCCTTCACCGCCTGCTCGGCCAGAACGGAGCAGTGGATCTTCACCGCCGGCAGGCCGTCCAGGGATTCAACCACAGCCTGATTGGTGAGTTTCAGCGCCTCGCTGAGGGGCTTGCCCTTGATCATATCGGTGGCGATAGAGCTGGTGGCGATGGCGGAGGCGCAGCCGAAGGTCTGGAACTTAACGTCTTCGATAATCTCATCGTCGGTGATTTTCAAATACATGCGCATGATGTCGCCGCACTTAGCGTTGCCGACCTCGCCGACGCCGTTGGCGTCGTCCAGAACGCCCACGTTGTGGGGGTGGGCAAAGTGCTCCATTACTTTTTCGCTGTATTCCATTGCCATGGCGGTTGTTTCCTTTCTATTTCATCGTTAAGATAAATGGTTCTCTGCCGCCCTGCGGGCGGCACGGTAACTGTTTCTCGTCGAAACCCCGGGGGCTTCTCGCCCCCGGACTCCGCGCCTACTTTTTGTATGGACAAAAAGTAGGCAAAAAGCCACTTAAACCTGGCGGTTTAAGAATCCCTCATTTATTGATTAGTTTTGCGCCCAAGGCACAGTCGGTTTTGCCTAAACTGACTGCCGTCCGCTTCGTTCCCCTTCTGCTTCTATTTTAACGTGGTCATCGGTAGTCCCTACCGTATAGCGGGGCGAACTCCCCGGGGTGAGTGACGCTGGCCTTCTCCGTTTTACCGGAGCTCCTGGCGATGGTGGCAGACTGGCTATAGAAGCGGCGCCGCAGCAAGCACTCCCGTAAGGACCCGTGGGTAGACGCAGAGGTCCGGCGCACCAACGAAGGATTGTGGGTAGAACCAAACCCGGTACGTCGGAGGGAAAAT
>JAETNP010000065.1 GCA_021768185.1 Oscillospiraceae bacterium
CCCTCCACGGTGAGGACGGATTTCCCCTCCATTTTGTCCGTAGTCAGGACGCAGGCTCTTGTGGCCTTGCCGTCCACCAGAACCGTGCAGGTGCCGCAGGCCCCCTCGCTGCACCCATCCTTCACACTGGTCAGGCGCAGCTCATCCCGCAGAAACCGGATCAGCTTCTGCTTCTTCTCGGTGCTGACGGTTTTCCCGTTCACAGTAAATGCAGCCATTGCGATTCTCCTTCTCTCGTACTTCCTCTGCCGGCGGATATAGATGTTGATAGATACAGTATACAGGAAACGTTGGGCAGTTTCAACAGGGTTTTGCCGGAAAACTCCCGAAGCGCAGTACTTTTTTCCGATAAGCTTCTATAAAAAAGCTCCCGGAACGCATTCAGGCGTTCCGGGAGCGGGATATTGTGGAGCCTACGGCAGCACCGGCTCATCCGGCAGGACGGGTTCCTCCGGCTCCTGAGGGACGGGGTCGCCGGTCCTGTCGTTGGGATTGGCAGCAGGATCGGGGTCCTCCACCGGCGGCTCATTGGGTTCCGGCTCCTGGGTATCCGGCGGTGTCCAGGGGCTGGGGTTGTCCCATCCGGGCAGGACGCTGTCCGGGTCGAAGGGCCCCACCGGCCACTGGTAATCCGGGTCGCCGGGCAGGGGCTCTCCACCCTCCGGCAGGGACGGCTCGGGGACGTAAAACTCATCGTGGATGGGGCAGGGCCCCTTGCTCTCCAGGTAGGTCTTGTGGGCCTCGCTGTCCTCCGCCAGGATGTAGGACCCCGGCTCGCCCAAAAACTGCCGTCCCACCAGCATGACCCGGGTGGTAACGGTGTCCTCCGGGCAGTACTCGCCCGCCAGATAGACCTCCTCCGTCTCCGGATTGGTGCAGACCTGGACCTCGATGTGGCAGGTGCAGTCCTCCTTGGGCGCGGCGCTGGCCTGGATCTCCATGCTGACCGTCCGGCTGCCCCGGTAGTCCTGGGTGCAGAGGTCCGTGGCCTTCAGGCCGCAGTCGGCGCAGACGGTGACGGTGGTGATGCCCTCGGGCCGCTCAAAGAAGCCCTTGTCCTCCAGTCCCTCGTGGAGCTTCGACATCACCAGCCGCCAGGCTTTGGCGGCTGGGTTGCCGTCGTTGGTGCTGATCTTCTCCGGCTTGTCCTTGTAGCCCACCCACACGGCGGCGGAGTAGTAGGGGGTGTAGCCCGCGAAGTACCGGTCGCAGTTGTCGGTGGTGGTACCGGTCTTACCGGCGATGGTCATGCCGCTGAAGGACGCGCCGCCGCCGGTGCCGCCGGTGACCACGCTGCGCAGCATCTTGTTCATCAGATAGGCGGTGGTCTCCTTCATGGCGGGCCAGGAATTGGGGACGGAGTTGTCGATGACGGTCTCTGTATGGTCGTTGCTCTCGATACGGGTAATCAGGTGGGGCGTGGTGTATATCCCCTTGTTGACGAAGGCGCTGTAAGCCGCCGCCATCTCCATGGTGGTCACGCCGTAGGTCAGTCCGCCCATGGACAGGGGGGCCAGGGCGATGTCATTGGCGTCGAGGTGGAAGCCCAGGTTGTTCTCCATGAACTCAAAAGAGCGGGCGTAGCCCACCTTTTGCAGGGTCCGGGCGGAAATGGTGTTGATGGAGCTCTGCAGTCCCCGGGCCACGGTCAGATAGCCCTGATACCGGCCGTTGGAGTTGCGGGGGTACCCGGCGGCCCGGAGGGTGTTGTCGATGGGGTAGTCGTCGATGATGCTGGCGGGGCTGACCACGTCGTACTCCAGGGCCGGGGCGTATACGGCCACGGGCTTGATGGCGCTGCCCGGCATACGGGGGACGGTGGCCAGGCTCTCGCCCCGGTTGACCGTCTTGACGCCCACGCCGCCCGCGATGGCCTTCACCTCGCCGGTGTAGGGGTCGATGACCGTAATGGCCGAATTGATAGGCGTGCCCTTTGCGGAGGGGTAGTCAAAATTGGACGTGTCCTGATACACCTCGTCCACCACGGCCTGCACCTCCGGGTCCAGGGTGGTGTAGATGTGGAAGCCGCCCCGGTAGAGCAGCTTGGAGGCGTACTCCCGGGCGTAGCCGTACTGGTCCGCCAGCAGGGTGATGGCCTCGTTGATGGCCTCGTCCTCGAACCAGGTGTAGATCTTGCTGAGATCGACCTTCTTCTCGTCCTCCTCCGTCTCCTCAGGGACTTCAATGCCATGGAGGGCCTTGTACTCGTCGGTGTCGGTGAAGAGGAGCTTCTCCGCCTTGGCGGCGGCGCACTCGGCCTCGGTGAGGTAGCCGTACTTCACCATCTCATCCAGAATGATCTCCTGCCGCTCTTTATTGAGCTGGCGGGGCGTCTTGCCGGACTTTTCAAATACCACATCCCGGAGGGGGTCATAGAGGGAGGGGTTGTTGGTGATGCCCACGATGGCGGCGCTCTCCGCCACGTCCAGCTCGCTGACATCCTTGCCGAAGTAGGTCTTGGCGGCGGTCTGGATGCCGTAGGCCCCCGCGCCGAAGTAGACCGTGTTCAGGTAGTCGGTGATGATGTCCTCCTTGCCCACGCTCTTTTCGTACTCCAGGGCCCGGTAGATCTCCCGAAATTTGCGGCTCACGGTGACGTCCTTGTCCTGATACGTGTACCGGAGCAGCTGCTGGGTGATGGTGGAGCCGCCCCGGGTGTTCCCGTGGAGCAGGGTGTCCCGGATAGAGGCGGCGGTGCCCAGCCAGTCCACGCCGTGGTGCTCCCAGAACCGGTGGTCCTCGATGGAGACCAGGGCGTCGATAAGGTGCTTGGGGATCTCGCTGTACTTCACCAGCTCCCGGTTGCCTCCGCCGGTATCCTCACTGTTGTCGTAGAGGGTGAGGATGGGGGTCCCGTTTTTGTCGTAGATAGTGGAGGCCAGGGCCAGTTGCATCGCCTCCGACGTCACCTCCCCCAGGGAGGGGATGAGGGTGGTGTCCACATAGGTCATAAAGAACTTGGCGAAAATGCCCAGCGTCAGCACGCCGATGACGCAGATCGTGAACACCGTCAAAAAGATCCATCCGATGGTCTTTGCGATGATGCGGCCAACGGAGCGCTTTTTTTTCTTTTTTTGCCGGGCGGGCGTCTCGGAGGACATGCGCTCATCCGGTCTCTCATGATAATTTTGATCCATAATTGGGTAAAGATACCTCCTTTTCGGGGTGTAAGGGTTCGCAGCGCGGTATTTCGAGGGTTTGCCGGAGCAATCCCTACGATATACCAATTTATAGTATATCACAGCTTGTCAACTAAAAAAAGAGGGAATTTTCGAGGATTTCCCTGAAGATTCTGTCGGGTCAGACAAAATTCTTCATAAAATACAAAAAGGAAGTAATGAAATCGTCAAAATGTCATATCGAAACCCTCTTGCAATTTTGCGAAAAAGCGGTTACACTATAGGGGCAGGGAGCGAAGGCTCCCAAAACGGAGCAGCGGCGAGAGGGAGGGCGAAGCCATGAGCGAAGAGTTCGGGCCGAATTTCATCACCGTAACGGACGAGGACGGCAACGACATCGAGCTGGAGTTGCTGGACGTACTGGAGCACAAGGGGCAGACCTACATGGCGTTTTTCCCCGCGGTGCCGGAGGACGAAGCTGAGGACGAAGAGAGCGACGACTACGGCATGGTAATCCTCAAGTCCATCCAGGAGAACGGGGAAGAGCTTCTCTCCACCCTGGACAGCGAGGAGGAGCTGACGGAGGTCTACGACCTGTTCATGGAGCTTTTGTTCCAGGACGAGGAGGAAGACGGGGAGGAGTAAACCGATCCCCGGCATATAAAATGATCTATAAAGGTGCCCTGCGGGGTGCGTGATGAGTCTTTCATTAACCCACATTATGTTATAAGGGACGCTGGTTCATCGTCTGGTTTGCAGGCCTCCCGGCTGCCACTCTTGCGGTTGGAAGTTGGAAGCAGTAAAGGACGGTGCAGGCAACCCACCTGCTACTCATGTGCAGGTTATAACAGGGCTCACACGGCCGCTGCGGGGCGCCTATTTCGTTTGAAATGGCTTCACCATTCCAAACGAGGGATTTTTTCGGAGCGCCGCCTGCGGGCGGCAAACTCTTGCAGGGGGCTGTACGCCCGCTGAGAGTGCGAGGAAACATGATGAAACCATTCACATACGCGATCCCCTGCCTGTTTGGTTTGGAGGGGCTGGTGGGCGACGAGGTCCGCCGCCTGGGCCTGGAGGATGTCCAAGTAGAAAATGGCCGGGTCCTCTGCCAGGGGGCCCAATCAGACCTGCCCCGGCTGAATCTGAATCTGCGCTGCGGGGAGCGGGTGCTGCTCCGGCTGGCGGAGTTCCCCGCCCGGAGCTTTGAGGCTCTGTTTCAGGGCGCGTCGGCGGTCCCCTGGGAGGACTTTGTTCCCCGGGACGGCCAATTTCCGGTCAAGGGCCACGCCCTGGACTCCCAGCTCCACTCGGTTCCGGACTGCCAGAAGATCATCAAGAAGGCCGCGGCGGAGCGCCTGGGCCGGGTTTACGGTCTGAACCGCCTTCCGGAGACGGGGGCAAAATATCAAATTCAATTTGCCATCATGAAGGACCAGTGTACACTGTATCTGGACACCACCGGCCCCGGCCTGCATAAGCGGGGTTATCGTGCGGTAGGCGTGGAGGCTCCCCTGCGGGAGACGCTGGCGGCGGCCATGGTGATCCTCAGCCGCTACCGTGGGAAGGATCCCTTTCGGGACCCCTTCTGCGGTTCGGGGACCATCGCCATTGAGGCGGCGCTGATCGCCAGAAACCGGGCCCCCGGCCTGGACCGTTCCTTTGACGCCCAGAAGTGGCGCTGGCTGGACGGCCAATGCTGGCTGGATGCCGCCGATGAGGCCATGGACAAGGAATTTGACGGCGCATATGACATCTGGGGCGGCGACATTGACCCCAAGGCGGTCCGCATCGCCCGTGAGAACGCCGTCAAGGCCGGCGTAGAGGATATTGTACGTTTTGACGAAGCAGACGTAAAAAAGTTCCATTGCCAGGGGGAGTACGGGCAGATCGTGACGAACCCGCCCTATGGCGAGCGGCTTCTGGAGAAAGAGGAAGCGGAAGCGCTTTATCGTACCTTTGGTGAAGTTTATCACCGTGTCCCGCCGAAGTGGCGGGTCCTGGTCATCACCAGCCATCCGGAGTTTGAGCGGTTTTTTGGCTGCCGGGCAGAGAGAAAAAGAAAACTCTACAATGGCATGATAAAATGCGACCTTTACCAATTTGCCCGGTAGCCGGTTTTATTCGATAGCCCGGGACCTACGCGGCCCCGGACCCCGCGCCTACTTTTGCCACGCGGCAAAAGTAGGCAAAAACGCGCTTAAACCTTGCGGTTTAAGAATCCCTCATTTTTTGATTAGTTTTGCGCCCGAGGCACAGTCGGTTTTGTCTAAACTTACTGCCGTCCGCTTCGTTCATCTTCTGCGTCTATTTCAGCGTGGTAATCGGAGGCCCCTACCGTCTGGCGGGGCTAACTCCCCGGGGTGCGTAATGAAAGATTCTCCGTTCTATCGCACTCCTGGCGATGGACGAGCACTGGTTATAGAAGCGGCGCCGCAGCGAAATCTTCCGTAAGAATCCGTGGGTAGACGCACCAGACCGGCGCACCAACGAAGGATTGTGGGTAGAACCAAACCCGGTACGTCGGAGGGAAAATAATCTCCCCCGTAATGAAGGAGGATTCTCAAGGAACGTAGTTCCTTGAGCGCTCTTTTGGTACTTTTCCCGCGCGGGAAAAGTACGCCCCCGTCCCCGCCCGGCGAGGGCGAATCTAAAACAAGATTTAAGCCCGGGCCGCCGCGCAGCGGCGGCAGAAAAGAGGTATCGACTATGGCAAGCAACCGTATTGGCCGCATCAATGAGGAGATCCAGCGGGAACTCTCCGCCCTCCTCCGGACGGTAAAGGACCCCCGCCTCCAAGGCGGGCTGGTAACCATCACCCACGTAGACACCACCAGCGACCTCCGCTATGCAAAAATCTATATCAGCGCCCTGGACAAGGAAAACGAAAAAGAAATGATGAAGGGCCTGAAGTCCGCCTCCGGCTACCTCCGCCGGGAGCTGGGAGCCGCCCTGCGGCTCCGCTACACCCCGGAGCTCCAATTCATCGCCGACGATTCCATCCAGCAGGGGGCCCACATTCTGGAGATGCTCCGCGACCCCACTGTGGTCAAGCCCGCCAACCCGGCAAACGAGCACATTGTCCTGGAGGAAGACAAATGAACAAGATCACCCCCCAGGAGGCCGCCGCCCTGCTGCGGCAGAAGGATGGCATCCTGATCCTGACCCACCGCCGCCCCGACGGAGACACTACCGGCTGCGCCGCCGGTCTTTGCCGCGCCCTGCGGCAGCTGGGCAAAACCGCCTTCCTGCTGAAAAACCCCGACATAACCAGCATCAACGCCGTCTATGTAGAGGACCTCTGGGCCCCGGAAAACTTCTCCCCCGCGTTCGTGGTATCCGTGGACATCGCCTCCCGCAGCCTCTTTTTCCCCGCGGCGGAACCCTACTTCGACCGCATCGGTCTGGCGGTGGACCACCACCCCTCCTTCGAGGGCTTTGGTGAAGTCCAATGCGTAGACGCCTCCTGTGCCGCCTGCGGGGAGATCGTCTATGAGATCTGCCGCTCCCTGGGCGATATCACCCCGGAGATTGCCCTGCCCCTCTACGCCGCCATAGCCACGGACACCGGCTGCTTCGTCTACGCCAACACGGAGGCCAACACCCACCGGGTGGCGGCGGCCCTTCTGGAGACAGGCATCGACTACTTTGCGGTCAACAAGCGCCACTTCCGCACCAAGACCCGCCAGCGCATCGCCATTGAGGCGGAGCTGATGGGCAGCGCGGAATTCTTCCACCAGGACCGGGGCGTCTTCCTGACCATCCCCCTGTCCCTGCTGGAGCGCACCGGCGCGGGCGAGAACGACCTGGAGGACATCTCCTCCCTGGCGGGCATCATAGAGGGCGTGGACTGCGGTGCGGTGCTCCGCGAGCTGAAGCCCGGCCAGTGGAAGCTGAGCCTGCGCACCGGGGCCAACGGCCGTGTAAACGCAACCCGGGTCTGCGGCCTTCTGGGCGGCGGCGGCCACGCCATGGCGGCGGGAGCCACCCTCCACGGGTCCCTGGACGAGGTCAAGCGCCAAGTCCTGGCCGCCATTGAGCAGACCGTACAGCCTGAATAAAAGGAAAAACCGCTTTCTTACGAAAGCGGCTTTTCCTTTGATGGAGAAGATTGAGGAAAAACGATACAACAGTTTAGGTTTCTCTCCTAAACTGGATTCATTTTACCAGTTTCAATCACTTTTTGTCAATGTTGATGTTGCATAAATTTTCTTCCGGAGCCGCCGGCCTATCGTGATAATTGCCAAAAACAAGCCCCTAAATTTGGAAGAAAAGACAGTTGACAGTTCTTTTTTCCACCGCTCACGGACGGAGCTTCTGTTCCTTTCCGTCCACGAACACCGCCTTCAAGGCCAGGTCCTTGTCCAGCACCACCAGGTCGGCGCTCCTGCCCGCTTGGATCGTACCGGCTTTCAGCCCGACAGCCAGCGCGGGGGCGGTAGAAGCGGCATATACAGCCTCCGCCAGCGGCAGGCCAAAGCGCACCACATTGCGCACCGCGTCCAGCAGGGAGATAGAGGAGCCCGCCAGCGTCCCGTCCAGCAGCGTCGCCTTGTGGTTCTTCACAACGATAGGCTGTCCCCCCAGCTCATAGTCCCCGTCGGGCATTCCCGCGCAGCGCAGGGAGTCGGAGATCAGGTTGAGCTTGTCCCCGAAAAGCTGGTGCGTAGCCCGGATGACGGCGGGATGGATGTGGAGCCCGTCGCAGATGAGTTCCACGCTGGCCTCGGAATCAAAGGCCGCTCCAATCACGCCGGGGTTCCGGTGCAGGAAGGAAGGCATCCCGTTGTACAGGTGGGTGGCGTGGCTGGCCCCGGCGGCGAATCCGGCCATAGCGGTGTCGTAGTCCGCCGTGGTGTGCCCCAGGGAGACGGTGCAGACCTGGGAGACCTCCCGGATAAAGGGCAGCGCCCCCTCCTCCTCGCAGGCCACGGTGACCAGCTTCACCTGACCGCCGCTGGCCTCGTTGAGCCGGTGGAACAGCGCCGTGTCCGGCTTGTGGAGGTTTTCCGCCGCCTGAGCTCCCCGCTTGGCGTAGCTGAGGAAGGGCCCCTCCAGATGGACGCCCGCGCACTTGGCGCCCCCGTTAGGCCGGAAGTCCCGGATGGCGTGCATGGCCGGGGTCAGGGTCTCCTCCTTCAGCGTCATGGTGGTTGCCAGATAGCTGGTGACGCCGTGGGCGGCGTAGTAGTCCGCCAGGGGCTGAAGCCCCTCCGGTTTGCCGTCGGAGAAGTCCTCCCCCATAGCCCCGTGGGTGTGAATGTCCACCAGCCCGGGGATCACGTAGCTGCCCGCGGCGTCCAGATCCGCCGGGCCCTCGATCTTCCCGATGGCGGTAATGGTCCCGTCAAACTGGATGTCCGCCTCCATGAAGGCTTTCCCAATCAGTACTTTCGCGTTTTTGATCAGCATATTCGATCTCCTCATTTCCTCGCAAGTTTCTCCAACCCGGCCAGTCCGCCGGGTGTGTAGGATCTTCCGGTGTCTTCGTGTGGTCCTATCATTTTATCATACTTTCTCTATTCTGTCACCCAAAAAGAAAAAATTTCAAAAACCTCTTGACCTTCCCCCAACCGGAAGGTGTACCATGTTTTCAGAAATTGACCGAACAGGAGGGAAAACCATGCCATTGACCACCATCATCGTTCTCATCGCCGTTGCCCTTATGACCCTGCTCCTGCCCCTGGGCATCATGCTCTTTCTCCGCCGCCGGGGCGGGACCTGGACCGCCTTTCTGACGGGCGCCGGGACCTTCGTCCTTTTCGCCATGGTTCTGGAGCCCATCCTCCACAATCTGGTCCTCCGCTCGTCCGCCGGGGCGGTCATCCAGGGGAACATCCTGCTCTACGGCCTCTACGGCGGCTTTGCGGCGGGACTTTTCGAGGAGACGGGCCGTCTCCTGGCCTTCCGCTTCGTTCTGAAAGGCCATCCCGCCCGGATCACCGCCCTGTCCTACGGCATCGGCCACGGCGGCATAGAGGCCCTCCTGCTGGTGGGCCTGACCATGGCCGCCAATCTGCTCCTTGGTCTGTCCCACGCCGCCGGAGCCCCCCTGCCCCAGGAGGCCGCCGCCGCTGCGGAGGCCATCCTCACCACTCCCGCCTCCCTGTTCCTCTGGAGCGGTCTGGAGCGCCTGTCGGCCATGGCGCTGCACCTGTCTCTCTCCGTGCTGGTCTTCGCCTCCGTCCGGACCGGAAAGCGCTGGCTGTTCCCCGCCGCCATCGCGACCCATGCCGCCGTAAACTTCGCCGCCGTGGTTGCCAACACCCACCTCCCCGTGGCGGCCACGGAAGCCATCGTGCTGCTGCTCACGGTCCTGGCGGCTCTTTGGGCGGCCCGCATCTATCAAAATTTGCCGGAAAGCGCAAAAACCACTTGACCTTCCCCCAACCGGAAGGTATAAAATAGGGATTGAAAAGAGGTGATCCCCCTGAAGATCAACGAGGTGGAGGCCCTGGTGGGCATCACGAAAAAGAATATCCGTTTCTATGAGGAAAAGGGCCTCCTGTCCCCCAGCCGCAACAGCGAAAACGGCTATCGGGACTACGGCGAGGCGGAGGTTGCCGTCCTCCGGCGCATCAAGCTCATGCGGAAGCTGGGGGTACCCATCGACGAGATCCGCCGGATGCAGGAGGGGACCCAGACCGTGGGCGACGGTATGCGCCGCCACCTCATCACCCTGGAGCGGGAGCGGCAGAACCTGGAGGAATCCGTCCGTCTGTGCGAGCTCCTCAAGGAGCGTACCGAGCCCTTGAACGAGCTGGACGCGGGGAGCGTCCTGGCAGAGCTGGAGAAGCTGGAGCAGGCCGGCGCAACCTTCCCCAACAAGCAGAAGCAGGACGTGCGCATCCGCTACGTAGCACCCATCGTTGTCTCGGTGGTAATGGTGGCCCTTCTGACGGCTCTCATTGGCCTGTTCCTCTGGGGTTTTGCCGAGGACCCGGCCTCCGCGCCGCCCGCGGCGCTGGTGGCGGTGCTGGTAGCCATCCCCGCGCTTTTGATCTGCGGCGTATTGTTCGCCCTGTTCCAACGTATCCGTGAGATCGGGAAAGGAGAGATCGACGATGCAAAAAAATACTAAGAAAAAGATCGCCCCCATTGTGGTGGCGGTGCTGGTCGTAGCCTATGTGGGGCCTCTGGTGGCCATGGTGGCTTACGCCGCCGGACTGCTGGGTACCCAGGGCGGCTGGGGCGTGCTGCCCTTCCTGCTGCTGTACGCCGCCGCGGGCGGCGCGGTGATACTGGGCGTCCTGGCCGCCATGGCCCAGCGGCTGAAGGAGATCGACGGAGGGGAAGAAGATGAAGCCAGCAAATACTAACGCCGTCCGCCGGAAGAACGCCATTCTGGGGGCATTGTCCTCCACGCTGCTGCGGCTGACGACGGTAGTGATCCTGCTGTGGCTGCGCTCCAGCCTGGACTCCGGCACATTTGCCGCCAAGGTGCTGCTGCTTCTCATTGTGTTGGGTATAGGGAGCATTCCCTTTATCTGGATAAGCCTGAAAACGAGATTAAAAGAGATTCAAGGAGGAGAAGAAGATGCTGCTGCTCAATATTGACCACGTACCGGGGAAAGAGATCGAGGCTCTTGGCATTGTAAAGGGGACGGTGGTCCAGTCGAAGAACTTCGGGAAGGACTTCATGGCGGGGATGAAGACCCTGGTCGGCGGCGAGATCACCGGCTATACGGAGATGCTCATTGAGGCCCGCCAGATCGCCACCAAGCGCATGGTGGACGAGGCTCAGGCGCTGGGCGCGGACGCCGTGGTGAACGTCCGTTACGGATCGTCCTCCGTGATGCAGGGGGCCGCCGAGGTCATCGCCTACGGCACCGCCGTGAAGCTGCGGTAATACTTTTTCTCGAGAGAAAAAGTATCAAAAAGAGCTTTAAGTTCGAGACTAAACCCGTTGCGATTCTAAGATTTTTGCCCGGTAACGGAAGCGTGCTTCTAATCGAAGAATCGTATAAAAGAACGCAAAAACCGGAAGGCAGCGGCCTTCCGGTTTTTCTTGCCAATTCTGTCGAAAAATGGTACAATGCCCTTGCCGCCCTTTCCCGTCCTGGCAGCAGGAGGGAGGTGACAGCATGGATAATTTTATCGGGTTTTTGGTGTCGGTCGCAGCGGGCGTAGTATAGTAAAACCAGTTGAAAAGAGGTGAAGAAGGGAGTAGAATGGGGGCATGAGCTATTCAAAAAAATATAGGGAACGGACAATCGAATACAGGCAGGCGGGGCACAGCTTGGAA
>JAETNP010000066.1 GCA_021768185.1 Oscillospiraceae bacterium
TTCTCATATGCTTCTACCAGTAAATTCCGAGCTTCGTTATGCAGCATCCTGTTCACCTCGCTGCTATTGTACCACTTTTTTTGCTTTATTGCTATTTCGGAGAACTGCTCTAAAATAGGACTTCACGCTGAAATCCGATGTGCGCTCCCGCGCCCTGGGCATTGTATGGGGCTTGCCCAATTGAGCAGTTTGTTTACAAATATTTCATTGACTTCCTGGTCAACAAGATGTATAGTTGACCAGGAAGTCAATTATTTGTTGGGGAGGGATTTGATGAAGCGGGAGGAAAAAGCGAGGCAGACAAAACGCCGGATTATGGACCGTGCCCTGGCGGAGTTTTCCGCTGGGGGCTACCGCGCCGCATCGGTCAATAACATGTTTGATCCCGATCAGAACATATCGAAAGGGCTCATCTATCACTACTTTGCCTCAAAGGACGAATTGTTCCTGGCCTGTGTGGAGGAGTGCTTTCAGTCGCTGAAAGCTTATATACAGGACCACTTTCATCCGGGCGGCGGCAAGATGGACGCGGAAGAATATCTGGCGGACTACTTCGGGGTGCGGATGCAGTTTTTCCGTGAAAATCCCCTGTATCAACGGATTTTTATGGAGTCCGTTTTCATGCCGCCCGCACATTTGCAGGCTGAGATCACGGCTCGGCGGCGGCCCATGGAGCAGGTGAACCTGGCGGTGCTGGAGACGCTGTTCTCCCGGATTCCCCTCCGCGGCCATTTGAATCAAGAAAATACAGCCAAGATCCTCGTCCAATTTATCAATTTTATGAATTTACAGTGCCATGAGTGGGGAACGGATCTGGCGAGCATCCAGCAGATAGAAGAAAAAAACCGCCAGATTCTGGATATCTTCCTGAATGGCGTTTTGGAAAGGTAGGTCAGTATAGCATGGAAATGATTTTTAGAATGGTGGCTGCCGTTTTCCTGGCCGCGCTGGCAGGAAAGCTGGCATCCAAGCTGAAAATGCCGGCGGTTTTAGGCTTTTTGATAGCGGGCATGGCCTTCGGCCCCCATGCGCTGAACCTCCTGACCCAGGAGATCCTGGATCATCCGGCTTATCATACGCTGATCTCCTTATTGGAGTGTGGTATGGGTTTGATGCTGGGCAGCGAAATGGTCTGGCGGAAAATGCGCTCCTACGGAAAACAAATTGTGGTCATTACCCTGGCCCAGTCCCTTATGACCTTCGCGGTAGTAAGCATCGCCTTTTCTGTCCTGTTCCGGTATATGGGCATCCCCGCTTTTCTCGGGCTGATTTTTGGCGGAATCGCCTTGGCTACGGCTCCCGCCCCCGCCCTTTCCATTGTCTCGGAGTACAAGACGGACGGCCCCGTCACCAAAACCCTGATCCCCCTGGCCGTCATTGACGATGTGATTGCCATCTGCATCTTCCTGTCCGTGATGAGCGTGGTCCTGCAAAAGACGGCGGGCGGCTCCCTGCCTTGGTACCTGATCCCCCTGGTGGTCCTGTTTCCCATTTTGATCGGGGCGCTGACGGGGACCCTCGCCGCCGCCGTGATGAAAAAAGTGTCCTCACCCAAGGCAAACGCCGCCGTGGTATGGGCCGGGGTGATCCTCACCGGGACGCTGACCGCCCTGGCCAATCAATACCTGATGCCCCTTCCGATTTTGAACTTTGTTCTCAGCGGCATGGTATATTCGGCGGTTTTCGCCAACCTTCTGGACGAGGCGAAGCTGGAATCTGTCATGAAATACTGCACGCCGGTCATTAACGCCTGCTTTACCCTCATCATCCTGAATTTGGGGGTGCCCTTGGACTACCACCTCATTTTAGGGGCAGGGGCCTTTACCGCCGTCTACATCATCGCCCGGGCCGCCGGGAAAATAGGCGGGGCGGCGCTGGGCGCCCACCTGTCCCATGCGGCCCCCACCGTGAAAAAATATCTGGGCATGGTGATCCTGCCCCATTCCGGTGTGTCTCTGGTACTGACAGGGATCGCCATCTCCGCTCTGAGCGGAAGCTACAGCCAGTATGGCGATATCGTGAGAGGGACCATCGCCGCAGCCGCGGTGATCAACGAGGTCATCGCCGTGTTTGTGGCCCGTCAAGGCTTCCGGATGGCCGGGGAGATAGGACAGAGCGGCATCTCCCCAGCGGCTCCGGCAGCGTAGACCAAGGTCGAACTCATTTTGCCAATTGGAAGGTTTACTGTGCGGGGCTGCCGCCTCACTTGTTCAACGCCCGCATCATCTGTTCCGCTTCCGCTGAGGTTACAGTATCTTTGGGGCCCAGCCGCCCCTCGGCGGGCACCAGTCCCTTTTGATGGGCCCACGCCAGCGCCGGCTGGGCAAAACGGGAGATGTCCCCAACGTCGCTGTACTTGGTCAAGCCGGGGTAGTCCATCAGCACAGGACTGCCCGCCTGCCGCCAGAGAATGACCGCCAGCTGTTCCCGGGTCACCGGGTCATCGGGACCGATCGTGCCGTCTCCGTAGCCGGACATCAGTCCTTCGCCGGCGGCCCAGCGGATTGCTTCGGCATAGGGGGCGTCCTGGGCCACGTCGCTGAAATTCATGGCGTAGTTGATTACCGGGCTTCCCTGGGCGGCATGGAGCATGACCGCCAGGGCGGAGCGGGTCAGCGCTTCCTCCGCCCGGTTCAGGATCATAATGTGGCTGGCGCGGGCCTGTCCGGGATAGGACATGGCCACGGGGCCGTACCATGCCATGATATGGGACCCGGCCTCTATTTCATCGAGCCCTGCGGGGGCGGCCCCGGCATAGGAGGAAAGGGTCGTCTCTTCGTCCGCCAGCAGAAACAGCCCGCCGTTGTCCGTTGTGATGCGGAGGGTCCCGTCGGTTTCCTCTGCGGCCTCCACCTCATGGTAGCGGGCGCAGGAGGCGTCCTGGGGCACATTGCGCACAATGGCGAAGGCGGCGGACTGGGGCGGCATGGAGCGGGTGGAGACGGGGCTGTGGAACACGTAGAGTCCCTCGCCCTCCTCCAGATCAGACGGGTCGCCGGCGGTGCGGTTCCCGCTGTCAATCCATACGGTATCCTCGGACAGAAGCATGACATATTCGCCATACTGGTCGGAGGACATATGCAGGGCGCTTATCTCCCCGTTCTCGCCGCGGGAGACGGTTTCTGCTTTTCCGTAATAGAGAACGCTGTCGGGAAGGGTGGCGGATTCTTCCGCAGCGGGTGTTTCGGAGCGTACGCCGTCTGTTTTTTGTACCGCCGCTGCGGGGAGTGCAAGAGAGCAGGCCAATGCGCCGCTCAGAACCAGGGACATCAGCATTTTCTTCATGAGTCATTCTCCTTCTGCTGCTTGATTTTGAGAAGTAGGCGTTTGCCTCTGCCAGGTATGACGCAGGAAAGCCCAAAAAGTTCCCGCCTTTCCATCCTGATCCGGTAAAAGTCCGGAAAATCCAACTGGAGAAACGCCGTATCCTTCAAATTAAAGGCGTGCCGCAGGGACTGCGGCACGCCTGTTTCCTGTATGGTCCACCGTTACGCTTTGCATTGAGCGGAAGCTCAGCTTTTGCCGATGATCTTCCCGCCGCACTTGGGACAGGTGATCTCCAGCCTGCCCTTGCCGGAGGGGACGCGGCAGACCGTTCCGCAGTTCTTGCAGACGAAGTATTTATGCTCCTTATCCCGGCGACGCTGCCGGGCGATGGCGATGCGGTTCTTGACCGGATGCCATAGGCTCAGGAATTTCGCGTTCTCCGCCCGGCGCTTGGACAGGTTCCGGGAAAAGGTGCGGAACAGCACCAGGATCGCCAGCGTCAGGGATACCGCTTCCAGCACCATCCGGACCGCGGCATACCGTCCCAGCAGGATCTGTATCAGCCACACCAGCAGATAGGCGGCCAGCAGCGCCGCGTTCAGCTGGTCGGTGCCGTTGCGGCCATACATGAACCGGGCAATGGCCCCGGTGACCCGATAAAAGAAATTCCGCATGGGAAAGCAGCCTCCGTTTCCGTACTATTTTTTATTAGTATAGAGGCCAAATATGAACAAGTAAAGAACGAAACGGATTTATTTCCGTGGGGACGGAAATTTTTTCCGGCGGTTGCGGCGGAGGATTTAAAACTTTTGTAACAATCCGTGCTGGTTTTCTTAATACCTTACCTTTATGATAATACTCGCAAGGGACAACAACTTCTTTTCATCCAATCTTCCAAACCATAAAAGGAAACCGGGAGGGGCGCCTCCCGGTTTCCTTTTATGCCTCTTTACAAATTGTCTTCGGAATGTTTATAATCTTTCCGAAGATTCTTCATATTTTTGTCATAAATCCCATGTATCCTAGCACCATCAAAAGCGAACGCCCCTCCGGCGGACGCGAAAAAGGGATTTACCATAAGGAGGCAGTCTTATGTATAACGATTATAACGATCAGAACAAAAACGAGTATGAGTACCACTACAGCTACCGCTCCGACAGCAGCGGCTTCCAGCCCGAGCAGACGCCGGTGCCCGTGACGCCGAAAAAGTCCCGGCGGGGCCGGGCCGGAAAGATCATCGCACTGGTCCTGTGCGGGGCGCTGCTCATCGGCGGCGGCTTTGGGGCCGGATGGTATCTGAACAACCGGGACGGCAGGGGCGAGACCCAGGTGATGCTCAGCGACCGGCCCCTGGCGCAGGTAGAGACCGTCAGCGTCACCGGCAGCGAGGTCCTGTCCTTCTCTCAGGTATACGATGCCAACGTGAACAGCTGTGTCAGCATCAACACCTCCGGCACCGCCTCGGTGGGCTACAACATCTTCGGCCAGCCGATCCAGCGGGAGTTCGCCAGCGCGGGCAGCGGCTTCATCCTCACCAAGGACGGCTATATCGCCACCAACTGCCACGTCGTCGAGGGCGGCAGCAGCGTGAAGGTCACCCTGAACGACGGCACCACCTATGATGCTCAGATCATCGGCAGCGACGCCGATTACGACATCGCCATCCTGAAGGTGGACCCGGGCGAGACCGAGCTGAAGCCCGTAACCATCGGGACCTCCGGTTCCCTGAAGGTGGGCGAGGACGTGTCCACCATCGGCAACCCCTTGGGCCAGCTGACCTTCTCTCTGACCCACGGCGTGGTCTCCTGCCTGGACCGGGAAATCAACCTGGACGGCACCCCCTTCCATATGATCCAGGTGGATACCTCCATCAACCCCGGCAACTCCGGCGGCCCCCTCTTTAACCAGTACGGCGAGGTGGTAGGCATCATCACCGCCAAGACTTCCACCACCGGCAACGGCACCGCCGCCGAGGGCCTGGGCTTCGCCATCCCCATTGACGACGTGCTGTCCATGCTCAAGGACATCATGGAGAACGGCCAGATCACCTCCCACGCCTGGATGGGCATCGCCGGCCAGAGCGTGTCCTACTATCCCGAGTCCGGGATGCGCAGCGGCGTGTACGTGGCGGAAGCCACTGAAAACGGCCCCGCCGCCGCCGCGGGCCTCCAGAAGGGCGACGTCATCACCATGCTGGGCACCACCACCATCAGCACCTGGTCCGATCTGACCTCCGCCATGGGCAGCAAGACTTACAAGGCCGGGGATACCGCCACCGTCACCTTCGTCCGGGACGGACAGGTGATGACCACGGAGCTGACCTTCGGCTCCACCACGGATATGCCCGAGGAGGAGCCCGCGCCCCAGGTTGACGTCCGGCAGGACAACGGCGGCAATAACGGCAGCTACGGCTACGGCGACATGGAGGACTTCTTTAACGAGTTCTTCGGCAGCTCTGGCCGTCAGGCCGGATAAATCAGCTTACGAGTATTTCTCTTCTCTCTCTTCCTTTTTCGCCTGAAAGGGCGGGTAAGCCCCGGAACCAGATGGTTCCGGGGCTTGCCTTTTACGCTATTCGCTTTCTCCCGCCGTGCCACCGCCCTCGCCGGAGCCGGCGGATTCTCCGGCTTCTTCGCAGGAGGCCGCCTCGCCATCCGCTTCCGCGGTCTGACGGGACCCGGCGTCCTTGTCCTCCTCCTCCAGAACGCTCTTCCATTTCTTGGGATTCCGCTTGGGGGTGCGCATCGCCATGGCCAGCTTGTAGCCGTCGGGGTCGTTCAGCATCAGATACCGCTCGTCCTGCGGCGGGACCTTGTCGCCCCGCATAATGCGGGCCGCGATCTTGTGGCACCGTTCCATGGTCTTCATGGATTCCCCCAGGGCCTTCAGCTCGGCATTCTCGCCGCTTTCCTCGTCCAGCTCCCACAGGGCGGGCTTTTTGTCTTCCTTCCGGGCCAGATCCATCAGCAGGCGGTTTTGCGCCTCCAGATGTTCCGCGACCTGGCGGGAGAGGACAAATCGGTCCGTCCGGGGCTGGGGGCCGGCGGCGGAGGCGGCGTCCCGCGGCTTCCCCTCCGCGCGGATGGGCTGGCCGGTGGCTTTCAGCCGGTTCGCAATACGCAGTTCCATGGCTGACCCTCCTTTTCCGTTCTCTATACCTTGTTCTTCGGCAGAGACATCGGAAAAGTTAAGGCGAAGACCTCATGCTGTTCTCCGACTAAAAATATACTTCCGTTACCGGGCAAAAATCCAGGAACAGCAACGGCTTTAGTCTCGAACTTAAAGCTCTTTTTGATACTTTTTCTCTCGAGAAAAAGTATTACAGCGGGTTCTCGTCGATCCACTTGGAGACGGCCTCGCCGATCTCCTTGATGCAGCCGGGGTCGTAAGGAACCTTCATCCCCGCGCCGTGGGCCAGATCCTCGAAGGTCCTGGTGCCGGCCAGGTCCACGAAGGCCAGATACTTCTTCCAGGCCTCCTCCCGGTTTTCCAGAGAGGCCATCCAGAACTGGAAGGCCATGGTCTGGGCCATGCAGTAGTCGATATAATAGAAGGCGTTCATATAGATATGGAGCTGCTGCTGCCACCGGGCGCCCCGGCTGTAGGAGGGCAGGTCCTCATAGTCGATCCAGGGGCGGTACTTCTTCTCCAGATCCAGCCAGATCTCGTTGCGCTCATCCGGGGTCAGCTCCGGACGCTGGTACATGATGTGCTGGAATTCATCCACCATGCAGCCGTAGGGGATGAAGATCAGGGCGTCCTCGCAGTGGCCGATCTCATACTTCCGGGTCTGGGGGCCGAAGAATTTCTCGTGCCAGGGGGAGGTCAGGAACTCCATGGACATGGAGTGGGTCTCGCAGCCCTCCATGGTGGGGCTCATGAGGGCGGAGAGGTAGCCCTTCCGGGCGGCGCGGTAGAAGGCGAAGGCGTGGCCCGCCTCGTGGGTCAGCACGTCCACGTCCCCGCTGGTGCCGTTGAAGTTGGAGAAGATGAAGGGGGCCTTGTAGGCGGCAAAGTCGGTGCAGTACCCGCCGGGGGCCTTGCCCTCCTTGCTGAGCACGTCCAGCAGCTCGCCGTCGTAGAGGAAGTCGATGAACTCCTTCGTCTCCGGGCTGAGGGCGTGGTACATCTCCCGGCCCGCGGCCAGGATCTCATCGGGAGTGCCCTGGGGCTTGGCGTTGCCGTCGGGGAACATCAGGGCGTCGTCGTAGATCTTCAGCTTGTCCACGCCGATGCGCTTTGCCTGGTCCTCCTTCACCCGGGCCACGATGGGCACCAGGTCCTTGGCGATCTGGTCCCGGAAAGCCTTGCACTCCTCGGGGCCCCAACAGTTGCGGCCCAGGCGGTCGTAGCCCAGGGGGATGAAGTTCTCGTAGCCCATGGCCCTGCCCTGGGCGTCCCGGTTCTTGACCAGCTTGTCGTAGAGCTCGTCCAGCTGCTGCCGGTGGTCCTCGAACCACTGGCCCCGGACCTCATAGGCGGCCTTGCGGACGGCCCGGTCGGGGTCCTGCATGAAGGGTCCCAGCTTGGGCAGGGGCAGCGTTTCGCCCTGCCACTCCACCACGGCGGAGGCGTAGAGCTTCTGGTACTCGCTGGTGAGCTTGTTCTCCTCCTGCATCAGCTCCATGATTTCCGGCTTCATGCAGCGGACGGAAATTTCCAGGTTCTTGAACAGCAGCGTCCCGAAGCGCTCCTCCAGCTGGGGGCGGAACCGGGAATGCAGCAGGGCCAGATTGATCTTCTGGTCCATCTCCTGGAGGGCGGGGGAGATCTCGTCGATATAGTCGCTCTCCTTCTCATAGAACTGGTCCCGGGTGTCGATGGTGTGGCGGACGTAGGCGATGGAACAGTTGGTCCCCACCTGCTTGCTCATCTCCTCGTAGGCCAGGTAGGCGTCGATCTGCTCCTGGGCGGACTGGGCGTTGGTGATGCGCGCCAGAACCGCGTCGGATTCCTTCCGGATCGCCTCCAGGTCGGGGCGGGTGTAGGGCATTTCACTGAATTTCATATCGTTTCTCCTATCTCAAAAATTTTTGATTTACAGTTGCGCCAGCACGGCCAGCAGGTAATCCCAGGTCCGCCGGACCGAGGAGACGGACAGACGCTCCCTGGGGCTGTGGATGTCCTGCATATCCGGCCCCACGGACACCGCGTCCAGCCCCGGCAGCTTTTCCGCCAGCAGGCCGCACTCCAGACCGGCGTGGATGGTCTCCACCACCGGCTCCTTCCCGGTCTGCTCCCGGTACACCCGGACCATCACGTCCCGCAGGCGGGAGGACCGGCAGTACTCCCAGGCGGGGTAGTCCCCCCGGCGGCCGAAGGTCCCACCGCAGCCCTCCGCCAGGGCCTTGAGCGTCCCGATCAGTTCCTCTTTTTCCGGTGCGGCGGAGCTGCGCACGCTCCAGGTCAGGCGCAGCGCCCCCTCCTCCAGCCGGAGGATGCCCAGGTTCAGGGACGTGCGGACCTGTCCGGGGAGGTCCGGCTCCATGGCCTGAACGCCGTTGGGGGCGGAGAGGATGAGGTCCAGCGCCCTGCGGCTGTCCTCCACGGAGAGGGCGTCCACGGGGGCGTGCGCGGCGTGGGTGAAGGAGCAGACCGCCCCGGCGTTGACCGCGTGGAATTTTTCCGCCGCGCCGTCGATCTGTTCCTCCGGCAGGACGAATACGGCTCTGGCCCGGTCGGGGATGGCGTTGTCCTGCTCGCCTCCGTAGAGAGACACCAGCCGCGCCTCCGGCAGCGTCCGCAGGCACTCCGCCAGCACCCGGTTGGCGTTGGGGATGTTCTTGTGAATTTCGGCGCCGGAGTGCCCTCCGGGCAGGCCGCTGAGGTCCAGGGTGCAGAGCCTGCCGGAAGCGGCCCGGACAGGCAGGGAGACTTCCAAATCGCACCGCGCCCCTCCGGCGCAGCCCACCGTCAGCACGCCCTCGTCCTCGCTGTCCAGATTGATGAGGGTCCGGCCCTTCAGATCGGAGCAGTCCAGTCCCGCGGCCCCCAGCAGGCCGATTTCCTCGTCCACGGTGAACACCGCCTCGATGGGCGGATGGGGAATGGCAGTATCGTCCAGCAGGGCCAGCATCATGGCCACCGCCGCGCCGTCGTCGCCGCCCAGGGTGGTGCCCTCGGCACGCAGCCAATCGCCGTCCAACACCAGCTGCAGGGGGTCCCGGGCGAAATCGTGGTCTGTACCGGGGGCCTTGACGCATACCATGTCCACGTGCCCCTGCAAAATTACCGGGGGATGGCCCTCATAGCCGGGGGCGGCGTCCTTCCAGATGATTACGCTGCCCAGCTCGTCCCGGCGGCAGCGGAGGCCCCGCTGCTTCGCGAAGTCCTCCACCCAGCCGCTGACGGCGGCGGTGTGTCCCGATTCCCGGGGGATGCGGCTCAGCTCCTCAAAAAAGCGGAACACCGCCTGGGGCTCCAGGCCGGCCAAAACAGGTTTTTCCATCGTTTTTCCTCCCAAGAAAGAATTTAAAGCAATTGTACCCCAGCCGCCTCGCAGGTATCCAGCGTCTCCTGATCCCAGAGGCTCACCTGGACCTCGCCGATGTGGCAGCAGCCGATCATCAGCATGCACAGGCGGCTCTGGCCGATGCCGCCGCCCATGGTCAGGGGCAGTTCGTTGTTAAGGAGCATTTTGTGGAAGGGCAGATCCCGCCGCTCCTCGCAGCCCGCCAGGACCAGCTGCCGCTCCAGGCTCTCCTGGTCCACCCGGATGCCCATGGAGCTGATCTCAAAGGCCCGGCCCAGTACGTCGTTCCACATGAGGATGTCGCCGTTGAGCTCCCAGTCGTCGTAGTCCGGGGCCCGGCCGTCGTGCTTCTTCCCGCTTTTGAGCACCTTGCCGATCTGCATGAGGAACACGGTCTTGTGGCCCTCCCGCATGTAGGCGGTCTCCCGGTCGTTGGGGGAGAGATGGGGGTACATGTTCTCCAGCTCCTGGGTGGTGATGAAGCTCACCTCCCGGTCCAGATGGGTCTTCACCTGGGGGAAGGCCCGGCGCAGGGCGTCACAGGTGTCGCACACTGCTCCCACGATGGAGCGGACCGTGTACTGGAGGAAATCCACCGTCCGGTCGGCCCGGGTGATGACCTTCTCCCAGTCCCACTGGTCCACGTAGACGGAGTGGATGTTGTCCAGACTCTCGTCCCGGCGGATGGCGTTCATGTCGGTATACAGGCCGTTGCCGGGGTAGAAGCCGTAGCGTTTGAGGGCCAGCCGCTTCCACTTGGCCAGGGAGTGGACCACCTCGCCGTCCGCGCCGCCGATGGCGGGGATGTCGAAGCCCACGGGGCGCTCCACGCCGTTGAGGTTGTCGTTGAGGCCGGAGTTCCGGTCCACGAACAGGGGGGCGGAGACCCGGCGGAGGTTCAGGGCGAACTTCAGATTTTCCTGAAAGCTGCTCTTTACAAATTCAATGGCCCGCTGCATATCGTAGCCGCAGAGCGGGGGGCGGTAGCCCTGGGGGATCAGACAGGTATTCATAAATGATGCCTCCTCATATGGAAAAATTCCCAGCACAACTTATCATACACTATTTCATGGGAAAATGCACGAAAAATTTAAGGGGAACTGCATTTAATCTGCGGCGCTGCGCGCCGCGTCCGCTTTTTCTTTTCGATGGCCCGGGACCTACGCGGCCCCGGACTCCGCGCCTACTTTTGCCGCGCGGCAAAAGTAGGCAAAAACGCGCCAGGACCCATGGTCCTGGACCCCTTTCTCGGACCCGCCTGCCGGCGGGACCTCGGCGAGGGGTTTGCGAGGGTTCGGCGGAAGTGAAGAGTTGCGGTGCCGCGTGAACCAGCGGTCCTACGGGCATCTAATCTAAGAGCCTATCCGTAAATAACTAAAGGAGCGCAGAGGAAAGATTTGCGCCAGTGAAGTGGAAAGAAGTCCCAATTAGCAATGAACGCGCAAGAATTTGCGCCAGACAATAACA
>JAETNP010000110.1 GCA_021768185.1 Oscillospiraceae bacterium
GGCCAGCCGGATCGTAAAGGAGATGTTCGGTTTATAGGAAAATACAGCGTGATTTACGCCGACCCGCCCTGGCGCTATCAGACGTGGAAAGGGCAGGGCGTGGCCGAGCGCCACTACCCCACCATGCCCCTGGAGGAAATCAAGGCCCTGCCCGTGGAGGGACTGGCCGGGAAAGACTGCGTATTGTTCCTGTGGGCCACATTCCCCATGCTGCAGGAGGCGCTGGACGTGATCCGGGCCTGGGGCTTCACCTTTAAGACCGTCGCTTTCACATGGATCAAGCTGGCGCCCAAAGCAGACACCATTTATTGGGGCATGGGCTACTGGACGCGCTCCAACGCCGAGATCTGTCTGCTGGCCACCAGGGGCCAACCCCGGCGGCAGGCGAAGAACGTTCATCAGGTTATCATTTCCCATGTGGAGGAACACAGCAAAAAGCCGGACGAGGCGCGGCGGCGCATTGTAGCCCTCATGGGCGACGTTCCCCGTGTTGAGCTGTTTGCCCGCCGCCCCGCCCCCGGCTGGGACGTGTGGGGGAATGAAGTCCCCAGCAATATCCAATGGCATGATACCACATAGGGGACGGCGGCTTACCCGTCGTTCCTTTACTTTATCCGCGAAAGGAGAATCTCATGGAAATTAAAATCCCCAAAGAAGTGCGCCAGCACAAGGAAACCATCTTTTTCGGCCTGTCGGCCCGCCAGTTTTTCTGCGCCGCCGTCGCCGTGGGGCTGGCCGTGGGCGTGTACCTGGGCCTCGGCCCTATGATCGGCAAGGAGACGGCAAGCTGGCTGTGCATCCTCGCCGCCGCCCCCATCGCCCTGGCGGGCTTTTTCAACTACAACGGCATGACGCTGGAGCAGTTTGCCTGGGCTTTTATCAAGTCCGAAATCCTCTGCGCCGGGGAGCGCCGTTTTATATCCAGAAACTTTCACTATGAGCTGTTGAAGCGGAAAGGAGGGCAGGACTTTGATTAAATCCCTTGTCTCTGCCAACAAGAGCGAGCGCGAGAAATTCACCGTTCCCCGCAGCGTGCAGGAGACGATCCCCGTCAAGTGCGTGTACCCGGACGGCATCTGGCTGGTGGGGAACCGGCACAGCAAGAGCTGGCGGCTCACCGATGTGAACTACGCCGCCGCCTCCGACGAGGAACGGCGGGGCATCTTCCTGGCCTACGGCGGCGTCCTCAACTCCCTGCCCACCGACGCCGCCACCAAGATCACCATTATCAACCGCCGTCTGAACCCCGTGGACTTTGAGCGCAGTAT
>JAETNP010000067.1 GCA_021768185.1 Oscillospiraceae bacterium
AATCCTATTGAAAAATTCTGGGCCTGGCTGAAACGCTTTTTGAGGAAAATCCTCCCTTCTGCTCCTTCCTTTGATGATGCCCTCTGTACCGCTTTTCAACTATGGTGAGTATAAAACTGTTTCATATGAGACATTTGCGGGAGGAAGTTTATATGACGGAAGCAGAACAGAGACGGCAGGATTACCGGAAGACCATGATGCTCACGGAACCCCTGCCGAAAGTCATTACCAAGATGGCGGCGCCATCCATCGTGTCCTTTCTGATCACCTCGATTTACAACCTGGCGGACACCTTTTTCGTCAGCTCTCTGGGTACCAACGCCACGGCGGCGGTCAGCGTCAACGCGTCACTGGACCAGATCATCATGATGGCCGGTTCCATGCTGGCGGTAGGCGCGGCCAGTTATATTTCCAGGCTGCTGGGAGCCCGGAAGGAGGAGCGGGCAAGCCGGGTCTTTTCCGTTGCCTTTTTCTCCGCCGCGGCCTTCGGCGCGGTGGTGATGGTGCTGGGGCTCACCTTCATGCGCCCCATGGTGCGCCTGCTGGGGGCCACAGACACCTGCGAGCAGTACGCCGCCGAGTACGCCTCCTACGTGCTGCTGGCGGCCCCCTTCATGGCAGCCAACTTTGTGATGAACCAGTGTCTGCGGGCGGAGGGCAGCGCCATGCTGAGTATGATCGGCATGGGCTTCGGCGGCATCCTCAACTGCTTCCTGGACCCCCTCTTCATCTTCGGACTGGACATGGGCGTAGCGGGAGCCTCTATTGCCACCGCCATCTCCAAGCTGGTCAGCTTTGCCATTCTTGTCTTCCCCTATCTGACCCACCGGAGCCTCCTGCGCCTGTCCCCCAGGCTGTTCCAGCCGGACGGGGCCATCGTGGGACAGATCGTGTCGGTGGGGTCGTCTTCTCTGTTCCGCAACGGTCTGGCGGTGATCTCCGCCATCGTCCTCAACCGCATCGCCGGGGGAATCTCCGACTCCGTGCTGGCGGGCATCGGCGTGTCCACCAAGGTGATGATGTTCCCCTTTGGTGTAATCCTGGGCTTCGGCACCGGGTTCCAGCCGGTGGTGGGCTTCAACTGGGGGGCGAAGCGCTATGACCGCGTAGAGGAGAGCTATCGCTTCGCCGCCCGGACGGCGGTCATCGGCGCGGCGGTCATGGGGGTGCTGCTGGCGGTCTTCGCCGAGCCTTTGATCACGCTCTTTGCCAAGACGGACCCGGAGATGCAGGCCGTGGGCGCTTTGGCCATCCGGCTGCAATGTCTGGCCCTGCCCGCCCACAGCTGGGTGGCGGTGGTCAACATGCTCTGCGCCGGACTGGGACGGGCCCTGGGGGCGGTGCTGCTGTCCACCGCCCGGCAGGGGACTTGCTTCCTGCCCATTGTTTATCCTATGGCCATGCTCTGGGGGGCCAACGGCGCAGCCGCCGTCCAGGCGGTGGCGGACGTACTGTCCATCGCGCTGGCAGTGCCTCTGATCCGGCGGGTGAAGGCTATGGTCCGGCAGGCGGCCCGGGAGGACGCCCTCCGGCCTCCGGAGGAGGCGGCGCAGGCATGAGCAATCCTGTTCTGACCAGCCTCCTGCGGATCAACCGCCGCAGGATGGTAGCTCTGCGGCAGGTGCTGACGCCCCGCGGCTATGTGGGGTTTATGCACCTGATTCTGACATACACCGCCAGGCATCCCGGGGCCAGTCAGGAGGAGATCTGCACCTTCTACGCCCTGGACAAGGCGAGCACGGCTCGGGACGCCCGGCGTCTGGAGGACGCCGGACATATCCGCCGACAGATCGACCCGAAGAACCGGCGGCAGTATCAGTTGTTTCTGACGCCCCAGGGGGAGGAGATGGTGAAAATCATTGATCAAACCCACGAGGAGTTTCAGCGGCGGCTCTCCGCGGGCATCGCCCCGGAGGATTGGGAGAAGCTGACGGAGCTGCTGGGCATTGCGGAGGAAAACAGCCATCGGGAGTAGGGCGGCGCTGCGCGCCGCCTCCGGCTGCCTTCTATCGTATAGATTCGCCCTGCCGGGCGGGGGCCTTCTTTTCGTGCGAACGAAAAGAAGCAAAAGGTCGCTCAAGGAACTACGTTCCTTGAGAATCCTCCTTCATTACGGGGGTAATTTTTTCCCCTCCGACGAACCGGGTTTGATTCTACCATCAATTCTTCGTTGGTGCGCCGGACTTCTGCGTCTACCCACGGATTCTTACGGTAGATTTCGCTGCAGCGCCGCTTCTATAACCAGTGCTCGTCCATCGCCAGAACTTTGGGTGAAACGGGGAAGTCTTCATTACGCACCCCGGGGAGTTAGCCCCGCTAGACGGTAGGGGGCACCGACTAGCACGCTAAAATAGACGCAGAAGAGGAACGAAGCGGACGGCAGTAAGTTTAGGCCAAACCGACTGTGCCTCGGGCGCAAAACTAATCAATAAATGAGGGATTCTTAAACCGCTAGGTTTAAGCGCGTTTTTGCCTACTTTTGCCGCGCGGCAAAAGTAGGCGAGGAGTCCGGGGGCGAGAAGCCCCCCTGACCCCCCACCTGATCGTGGGGGACTTCGATTCCCTGGGCCGTGTCCCGGAGGGAAATAATATTATCCGCCACCCCGTGGAGAAGGATGACACCGACACCATGCTGGCCATCAAGACGGGGCTGGAACGGGGATACCGGGACTTCCTCCTCTACGGCTGCCTGGGAGGACGGCTGGATCACGCCTACGCCAATTTGCAAGCCCTGGTCTTTCTCGCCCGACGGGGAGCCTCCGGGTGGCTGCTGGGCGAGAGCCTCGCCGTCACCGCCATCCGGAATGGGCGGCTGGATTTCGGAGCGGACCATGAAGGCGTGATTTCCGTCTTCTGCCCCGACGGCGAGGCTCGGGGCGTGACCCTCACCGGACTGCATTATCCTCTGCAGGATGCGGTACTTACCAGCGCTTTCCCCTTGGGGGTCAGCAACCGCTTTACCGGAGAGGCAGCCTCCGTATCCGTGGAGGACGGAACTCTGCTGGTGATGTGGGACACAAAGGAAGGCCAGCTGCCGGAGCAGCTGGCCAAGAGACGCTGATCTGAAATTCTGTTACAGCTGGACGATCCAGCCCATGTCGTCGGCCACCACGCCGGTCTGCATGCCGTAGATCTGGTCGTAGAGCTTCTGGCTCACAGGGCCTACGCCGCCGTCGTGGATGACGATGTCCCGGCCCATATACTTCAGATAGCCGATGGGGGAGATGACGCAGGCGGTGCCGGTGGCCCACGCCTCCTGGAGGGAGCCGTCCTTGCTGGCGGCCTCGATCTCCTGGATGGAGAGGCGGCGCTCAGAGACCTTATAGCCCCACTTCCGCAGCAGGGTGATGGTGCTGTCCCGGGTGACGCCGGGAAGGATGGAGCCACCCAGAGGCGCGGTGATGACCTCGTCGTTGATCATAAAGAAGGCGTTGGAGGTGCCCACCTCTTCCACGTACTTGTGCTCGTGAGCGTCCAGCCAGAGGACCTCCTTGCAGCCGTTCTCCAGGGCTTTCTTGGTGGCCCGCATGCCGCCGGCGTAGTTGCCGCCCACCTTGGCGAAGCCGGTGCCGCCCACGGCGGCGCGGATGTACTCGTCCTCCACATAGATGTGGCTGCCGGTGAGGCCGCCCCGGTTGATGTCGTAGTACGCCCCCACGGCACAGAGGATGATGATGAAGTGGTAGTGCTTGGCGGGCTCCACGGAGAAGCTCACCTCATCGGAGATGATGTAGGGACGGATATAGAGGGCGGTGCCGGGCTGGGAGGGAATCCAGTCCGCGTCCACCTTCACGATGGCCTTCACGGCCTCGACGAACAGCTCCTCGTCCATGGGCGGGATGCACATGCGCTCGTTGGTGCGGTTGAGGCGCTTGGCGTTCATGTCCGGGCGGAAAAGGTTGATCTTCTTGTCCGGGGTCAGGTACGCCTTCATGCCCTCGAACATCATCTGGGCGTAGTGGAGGACGCAGCTGGCGGGGTCCAGGCTGATGGGGCCGTAGGGGACGATCTTGCCGTCATGCCAGCCCTGGCCCTCGTCGTAGTCCATCATGAACATGTGGTCGGTGAAGTACTTGCCGAAGCCCAGGTTGGTCTGATCCGGCTTGGGCTTAGGGTTATTGGTGCGGGTCACGGGGAATTGATAGGACATAGGATTTGCCACCTTTCGTTACAAAAATGTTAATTGATTTTGTATAATTCCGGCCTCCGGTCACGGAAGACGTTGATGGAGGAGCGGATGCCCTCGATGACGGAAAAGTCCAGCTCGCCGGTGATGGTGGTCTCTCCGTCCCCGGCATGGGCCAGGTATTCGCCCCAGGGGTCGATGACGGCGCTGTGCCCGCCGCAGGCGGTATCGGAAGCGGCGGAGTTGCACAGGGCCAGGAACATCTGGTTCTCGATGGCCCGGGCTCTCGCCAGGGTCTCCAGGTGCATAGTCCGCTTCTCCGGCCACTGGGCCACTACAAAGAGAAGGTCCATCCCCTCCAGCGTCATAGTCCGGGTAAGTTCCGGGAACCGGATGTCGTAGCAGATGATGAGGCCGCATTTCTGTCCCTCCAGCTGGAACCGGCAGGTATGGGTCCCGGCCTGGAACGCCTCATGCTCCCCGGACGGGGTAAAGAGGTGGGTCTTGTCGTACTCCGCGACTACCGCGCCGGAGCGGTCGAAGACATAAGAGGTATTATAGAACCCATCCGCCTTTTGGTTCGCCACGCTGCCGCAGACGATATTGACGTTCAACTCCCTCGCCAGGGCGGAGAACACGGCCTTTGTCCTCTCTCCGTCCTGATCGGCGCAGGGAGCCAATTCTTTAGGGAAAAACCCGGTATTCCAGGTCTCCGGCAGGACCACCACATCCGGGTGTTCCGCCGCCACAGTAGAGCGGACCAATTCCTCCGCATGGGCAAAGTTCCAGTCCGCCTCACCCAGGCGCATGTCCATCTGAATGCAGGAAATTTTCATAGGTCCCCTCCTTACAGCCGGATGGCCGTTTCCAGGGCAATGGACAGATACCGCTCATATTCAGATTCCGGTCTCTGCCCCATACGTCCGCGATCCCATTGGCTTCCTGCCAGACTGTCGGCGGTATACAGGAACTGGTAGACCTCTTTCCCTCGGAACTGCCCAGCGGCCATGACGGAAGCACATTCCATCTCTACCGTCCCGCAGCCCTCCGCACGGCGTTCCGCCGCCTTTCCGGGTGTCTCGCGATAAATCGCATCGGTGGTCCAGGTTTTGCTGCGCACATACGGTACATCCAACTCGCCAAAAATCTCTGCAAGACGCTCTGCTGTGGGGATCTCCACATAGTCGGAGGACGGCAGATAGTGGAAGCTCGTTCCCTCGTCCCGGTAGGCGGCGGTGGGAATAATCATATGTCCGGCGGGCAGGTTCGCATCCAGCCCGCCACAGCTCCCGAAGAGTAAGACTTTCTCCGCGCCCTTGGACCAGACTTCCTCCAGCATCCCTGTCGTGGCAGGACCGCCAATGGTAGAGAGAAACAGGCCAAAAGTCTCGCCTTGGTAAGAAAAACGATAAACCGGCACGATCACACAGCCGTTCATGGTGCTGACAACTTCCGTCTCAAAACGATTTTGCAGCGCCGCCACAACTTTTCGATGGAAGGTGACCAGCACGGTCTTGGGGAACCCCTTTACCGGCGGAGCAAGGTATTCCGGTTTCAACAGTTCCTCGCCGCCGTCAAAGCCGTGGCGGATCATTGGTAGTCCCTTCCCGCCTGCAAAGCCTTCATGTTCAATTCCACCAGCTGGGCCTTGGCGGGCGGCACCAGCTTCTGCACGGTGGCCTCGGTTCCGTCGAAGGTCAGTTCAGGGTTGTTTTTCAGCACGTGGCCCATCATGACCATGTTGGCGAGCGTAGGCACACCCGCGTCATTAGCCATCTGGGTGGCGGGGATGTAGTACACCTTCACATCCGTGCGCTCCACCTTCTCGGAGATCAGAGTGGAGTCCACGTAGATCTGCCCGCCGGGGACCACGGTGTCCACGTACTTCTGCAAGGAGGGCAGGTTCATCACGATCAGCACGTCCGGGCTGGTGATAATGGGGGAACCCACCGGGTCGTCGGACAGGATGACGTTGCAGTTGGCGGTGCCGCCCCGCATCTCGGGACCGTAGGAGGGCAGCCAGCTCACCTGCAGATCCTCCAGCAGCCCTTTGTAGGCCAGAAACTTTCCGGCGAACAGGATGCCCTGCCCGCCGAAACCGGCAATTAAGATCTGGGTAGTCTTCATTTTGCCTCAGCCTCCTTTGCCGCGCTTTTGTCCTTGTAGACCCCCAGCGGATAATAGGGGATCATATCGCTCTCCACCCACTCCAGGGCCTTCTGGGGGGTCATGCCCCAGTTCGTGGGACAAGCAGAAACAACCTCAATGAGGGAAAAACCCTTCTTGTCGATCTGGTTCTGGAACGCCTTCTGGATAGCCTTTCCGGCGGCCTTCACGTTCTTCACGTTGTTCACCGCCACCCGGGCCACGTACTCCGGGCCCTCCAACGTCGCCAGCAGCTCGCAGACCCGGATGGGCCAGCCGCAGTGATTCACGTCCCGGCCATAGGGGGACGTCTGGGTCACCTGCCCCGGCAGGGAGGTGGGGGCCATCTGCCCGCCGGTCATGCCATAGATGGCGTTGTTGACAAAAATCACGGTAATATTCTCATTCCGGGCGGCGGCGTGGACGGTCTCCGCCATGCCGATGGAGGCCAAATCGCCGTCCCCCTGATAGGTAAAGACGATGCTGTCCGGGCGGCAGCGCTTGATGCCGGTGGCCGTAGCGGGGGCCCGGCCATGGGCCGCCTCGATCATGTCGCAGGTAAAGTAGTCATACGCCATCACCGCGCAGCCCACGGGAGCTACGCCGATGGCCTCGCCCTCGATGCCCAGATTGTCAATAGCCTCCGCCACCAGCCGGTGGATGATGCCGTGGGGGCAGCCGGGGCAGTAGTGGAGGGGCACGTCCGCCAGGGACTTGGGCTTCTGGAATACGATTGCCATGTCAGTTCACTCCTTTCTGGGCTTCCCGGATGGAGGCAAGCACCTGATCCGGGTCGGGGATCATGCCGCCGGTACGGTTGCACAGGCTCACGGGGCGGCTGCATTCGATCGCCAGCCGCACGTCCTCGATCATCTGGCCCATGTTCAGCTCCACGCACACGAAGCTCTTGACCCGCTCCGCCGCCTGCCGCAGGACCTTCTTAGGGAAGGGCCACAGAGTGATGGGCCGGATGAGGCCCACCTTGACGCCCTCCTTCCGGGCCTGGACCACGGCGTTCTTGGCCACCCGGGAGGCGATGCCGAAGGCTACCACGCAGACCTCCGCGTCCTCCATCATGTACTCCTCGACCATGACCTCGTTTTCCTCCACGGTCTTGTACCGCTCATACCGCTCGAAGTTCTTCCGCTCCAGCTCGTCGGGCTTGAGGTACAGGGAGTTGACGATGTTGTGCTTCCGCTGCATCTTTGTGCCGGTGAGGGCCCAGGGCTTGTCATAGGTCTCCACCTCCACGTCCTCGAAGGTGATGGGCTCCATCATCTGGCCGATGGTGCCGTCCGCCAGGATCATGGCAGTCATGAGGTACTTGTCGGCCAGATTGAAGCCCTTGACGGTCAGACTGGCCATCTCCTGGACGGAGGCGGGGGCCAGGACGATCATGCGGTAGTCCCCGTGGCCGCCGCCCTTGGTGGCCTGGAAGTAGTCGGACTGGCTGGGCTGGATGCCGCCGAGGCCCGGCCCCCCTCTCTGGACGTTCACCACGAAGGCGGGCACGTCGCTGCCCGCTATGTAGCTCAGACCCTCCCCTTTCAGGGAGATTCCGGGGCTGGAGGAGGAGGTCATGACCCGCATCCCGGCGGCGGCGGCGCCGTAGACCATGTTGATGGAGGCGATCTCGCTCTCCGCCTGGAGGAACACGCCGCCGATCTTGGGCATCTTTTTCGCCATGTAGGCGGCGATCTCCGTCTGGGGGGTGATGGGGTAGCCGAAGTAGTGGCGGCAGCCGGCACGAATGGCGGCCTCCGCAATGGCTTCGTTGCCCTTCATTAAAACTCTTTCTGCCATGGTTTCCCTCCTGTTCTCACTTTTCCACGGTGATGATGCAGTCCGGGCACATGGTGGCGCAGAAGGCGCAGCCAATGCACTCGTCCTGATTGGTCATCACCGCGGGGGAGTAGCCTTTTTTGTTGATCTGGTCCTTGGCAATCGCTAAAATGTGTTTGGGACAGGCGTTGACGCAGAGGCCGCAGCCTTTGCAGAGGTCTGTCCGAAATGTGACTTTTGCCATTTATTTTCTCCTTTCTTCGCCGCCTCCGGCGGCGGGGGAAATTGGTTCTTGAATCGGCCCGGGGGCTTCTCGCCCCCGGGGTTTCCATACGAAACATCTCCCGTGCCGCGAAGCGGCGGCAGAGAGCCTTTGATGCGGTCAGCCGCAGTTTTTTATTGTATCACGTATAGTCCTCCACGTCAAACACTCGATCCTGGAAATAGTATTTTCGGTCCTCCTCCGTGATCTTACGGAGCACCCGGCAGGGGTTACCGGCGGCAATGACCCATTCCGGAACATCCTTCGTTACCACGCTGCCCGCTCCGATGACGGAATTGCTGCCGATGGTGACGCCGGGAAGAATGACCGCGTTCCCGCCGATCCACACGTTATCCCCGATGGTCACAGGGATGCCGTACTCATAGCCGGAATTGCGGCTGTCCGGGTGGACGGGGTGGCCCGCCGTGTAGATGGAGACGTTGGGCGCGATCTGGGCGTTGTCGCCGATGACTACCTTGCCTACGTCCAGAATGGTGAGGCCATAGTTGGAGAAGAAGTTTTCCCCGATCTCAATATTGGAACCGTAGTCACAGTGGAAGGGCGGGGCTACATGGAAAAATTTCCCCGTTTTGCCCAACAGCTTCCTCATCAGCTCCTGGGCCCGCTCTCTTTCGTCCGGGGACAGCAGATTGTACTCGTGGATGATCCGCTTGCAGGCCAGCCGCTCCTCGCTCAGACCGTCCAGCCACGCCTTGTAGGGCAAACCCGCCAGCATCCGTTCCTTTTGATTCATGGGTGCGCTCCTTTCTCAGCCGAACAGGGGCCTCGCCTGGGGCGGACCCTTCTGTTCCGGCAGGTCAAAGTATTTCCTTTGCAGCTTTATGGGCAGAAGGCCGGGAACCTTACCCGCCAGTTTTGCCGCCACAGATTCCTCCGCGCTGGTCATCCAGACGGGCAGTCCGCTGAGCAGGCTCAAACGCTCCATGTAAGGGATGGCCTCCAGCACGGTCTCCGGCGTGGTCTCATGGGCCAGGTTGGCGTTGTTGACGATGGCCGTAAAGGGCAGGCCTCCAGCGGCCTCGATCTCCCGCATGACCTCCAGGGCCTCCTCCGGGGTACGGGTCAGCGGGCGGCAGGGGTTAGCCACAAAGGCCATACGGTAGTTGTTCTCCTCCAGAATGAAGGGGGTATACCGTCCCAGGGCGTAGGCCCCCCGGTCGTCGCCGCCCACGTCCATGACGGCAAAGAGGCTCTTATCCTCCACCAGACGGTAAGCCTCGGCAGGCAGGGCGGGCAGGTCCACGTTGGAGTTGGCAAACTGTGGTGAGATCAGATCTACCCCGGCTTCCGCCAATTCCGCCGCGCTGTCCTTGGTGCGGAAATAGGGATTTACGATGTCCAGGTCCGCGATGGCGGTTTTCTTTCCCTCCCGGGAGAGAAGGAGGGCATAGTTGACGGCGATGTTGGTTTTTCCCGAGCCATAGTGGCCGGCAAAAAGGGTAATTCGCTTATGGTTCATAGAAAAATCCTTCTTTTTGCGGCGCTCGCCGCGTTGATTTGCCGCCCTGCGGGCGGCACGGCAGTTGTTTCTTTACGATGCCCCGGGACCTGCGCGGCCCCGGACTCCGCGCCTACTTTTTGTGTGAACAAAAAGTAGGCAAAAAGTCACTTAAACCTGGCGGTTTAAGAATCCCTCATTTCTTGATTAGTTTTGCGCCCAAGGCACAGTCGGTTTGGTCTAAACTTACTGCCGTCCGCTTCGTTCCCCTTCTGCGTCTATTTCAGCGTGGTTGTCGGCAGCCCCTACCGTCTAGCGGGGCTAACTCCCCGGGGTGCGTTTTTGCAGATGGTTCCGTTAGACCAAATCCCCGTAGATGGCTCTACCCCTTTGAAAGGGCGTCAGCCGGAGCTGGTCAACTGCCAGTCCACTAGATCAGATGCCCGTAGGACCGCTCGTTCACGTGGCACCGCAACTCTTCATTTTATCCCAATGTCCGCAAACCCCTCGCCGAGGTCCCTGCCGAACAGGCGGGACCGAGAAGGGATTCTTAAACCGTAGGTTTAAGTGGCTTTTTGCCTTCTTTTTGTCCACACAAAAAGAAGGCGAGGAGTCCGCGATTGTGCAATGACCCCATCGAGGGGTCATGCACAATCTAATTTTGCACGGCCACTCGATGTGGCCGTTGCAAAATCTTGGGCGAGAAGCCCCCGGGCTTTCGATACGAACCGACTGCCGGGCGGCCCGAAGGGCCGCAAAGAATCAAAGCTTATTCCGCATGATTTTCCCGCTGATCGTCTTGGGAAGCTCATCCTTAAAGACCACGATCCGGGGATATTTATAAGGAGCGGTGTGCTTTTTAACGTAGTCCTGAATCTCCTTTTTCAGTTCATCCGTCCCCTCGGTGCCCTTAACAAGGACAATACTGGCCTTGACTACCTGCCCACGGATCTCGTCCGGGGCGGCGGACACGCCGCACTCCAGCACATAGGGCAGTTCCATAATAACGCTCTCGATCTCGAAGGGCCCGATCCGGTAACCGGAAGATTTAATAACATCGTCCCGGCGTCCTACGTACCAGAGGTAGCCGTCCTCGTCCTGCCACGCCACGTCCCGGGTGTGGTAAAGGCCGTCGTGCCAGACCTCCGCCGTCTGAGCCTCGTCCCGGTAGTACCCGGCAAAAAGGCCCGGCATCCGGTGCTCCTTGTCCGCCCGGATGCAGATCTCCCCGTTCTCGCCGGGGGCCACCGGCTGGTCGTTCTCGTCCACCAGCACCAGATCGTAGGACGGGATGGGCTTGCCCATGGAGCCAATCTTCTGCTTGTTGCCGATAAGATTGCCGATGGTGAGGGTGGTCTCCGTCTGGCCGAAGCCCTCATAAATTTGCAGCCCCGTCTGGGCCTCGAACTGGCGGAAGACCTCCGGGTTCAGCGCCTCGCCGGCGGTGGAGGCGTGCTTGATGCTGGAGAGGTCGTAATGGCTCAGGTCCTGCTTAATGAGCATCCGGTACATGGTGGGCGGAGCGCAGAAGGTGGTGATGTTGTACTTGGTGAACATGGGCAGGATGTCGGAGGCGTCGAAGCGGTCAAAGTCGTAGGTGAACACCGCGCCCTCGCACAGCCACTGGCCGTACAGCTTGCCCCACAGGGCCTTCCCCCAGCCGGTCTCGCTGATGGTGAAGTGAAGGCCGTCGGCGTGGACACAGTGCCAGTACTTAGCGGTCACGTAGTGGCCCAGGGCGTACTTGTAGGTGTGGGCGGCGATCTTGGGATAGCCCGTGGTGCCGGAGGTGAAGAACATGAGCATCAGGTCGTCCCCGCAGGGGGCGTCCGGCGCGCGCTCATACTTGCTGCGGTACATGGGATACTCCTCGTCGAAGCTGTGCCACCCCTCCCGGGTGCCCCCGGCCATGATCTTCAGCTTCAGGCTGGGGCTGTCCTTCTCCGCCAGCTCCACCTGATGGGCGGTGTCCCCGTCGGCGGTGCAGATGATGGCGCTGACCTCCGCCGCGTTGAAGCGGTAGGTGAAATCGTGCTCCTGGAGCTGGTTGGTGGCGGGGATGGCCACCGCCCCCAGCTTGTGGAGGCCCAGGATGGCGAACCAGAACTGATAGTGCCGCTTGAGCACCAGCATCACCCGGTCCCCGCGCTTGATGCCCAGGGCCTTGAAGTAGTTGGCCGCTCGGGAGGAGGCCCGAGACATGTCCTCGAAGGTGAAGCGCCGCTCCTGTTTGTTGTGGTCCAGATGGAGCATGGCCAGCTTGTCGGGATACTTGGCGGCGATGGCGTCCACGCAGTCGAAAGCGAAGTTGAACTGGTCCGCGTGAGGGAAGGCCAGGGATTGGAGGACGCCCCGCTCATCCTCTTTGGCGTCGAAGAAACGCTTGCAGACGTAGTCCTCGCTGGACCGGGCCTGGACGATGGACTGGCGGACGGCCTTCTCGTCGGTCTTCTCGCCGGAGATGACCACCGCACAGAACACGCACTTCCCGCCGCCTACCGCGATCATGCCGTGGGGGGTGGAGGAGTTGTAGAGGATGCTGTCGCCCTCCCGCAGGATCTCCGTGTGCTCGCCCACCTGGACCTTCATTTGGCCGGAGAGGATGATGTCGAACTCCTGGCCGGAGTGGGTGGTGAGGTGGATGGGCATGTGCTGCTGGGCCTCGTCGTAGTCGTAGGTCACGTAGTAGGGCTCCGCCAGCTTGTTGAGGAAGAAGGGGGCCAGGTTGGAGATCTCGATGCCCGGCTCCTTGGCGGTCTGCTGGCCCTGGCCCTTGCGGGTGACGGTGTAGCTCGACAGGTGGGCGCTGTGTCCCTCCAGCAGGTCGGTGATGCCGATGCCGAAGGCCAGGGAGCACTTGTGGATAAAGGTAAAGGGCAGGTCTACCATGCCCGCTTCATAGGCGCGGTATTCCTCGGGGGTAGTGTCGGTCCGGGCGGCCATCTCCGCCTCGGTGAAGCCGCAGATGCCCCGCATCTCCCGGATGCGGAAGGCTACCTCCATCAGCTGGGTGTTGACATGGGTCGTATCCATGGGTGTGTCCTCCGTGATGATAGGATTTGTGAAAGAAAAGTTCCGGCGAAATAAAAAACTCGTCTCAAAGAAAGTTTTCTTTGAGACGAGTTCATAAACTGGTTATGTACCCGCGGTACCACTCAAATTGCGCCCCGGGGGGCGCCCCTTCAGGCTCCATTAAGCCCTATGCACTGACGCGGCAGTCACGGGAGGCGTCTACTTCCCCGCTTTTTTCAGGGGTTCGGACCTCCAGCTCGGAAGGGATGGGACATTGGGGCTTCCTGCCGCCGGGTTTCCACCAACCCCCGGCTCTCTGTGGACAGAGGACCCCGTCCGTCTTCGTCATCGCTTTTTCTATTCACTTGGGGGTATTTTATACGATTCCGCTCCCGTTGTCAAGGGGGAATTTTCAATTCCCGGGGGAACATTTTTTGACAATTCTTTCTCTGCGGCGCTGTGCGCCGCACGGGAGTTCCTTCTATTTGACAGCCCGGGGGCTTCTCGCCCAAGATTTTGCAACGGCCACATCGAGTGGCCGTGCAAAATTAGATTGTGCATGACCCCTCGATGGGGTCATTGCACAATCGCGGACTCCTCGGGTAC
>JAETNP010000008.1 GCA_021768185.1 Oscillospiraceae bacterium
TTCCAAGCTGTGCCCCGCCTGCCTGTATTCGATTGTCCGTTCCCTATATTTTTTTGAATAGCTCATGCCCCCATTCTACTCCCTTCTTCACCTCTTTTCAACTGGTTTTACTATAGCAGAGCGAAGCGAGATCCCCCTCAAACAAAAGGATGCCACGCCTTTGGGCGTGGCATCCTTTTGTTTGATTTTAGTCCTCCGCAGCGGCGCTCTTGACCTGACGGCCATTGTAGGTACCGCACTCGGGGCACATTCTGTGGGGCAGGCGCATCGCGCCGCACTTGGGACAAGGGGTCAGACCGGGCGCCTTCAGCTTCCAGACGGAAGAGCGGCGCTTATCGCGTCTTGCCTTGGATACTTTACCCTTAGGGACTGCCATGATGACACCTCCTGTATATCTGAATTTTTTTATTTACGATTATTTGTCCTTCTCCAGAAGCTGGGCCAGCACCGCCAATCGGGGGTCTACCTGCTTTTTGCAGATACAGCTCCCTTGGTTGAGATCGACGCCGCAGCCGGGGCAGATGCCCTTGCAGTCCTCTGAACAAAGCGTCTTCGTATCCATCTCCAGGATGAAAGCCGTCCGGGCCAGGTCGCCCACATCGACGCATCCGTCCTCCAGGAGGATGATGCCGTCGTTGTTCTCGTCCTCCACCTCCTCCGCCAGGGCGCAGCTGCACGTGACGGACTTGGGATTGTTGAAGGGCTTCAAACAGCGGTCACATATGGAATGGAGCACGGAGGCCGCCGTGAATTCCAGAAGGAGCATCCCCGCCGTATTCCGCACCTCGCCGGTTACCACCACCGGGTCCTGAGCGGGATACAGGCCGCCGAAGTCCACATCGGACAGGTCCAGCTCAAACCGGAACTCCATCCGCTCTCCGGGGGCGTTGATGATCTTTCTTACATCCAACAGCATAGCACACCTCGCAAAGACACGCCTAGTATTATAGTAGACGAAAGCCGGAATGTCAAATACTTTTTCCCAAATTTTTCGGGGATTTTACATTTTCCTTAGTAGGCCAGCTTTTCAACGGTCCAATCCCGGATGATCCCGCTGTAATAGGCGCACTGTTCCCGGGCCAGGGAGACCTCCAGGTTGATGTAGTTCCCGCACTCGATGGGGCTCTTTCCCGGCATGTCCCCCTCAAAGGCCGCTCCGGCGGCAAAGGTCTCCTTTACCAGCTCCACCGCGTCCGCCTCGCTGAGGCGGCGGCTGTCAAAGAGGAAATAAAAACCCGTCTGGCAGCCCATGGGGCCAAAATAGATCACCGCGTCCTTGGCCCGCCCGTTCCGGAGCAGGGTGGCGACGATGTGCTCCACCGAGTGCATCTCAGCGTTGGTCAGCAGGTCGCCGGTATTGGGCTTCTTGAAGCGGAGGTCGAAGGTGACTACCTCGCCGTCCCGGCGGGAGAGGTACATCCCCGGCAGCAGTTTGTTGTGGTCCACCTGAAAGCTGGCAATGCGTTCCATGTTGGTTTCCTCCATTTATTTTGTTTTTCCCTGGCTGCGGCGGCGGTTCCCGCCCCGGCGTCCGTCGGCGAAGGCCACCAGCCGTCCCATCCGAGGCGGCTCGGAGGTGATCCGGCGCAGGACCGTCTTGGTGGGCTCCGGCGGGAACACAGCCTTGGGGCGCTCTACCTTGTAGATGACCGGCTCCTCCATGGCGGGGAATTCCGGCTGGGGAGCGGGCCTGGACGGCTTGGATGCTTTGGGCTGGGGTTTGGGCTGCGGTCTGGGTTTGGGCGGCGGGGCCGCCTTCGCGGCTGCCGGCTTCGGCAGCGGGGGAGGAGCGGGGAGCTTGACAGGGGCGGGGAGTTCTTGAGCGGGCTTTTTCTTCTGCTGGGGCTGTGCCGCTTGGCGCTCCGCCTTGGGCGGCGCAGGGACGTCATTCGTCCGCTTCGCGGCCGAACGACCGTCCCGACCGCCTGCCGGCGGTCTGGGTTCCCGCTGCTTCTTTGGCGTGGCCTCAAGGATCTCCATGGGCCAGGGGTGATCCTCCACTACGGGGACCTTCTTTTTGATGAGCTTTTCAATATCCTTCAAATAGGCCAGCTCGTCGAAATTGCAGAAGCTGATGGCGACGCCGCCCCGGCCTGCCCGGCCCGTCCGGCCGATGCGATGGACGTAGGTCTCCGGTACGTTGGGCAGTTCGTAGTTCACTACCGCCGCCAGTTCGTTGACGTCGATGCCCCGGGCGGCAATGTCGGTGGCTACCAGCACCCGGATGGCCCCGCTCTTGAAGCTGTCCAGGGCCTTGATGCGGGCGGTCTGGCCCTTGTTGCCGTGGATGGCCATGGCGGCGACCCCGGCTCGGCCCAGCTCCTTGACCACGCGGTCCGCGCCGTGCTTGGTGTTGGTGAACACCAGAACGCTGTCCAGGCTTTCATCTTGCAGCACGTGCTGGAGCAGGAGCTTTTTATTGCCCTTGTCCACTTTGTAGAGGCGCTGCTCGATGGCCTCCACCGTGGAGGACTGGGGCGTCACCTCCACCCGGACGGGATTTTTCAGGATCGTCCGGGACAGATCCGCAATCTCCTGGGGCATGGTGGCGGAGAAAAGAAGGGTCTGCCGCTTCTCCGGCAGGCGGGCGATGACCTTCCGCACGTCGTGGATGAAGCCCATGTCCAGCATCCGGTCCGCCTCATCCAGGACGAAGGCCTCGATGCCGGAGAGGTCGATATGGCCCTGATTGCACAGGTCGTTGAGCCGGCCGGGAGTGGCTACCAGGATGTCCACGCCCTTTTGCAGGGCCTCCACCTGGGGGGCCTGGCCTACGCCGCCGAAGATGACGGTATGGCGCAGCTCCAGATATTTGCCGTACTGGTCGAAGCTCTCCTTGATTTGGAGCGCCAGCTCCCGGGTGGGCGTCAGCACCAGGGCGCGGATGGGGGTGTGCTTCTTGCTTACGTGCCCGTGGAGGCGCTGGAGAATGGGGATGGCGAAGGCCGCCGTCTTGCCGGTGCCCGTCTGGGCGCAGCCGATCAGGTCCTTCCCTTTCAGAACAGGGGGAATGGCCTGGGCCTGGATGGGAGAGGGCTGGATATACCCCAGTTCATCCACCGCCTTGAGGAGCTGGGGTAATAGATTCAGTTCTTGAAATGTCATAGTCTTCCTTTATTCTTTTGATTTGCGGGACGAACCCGTACGACTCTATTATATACGGTTTTTGAAGGAAATGCAATCCCCCTGCGGCCGGCCGGCTCCCGCATTGTTTATCCCGCACTGTTTGTAAATGTATTTCTTGACATACCGGCGGCAATGTAATATGATATTCGTAACATACCAAAAACCGGCTTAAAAGGCCCGCAGCCGCCTGATTCCCTGTTTCAGAAGCAGCTGTATCCGCCGCCGGAGAACAACATAGACGGGTGGAAGTAACCTATGGTAAACTTTGTCATGGCGCTGGAGTTCTGCGCTATAACGCTGACCTTTATTGCGCTGATCCTCCTGCTCAACGGCGACGCCGCCCGGGAACAGAAGCTGCTGATCTTTACCATGTGCGGCGCTCTTCTGCAGAACGTCGGTTATATGCTGGAGCTGACCGCCCCCACACTGGAGGCCGCCGTAACGGCGGTGACGGTGGAAAATGTGGGCTCCGCCTTTGTCCCGCTGTGCTATTGCTGGTTCATCTATACATATTGCTACACACCTCCGCCGAAAAGGCTGCTGCGTATTCTTGCCGCTGCCGACTTTGCCGTGCTGCCCACTGTGTTTTTCAACTGGAACGGCCTTTTTTATAAGGAAATGCAATGGCTATCCACTGAAAGCGGTTTCCACTATATCAGCATTACCTACGGCCCCCTGTATACGTTCTTTATGGTCACCCGCATCATCATTCCCTTTGTCCTCTCCATCAGCACCCTGGTCCGGGCTGTCCGCCTCCGCTCGGATCATCAGATCAACCGCCAGTATAAAACAATCCTCGCCATTTCCACCCTGCCAATTATTGTTCTGGCCGTCTACGTGTTTAAGCTCGTTTCCGTATTTGACCTCACCCCCATGACCCTGGCCTTCGCCATGTCCATGGTGGTCATCGTGGTGTGGAGCCGCCGGAACTACGACTTCCGCCATCTGGCGGCGGATAAGGTCCTGGAGAGCCTGGGGGACGGCGTCATCGCCCTGGACGACCACGACCGGCTGGTCAGCTATAACCGGGCGGCCGCCCGCATCTTTACCAGCCTGCCCAGCCACAAGCTGGGAGAGAATATCCGCGTGGTGGAGGATTTCCGGGAGGAGATGCTCAACGAGAACGTCCCCTGGAGCTTTTCCATCAACGGACAGAATTACGAGTGCCACAGCAAGCAGATCATCGGCGAAAACGGCCGAAAGCACGGCTGCGTCATCCTGATTCTGGATATGACGGATATCAAGGCCTACATCAACGAGATCAAGCGCGTGCGCCGGCAGGCGGAGAAGGCCAGCATCGCCAAGAGCGAGTTTCTGGCCAATATGTCCCATGAGATCCGCACCCCCATGAACGCCATCATCGGCCTGAACGACATCATCATGGAGGAGTGCCAGGACCCCCAGATCTACGCCCACGCCAAGGATGTGCAGTCCGCAGCCAAAAACCTCCTGGCCATCATCAACGACATTCTGGACCTGTCCAAGGTGGAAGCGGGCAAAATGGAGCTGGTATATACGGACTACCACCTGAAAACCGTGGTCGGCGAGGTGGTGGGCATGATGGACATGGCCGCCTCCAAGCGGGGGCTGATCATGAAGTACGAGTGCGACAGCTCCATCCCCTGCCGCTACAACGGCGACGAAGGGCGGATCAAGCAGATCCTGATCAATATCCTCAACAACGCTATCAAATTTACCAAGGAGGGCTATGTCCGGGCCTACGTCACCGGACAGCCCGGCGAGAAGGAGGACGAGGAGCTGATCACCTTCCGGGTGGAGGATACCGGCTGCGGCATTCAGGAGAAGGACCTCTCCAAAATTTTCGAGGACTTCCGGCAGGTGGACTCCAAGCGCAACCGGAGCGTGGAGGGCACGGGCCTGGGCCTCGCCATCGTAAAACACCTGGTGGAGCTGATGGGCGGCACCATCAGCGTGGAGAGCGTCTACGGCGAGGGGACGACGGTGATTATTACCATCCCGCAGAAGATCGTGGACCGGCGCTCTATTGCAGAGGTGCCGGAGGTCTCCCAGGCGGAGCTGGAGAGCAGAGAGACCTTCACCGCGCCGGATGTAAAGGTGCTCATCGTAGACGACAACGTGGTCAACCGCAAGGTGGCCCGGGGCTTTTTAAAGGGCTACGCCTTCGACCTGTCCGAGGCCGGAAGCGGACCGGAGGCCATTGAGATGGTGCGCAGCACCCGGTACGACATCATCTTCATGGACCATATGATGCCCATGATGGACGGCATCGAAGCCGCAGAGATCATCCGCCGGGACTGCGGCGAGAACGGGACCGCCCCCATTATGATCGCCCTCACCGCCAACGCCATGGAGGGGATGCGGGAGCGCTTTTTGGCCTGCGGCTTCCAGGACTTTATTGCAAAGCCTCTGGACCGGAAGGAGCTCGGCCAGCTGCTGCTGCGCTGGGTGCCGGAGGAGCGCAGGCAGACAGGCGAGGGCGAGTCGGAGGGCAAGCCTCTGGACCCCGCTTCCATCTCCATTCCGGGAATTGATATGAACGCCGCCGCGCGCTATTTCTCCGGCGGCGAGGAGAGCTTCCTGGACCTGCTGGAGCTCTATCACATGGACGGCCAGCGTAAGACGGCGCTGCTGCGTGAACTTGCCGGCTCGGACCTGTCCCGCTATCAGGTGGAGGTCCACGCCCTCAAGAGCGCCTCGGCCAACATCGGGGCCATGGAGCTGTCCGCCATGGCCCGGGCCCAGGAGGAGGCCGCCGGAGCGGGCGACGCCGCCCTGATCGCCCGGGACTGTCCGCTGCTGCTGGAAACTTACGAAGCCCTTCTGGCGGAGATCGGGACGTTCCTGTCCCAGCGCCGGCAGCAGGACGCCCAGGAGGAAAAGCTCCCCGCCCTGTCCCCGGAGGAACTCCGGGCCCAGGCCGGCGCGGCCCTGGAAAAGCTGGAGAATTTCCGCTCCCAGGAGTGCGCCGCCATTGTGGAGGACCTTCTGCGGCATACCATGCCCCAGGACACGGAGGACGGCCTCCTGAAAATACAGGCGCAGCTTAGGCTGTATGAGGACGACAACGCTGAGGAGCTGCTGCGCCAGCTGCTAAGCAGACTTGAAGAGGAGAAAGGGAGTAAATGATGCAGACAGGCACATACGCGAAGAAGCGTATTTTAGCGGTGGATGACGCGGCGATCATCCTGTCGCGGATATCGGACACCCTGGGCAAGTATTACGACGTTGTTACGGTCAATTCCGGCGTGCGCGCCCTGCGGTACCTGGAGAAGGAGAAGCCGGACCTGATCCTGCTGGACATCCGCATGGCCCCCAAGGACGGCCTGGAGACCCTGCGGGACATCCGGGCCATGGAGGGCAGGGCCGACGTGCCGGTGATCATGCTCACCGGCATGGAGGACAAGAATTCCGTACTGGAGAGCACCAAGCTGGGCATCTGCGATTATATTCTGAAACCCTTCCTCGCCGGGGACCTGCTCAGCAGGATACGGCGGGTCCTGGAGCCGGATGCCGCCGGACAGGACCGCTTCCAAACGAAGGGGGTTCTCTGGGATGAATAGCGCTATGACGCAGGAGGAGCTGGAGCAGATATTGGATCAGGCTGTCCAGGATGTGACGGAGCGGACCGCCGGCGTGCGCCTGCATCAGGAGGATATGTCGCCGGGGGAGGACCTCTGCACGGTCCACATCACTTTTGACCAGGGCTTCCACACCAGCCTGACCCTCTGCGCGGACACCAGTCTGCTCTCCCGCATGGCCTGCAACTCCTTTCACGAGGAAACGGTCAGCCAGGAGGACCTGGAGGAATTCAGCAAGGAGTACTTCAACGTCCTGTGCGGCAGGATCGCCCGGGCCATGTTCCAGGCCACCCAGGTTCCGGCCCACTTCAACCCGCCCACCTTCCACAGCGGGCGCTACGAGCCGGAGGGACAGGAGATCCAGTTTGTTCTGACCTATGCCAGCGGGCAGCGCGACGGCGCGCAGCTCATCCATCACGTGCCCTGTTCTCCGGAAAACGGGGCATCCGAAGTCTGACAGGAGGTTGTGCAGCAGATGAGCAAGCGAATTATGGTAGTTGACGATTCCCGGCTGGTCAGGGTCCAGCTGGAGGATGTTTTGGCAGGGACGGAGTATGAAATCGCGGCCTACTGCCGCAGCGGCGAGGACGCCATCGCCCGGTACGCCGAGGTGCAGCCCGATCTGGTGACCATGGACATCATCATGCAGGGCATGGACGGCCTGGACGCCGCCGAGATCATTTTGAAGGAGCACCCGGAGGCGCGGATCGTCATGATCTCCTCCCTGGCCTACGGCGACACCTTCGAGCGGGCCAAGGCCATCGGCGCCAAGGGGTTTATTGACAAGCCCTTTCACCAGGAACAGCTGGTCAAGATGTTCCGGGAGGCGTTAGCCTGATCCCCGTTTCAAAAAGCAGAGAGCGGACCGGATGCCTTCCGGTCCGCCCTCTTTTCTTGTTCGCAGCGGAAGTCTCCGCCTACATTCCGAAGTCCGCCGCCACCTTTTTCAGCATTTCCCGGATGGGCAGCTGATAGGGGCACCGCTCCTCACAGGCTCCGCACTCCACGCAGTCCGACGCGTGGGCGGTCAGGGCCCCATAGCGGCTCTTGGCCCAGTCCGCCAGCCCGTACCGGCTGAGGTAGCCGTGGAAAACAAACTGATTGGGGATGTCGATGCCCACGGTGCAGGGCGCGCAGTACCCGCACCGGCGGCAGAAGCTGGTCCCCAGCTCCCGGCGCAGCTTTTCCACCTTCTCCAGCTCCTCCACCGTCAGGGGGCCGGGCTCGGACGCGGCGGCCACGTTCTCCGCCACCTCCTCCGGCATATACATGCCGGGCAGGACCACGGTGACGTTGGGGTTGGCGGCGGCAAAGCGGATGGCCAGGTGTGCGTCCTCGATGGCGCCGCCGGACAGGGACTTCATATTGATGAAGCCCACGTTTTTCTGTCTGGCCCGCTCCATGAGCTCCGCCGCCTGGGTCTCCACGATGTTGTAGGGGAACATGACCGTCTCCACCCAGTCCAGCTCCAGGGCCTTCTCGAACACCTCCGGCGAGTGGGCGGTGAGGCCGATATGGCCGATCTTCCCCGCCTCCTTCGCCTCCCGCAGGGCCTCCAGCGCCCCGCCGGGGGCGCAGATCTGCTCCAGCTGCTGGAGGGAGGGGTTGTGGACCTGGTAGAGATCGATGTAGTCCGTGCGGTAGTTTTTCAGGCTGGTCTCGATGTCCCGGGCCATGCCCTCTTTATCCCGGCTCATGGTCTTGGTAGCCAGGACGAATTTGTCCCGCCGGCCCTCGATGGCCTGGCCGATGAGCTCCTCGCTGACCGAGTAGCCCCGGGCGGAGTCGATGAAGTTGATGCCCGCGGCCTCCACGGCGTCCAGGAGCTTTTTTGCCACCTGGGCGTCGACGCGCTGGATGGGGATGCCTCCCAGGCCCACCCGGGAGACTTTCAGTCCGGTTTTGCCTAATGTAACGTATTCCATGGTCTTCTCCCTCCACAAAAATAAAATAGAATGATAGCAGTTACTGCGCCTTCTCCAGCGCGTCCAGCCGCTTTGCCATCATTTTAACGGCAGATTTCAGAGTAATGACTTCGTCCTCCAGGACTTCCACCCGCTCCTTTGGAGCCAGCGTCTCCTGGAGATGGACATGACCTTCATAGAGCAGCTGCAATTTAGGAAGCACTTCATTTTCCAGCATGACAGCGGAACGCAGGGAGCGGTCATCAAGCTCCTCCAGCAGCTCTCCTTGCTTTGCCAGCAACTCGCTGTGCCTGCCAACTTCTTCTGTCAGCTTTTCCAGCATTTCCAGGATCTTTTCTTCGTTGTTCATACCGTCCTCCATATAAAATACTGTTTTTTCTCGCTGCCCAACGAACCAATGAATTGGAATTTATATGATATGATACGTCGAAGTCCAAGGCTCAATCATTAAATTGCTTAACACGAAAGTCCATACCGCCAATCCGCTCTCTGCGTTCAGTTGCAAAGGGCTGCATGTCCTTCCGCACAGTAACGATACTTAACCGATCATAGCCAAGGCGGTGATAGAGCCGCAACGCGGGAATGTTGTCCGGGATCACGTCCATACAGATCCCCTCCACGCCGCGCTTTTGCAACACTTCTTCCACAAGCCCAATGGCTGTGGAGGCAATACCCTGTCTTCGCAAACCTTCCTCCACAAAGATATCCTCGATCCAACAGACCTCTGGACCCCGCCAGTTGAGACGGATAAATCCTACTGACACCCCATCACCGAGAATGACATAAAGCTCGTGATCTCCTTTGGTCCAGCTGACAAGAACTTCTCGAGCCTCTGTATCATCGAGCTCCGAATGATGCACACGGAAAAACGCAATGATGGAGCGAAGCATTGTTTTTTCGCTCGTGCTGTCATATGGCTTGAGCATAATTTCCATCTGATATTCCTCCGCAAAATTCCGGTTTACCAAACTGATTATAGCACACGACAAACCTTTTATCAATTATTTTCGCAAATTCCAGAAGAAAAACGGCGGAGCCTTGTTTCCGGGCTCCGCCGCATCAATTACTCCTGAACCTGTCCCTCTCCGTCATCCGCCGGTTTCTCCCCCGGCTCCTCTCTGGAAACCTCCGGCATGGGGATGGGCTCGCTGACAATATTGATATGCCTCGCCGGAGGCTCAATAGCGGTATCCTGCTTGGCAGGCACACCGTAGAAATCCTCCTTGTCCGGGTTCCGGCCATCCAGAATGGCCATCATCTGCGCCCCGGTGATGGTCTCCTTCTCGAAGAGGTACCCGGCGATCTTGTCCAGCATCTCCCGGTTCTCCTCCAGCAGGGCCTTGGCCTCGTCGTGGCACTTCTGGAGCAGCGCCACCACTTCCTTGTCCGCCAGGGCAAAGGTCTCCTGGGCGCAGTTCATGCTGTACCCGCCGTCCAGATACTGGCTCTGCACGGACCCCAGGGCCATCATGCCGAACTTCTCGTTCATGCCGAACCGGGCCACCAGGTTCCTCGCCAGCTCCGTGGCCCGCTCGATGTCGTTGGCCGCCCCGGAGGTCTGGGTGTCGAACACCAGCTCCTCCGCGCACCGGCCCGCCAGAAGGGTCCGGATCTCCGTGAGGATGTCGTCCCGGCTCATGAGGAACTTCTCCTCCTCCGGCAGGTGGAGGGTGTACCCCAAGGTGCCCTCCGTATGGGGGACGATGGTGATCTTGGTCACCGGCTGGGCGTTCTTCTGCTTCGCCGCCGCCAGGGCGTGGCCCACCTCGTGGTAGGCGATGATCTTCTTCTCCTGCTCGGTGATGACGGTGCCCTTCTTCTCCGCGCCGGCGATAACCACCTCGAAGGAGGCCAGCAGGTCCTCCTGATTCACCGCGTGCCGCCCGTGGCGCACCGCCCGCAGGGCCGCCTCGTTGACGGTGTTTGCCAGGTCCGCGCCCACGCACCCCGCGGTGGCCTGGGCGATCTTGTTGAGGTCCACGTCCTCCGCCATGCGGATCTTCCGGGTGTGCACCTGCAAGGTCGCCAAACGGCCCGCCAGGTTGGGCCGGTCCACGGTGATGCGCCGGTCAAACCGTCCCGGACGCAGCAGGGCCTTATCCAGCACCTCCGGCCGGTTGGTGGCCGCCAGGACGATGATGCCCTTGCTGGGGTCGAAGCCGTCCATCTCCGCCAGGAGCTGGTTCAGGGTCTGCTCCCGCTCATCGTTGCCGCCGCCGAAGCGGGAATCGCGGGTCTTGCCGATGGCGTCGATCTCGTCGATGAAGATGATGCAGGGGGCCACCTTGGCCGCCTCCTGGAACAGGTCCCGGACCCGGCTGGCGCCCACGCCTACGAACATCTCCACAAACCCGGAGCCGGAAATGGAGAAGAAGGGCACCCCCGCCTCCCCGGCCACGGCCTTGGCCAGCAGGGTCTTGCCGGTACCGGGGGAACCCACCAGCAGCGCGCCCTTGGGGAGCTTCGCGCCAATGGCGGTGTACTTGCCGGGGTTGTGGAGGAAGTCGATGATCTCCACCAGGGACTCCTTGGCCTCGTCCTGCCCGGCCACGTCGTTGAAGGTGACGCCGGTGGTCTTCTCCATGTAGACCTTGGCGTTGGACTTGCCCACGCTGCCAATGCCGCCGATACCGCCGCCCCGCTTGGCCATCAGGTTCATGAACAGCATGAACGCCCCGATGAGCAGCACCATGGGCGGGATGTACGCGATCATGAACTCCAGGATGGGGGACATTTCCGGCACATAGGGATAACCAAACTCGCCGCCGTTCTCATGGAGCCGCTGGATCAGCTCCCCAATGGCCCCGGAAATGGGCATGGTGAACAGGGTGTAGTTCTCATCGTAAGTATTGCCGTCATCATCGGTGTAGACGTAGCCCTCCGCCGGGGTGATCTCCAGCCGCCCGTCTACCAGGAGCACCTGCTCCACCTGGCCCGCGTCCACCATGTCCAGCAGCTCGGTATACAGGATCTCGTGGGTGGATGCCGTCGAGTTCGCCTGCCGGCTGGCGGCGGAGAGGTAGTTGAACACCACCGTCAATACGATCGCCCAGGCCACCAGGATCAGCAGGCCGTTGACGTTTTTCTTATTTTTGTTATTATTGTTGTTTTTTTGATTGTTGTCCATCTTATTCTCCTTCTATTCTCCGGGCGCACACACGCCGCCCGGAGACATCTAAAGTGCATCCTATCACAAAATCGCCTCCGCCACAAGGACTGTCTGTAGATTTTCTGTGAAATTTCTGTGAATACCCCTTTCGCAACCCCCAGGTTGTGTGGTATACTGTATCTGTATTACCGTTTATATGCGGCGGCGGCAGGGTTTTCCAGCCCCTCCGGCGCTCCCCCGCGCGCCGCCAAAAAGGAGTACTTATGCAGGAATTTGAGGACCGGTCCCCCGCCGGGACCACCATCGAGGGCCGCAATGCGGTCACCGAGGCCCTGCGGGCCGGAACCGCTTTGGATAAGCTCTATATCGCCCGGGGTGAGACGGACCACACCCTGGGCCGCATCGCCGCCCAGGCCCGGAAGGCCGGCGCGGTGGTGGTGGAGTGCGACCGGCGGAAGCTGGACGCCATGAGCGAGACCCACAGCCACCAGGGCGTCATCGCCGTGGCCGCCGCCCAGGCCTACGCCTCCGTGGAGGACATCCTCCAGCGGGCCGCAGACCGCGAGGAGCCGCCCCTGGTGGTGGTCTGCGACGAGATTTCCGACCCCCACAACCTGGGGGCCGTCATCCGCACCGCCGAATGCGCCGGGGCCCATGGAGTCATCATCCCCAAGCGCCGCAGCGCGGGGCTCACCGCCGTGGTGGCGAAAACCAGCGCCGGCGCGGTGAGCTATCTCCCTGTGGCCCGGGTGCCCAACATCCCCTCTCTGCTGAAGGATTTACAGAAGCGGGGCCTGTGGGTCTTCGGCGCCGCCGCCGAGGGCGCCACCTCCCTCTATGAGGCGGACCTCCGCTCTCCTGCCGCCATCGTCATCGGCAGCGAGGGGGACGGTATGGGCCGTCTGGTGCGGGAAAGCTGCGATTTCCTGGTCAGCATCCCTATGAAAGGGCGCATCAGCTCCCTGAACGCCTCGGCGGCAGCCGCCGTACTGCTGTACGAGGCGCTGCGCCAGCGGGAATGACGGACCGCTCTCCACCGTGTCTGCCATCGGCTGACAAGGGTACGGGAAGGACAGAAATTTTTTATGACAGACCATAAACAAGACAACAACCACATAGACCCCTCTCTGCTGGACACCCAGCGCCTGCTGCTGGGCGTGGACCTGCCGGAAGACGCCCCCTTCGACCTGGACGACATCCTGGCAGAGTATGGGAGCGGGTATGCGCCCTCTCCCCCACTGGAGGACATCCCGGAACCAGTGCCGGAACCCGCGCCTCCAGCGCCCCCGGAGCCGGATCCGGAAGCTCCCGCGCCGCGGCCTGAGCCCCACCCCCGGCATCGGTTCACGCTCCGCCGTCCCGCGCCGCCGGAGGAAGCGCCTGAGGAGGAAGCGCCTGAGGAGGCCATGCCCTCCCAGCCCGCCCAAGCGGAGGAGGTTTCTCCGCCGCCGCCCGCTCCCGCGCCGGATCCTCCTGCTGAGGCCAAGGAGGAATCGGAAGAGGACGCGCTGGATCTGGCCTTCTGGGACGACTTCGCCGCGGCGGAGGGCTTCCGTCTGACGGAGGACGAGCCGGAGGCTCCCGCCCCACCGCCCGAACCGGAGGAGTCCCCCGTCTCTATGGAGGACGTGGTGGCCAGTACCGTGGACGCCGTCCGGGAGGAGCAGGAGAAACGGCAGGAGAAGCTGCGCCGCCGCCTGGAGAAGGCCATCGGCAAAAAGCCCCGGGCCGCCTCCAAGCGCCGGGAGCCCGCCAGCCGCCGACCCCTTCCGGAGGTAGAGAGCGAGCCCCCCGCGATAGAGACCGCCGCCCGACACAAGCGGCGTTTCCGCGAGTGCCGCCGGGCTCTGACCATGGCGGGCGTCGTATTGGTAATTCTCTGGCTGCCTTGGATACTGGAGCAGTTGGGCACCGCCGTCCCCTTTTTCAGTGACAGCGCCGACAACGCCGCCCTCTGCGTCCTGCTGGCCCAGGCCCTGCTGTGCATCCTGTGCTGGCCGGTATACCGGGCCGCCGTGCAGGGGCTGCGGGAGGGCTCCTGGACCATCTATGCCACTGCCCTGCTGACCACGCTGGTGACCCTGCTGGATGAGATGACCATGCTCCTGCTGCCGGAGCGGACAGACGCGGCCCCGCTGGGGGGCCTTGCCGCGGCGCTGAGCGTGTTCGCCCTGTGGGGCCTCACCGGATGGCACCGGGGCATGGCGGAAACCTTCCGCATCGCCGCCATGGGCGAACCTGCCCGGGTGGTGGACTGCGGCCCTCAGGGCATCTCCCGGGGCCGGGGCTCCGGAGCCGGGTTCTACACCCGCGCCGCCATGGAGGACACCTCCTCCCAGTGGCAGCGCCTGCTGCTGCCGGTGCTGGCGGCGGCGTCCCTGGTGTTTGCCATACTCTCTTCCGCCGGACAGGAGCGGGGCCAGGACTTCCTCTGGTGCTGGTCGGTGGTGCTGTGCGCCTCCTCCTCCCTGGTGTTTCCCCTGGCTTTCAACGTCCCCTTCGGGCGGACCGCCGCCCATCTGGCCCGCAGCGGCGCCTCCGTGGCCGGTATGTACGGCGCGGCGGCATTTGCCGCCGGACGCCGCCTGGCGGTGACGGACGCCGACCTCTTCCCCCCCGGCGCGGCCCGGCTGGCCGGGGTTAAGCTCTACGGCGAGGAGCAGAACCGGGCCCTCTCCTACGCCGCTACCCTGGCCGCTCAGGGAGGCGGCCTGCTGGCCCGTCTGTTCAACGACGCCGCCCGCCTCAACCATGTCTCCCTGCAAAGCCTGGAGCATTTCCATATCCACGAGGACGGCGGCCTGGGCGGCATGATCCACGGCGAGACGGTCCTGGTGGGCAGTCCCTCCTTCATGCGCCGGCAGGCGGTGCGTCTGCCTCATACACTGGCCTCTAAGACGGCGGTCTGTCTGGCGGTGGACGGGGAGCTGACGGCGGTGTTTACCGTAAAGTACGCCGCCGCCGAGCCGGTGGAGTACGCCCTGCGCATCCTGCGGCGCAACGGCTTCCGCCTGAGCCTTGCTACCCGGGACAGCAACATTACTCCTAAATTCCTCAAGGCCCGGTTTGGCTGGGACGGGGGCGCGGAGCCCCTGGAGATCGGCGAGCGGCTGACCCTCAGCGACCCGGAGCGGGAGGCGGACGGCCCGGAGGGCCTGCTCTACCGGGACGGCATCCTGCCCTACGCCTTTCTGGCGGTGGACAGCCGGAGGCTGTGCCAGACCGTCCTCGTCGGCAATCTTTTGTCAATCTTCAGCAGTATCGCCGGGGCGCTTCTTGGCTTCTACCTCACCTTCACCGGCAGTTATGCTGTGCTGACGCCGGTATTGCTATTGACCTATATGGTTCTGTGGGTGGTTCCTATGCTGCCGTTGGTTACTGCGGTGGATAAGGCGTAGGAGGCTTTATGGACACGATCATTTACGACCGGATCACAGCGGAAAATTTCAACGCCGCCTCTCTGGACGGCTTCATCCGCCGCCAGGAGGTCACCCACTGCTGGCGCAAACGGGACGGCCGATGGACGCTGCTGCCCATCGCCTACGTGGAGGACTGGGATCTGGAGGGCCGGCGCCGCCGGGCGGAGAATATTCTGCGCAGCGTAAAAGACGGAGACCCTGCCTACGGTGCCTGGGTGCAAGGCCGGCTGATCGGCTTCGTCCAGCTGTCGGGCCCCAGGTTTGGGCGGCGAAAACAGTATATCGACCTGGCGCGGTTTCACGTTTCCCTGCCCTACCGGGGCCGGGGGATCGGCAAAGCGCTCTTCCATCTGGCCTGCCAAGGGGCCCGGGAGCTGAGTGCGGAGCGCCTCTACATCTCCGCTCACTCCGCTCAGGAGACCATGGCTGCTTACCATGCCCTGGGCTGCGTGGAGGCGGAAGAAATTTACTGGCCCCTGGCAAAGAAGGAGCCCTGCGACGTGCAGTTGGAATTCCTCCTGTAGCGCTTCTGAATTGCTGGATTCATCAAAAACCACCCCATATTTTTGTTGATTCTGTCTAAATTCTACCGCAAAGAAAAATTCCAGTTGTGCTAAAACGGAAAAAGTACTATAATTAGCATGTTAAGCAAGTCCGCACTCAGCGGGCACGATAAACGGAAGGAGACAAAACTCTATGGACATTCGCAACATCTGCCTGCTGGGACACGGCGGCAGCGGAAAAACCTCCCTGGTGGAGAGTATGCTGTACCTCACCGGCGTCACCGACCGCCTGGGCAAGCCCGCGGACGGCAACACCGTTTGCGATTACGATCCCGAGGAGATCAAGCGTCAGATCTCCATTTCCCTCGCCATGACCCCGGTCATGTATAACGGCGTGAAAATCAATGTCCTGGATACCCCGGGCAACTTTGACTTCGCCGGCGAGATGCAGTCCGGCGTCCGGGCCGCCGAGGTGGGCGTGCTGGTGTGCGCCTCCAAGGACGGGCTCAGCGTGGGTGCGGAGCGCTGCTGGAAGTACCTCAAGGAGCAGAACAAGCCCTGCATCGTGTACGTATCCAAGGAGGACGAGGAGAACGCCAACTTCTCCGAAACCCTGGCCGCCCTCCGTGAGAAGCTGTCCAAGTCCATCGCCCCCGTGGTGGCCCCCATCTGGGACAATAACAAGCGCACCATCGGCATCATCGACGTCATCAACCGCAAGGCCTACCAGATGCCCGAGAACAAGAAGGGCGCCAAGCGGGTGGAGATCCCCATCCCTGACAGCAAGCAGGCCGTGCTGGACGAGCTGTACGGCGAGCTGATGGAGGCCGTGGCCGAGACCAGCGACGAGAAGATGGAGAAGTTCTTCGAGGGCGAGCCCTTCACCAAGGAAGAAATCATGGAAGGCCTCAAAATCGGCGTCAAGGAGGGCACCCTGGCCCCCGTGGTCTGCGGCTCCGCCCTCACGGGCCTGGGCACCGAGATGCTCCTGTCCACCATCATTGACCTGGTCCCCTCCCCCACTGAGATGCCCGCCGAGGAGGCCACGGACGAGTCCGGCGAGAATGCCGTCCAGGTCGCGCGGGACCCCAACGGCCCCACCGCCGCCATCGTCTTCAAGACCATCTCCGACCAGTACGGCAAGTACTCCCTGGTGAAGGTGGTCTCCGGCAAGATCACCGGCGATATGTCCCTCTACAACCCCGACACCGGCAAGGCCGAGAAGCTGGGCCGCCTGTATACCATCAAGGGCAAGAAGAACGAGGAAGTCAAGGAGATCGCCTGCGGCGACATCGGCGCTATCGCCAAGATGGACCGCCTCAAGACCGGCGAGACCCTGTGCGACCCCAAGCGGGTCGTGCGGCTGGCTCCCGTGAAGTTCGCGGAGCCCTGCTATTCCCGCGCCATCGCCCCCAAAACCCGGGGCCAGGACGAGAAGGTGGGCACCGGCCTTATCCGCCTCAACGAGGAGGACCCCACCTTCAACGTGGTCAACAACGCCGAGACCCATCAGGTGGTGGTCTCCGGCGCGGGCGACATCCAGATCGACGTGCTGGTGAGCAAGCTCAAGAGCCGCTTCGGCGTAGAGGCCGAGCTGGATACTCCCCGGGTGGCCTACCGTGAGAAGATCCGCAAGCAGGTCCGCAAGCAGGGCCGTCACAAGAAGCAGACCGGCGGCAGCGGCCAGTTCGGCGACGTCCATATTGTTTTCGAGCCCCAGGACGAGCAGGAGGATATGATTTTCGCCGAGGAGGTCTTCGGCGGCAGCGTGCCCAAGAACTTCTTCCCCGCCGTTGAGAAGGGCCTGCGCGAGGCCTGCGCCCACGGCGTGCTGGCGGGCTATCCCGTGGTGTTCCTGAAAGCCACCCTGGTGGACGGCTCCTATCACCCCGTGGACTCCTCCGAAATCGCCTTCAAGACCGCCGCGCAGCTGGCCTACAAGGCCGCTCTGCCCGAGGCGTCCCCCGTCCTGCTGGAGCCCATCGGCGAGCTGAAGGTCACCATCCCCGACAGCTACATGGGCGACATCCTGGGCGACCTGAACAAGCGCCGGGGCCGCGTTATGGGTATGAATCCCACCGGCGGCGGCGACCAGGTGGTGGAGGCCGAGGTGCCCATGGCGGAGATGATGACCTACGCCATCGACCTGCGGTCCATGACCCAGTCCCGCGGCAGCTTCACCTTCCACTTTGTCCGCTATGAGGACTGCCCGCCGGCCGCTCAGGAGAAGGCCATTGCCGAGGCCAAGGCCCTGGCGGAGGAATAAGCCCTTATCTGCAAGCCCAATAACAGGAGGCCCCGGGTGAATACCCGGGGCCTCCTTTCGGCGATGTTCGTTCCTAACGGATACTTTTTTGAGAGAAAACCCATCAAAAAAAGCTTGGGCGGCGCAGGGAAAGATGGTGCATTTATTTCCATTCCCTGGGACTCTTCCCATAAGCGGCGCGGAAGGCCCGGAGGAAAACCGAGTAGTCCCCAAAGCCCGCGTCCTCGGCCGCCTTGAGCACTGGCACGTCCCGGCGGATGGCCTCGGCGGCCTGCTGGAGGCGCTTCTGCCGGATGTACTGGTGGACAGAGCAGCCGTAGACCTCCTTGAACCGGTGCATCAGATAGTAGCGGCTGAGGAAGAAGGCTCCGGCCAGCCGGTCGATGCTCAGCTCCTCGCCTAGGTGAGCCAGAATGTAGCGGGTCACCTCTTCCATCTTAGGGTCAAACCGGTAGGACGCCGGGTCCGCCTCCTCCGGGGCGGCGCTGACCGCCCGGTTCAGGGCTATCAGCAGCTGGAGCACACAGGTGTCCGCCAGCAGCCCGGCGGCAAAGCCGCCGTCCTTCGCCGCAGCCTCCACCTGCTCGAACAGCGCCCGCCAGCGGGTACGGTCCTCCCCTCGGGGACGGTACAGGTGGACCCCCCGCCGGGCTGTCAGACTGAAGCAGTCGGAGAGGTCCGCGTCCAGCGTGCTGAACCGGGACATGAAGTCCCGGCCGATCCAGAGGACCATCCGCTCATAGGCCGGTCCGGCCTCCACCACCGGCAGGTGAATGAGGTTCCGGCTGACCAGCAGCACGTCCATGGGCTGGAGGGGATAGCGCTTGCCCTCAATGTGGTAGGTCACCCGCCCGCCCAGGAGCAGCACCAGCTTATCAAATTCGTGGTAGTGGTAATCCAGCGCCAGCGCCCGGTCGTCCCGCAGGTGGAACAGCCGGTAGGGCTCGTTCAGATACCCCCTCTTGCCAACCTCGCTTCTGTCCAGCATGGTTCTCCTCCGTTCAAAAATGAGGAGCTGTGCGTCAAAAAAGCGGCGACGCCACTTTTTTGAAAAGGGCGTCGCTATGCTCTGCGCCTCGGTTGTCCGCTTTACAGCGGACAATTCGACGCCCGCGGAGGGCTTTTGTTAACACGCTGCTCCGTTTTTTCAAAATAGGATTATTCCATCGGCGCGCCGCAGTGGGGGCAGAACTTGGTGTTGGTGATCTTTCCGCAGACGGGACAGACCGCGCCCTCCTCCGGAGCGGCGGACTCCGCGTTCTCCGCCGCCTCCCGGCTGGCCTGCAGCTCGGCAATCTTCTCCTGAGAGGCGCGGACGGCGGCCATGATGTCGGCAACCGCTTCCGGGACCTCGCCCTCCCCATGCTCGCAGGCATACCACTGGCCCAAGGCCCGGTAGCTCTTATCCAGCTCCCGCTTTTCCGCGATGATGGCCGCAGAGATCTTGGCGGAATCGGCAACCTCCCTGGCTTTTCCGGCGGCGGTGGATACCGCGGCCTTCGCCTTTTGGGTCATTTCCTCGAAATAGCTCATGATGTACTCCTTTCAAGACACCCCAGATGTTTCAGGTCCTATGAGGATAACTCCTCCCCCGTGTTCTATGGGTCCTATTATAGCCGATTTTCCCTATTCCCGCAAGTGGTTTTTGCCGGACAGAGAAAATAGGCCGGACCCGCCCTTGTCAAAATAGAAAAATTGTGATAAAATAGAACCAGTTTTCGGTCGTCGGGCCGGATCAGAATGAAATGAGTAAAGGAGAAGTCACCATGGGTCTGTTTGGAAGGTCGGCGCGGGCCGATGAAGAAGAGACGTTTGTCCAGAAGCCGCACGAAGATATTCCCGACTTGTCCGAGCCGCCTAAGAGCACGCGGATCGCCGCCGGTGCGACGGTATCCGGCACACTGCGGGGCGAGGGCGTCATTGAGGTAGAAGGTACGGTAGAGGGTGAGATCGAGCTGAAGGGCGCGGTGATGGTCGCTCCCACCGGCCTGGTGAAGGGGCCGGTGACGGCGGATGTGATCCACATTGCGGGCTGTATCGAGGGTGTCGTCTGCGCCCGGGAACACCTGCTCCTGCAGAAGACCGGCAGTCTGGAGGGGGATATGACTACGCCCTCTCTGGTGGTGGAAGACGGCGGGCGGCTCAACGGCCGCAGCACGATGCCGCCCCATCCCCAGCAGCCGGGCACATCTTGGCCCGCTGCCGAGCCGCAGACGGAGGAGTAATCTCATACATAGATCGGCTCAGGCCCGGTTCCATACGGAACCGGGCCTGATTTCTGCGCTGAAGCGGTTACGGGAGGATATGTACCCCCGCCATATCCAGAATCGCGGGCACGTTTTTCTCCGCGCCGATAGCCATAATGTGAACACCGGGGCACAGCTTCTTCCCGCGGATCTCCGCGATCATCTGCGCGGCCATCTCCATGCCCAGCTTGGCGGGAAGGCCCTTGACGCCCTTCTCCTTCCCCTCGGCGGCAGCGGCGTCCAGACGGGCCAGCATCTCCTCCGGCACGGCGATGCCGGGGACGTTCTCATTCATGAACCGGGCCATGCCGGCGCTCTTCAGGGGGATGATGCCCGCCATGATGGGTACGTTGATGCCCGCCTTTGCCACGTCCTCCAGGAAGCCCTCCAACTGCTCCAGATCAAATACGCCCTGGGTCTGGATGTACCGGGCGCCCGCCTCCACCTTCTGGCGGAGCTTGTTGATCTGGAGGGGCCGGGGGTCGTAGACGGGAGTCACCGCGGCCCCCTTGAAGAGCCGGGGCGCGCCGCCGGACAGGGGGTTGCCGCCGCAGTCCGCGCCGGAAGCCTCCATGTTGGACAGCATCCGCAGGATGCCCACGGAATCCAGGTCATACACCGGCTTGGAGTCCTTGCAGTCCCCCACCGCCGGATGATCTCCGGTCAGGGCCAGGACGGTGTCGATGCCGAAGGAGGCGGCGGAAAGCACGTCACCCATGATCGCCATGCGGCTCCGGTCCCGGCCGGTGATCTGGAGGATCGGCTCCAGCCCCGCCTGCTTCAAATGGACGCACAGGCCCAGAGAGGACGCCTTCAGACAGGCGGACTGCATATCCGTCACGTTGACGGCGTGGACCTTGCCCTCCAGCAGCCGGGCGGCGGCCAGCTGCTCACTGAAATCGGTACCCTTGGGCGGGGCCATCTCCGCCGTGACGGCAAATTCGCCGCTCTCAATTGCTTTCTGCAGCACACTCATGACTTTTTCTCCCTCAAATTGATATGTCTCGGATAGGCAACTCCGGCGTAGCCCTTGTCGGGCCGGGTCTGACCCAGCTTATCCAGCTGGCCCAGGGCCTCCAAACGTTTGTAGATCAGAATCCACGCGCAGTCGTTTTCCGGGTTGACCTCGCACTTGCCGTTCTTCTGGCCGCCGCAGGGCCCGTTGACCAGGCTCTTGGCGCACTTGGTGATGGGGCAGACGCCGCCGGTGGAGCCCAGCACGCAGTCGCCGCACATGTGGCAGTACTCGTTGAACATGCCCACGCGCTCCACCTGACCCAGGAACATGGTATTGTTGGCGGGATAGACGGGGATGAGCATGTTGTCCGCCACGGTCTGCACGCCGTCGCCGCAGCTCATGCCCACGATGGCCTCCGCGCCGGAGTCCTTGAGGGCTTTCAGCTCCCGCTTCATCAGCAGCTTGTGGCAGCACTCGTCCGGCAGGACGGTGCCCACCACCTCCATTCCATGCTCCTCCAGGAACGTTTTCATCTCGGCGATTTCCTTCTCGCCGCCGGTCTGGCAGGCCGAGGCGCACTGGCCGCAGCCCACGATGGCCACCTTGGTGACCCCTTCCAGCATGGCCAGCAGCTCCTCCGCAGGCTTTTTCTGGGTAATAATCATGATGTGTCTCCTCTCTTCTCCCTGGTTTCAGGGCACATGCTATCTTTATCATAATATATTGCGGCGGAGAAATCAAGGCGGGGAGGCAAATTTTGCGGGGTTTTATCTGCGGCGCTGCGCGCCGCCTCCGCTTGTTTCTTTTCGTTACCCCGGGGCCTGCGCGGCCCCGGACGCCCTGCGGTTACTTTTGCCGCGCGGCAAAAGTAACCAAAAACGCGCCAAAACCCGTGGGGCGGCCTTCGGCCGCCTTAGGGCTGGGGCCGCCGTAGGCGGCCTAACGCCTACGGTTCTGGACTCCCTCCTCGGACCCGCCTGACGGCAAGGGACCTCGGCGAGGGGTTTGCGGACATTGGACGGAGATGAAGAGCTGCGGTGCCACGTGAACTAGCGGTCCTTCGGGCATCTGATCTAGGGGACTGGTAGTTGACTAACTCCGGCCGTTAGGCCGCCGAAGGCGGCCCCAGGCTTGCTGGCGACCGCAGGCCGCCGCACAGCTGACGCCCTTTCAAAGGGATAGAGCCATCTACGGGGTTTTGGTCTAACGGAACATCTTTCCCCAGAGCACCCTTCGCAGGGACCCTCGTGCCGAGTGCCGCGAGGCAACCAGTACTCCCGATAGAACCGTGCGCAGAAGTAAGCGCTGGCATCGGCCCAAAGCACCGGAGGTAGGACAACCAGACTAAAGGTCGTAGCGAAAATAATAACCCCCGTAGTGAAGGAGGATTCTCAAGGAACGTAGTTCCTTGAGCGCTCTTTTGCTACTTTTCCCGCGCGGGAAAAGTAGACCCCCGTCCCCGCCCCGGCAGGGGCGAATCTATACGGAAGAAGGAGAGCGGAGCCGCCGCGCAACGGCGGCAGAAAATTAACCGTCATATTCCCGGACAAGTCCTCATAGAGTAAAAACAGAAAATCCATCCACCAAAGGAGAGAATAAAGTATGACGGAGGAATATGCCGCCTCCCGCTATGAGGAGGCCTGCGCCCTGCTCCCAGGGCGGCTCCAGAATGCCGCAATGGCCCTCCCCTTGAAACGAAAGGCCCAGGCGGAGGAGCTGCGCCTGCGGATCGGGCGGCCCATGTACATTACATATCCGGCGGGAGAGGAACCCCTCCCCCAGACCCGGGTCATCCGGAGCGACCTGGAACAGGTCCTGGACAAGGCCACAGAGTACTCCCGCTACGCCGCCGCCGAGACCATCCGCCGGGGCTACGTCACCGCCTCCGGCGGCTTCCGGGTGGGCCTGTGCGGCACGGCCCTGCCCGGCGCGGAGGGCAACGAGGGCCTGCGGGACATCTCCTCCCTGGCCGTGCGCATCCCCAGGGTCCACGAGGATACGGCCCTGCCCGTTCTGCCGGATCTCCTGGAGGGCGGGCGGCCCGTCAGCACCCTGATCCTCTCCCCGCCGGGGGGCGGAAAAACCACCCTCCTGCGGGACCTGGTCCGGCTGCTCAGCCAGGGGACGGACCTCTGCCCGCCCTGCCGGGTGGCGCTGGTGGACGAGCGGGGGGAGCTGGCCGCCGTCCACCGGGGCCGCCCCCAGCTGGAGGTGGGCTGCCACACGGACGTCATGGACGCCTGTCCCAAGCACCTGGCCGTTCCCATGCTGCTGCGGGCCATGACGCCCCAGGTGATTGCCCTGGACGAGGTGGCGCTGGAAGCGGATGTGGAGGCCGTGCGCTCCGCGGCGGGCTGCGGGGCCGTCCTGCTGTCCACGGTCCACGCCGCCTCCCGGGAAGAGCTGGCCTCCAGGCCGGTGGGCAGAGCGCTGCTCTCCTGTGGTGTGTTCCGCCGGACAGTGCTCATCACCGGCAGCGGGAGCGCCCGATCCTGCCGGGTGGAGCGGCTGTCATGAAGCTGCTGGGGGCGCTGCTGCTGCTGGGCAGCGCGGGAGCCCTGAGCCTCCTGCGGCGACGGGAGGGCCAGCTGCCCCTCCGGCTGGGACGGGCCCTGCTGGAGGACCTGGCGGTATTCCGGTACCACATCCAGGTCTGCCGCACCCCCCTGCCGGAGCTGCTGGAGGAGGTCCTGACCGAAGGCCCCGGGGCGGAGCGGCTGTGGCGGCCTTTGCGGGTCCGACTGTCGGAGGAGAGAGATTCTCTGCCCCGGTGCTGGCACATGGCGGTCCGGACCCTTCCGCCGCCCCTGGGAAAGCTGCTGGCCCCGCTGGGACCGCTGCTGCCTGCCGGAGGAGAGCCTCTGGCGGCGGCTATCGAGGAAACAAGAGAGGAGCTGACCAGATTTCTGCGGGAGGAGACGGTCCGTCAGGCCGCCCGGAGCCGAATCACCACGGCCCTGTGTCTGGCGGGCGCGTGCCTGGTCATTCTGGTCCTGATATAAACCATGAATATTGATCTGATCTTTAGAATCGCGGCCATCGGCATCGTGGTAGCGGTGCTCAACCAGCTGCTGGTGCGCTCCGGACGGGAAGAGCAGGCCCTGATGACCACCCTGGCCGGGCTGGTGGTGGTGATGATGATGCTGGTGCGGGAGATCAGCGACCTGTTCCAGCTCATCAAGACCCTATTCGGGTTTTAAGGACATGGAGCTGCTGAAGCTGGCGGCGCTGTGCGCCGTCTGCCTCCTGCCGGTGGTGCTGCTGCGCAAGCAGACGCCAGAGCAGGCCCTGCTGCTGACCGCCGCCATACTGGCCGTGGCGGCGGCCCGGTGCCTCTCTCTGGCGCTGCCCCTGCTGGAGGAGATCCGGGCCCTGTTTCAGCTGGCGGGCATCGAGCCGGCCTATCTGTCCATCCTGCTGCGGACCCTGGCGGCGGCGCTGGTGACCCGGCTGTGCGCCGACCTGTGCAAAGACGGCGGGTCCCAGGCCCTGGCCTCCGCCGTGGAGACCGCGGGGGCCGTGGCGGCGCTGGCCATTGCCATGCCGCTGCTGAAGGCGGTGATCGAACTGCTGCTGATGTATTTTTAAGTTCGAGACGATAATTGCTGCTATTCTTGCATTTCAGCCCGGTAACGATTGTATACCTTTCGTCGGAGAATCGGATAAGGAAAACGAGGTGGGGACGATAAGGCGCGTCATATTGATACTGGCAGCGGTCCTCTGCCTGCTGAGCGGACAGGCCCGGGCGGAGGACGCCTCTCCGGAGCTCCCCCCTGAGCTGCGGCAGGCCGCGCCGGAGGCGGCGGATCTGGTCACCGGGGACGCCGGGGAGAACTTCGGCCTGCTCTCCGGCATCCGGTCGCTGCTGGAGGAGGCGCTGGAGAGCGGAAAGACATTTCTGACCTCCGGCATCCGCTCCGCAGCGGCTATTATGGCGGGCGTGATCCTGCTAGGAGTCGTGGAGAGCGCCGCCCCGGCGGGCGGAGAGCTGCTGGGGCGGTACGGGTCCGCCGTGGGGGCGCTGTGGGTCACCGCCATGGCCGCCGGGGACCTGAACGCCCTCATCGGCCTGGGCCGGGAGACCATTACGGAGATCAGCATTCTGGGCAAGGCGCTGCTGCCCGCTCTGGCGGCGGCGGAGGCGGCCTCCGGCGGGATCACCTCGGCCTCCGTGCGGCAGGTGGCGGCGGTGTTTTTCTCCGGTATTTTGCTGACGCTGATCGAGCGGGTGCTGCTGCCGGCGGTGTATCTCTATATCGGCGTCGCCGCAGCGGCCGCGGTGGTGGAGGGAGAGGCCCTGGAACGCATCGGCGAGCTGCTGAAAAAGGCGGTGGGCTGGGTTCTGGGCGGGCTGCTGGCGGCCTTTGTCGCCTACCTCACCATCAGCGGCGCAGTGGCCGGGACCGCCGACGCCCACGCGGTAAAGCTGGCCAAATCGGCGGTGTCCGCCGCCGTGCCGGTGGTGGGCGGCATCCTGTCGGACGCAGCGGAAAGCGTGCTGGCCGGGGCGGGACTGCTCCGGGGCATGGTGGGAACGGTGGGAACTCTGGCCCTGCTGGGGGCCTGCCTGACGCCCTTCCTCCATCTGGGGTGCCAGTATCTCTTCTATCAGGCCGCTTCGCTGGTGTCGGCGGCGGCGGGACCCAAAAAGCTGACGAAGCTGATCGCCATGCTGGGGGACGCCTTTGCCCTGGTGCTGGCTATGACGGGGACCTCGGCGGTGCTGCTGCTCATTTCCCTGCTCTCGTCCATGACCGCGCTGGTACCCCGCTAGGAGGAATGTGACATGAAATCGTGGCTTCTGGGGATCGTTCTCACCTCCCTGGCCGCCGGGCTGGCCCGGCAGCTGGCGCCTAAAGGCAGGGAACAGGCCATGGTGCGCCTTGCGGGCGGCCTGCTTCTGGCCCTGGCCATCCTGCGGCCTCTGGCGGACGGAAGCTGGGAGGGACTGGATCTGGAGACGGGCAGTTTGACGCTTCAGGAGGAAGAGCTGGCTGATACCTATCGGAAAAATCAGCAGGAGACGCTTTCCGCTATCATAGCGGAGAAGACCGAAGCATATATATGGGACAAAGCGAACCGGCTGGAACTCGTCTGTACGGTATCGGTCACCACGTCCCCGGGGGAAAGCGGCATTCCCCTGCCGGAGTCCGTTGTCATCCGGGGGACCTACAGCGGGGAGCTGGCGAGATGGTTGGAAGAGGAGGTGGGGATTCCCGCCGAAAAACAAATCTGGCTGGAGGAAGAGACATGGCAAAAGAGGAAGGAAAGCGAAAGCTGACAACCCCCCTGGCGGTATTGGGAAAGTATAAATATGTACTGCTGGTGGCGGCCCTGGGGGCGCTGCTGCTGCTGTGGCCCATGGAGCGGAAGGACGGCGGCGCCGCAACCGCCGATGCCGCGCCAGCCAATGCCGAGACGGACCTGGCGCAGACAGAGAAGGCCATGGAGGACATTCTGGGAAAGATCGACGGCGTGGGGCGGGTGGAGGTCATGCTCACCCTCCACAGCGGCGGCGAGCGGGTCCTGGCCCAGGACAGCTCCCTGCGCTACAGCGGCAGCGCCCAGGCACCGGACAGCTATGAGCGGTCGTCTCAACCGGTGACGGACGCCGGCGGCGTGGTGGTCACCCAGGAGAAATATCCCCAGTACCGGGGCGCACTGGTGGTCTGCGAGGGCGGCGGGAACGACGCGGTCCGGTTTCAGGTGATCTCGGCGGTCTCCGCCCTGACGGGACTGGGGAGCGACCGCATCGCCGTGGTCAAATGGCAAAACGCGGCCGCCGCCGGCGCGGCGGAGCAGGAGACAATCAATCGGTAAGAATGAGGAGGAACGGAAACATGAAGGAACAATGGAAGCGGAACGCCGTCGTGGCGACGGTGCTGCTGTTTGTGTGCGCGGCGGTTTATCTCAACTGGCGCTATGCCGGCGACGTGGGGAAAGACGCCGCCCCGGCGGGGACGCAGAATTTGTCCGCCGCACAGGAAAAAGAAGATGCAGCCAACAAGGACGGCGGCGTCACTACCAAGGTCCTGGGCGACGCAGCCCTGGTGGGCGGCGTGCCCACCGCCGTTGACGGCGGTCTGACCGATGAGGGGGCCGCCCCGGCCAGCAGCTATTTTGACACCGCCCGGCTCAGCCGCCAGCAGTCCCGGGACAACGCCCTGAGCCTGCTGCGGGAGGCCTCCGCTCAGGACAACGTGGAACAGGGCGCGCTGGATGACGCCAACCGGGCCATCCAGACGCTGGCAGGCTACACCATGCTGGAGGGACAGATCGAGAACCTGGTGATCGCCAAGGGGTACGCCGACTGCGTGGCCTTTATGGGGGAGAACAGCATCAGCGTGGTGGTCTCCGCCGCCGAAGACGGGCTCCAGACGGAGGATGTGGCGAAGATCACGGACATCGTGCTCAGCGAGACGGAGTATACGGCGGATCAGATCAAGATCATGGAGGCGGAGTAAAGAAGCCTTTTTCTAAACACGGCGCTGTCTGACGGCAGCGCCGCGTTTTTTATCCTTTTTCCGAGGACTGGCGGCATCCGGTTCCAGGAAAATCGAAAAAAACGTTGTATCCCGGGAAAAACCGTGGTATGATAAGATCGCATGTCTGTCCCGGTCCTGTAAACCGGAGGCGGAAGCAAAACTATAATTATCAGTGAAAAGGAAGCGCGACATGAAAAAAACCATAAGCGGACTGCTGGCCCTGCTCCTGCTGCTGACCCTGTGCGTGGGCTGCGGCAGCAAAGACGATCAGACAGACCCGGAGGACGAGCAGAACAAGCAAGAGACTTCTAACGGCGAAACCCTTACCGGCAACATCTTCACCACGCTGACCGACCTGGATATGAGCGAGACGGCGCTGGATGTGGATGGCAATGCCGTGCCGGTGGATCTGTACCTCTACTGGCTGATGAATAAGAGCTATGAGCTGGAGTATCAGCTGAACATGTATAAAATGTCCTACGGCATGTACGGGGAGACGCTGGACGAGGACGGCCGCATCAAGTGGGACCAGTCGCTGGAGGGTACCCCGCTGACGGACATCGTCCGGCAGAACGCGGAGGCCAACGCACTGTCCTACGCCCTGCTGGAAAACGTGGCCAAGGCCCATAACGTGGAGCTGACCGCGGAGGACCAGACCGCCGTGGACGAGGCCCTTGCCCAGCAGATCGAGCAGTCGGGCGGAGAGGACGCCTTCAACCAGAGCCTCAACGAGATGGGGCTGTCCCGGGACAGCCATGTGCGGATGATGGCCTCTCAGTATCTCTTCCAGCACCTGGCGGATCTGGCCGGCGACCCCTCCAGCGACATCTACGAGGCCCCCGATGACAACGACGCCTATGTGGACCACATCCTGCTGATGACCAAGGATTCCTCCACCAACGAGCCCCTGTCTGAGGAAGACATTGCGGCGAAGAAGGCCCAGGCGGAGGATCTGCTGGCCCAGCTCCAGGCCAGCGACGACCTGGAGACGCTGTTTACCGAGCTGGCGGGGACCTACGGCGAGGACCCGGGCCGGGAGAGCGGCGCCGGTTATCTCATCGACCCCAACACCAACTTTGTCCAGGAATTCAAGGATGCCGCCTTCGCCCTCAAGCCCGGCGAGATCAGCGGCATCGTGGAGAGCGACTACGGCTACCACATCCTTCTGCGGAAGGAGCTGACCGAGGAACATCTGAGCACACTGGCGCAGAACCATCTGTACGAGTATCTCGATACCCAGATGGAGGCCGCCATGAACAGCATGGTCCGCAGCGAAAAGCTGGACAGCCTGGATGTGGGCGCGCTTTATACCGCCTATATTGAAAAGCTGCAGGCCCTGCATCCCACGGAGGAGCAGGAGGACAGCGCATCCGGTGAAGAGGGCTCGGCCGGCAGCACCGATACAGCCAGCCCCGACGCTCAGCCGGCGGAATAAGCCATGCCCAGCGGTATCCTGATCATCGACAAACCGGCTGGATGGACCAGCATGGACGTCTGCGCCAAGCTGCGGGGCATCCTGCATGAGCGCCGGGTCGGCCATGGGGGGACCCTGGACCCTATGGCCACCGGGGTACTGCCCGTTTTCGTGGGGAGCGCCACCAAGGCGGTGGAGTTCGCGGAGAAGGGCGACAAGGAGTATATTGCTGGACTGCGGCTGGGCGTGGTCACCAACACCCAGGACAGCACCGGGGAGGTGCTGGAGGAGCGTCCGGTTTCTGTGGGCCGGTCGGAGCTGGCGGCGGTGCTGCCCCGGTTTACCGGGCCTATTCAACAGGTCCCGCCCATGTTTTCCGCCATCAAGCGGGATGGAAAGAAGCTCTATGAGCTGGCCCGGAAGGGGCGGGAGGTCCACCGGGACCCCAGGCCCGTCACTATTCACGCTCTGGAGGTGCTGGAGCAGACGGGCCCGGACCGGTTTCTGCTCCGGGTCCGCTGCTCCAAGGGAACCTATGTCCGTACCCTGTGCCACGACATCGGGCAGGCCCTGGGCTGCGGGGGATGTATGGACGAGCTGCGCCGGACCATGGCCTCCGGGTTCACGCTAGAGGACGCCGTGACGTTGGAGCAGGTCCAGAAACAGGGCGAGGCGCTGCTGCTGCCGGTGGACTGCTTTTTCGCGGGCTGTCCGGTCTTCCTGCTGACCTCGCCCCGGATGGAGCAGATGGTGCGCAACGGAAGCCCCATCCCCGCCCCCGGACTGGAACCGGGACAGTATCGCGTCTATGGCCGGGAGAAGGAGTTCCTGTGCCTGAGCCAGTGGGAGAAGGGGCAGCTGCGGTCCATCAAGAATTTTTTCGGCGGCTGAACGGCGCAGAAGGGAGGGAGCACAGTGGAAGAACGAAGGGGCCGTGTCATAGCGCTGGGATTTTTTGACGGCGTCCACTTGGGCCATCAGGCCCTGCTGCGCCGGACGGCGGAGCAGGCGGGGACGCTGGGCCTCTCCCCTGCGCTGCTGACCTTTGACCGCTCCCCCCGGGAGTTTGTCACCGGTACGCCGGTGCCGCTGCTGACCACCGTCCGGGAGCGTATGCGCGCCGCCCAGGAACTGTTTCCGGGGATGGAAGTCATCACCGTGCCCTTCGACCGGGCCATGATGACCATGCCCTGGGAGGACTTCGTGGTCATGCTGGCGGGGACCTACCGGGCCCGGTGGCTGGTGGCGGGGCACGACTTCCGCTTCGGCCACAAAAACGCCGGGAACGCGGCGCTCCTCCAGGAGAAGGCGGCGGATCTGGGAATGGGCTGCGACATCATCCCCGCCGTCCGGCTGGAAGGGGTGACGGTGAGCTCCACCCACATCCGCGCCCTGCTGGAACGGGGGGAGGCGGAGGAAGCGGCCCGGTTCCTGGGGCGGCCCTTCGCAGTCTCCGGGCTGGTGCGCCACGGAAAGCGGCTGGGCTCCTCCCGGCTGGGCGCGCCCACGGTGAACCTGATCCCCGATCCCCGGCAGCTGGTGCCCGCATTCGGGGTCTATGCCGCCCGGGTGACGGTGGATGGGGCCGCCCGGCCCGCCGTGACCAATGTGGGCGTGCGGCCCACGGTGGACACCGACGGCGGTGTGACGGTGGAGAGCCACCTGCTGGAGGAAATTGGGGAACTGTACGGCGCGGAGTGCCGGGTGGAGTTTTTGAAGATGCTCCGGCCGGAGAAGCGGTTCGACAGCCTGGAGGCGCTGCGGGAGCAGATCGCCCGGGACGCCGCGGCGGCGCGGACATATTTTTGTGAGAAAGAAAACAAGGAGAACCATTGTGCAGATTGAGTCTATTCAGGAAAACGGCGTGCAGATCGCGGTCGTTACCGGGGAGGAGAAGCTGGTTACGGATGCCGCCTCCGCCCTGGATCTGGCCCTGTCGGCCCGGTATGAGACCGGCGCGGACAGGATCGCCATCGACAAGAGCGTGATCGCGGAGGAGTTCTTTATCCTCAGCACCGGCATGGCCGGGGAAATTTTGCAGAAATTTATCAATTACCATATCAAGGCGGCCATCTGGGGGGACTACTCCCGGTATACCAGCAAGCCGCTGCGGGACTTTATCTATGAGTCCAACCACGGCAGAGACTTTTTCTTCGTGGAAACGAAGGAGGAGGCGGTCCGCAAACTGGCCGAAGCGCGGTAGCGCGCACACCAACAGGAGAGAGAACAGAGAGGGACGGGAGAAATGAAGCACGTATTTATCATCAATCCCACCGCCGGGAAAAAAGACTGCACCGCCCGTATGATGGAGACGGCCAAGGCCCTCGCCGCCCGCCATCAGCTGGATGTGGAGTGCATCCTCACCAAGCGCCCCGGTCATGCCATGGAGACCGCACGGTCCCTGGCGGAGCGGGGGGAGCCGCTGCGGATCTACGCCTGCGGCGGCGACGGCACCGCCAACGAGGCGGCCAACGGCGTGGCGGGGTTTGAGAACGCCGCCATGACCTGTATCCCTGTGGGGACGGGCAACGATTTCCTGAAGAATTTTGGGGACAAGGCCCCGCTGTTCTCTGATCCGGAAAATTTGTGGGACGGCCCGGCCTTCCCTCTGGACGCCATCGACTGCAACGGGCGTCTGGCCCTGACGGTAGCCTGCTCGGGCTTCGACGCTCAGGTGGCCGACGACGTACATAAATACGGAAATTTCCCCATGCTGGGGGGACAGGGCAGCTATATCGTCTCCCTGGGGGTCAATTTCCTCATCCGGGGGCTGCGCCACAGCTGGACGGTCACCGTGGACGGCCGGCCGCTGCCGGAGGATTCCTTTGTCCTGGCGGCGGTGTGCAACGGGCGGTACTACGGCGGGGGCTTCATGCCCGTGGCCGAGGCGAAGATGGACGACGGCGTACTCAATACCCTGGTGGTCCGGGGCGTGGGCCGCGCCACCTTCCTGCGGCTGGTGGGGGATTACTCCGTGGGCCGGTACTACAAGTTCCCGGAAATTGCCCGGTGCTACACCGCCCGGGAGATCACCATCCGGTCCAACGACGGCGGAAATATTGTGACATGCCTGGACGGAGAGAGCGTCTACAACCAGGAGGTGACGCTGCGGCTGTCGGAGAAAAAGGTCAACTTCTTCGGCCCGGCGGGCTGCAGCCCTAACGCTACCTGTGTGCCGCTGCCGGAGACAGGGGAGAAGATGTAGGACATTTCGGAAGGAGGCCGCAGAATGGATTACAGCAGGAAAATATCGGAGCGTCTATGGAACCTCCCCGATAAGGGAGAACTGGAGAGCCGCCGGGAAGATACCTTTATTGACGATATCGTTCAGAAAAGCCACCTTGAAAAAGAATTGCTGTCTCATTTGGACGGGATCAGGACCGTATTCGACGGCGGCGCGGGTTGCGGCAGGTTTTCCATCCTGCTGGCAAAACACGGCTGCCAGGTGACCCATTTTGATATTTCCCAGCCGATGATCGACAAGGCGAAGGAACTGGCGGAAAAAGAGGGCGTACTGGATAAGATCGTCTTTATCAAGGGAGCCCTGGAGGATCTGAGCGCCTTTGCGGACAACTCCTTTGATATGGTGATCTCCTTTGACGCGCCGGTCTCCTACACGTACCCCCGGCAGGAGCAGGTGATCGGGGAACTGGTCCGCATCTGCGGGAAGCGGATCCTGTTAAGCGTCTCAAGCCGCCTGGGATATCTGCCGTATCTGGCGAATCCTATCCAGAAGAACCAGTTTATTCTGGACGAGGGCTACGGCGACCCCTTTGTCCGGTGGTGCGTCGAAAACGCGGCGGAGGCCGTCGGCGCCTTTCGCTTTCAGAAGGACGCCGTTCTGAAAGTCTGGTCGGACGGCCTCATGGGCGGCGAGGAGGAGATCGCCGCATATGAAGGCGGCGGCGCTCCCTGGTGCATCACCTATACCTTCCTGCCGGACGAACTGGAGGGCCTGTTGGAGCGCTGCGGCGTGAAGAATATCCGCCTGGCCGGTCCCGGGGCTTACGCCCGGACGATCCCCCGGGAGGTGCTGGTGAAGATCATGAACGATCCAAAGCAGCGGGAGGAATTCCTGGACGTCTGCTACCGGTATGACTCCAGTCCGTATGTGTGCGGCATGGGAAAGGACAATCTGCTGGCGGTGGGCGAACTGTGACGGGCCTACTTTGTGAACATTTTGTAAAAGCCCTAAATTTTTCTTAAAACCCTCTTGCATTCTGTGCGGAGATGATGTAAGATAAGCACCGTTAGCACTCCCGAAGTTTGAGTGCTAACGGTGCTCAATATGTTTTCAAAAAAAATTGATATAGGAGGAACCTAACTATGAAGCTCACACCTTTAGCAGACCGCGTCGTCCTCAAGCCCATGGAGGCGGAGGAGACCACCAAGGGCGGCATCATCCTCACCTCTACCGCTAAGGAGAAGCCCTCTGTGGCCGAAGTCGTATCCGTCGGCCCCGGCGGCATGGTGGACGGCAAGGAGATCGTCATGTCCGTGAAGCCCGGCGACAAGGTCATCACCGACAAGTACTCCGGCTCCAACGTGAAGATCGGCGACGATGAGTTCACCATCGTCCGTCAGGGCGACATCCTGGCCATTGTGGAGTAAGACGCGGAAAATTGATTAAAATTATTGGAGGTTATGCGATATGTCTAAGTTGATCAAGCGCGGCGAGGAAGCCCGCAAAGCTCTGGAAATCGGCGTCAACCAGCTGGCCGACACCGTCAAGGTCACCCTGGGCCCCAAGGGCCGCAACGTGGTGCTGGACAAGAAGTTCGGCGCTCCCCTCATCACCAACGACGGCGTGACCATCGCCAAGGAAATCGAGCTGGATGATCCCTTTGAGAACATGGGCGCTCAGCTGGTGAAGGAAGTCTCCACCAAGACCAACGACGTGGCCGGCGACGGCACCACCACCGCCACCCTGCTGGCCCAGGCCATCGTGGGCGAGGGCCTCAAAAACCTGGCTGCCGGCGCCAACCCCATCGTCATGAAGAAGGGCGTGGCCAAGGCCGTGGAGACCGCTGTGGCTTCCATCAAGGCCGACTCCCAGAAGGTCAACGGCACCGACGACATCGCCCGGGTAGGCACTGTGTCCTCCGGCGACGCCATGATCGGCAAGCTCATCGCCGAGGCCATGGAGAAGGTTTCCGCCGACGGCGTTATTACCATCGAGGAGTCCAAGACCTCCGAGACCTACAGCGAGGTCGTGGAAGGCATGATGTTCGACCGTGGCTACATCTCCCCCTACATGGCTACCGACATGGAGAAGATGGAAGCCGTCGTGGACGATGCCTATATCCTGATTACCGATAAGAAGATCTCCGTCATCGCCGACATCCTGCCCCTGCTGGAGCAGATGGTCCAGTCCGGCAAGAAGATGGTCATCATCGCCGAGGACGTGGAGGGCGAGGCCCTGTCCACCCTGCTGGTGAACCGTCTGCGCGGCACCCTGAACGTGGTGTGTGTCAAGGCCCCCGGCTTCGGCGACCGCCGCAAGGAGATGCTCCAGGATATCGCCGTCCTCACCGGCGGCCAGGTCATCAGCGAGGAGCTGGGCTATGAGCTCAAGACCGCCGACATCTCCATGCTTGGCCGCGCCCGTCAGGTCAAGGTCACCAAGGAGAACACCGTCATCGTGGACGGCGCCGGCGACAGCCAGGCCATCAAGGATCGCGTGGCCCAGATCCGCAGCCAGATCGGCGTGACCACCTCCGACTACGACAAGGAGAAGCTCCAGGAGCGTCTGGCCAAGATGGCCGGCGGCGTAGCCGTCATCAAGGTGGGCGCTGCCACCGAGACCGAGATGAAGGAGAAGAAGCTCCGCATTGAGGACGCCCTGAACGCTACCAAGGCCGCTGTGGAAGAGGGCATTGTCTCCGGCGGCGGCACCGTGTACGTCAACGCCATCCCCGCCGTGGAGAAGCTGGTGGAGGAGCTGGACGGTGACGAGAAGACCGGCGCCCGGATCATCGCCAAGGCCCTGGAGGCCCCCATCCGCCAGATCGCCGCCAACGCCGGCCTGGACGGCTCCGTGGTCCTGGAGAACGTGAAGAAGGCCGCCAAGGGCACCGGCTTCGACGCCTACAAGGAGGAGTACGTGGACATGATCACCGCGGGCATCGTGGACCCCGCCAAGGTCACCCGCTCCGCTCTGGAGAACGCCGCCTCCGTGGCCGCCATGGTGCTGACCACCGAGTCCCTGGTGGCCGATAAGCCCGAGCCTCCCGCTCCCGCCCCCGCAGGCGGCATGGGCGGTATGGACGGCATGTATTGATCCCATCAAGCGAAATAACTGCAGCGGTCCCGCCGGATATAACCGGCGGGACCGCTTTTCGCTGCGCCGCTGCACTTATCCTTTTTCTTGAAGGAAAAAGCAGCCAAAAGAACTTGGGCGGCGTGCAGCCGCCGATCGGTCGTTGGGCGAAGCCCAATGACCGTCCTCAGAGACTTAACCAATTGCAATTCCTGGATTTTTGCCCGGCGTAAGGCGGCCCACGGATGACGTTATTGCACTCTTAATCGAGGAATAGCATAAATCCCTCCTTCACCGCAGCATCTGTGTATTGAAAATTTAGAAGATCCATGGTACAATGCTTCATGATAAGAAACGGATGCCGGATCTCTCAATGCCGGATTCAGGCGAAAGTAACAGAAGGTAGGTAAGCCTATGGAATTGGAACAGAATGAAATCAGACTGCCGGACCAGGAACCGGCCTTGGATGTTTTGACAACAGAGGAGAGCTGTCAGGAGATGGTCCGGTATCTGAACGGCATCCTGGAGGACGCGGGGCAGGCCCGGCTGGACGTCAGCCGTCTCAGTGAGCCATGCCGGGCGCTGGGCGAGGCGCTGCAGGACTTCCAACACTTCGCCGAAGAGCTGTCGGATTACACTGCGCAGCTGGCTAAGGGCAACCTGGCTGTGGACTTTCTCAAGAGTGACAGCTGCCTCTACAGCAGTTTGCACAGCCTGCACGCCAACCTGAAGCACTTCGCCTGGCAGGCCGGGCAGGCGGCCAAGGGGGATTACTCCCAGCAGGTGTCCTGCATGGGGGCGTTTTCTGACGCCTTCAACACCATGACCGCACAGATGAAGGTCCGGGAGGCCCAGCTGAAAGCGGAGATCCAGCGAGCCCAGCACCGGGCGGAAATCATTGATGGCTATACGGAGCTGCTGGTGGACCTGCTCAGCCAGCGGGACGAGTGGCTGCTGGTGGTGGATACCAAAACCCAGGAGATCCTCCACTGCAATAAGCGTCCTGAGGACAGCTCACGCTGCGACAACTGCAGGCACCGTCTGCCCATTCAGTCCAAGCTTCTGGAGTGGGACCGGTCCGAGCGGTATAAGATCTGGGAGGCGGAGGAGAGCGACGGCACCTGCTACCGCGTGGTCTCCTTCCCCATTGAGTGGAAGGAGCGGCACGCCTGCGTTCACATTGTCGTGGATGTTACCAAGGAAAAGATGAACGCCCGCCACCTGAACAACAAAGATTACCACGATATTGATACCGGCGTTCGGAACCGCCGGTTCCTGGACGAGTTTGTAGGCCGGGTGCTGCGGGAGCATCTGGATTTTACCCTGTGCTATCTGGATTTGGAGGGCGTGGAAGAGATCAACACCCTCCATGGCCGCAAGGCGGGAGACGCCTATATCCAGAATTTCGTGGACGCGGTCCGCAAGCATTTCCGGAGCAGCGACACCTTTGCCCGCGTCCGGGATGACAAATTCTGCCTGCTGCTGTCCGGCAAAGTCAAGCACCTCGTAGAGCGGAAAATGAGTGAAATCGCCGTCGCCTTCCAACGGGATGAGGAGCGGCTTTTCAAGCATCGCTGCAACTTCAATTTCGGCATCGTCGAGGTGGACGGCGAAACCAACACCTTGACGCTGGATGAACTGCTCTACAGGGCGGAAGCCCCCATCCGGCGCGCAAAACGGCAGCGGCAGCAAATGGAGTTTGATTTTTAAAGAGAACGGCCCTGGGGTGCAGGCGTAAGGCGGCCATAGCCGCCTTACGCCTGCAAAATTTTGTAATTGCAAGAGATCAAATGGCAAACTGAAAGAAAAAGCATCAGTCAGAGGAATCCTCGCCGTGCTCCGGCTTGCGCTCCGCGTACCATAAGTTCCAGCAGAAGCGGTAGGCACGCCAGCTCTCCTCGTCGCCGCAGAGAATGGTCAGGCTCTCCGCCTCCGGATGGTCGTACAGCACGTCCGTCACCGCCCGCAGCACAATCCGGGCCGCCCGGGCAGTATCAAACCCGAAGGTGCGCTGGGTGTCAAAGCAGGAAATGGACAGGGACCGCTCCCCGTGGTCCAGGGACCAGCGCAGTCCGTCCGCGTACCAGAGGGCCAGGTCCTCCGGCGAGGCCAGATAGATCAGCGGCATGGGCAGGTTGTCCCGCCGCTGGAAACGTACTTTTTCCGTCATGACAGCTCCTCCTCTTTCTCCTGCGCCTGACGGCGCAGGATTTTGCCCATTACATAAAAATAGCTGGGAACAAGGATCAGGTCCGCCCCCAGCCAGGCCAGGACCTCCGCGCACATGACCCCCGTGCCGCCCAGCACCGCCGGCAGCAACAGCGCCCCGCCCGTGCGCATGATAAACTCCGATACGCCCGAAACCATGGGCAGCAGGGTGTTGCCCATCCCCTGGATGCAGCTGCGGGTAATGTGCAGCACATACAGCACCGGAAGGCAGACCGCCATCAAGGTGAGATACCGGGAGGCCACCGACAGCGCCTCCTCACTCTGGGCCGTCCCGGCGGGAACGAACCACGACAGGACCCACTCCCCACAGCTCAGCATGAGTCCCGTAATGACCGCCGAAGTCGCCAGGGCAATAACCAATCCGGCCCGCATTCCCCGGGAGATCCGCTCCAGCTTCCCGGCCCCCAGATTTTGTCCGGCGTAAGTGGTCATGGCATAGCCATAGGAGGTGGCAGCCACCTCCAGAACGCCGTACAGCTTGTTGGTGGCGGTAAATCCGGCAATGAAGGCCACGCTGAAACCGTTCACGATGGTCTGGATGATCATGCCGCCCACAGCGATGATGGTGTTTTGCAGGGCCATGGGCAGCCCCAGCTTCATGAGCCTGCCCCAAAGAGCGCCGTCAAAGGACCAGTCCTCCCGGGTCAGGTGCAGCGCCTCCATCCGGCGCAGCCGCAGGATGCAGCACCCCGCTGCCAGGCACTGGGCAATGATGGTCGCTGCCGCCGCGCCCCGGACCCCCCAGCGGAGGCCCACGACAAACCAGAAGTCCAGGGCGATGTTGGCCAGCGACGCCGCCACCATGGCGATCAGCGGCGTCCGACCGTCCCCCAGGGCGCGCAGCATGGAGGCCGCCAGATTGTAAGCGGTCACCACCGGCAGTCCGGCAAACAGCACCCGGAGATAGCTGACGGCAATGGGCCGGATCTCCGCCGGGACCCGCAGCAGCGCCGCCACCGGCTCCGCCGCCGCTTCGCTGCCCGCCGTCAGGAGGACGCCGCACAGCGCCGAGAGCAGAATGGCGCTGGCCGCCGTTCTGCGCAGCCGGACGAAGTCCCCCGCCCCGAACCGCTGCGCCATAAGGATGGAAAAGCCCTGGGTGAACCCCTGGATGGTCCCCAGGGTCAGCCAGTTGAGCCAATCCACCGTCCCCAGGGCCGCCAGGGCCTCTACCCCCAGCACCTTGCCCACCACGGCGGTGTCCACCACGGTATACATCTGCTGAAAAATATTTCCCGCCATCAGAGGGAGGGAAAACAGGAGCAGCAGCCGCCACGGGCTGCCCTCCGTGTGTACGATCAAGCCGGACTGCTTCTGGGGCATGGCATTCTTCTCCGATCCATTGAATTCCTCTGCGCGTCAGGTGTGATGAGCAGATCATGCAATACATTTGAAAATATCGGCTTTCTGCTGCATAGTGTACCATAGGCGGAGGAAAATGTAAAGAAATTGACTCCGGTCCGCGCGGCACAAATAGCGGAAGCCGGGTATTATTTCCGAATTGAAAATTCGGAAATAATACATTGGATTTAAGCCGTTTTGCTCGCCGCCGTTTACGGCGGCAACCGCAAAACATAGCGTATATTACTTCCGACCTTTCGTTCGGAAGTAATATTTATCAAAGAGCATATGGCAATAGAGGTTCCAACGGATTGCATTTACCCGCCGGAGCGTGTATAATACCGTAGAATGAAGAAAAAGCCTGCCGAAAAACAGCAACGCAAAAGGATGGTACCCATATGTCTAAAGAAATCCAATGGAGCCGGTTTCTCGCACCGGACGCGCAGCCTACTCTGAGGGAGCAGATGAACCTTGTTGTGCGTCTGAGCATCCCCATTATCCTGGCGGAGATCAGCTCCACCGTGATGAGCTATGTAGATTCCGCCATGGTCGGCTCCCTGGGGGCTACGGCCACCGCGGCGGTGGGGCTGGTGGCCAGCAGCACCTGGCTTTTCAATGGCATGGGCATGTGCGTGGTCACGGGGTTTTCCATCCAGATCGCCCAGCTCATCGGCGCGGGGCGGCTGCGGCAGGTCCAGTCCGTCATGCGGCAGGCCATGATGGTCGCCGTAGGCATAGGCATCCTCTTCGCGGCGGCCGCGGTGGGAATCAGCGGTTCCCTGCCGGTCTGGCTGGGGGGCGAGCCGGACGTGTGCGCGGGCTCCTCCCGCTACTTTTTCATCTACGGCTGCGGCCTGCCGGTGGTGCTGCTGCGGCAGACCGGCGGGAGTATGCTCCAGTGCAGCGGGGACATGCGCACCCCCAGCGCCCTCAATATCCTCATGTGCTGTATGAACGTGGTGTTCAATTCCCTGTTCATCTTCCCCACCCGGACCGTGACGCTCCTGGGCGCGGACCTCACCTTCTTCGGCGCGGGCATCGGCGTCGCGGGGGCGGCCCTGGGCACGGTCATGAGCGAGATCGTGACCACCACTCTGATGATGTACTTTGTGTGCCTCCGCTCCCCGGTGCTGCGTTTGGAAAAGGGCATACCCTGGCGGCTGGAGCGCGGCTGTATGATGACCACTGTGCGTCTGGCCGTCCCCATCGCCCTGGAGCGGGTGACCACCTCCCTGGCGCAGATCGCGGGGACGAAGATTGTCTCCCCCCTGGGGACCACGGCGGTGGCGGCCAACTCTCTGGCCGTGACGGCGGAGGGGTTCTGCTACATGCCCGGCTACGGCATGGCGGCGGCGGCCACCACCCTGGTAGGACAGAGCATCGGGGCGGAGCGCAGGGACCAGGCCAAGCGGTTCGGCTGGCTGAGCGTGGGGCTGGGCGTGGGCGTTATGACCGGCACGGGCATTCTCATGTACATCGCCGCGCCGTGGATCTTCTCCATGCTGACGCCGGATGAGGCGGTCCGGACCCTGGGAGCGGAGGTGCTTCGCATTGAAGCCTTCGCCGAGCCCCTGTTCGCCGCCTCCATCGTGGCCGCCGGGGCCCTCCGTGGCGCGGGCGACACGCTGGTTCCCAGCATCATCGAGTTGGGGAGCATGTGGGGCGTGCGCATCACGCTGGCCATGGCCCTGGTGGGGCCGCTGGGCCTCCATGGCGTGTGGATCGCCATGTGTACCGAACTCTGCGTCCGGGGGCTGCTGTTCCTCCTGCGGATGTACCGGGGCAGGTGGCTGGAGCTGCAAACGATCAGCGCGGAATGACAAAAAAGTCCTGGAAAACCGTATGGTTTTCCAGGACTTTTTGTTTCCTAGAGAGCATGTTGCCCGGCGTCCCATCCCAGCACCGTCTCCCGCAGTCCGTCCAGGTCCAGCACGCCCAGGGCGAAACCCTTCTTCACCAGCGGCTCCGGGAGGAATTCGTCGTACTTGTCGAACAGGGGCAGCTCCTTGGGATAGACCAGCTCCAGCGGGTCAATGGGCTTCTGAACTTCTTCCAGCACCACCCGGAAAAAGGTCTCCTCGTCTGCTTTCATGGTGAACTGCATGTAGTAGGGCCGTGCGGAGTCCAGATTCCGCAGGCCCAGACGCTCAGCGCATTTGACCTTCAGAAAGCGCTCCAGCGTGAGGAACACATAGGTCCCCACCCAGGGCAGCAGGCACCACATATTGCCTCCCAGGTGGATCAGGGGCCTTTCCCCCGCGCCGGAGTGGGATGCCGTAAACCGGGCCTGCTCCAGACGGGCCGCGGCGTTCTTCATCAGGTAGGGATAGGACCGCTCCTCCCGGAGGACCTGCCGCATCCGCCGGAGGATCCGGGTATGCAGATCCCCGGGGCACAGGCCGAAATAGGCCGGGATGGCGCCCTTTACCTGCTCGCAGTATACCAGATGCCGCTTGCGGTCCACGTCCAGCACCACCCAGACGTGCCCCGCGATAGCCAGCTTTTCTCCCACCGGGGGCGGCAGCACCACAGTGCCCAGTTCCTGGGACTCATTGCGGACAGTGTATTCCTCATTCTCCTGAAACACGCCGTAAAACCGGTAGGAATTGACTACACGCTCCCCGGCCAGGCCCACGATCAGGCCGCCCTGCTCCGTGCGCTGGATGTGGTCCGTTTCGATAAGATGGCGCAGCAGGACCCGGTAGTCCTCCTGAGAGATCCGGTGGAAATAGTGCAGCCGCAGCACCCGGTCCGCCAGAGCCCCGGGCGACAGTTCCCCACAGGAGGCCAGGGTGGACATGGTCTGGTGGTACACCAGACTGTAGGGGAGGCGGTCCAGCCGGGGCGGCTCCACCCAGCGCTCCTCCAGATAGAGCTGCACCAGGGCGATGCCCTGCAAAAGCTTCCATGGAATGGTGGCGGGCAGCATGGCCCGGGCCTCCGGCTCGTCCTCCCGCATGACGAACCACATCTCCGGAGGCGCTTCCCGCCGTCCCGTGCGGCCCATGCGCTGGAGGAAGGAGGACACCGTCCAGGGCGCGTCGATCTGAAAGGCCCGCTCCAGCCGGCCAATGTCGATGCCCAGCTCCAGCGTGGCGGTGGTGACGGTGGTCAGATACTGGCTCTCGTCCTTCATCACCTCCTCCGCCGTCTCCCGGTAGGAGGCGGAGAGGTTGCCGTGGTGGATGAGGAAGCGGTCCGGCTCGTGGGCGCGCTCACAGTACTGCCGGAGGGTGGCGGTGAAGGTCTCGCACTCCTCCCGGGAGTTGACGAAGACCAGACACTTTTTCCCCCGGGTGTGCTCGAAAATGTATCCCAGGCCCGGGTCCGAGTTGGCGGGGGCCTGATCGGTTTTTTCCTCCAGCACCGGCAGGGCCTCGATATCCGGCCGGTCCTCGGCGGCCTGGACGTCCTTCACGTAGAAGTGCTCCATGCTCAGCCGCCATTTGGACCCCTTGGCTTCGATCTTGGGAATGATGGTCTTCCGTCCTGTGCCCAGGGAGAGGAATTCTCCGGTCCGCTCCGGGTCGCCGATGGTGGCGGAGAGGCCGATACGCCGGGGGTTCACCCCCGCCAGACGGCTCAGACGCTCGATGAGGCACAGCGTCTGTCCGCCTCGGTCCCCTCGCAGGAGGGAATGGACCTCGTCAATGACCACGAACCGCAGGTCGCCGAACAGCTTGGGGATGGCGGCGTGCTTGTGGAGCAGCATGGCCTCCAGGGATTCCGGGGTGATCTGCAAAATGCCGGAGGGGCGCTTCATCAGCCGGTCCTTGTGGCTCTGGGCCACGTCGCCGTGCCAGTGCCAGACGGGAATGTCCGCTTCGGCGCACAGATCGTTGAGGCGGGCGAACTGGTCGTTGATGAGGGCTTTCAGCGGCCCAATGTAGATGCAGCCCACGGAGGACGGCGGGTCCTCAGAAAAGAGGGTGATGATGGGGAAAAACGCCGCCTCGGTCTTGCCGGAGGCGGTGGAGGCGGTCAGGAGCAGATTGTCGTCGGTGCGGAAGATGGCTTCCGCCGCCGCCACCTGGATGGCGCGGAGGTTCTCCCAGCGGTTGCGGTAGATGTACTCCTGGACGAAGGGGGCGTAGCGGTCGAAAATGTTCATGGGACCTCCTTGAGGGATTGTTCGATAAACTGAAATTTGTCAATGTGGTTGGTTTATTCTGCCCCGTAGCGCAAGAGGTTCCCTAATTCGTTCAAACGGATATATCCATTTGGATCTGTATAATCCTCTGCTAAAATAGCTAAGGCTTTAATTACCCCCTGCATATTTTCTTGTACCCTTTCGGGGTTGAGTGCCATTTCGCCGTAAATGATATTGCAGTATAGATACTCTGGGTTGCCTATGTTATTGTTCAGATAGTGATAGGCATTCATAAAACTCTTAAACTCCGCTACTCCATATATGTAGAGATAGTCATCTCCTTTTGTTGAATATTCCTTGAAACTCTCTAATGATTGATACACACTGGCCTGGCACAAATTTACCATCTCAGTGTGTTCGATACTGGCTTGCCTCCAAAACATAAAACAAGATACGGACAATACGGCCATTATAACAAGCCCTATTATCCAAATGTGTTTCTTCATATTGGTATACCTCGTAAATCCCGATTTATTGCTCCCACGCAAACACCTACAGCTCAAACTCCGCGAACTGCTCCCCGGCGGACTCCTCCTGCACCGCGTTCTGTGCGTAGGCAAAATCCTCGCTGCCCAGCAGCTCCCGGACCTTTACGTCCGGATTCTGGTACACGATGTCCAGCACCTCGATAAAATCCCGGATGACCTCCCGGGGGGTGATATGCTCGTCCGCGCCGATGCGGCCGAACTCGATCTCGATGAAATCCGCCATATCCTGCTGAGTGACGATCTGCGCGTACTCGTAGAGCTCCGCGTGGATGCCCGCCAGCTTCTCCACCAGAATCAGCATCTCCTCCGGCGTCAGGGGCTGGAGGCGGATCACCGGGGAGAGCAGATCCTTGTGCTGGCCGGAGAAACGCCCCTCCGCCAGCCGGGAGCGCAGGGCCTCGTAGCTGTAGACGCCCCGCCGGGGGTCCTCCATGCACTGGGGCGTGCCGCAGAGGATGACGCCCAGGTGTTTGGCCTTGCCCTGCATGGTGTCGTTGTACATGGTGAGGATCTTCTCATAGTTGTACTGCCGGGTGATGGCGTTGGGGATCTTGTAGATGTTCACCAGCTCGTCGATGAGCACCAGCATCCCGGCGTAGCCCGCCTGCTGGAGGAAGCAGGCGAAGAGTTTCAAATACTCGTACCAGTCGTCGTCGGTGATGACGATGTTGACCCCCAGCTCCTGCCGGGCCTCAGTCTTGGTGGCGTACTCCCCACGGAACCATTTGAGAACCTTGCCCTTGGTCTCATCGTCCCCGGAGAGGGAGGCGCGGTAGTAGAGGGTCAGCAGCCGGGCGAAGTCAAAGCCGTGGACCATCTCGCTGAGGGAGGCAATCACGGCGGAGATCCGGCGCTCCGCCAGCGGGGCCAGCCCCGGGTCCGTGACGCTGAGGCCGGACGCCTCCGCGGCCTCCTGCTGCACGCTGCTGATCCAGCGGTCCAGGATCAGGGACAGGGCCCCGCCCTCGGGCCGGGTCTTGGTGGACATGTTGCGGATAAGCTCCTTGTAGGTAGCCAGGCCCTGGCCGCGGGTGCCCTGGAGCCGCCGCTCCGGAGAAAGGTCCGCATCCACCACCACGAAGTTCTTCGCCATCACGTAGTTGCGGATGGTCTGGAGCAGAAAGCTCTTGCCGCTGCCGTACCGCCCCACGATGAAGCGGAAGGAGGCGCCGCCGTCGGCGATAATGTCCACGTCATGGAGCAGGGCGTCGATCTCCGCCTTCCGGCCTACGGTGACGTAGGGCAGTCCTACCCGGGGCACCACGCCGCCTTTCAGGGAGTTCATCAGGGTCTGGGCAATTCGTCTGGGGATCTTCATGGGCGCACCATCTCTTTCAAATCGTCTATATAGTCCTCGACCACCTGGGAACCCTCATCCAGGACCGTGTCCCCAAATGTGTCGTACAGTTTTTCATTGATACTGTCCGTCAGGACGGACAGTATCTGCCCCGATTCCCGCACCCAGCCGGTATCCCCGCCGTAGAGCAGGCATTGCAGCAGACGGATCTCTGCCGGGGCCAGAGGCGCATCCGGCTGGGAAGCCGCCTCCTCCGGCGGAGAGATCTGCGCCTGTTCGTATTCCGGCGGGGCGGGCTCCTCCGGGCCGTCCGTCTCCTCATCGACAATCAGCTTCTCCTGGGTGATGGAGGCGTCCCGGCGGATACGTGTCAGCTGGGCGTAGTCGATGACGATTTTTTTCTCCTCGGCGGCCTGCTTCTCCGCCAGGAGTCCCTGAATTTCCTCCCGGATGATACGAAGAATCCACTTGGTATCCAGCTCGGACTTGACAGGGTGGCGGTCATCCAGAGCCTGGCGCATCTCGGCGTCAATGGTTTTTATCAGAGCATCCAGCTTTGCGCCGGCCCCCGGCGTGACGGCGTACTTGTCCACAGACCAGACGCCGTTTTCACAATGGCAGATGCAGCGCTCATCCACAGCGTATTCGTAATTGCGCCTTTTCAGCGGGTCACAGAAAACCGCCGCCTCAAAGGGGCGAGCCTGATAGCGGCCGGGACTGCCGAAGTATTGCTCCACCAGGGACTTCTTGCACCGGGCGGCGCAGTGGTCCGTCATCCGCCGCAGCACCCGGACAATCACCGCGTCCATATCCTCTCCGTGAGCCGCATAGAACTTGGAGCGCCCCAGCCATTTGGGGGCCAGCTGCTTCACCGCGGTGATGATCCGGTCCGGCTGCTCGGTCCCCACCTGCTCCAGCACGGCGATGCTCCGGTCAAAGAGCACCTGGGAGGAACCGGACAACAGCTCCGCGTCCAGTCCGTAGTAGACCACATAGTCCACCATCCACTGACTAAGATAAGAGAGAATGGCATCGTCGATCTGGCCATAGGCGTCCCGAAAATCCCGCAGCCTGCAGTATCCGTCCATAGGGTCCGCGGCGCCGATCTGATTGATCAGCTCATAGATATAGAGAAAGGCGAAAGACAGGGAGGTCTCCCTGACCTCGCCCCGGCGCAGCTTGGTCCGCCAGGCGAAGTAGCCCCGCAGCTCCTGGTCCGACAAGGACTGATAGGTGGGGTAATAGTACTGCACCCGTCCGGAGAAGTCGTAGTCGTCCTCGTAATTGACCAGCAGCTTCGCCTGCTGGAGAAAAACCGCGCTCCGGGACTGCCAGTACTGCATGGTCCTGCTCTCCAGGGAGCGGGCAGCCCGCAGGAGGGAGGGCAGGCGCTCCGGCCTCTGCACGGGCTTGGGGCGGATGGCCTCATCCCGGAAAACGGTGCTGCGGAACCATTCAGCGGTGTCTTTCATTCTCCTTGGGTCCACAGTGCCCGCCTCCTCTTTCGTCCAAATGTTCTGCATCATTATATAACACAAGGAAATCTCCGTCAAGCAGACCGGAGGAAAAATTCACGCTTGCCCCCTGCGGCGCGCTTCCCTTTCATGGGCTTGCGGCGGGAGAAAAGATATGATATATTATTTCCGAATTAAAAATTCGGAAATAATATAATTGATTTGAGCCGCTTTTCTCGCCGCCGTGAACGGCGGCAACCGAAAAGCATGGCACATATTACCTCCGAGCTTTAAGCTCGGAAGTAATAGTATTTTCGACTGAACAGCAAGAAAAACTTGAAGGAGACATCTGCAATGAAACTAATTCCATTGGGCGGCAGCGGATGGATGGTTCCCGCCGTTGCCGTGGGCTGTATGCGGCTGGGAGAGCTGGACGGAGCGGCGCTGGGGCGGTTCATCCATACGGCGCTGGACTGCGGTGCAACATACTTTGACCACGCCGACATCTACGGCGGCGGCAGCTGCGAGGAGCACTTCGGCGCGGTGCTGCAGAATGATTCCTCGATCCGGCGTGAGGACTTGATTTTACAGTCCAAATGCGGCATCCGGCAGGGGTTCTATGATTCCTCCAAGGAGCACCTGCTGGAGGCGGTGGACGGAATCCTGAGCCGTCTGCATACCGACTATCTGGACGTACTGCTGATCCACCGCCCCGATGCGCTGGTGGAACCGGAGGAAGTGGCCGCCGCCTTTGACGAGCTGGCGCAGAAGGGAAAAGTGCGCCATTTCGGCGTATCCAACCACAAACCTATGCAGATCGAGCTGCTCAAGAAAGCCGTCCGGCAGCCGCTGCTGGTCAACCAGCTGCAGTTCAGCCTCCCGGTCTCCAACATGGTGGCCAACGGCCTGGAGGTCAACATGGAGACGCCGGGCGCCGCCGACCGGGACGGGAGCGTACTGGACTATTCCCGGCTGTACGGCATGACCATTCAGGCGTGGTCCCCATTCCAGACGCCCAGCTGGGGCGGATGCTTCCTGGGGGATGCGCGCTATCCGGAGCTGAACCGGGAGCTGGACAGCCTGGCGGAGCAGTACCATACCAGCGCCACAACGATTGCCGCGGCGTGGCTCCTCCGTCATCCGGCACGGATGCAGCTGATTACCGGCACGGCCAGGGAGTCTCGGCTGAGGGAGATCGTCCAGGCCTGTGAGGTCCGGCTGACCCGGGAGGAGTGGTACCGGCTGTACCTGGCCGCCGGACACCCTCTGCCGTAAGAGCAGGCTGGGTGTCTGCCCCGGCAGCCCTGCGGCTTTATTGACAAAAAAGTTCGTACAACCGCGCAGCTTAACGGTTGTACGAACTTTTTTGTCCCAATAGCGGTATGAAACACATCAAGCAGGACAGATCGCCGGGAGCTAATGCACTTCCTTGCGAAGCTCGATAATCCGGTCCCTCAGCACCGCCGCGTACTCGAACTCCATCATCTTGGCAGCTTCCTTCATCTGCTTTTCCAGCTTGGCGATCTCCTCCAGCACCTCCGGCTTGGTCAGCTTCTTGCCGGACTTCTTCTGGACCTCCGCCTCGCTCTTGCTGAGCTCCAGGATCTCCCGGACGGACTTGATGACCGTCTTGGGCACGATGCCATGTTCCTTATTGAACTCGTCCTGGATTTTCCGCCGCCGCTCCGTCTCGTCCATGGCGGCGCGCATACTTCTTGTGATGGTATCGGCATACAGGATGACCATGCCCTCGGCGTTCCGGGCCGCCCGGCCGATGGTCTGGATGAGGCTGGTCTCGCTGCGCAGGAACCCCTCCTTGTCCGCGTCCAGGATAGCTACCAGACTGACCTCCGGCATGTCCAGACCTTCCCGCAGCAGGTTGATGCCCACCAGCACGTCGAACTCCCCCAGCCGCAGGTCCCGGATAATCTCCATGCGCTCGATGGTCTCCACATCGTGGTGCATATACCGCACCTTGATGCCCGCCTTTTGCAGATATTGGGTCAGGTCCTCCGCCATCTTCTTGGTCAAGGTGGTCACCAGCACCCGCTCGTTCCGAGCGGACCGGGCGTTGATCTCCCCGATGAGGTCGTCGATCTGCCCCGCCACGGGCCGGACCTCCACCCTGGGGTCCAGCAGGCCCGTGGGGCGGATCACCTGCTCCACGATCTGGTCCGCCTGGCTCCGCTCGTACTCCGCCGGGGTGGCGGAGACAAATACCGCCTGGTGGAACCGCTCCTGAAATTCTTCAAACTTCAAAGGCCGGTTGTCAAAGGCGCAGGGCAGACGGAAACCGTACTCGATAAGGCTCTCTTTCCGGGCCCGGTCGCCGTTGAACATGGCCCGCACCTGGGGCAGTGTCACGTGGCTTTCATCCACGAACAGCACAAAATCGTCGGGGAAGTAGTCCAGCAGCGTCATGGGCGGGGACCCCACCGGCCGGCCGGAGATGACCCGGCTGTAGTTCTCAATGCCGTTGCAGTACCCCAGCTCCCGCATCATCTCGATGTCGTAGGTGGTCCGTTGGCGGATGCGCTGGGCTTCCACCAGTTTGCCGTTCTCCGCAAACCAGCGCTCCCGGTCGTCCAGCTCCCGCTCGATCTCCCCCAGGGCCCGCTCCATCTTCTCCTTGCTGACCACGTAATGACTGGCGGGCCAGACGGGGATGTTGGTCAGCCGCCGGGTGATGGTCCCGGTGACCGGGTTGATCTCGCTGATCCGGTCGATCTCGTCTCCGAAGAACTCCACCCGCAGAGCGGAATCCTTCCAATAGGCGGGCCACAGCTCCACGGTGTCGCCCCGGACCCGGAACATGTTCCGCTCGAAGGCGATATCGTTGCGCTCATACCGGATGTCCACCAGCCGGCGGAGCAGCTCGTCCCGCCCCATATCGTCCCCCACCCGCAGGGAGACCATCATCTTCTCAAAGTCGTCCGGCTCCCCCAGGCCGTAGATACAGCTGACGGAGCTGACCACGATCACGTCCCGCCGCTCCAGCAGAGAGGCGGTGGCGCTCAGCCGCAGCCGGTCGATCTCCTCGTTGATGGAGGCGTCCTTTTCAATGAAGGTGTCAGTGTGGGGGATATATGCCTCCGGCTGGTAGTAGTCGTAGTAGGACACGAAATACTCCACCGCGTTGTTGGGGAAGAACTCCTTGAATTCCTCGCACAGCTGGGCCGCCAGAGTCTTATTGTGAGCCAGCACAAGCGCGGGGCGCTGGACGGCCTCAATGACCTTGGCCATGGTGTAGGTCTTGCCGGACCCGGTAACGCCCAGCAGGATCTGCTCCCGCAGGCCGTCCTCGATGCCCTGGGCCAGCTTGGCGATGGCCTGGGGCTGATCGCCGGAGGGGGTGTATTCGGATACTACCTGAAAAGCGGGCATAGGATACCTCCCTGTTTACAATAGTCCTGACTCGGCCATAGATACATAGTCGTTGTCCGCCACAATAATGTGATCCACCAGACGCACGCCCATGGTTTCCAGCGCCTCCCGGACCATCCGGGTGGCTACTCTGTCCTCGTGGGAAGGCAGGGCCACGCCGCTGGGGTGGTTGTGGGCCAGCACCACCATCACCGCCTTGGAACGCAGGGTGTTCTCCATGATCTGGCGGATATTGAGCCCCACGCTGCCCAGGTCCCCTTCGCCCAGCTTGTAGAGTCCCTTCTTTTTTCCCTTCCCGTCCAGGCAGAGCTGGTACATGACCTCGGAGGCGTGGGCGATAAAGATCCGCCGGAAGAACTCCCCGATCCGCTCCCGGGTGTCCAGGATGACCTCGCAGTCCTCCCCCGACATCAGCACCCGCTGATACAGCGCGGGGACCAGCCGGATCAGCACCGCCGCCTTCTCCTTGACATAGGGTACCTCCATCAGCTCCTCCGGCGGAGCGGACAGCACCGCCTGCAGGCTGCCGAACCGCTCGATGAGCGCGTGGGCGATGGGGTTGGTATCCCGCTGGGGGATGGCGTAATAGAGCAGCACCTCCAGCAGCTCGTGGTCGGCAAAGGATTCGGCACCGCACCGGAGAAACTGTTCCCGTTTTCTGTCTCTGTGACCGTCATGGACGCCCATTGGTTTCTCTCCTCCTCTCCGCCGGTCGGCGGAAACCCGTTTCCTGTTATTGTACCACACAAACAGATGTTTCACAAGAGGAATTTTTAAATTTGTCAAATTTGGCCGGACATCCGCCGGCCTCCCTGTGCAGGAAGGACCCCGGCCGCATCGTGCGGCCGGGGTCCTTCTGAGCGCTCCGGGTGTATTTACCGATTCATGGTCTCCTTCACAGAGGCCGCAGCGGCATCCACCGCGTCGGTCGCCGTCTGCATCGCCTTGCCGGCGGCAGTCTTTTTCACAGTGTTGGTGTGCAGCGCCATGTCGGCCGCCGCACCGGCGGCTGCGCCCAGCAGCATCCCCTTTAAAAAGCCTTTCATCCGTCCACTCCTCCTCTCGGTCGTCCTGGGAATTGCCGAAGCCGTCCCCCTATACGCGGCAGAGACTTCAGCAATTCTGCTCTAGTATTTCCGCCAAACCGGGAAATAAGCGCGCCGGATAAATTTTCTAAAATGCTGCGGTAAGCAAGGGGCCCTTTTTGATCGGGTTACTCCGGATGGCTGGCCTCACAGGCCCAGCGGCTGGGTTGTGTGGAGCAGATACCGTTCCACTGACAGCCGCCGCAGACGGCAGGGCGGAGACCGGGGGTCAGGATGCGCTCCTGGACCAGGCGGGTGAAGCAGCCGAAAGAGAGGATATAGCCCTCCCCCAGACCGCACAGCGACAGAACGGACCGGTCATAGGCCGCCACCAGCTCCGGCTTGCTGCAAAGACCCCCGTTATTATTGGGACAGGGGCCGCATACGGCGTCGGTGGCCGTAGTCAGGCGGATGGGAGTCTCCGGCGTCAGCTCCTCCAGCAGCGCCGCCATATGGGCGGAGAAGGCGTCGCTGTAGCCGTGCCCTACGAAATAGGCCATACACATGCCATGGTGGGGCCGGAGAGGCAGGGGCTCACTTGACATGACGGCGCAGCTGGCTGGTGAGCGTCAGGGCCAGGGCGATTTTGATTAAATCAAAGACAACGTAGGGAAACACGCACCAGGTCAGGGCGGTCCACAGGGTCACGCTCTCGCCGCCCATGGGGTACACCACCATGAACCAGGCGGTGCCGAAGGCGTAGCACACCAGCAGGCCCAGGACCATGCTCAGGCCCAGGCCCCACAGCTTCCCGCCCAGAAAGCGCTCCAGGGCCCACATGAGTATGGCGGAGCCGATAAAGCCCAGGATGTATCCGCCGGTCTGGCCCAGCAGTATGCCGACGCCGCCGGAAAAGTTTGCAAACACCGGCGCGCCCACCGCGCCCAGAAGCACATAGGCCACTACCGCTATGGTCCCCCGCTTGCCGCCCAGCAGGCCCACTGCCAGAAAGACGGCCATGGTCTGCAGGGTGAGGGGAATGGCGGTGGGGATGGATATCCAGGAGCACACCGCCATCAAAGCGGTGAAAATTGCGATGTAAGCGATATCCCGTGTACGAATTTTTGCTGCGGTCATTTCCATTTTTGACAGGCTCCTTCTTGTTGATACACCAGACTGTACCATATTTTCTTTTTGCTGTCAACCCAAATTTTAAACCAGGTTTACATCTCGGCCCGTTGGAAAAAAGGATGTATGTCCCGGGCAAATCCGGCAATCCTAACGGCAGAAAAGGAGTGATGCGCAATGCCAACGGAAACAAGGCTGAAAACCGGCCTGCACAATACCAGCGAGATCGGGCGGCTGAAAAAGGTCATGCTCCACCGCCCGGGCAGGGAGCTGGAAAATCTGATGCCGGAATATTTGGAGCGGCTGCTGTTTGACGACATCCCCTACCTGAAGGTGGCACAGGCGGAGCACGACGCCTTCGCACAGTGCCTGCGGGACAACGGAGCGGAGGTGGTGTACCTCCGGGACCTGGTGGAGGAGACCCTGGCCGAACCGGACGTCCGCAGGGAGCTGACAGAGCAGTTCCTGGACGAGGCGGGGCTGGAGAACCACCGTATCCGGGAAATTCTCCAGGATTATTTCGGGTCGATGGACAACGGCGCGCTGGTGGATACCATGATGGCCGGGGTGCGGAAAAGCGACATCCGGGGATTTGAGACCGGAAAGCTGGCGGATTACCTCAGCTTCCGGTCCGATGAATACCCGTTTCTCATCGACCCTATGCCCAACCTGTATTTCACCCGGGACCCCTTCGCCACCATCGGCACCGGAGTGTCCCTCCACAGGATGCACACCGTGACCCGGAACCGGGAGACCCTCTTTGGGAAATTCATCTTCCAGTACCACCCGGTCTACAAGGACGCCCCCAAGTGGTATGACCGGGGCGAGACCAGTTCCATGGAGGGCGGGGACATCCTCATCCTGTCCCCGGAGGTCCTGGCAGTGGGCATCTCACAGCGGACGGAGGAGGACAGCATCGACAAATTTGCCCACACGGTGCTGTCCATCAGCAAGACGTTCAAGAAGATCCTGGCGTTCAACATCCCCAAGAGCCGCAGCTTTATGCACTTGGACACGGTCTTCACCATGGTGGACCGGGACAAGTTTACCGTACACCCCAACATCCTCAGCGAGATCACCGTGTATGTGATGGAGCTGGTTGACGGGAAGGTCCACATCCAAGAGGAACAGGGACGGCTGGAGGATATCCTGAAAAAGCACCTGGATCTGGAGCAGGTAACGCTCATCAAGTGCGGGTCCGACAGCCCCATCGACGCCGCCCGGGAGCAGTGGAGCGATGGCAGCAACACCCTGGCTATCGCCCCCGGCGAGGTGGTGGTGTACGAGCGGAACTACGTCACCAACCGGATTCTGGAGGACAACGGGATCACCGTCCACACCATCCCCTGCAGCGAGCTCAGCCGGGGACGGGGCGGTCCCCGGTGTATGTCGATGCCCTTTGTGCGGGATGATCTGTGATCTTCTTTTCTTCTTTGTGAACAAAGAAGAAAAGAAGCAAAAGAAGAAAAACTTTTTACCGCAAAACTTCGTTTTGCTTATGTTTTTGATTAGGAGGATTCTCTATGGCAATCAATCTGAAAGGCAAGAGCTTTTTGACACTGATGGACCTTACCCCCCTGGAGATCCGCTATCTGCTGGACCTGGGCCACGACCTGAAGGCCAAGCGCCGGGCGGGCATATGCGAGCCCACTCTGAAGGGCAAACACATTGTCCTGCTCTTTGAAAAGACTTCCACCCGGACCCGCTGCTCCTTCGAGGTGGCCGCTACCCAGGAGGGCGCTCACGTCACCTATCTGGACGCCGGCAGCAGTCAGATGGGCAAGAAGGAGAGCATGGAGGACACCGCCAAGGTGCTGGGCCGGTTCTTTGACGGCATCGAGTACCGGGGCTTCGATCAGAAGGTCGTCGAGGACCTGGCGAAATATTCCGGTGTGCCCGTGTGGAACGGGCTGACGGACGCGGACCATCCCACCCAGATCCTGGCGGACATGATGACCATCGAGGAGCACTGCGCCAAGCCCTTGAAGGATGTGAAGGTGGTGTTTCCCGGGGATGTGCGCAACAACATGTGCTACGCATGGATGTACGGCTGCGCCAAGATGGGGATGCACTTCGTCGGCCTGGGACCCCAGGAGCTGATCGACGGCGTGGACCAGTCCATCCTGCGGCAGGTGCAGGAGGTGGCGAGGCAGACTGGGGCCACCATCGAGATCACCAGCGATGAGGGGACCCTCACCGGCGCGGACGTGATTTACGGCGACATCTGGGCCTCCATGGGCGAGGAGGCGCTCATCCCCGAGCGGGCGAAGCTGCTGACGCCCTACCGGGTGACGGAGCAGACCCTGGATCGGACGGGGAACAAGAACGTGCTGTATCTCCACTGTCTGCCGTCGTTCCACGACTTCGAGACCAAGCTGGCCAAGGAGTGGAAGAACAAGGGCGTAGACATCCGGGAGGTCACCGACGAGGTGTTCCGGGGCCCCCACTCCGTGGTGTTCGACGAGGCGGAGAACCGGATGCACTCCATCAAGGCCGTGCTGGTGGCGACGATCGGACATTGAGCATAGCGGCAAAAGCCCCGGACGCAGCTGCGTCCGGGGCTTTCCTTATCCGGAGATTTCCTGTATGACGTTCCCGTCCGCGTCATAGAAGGCCAGCTCATAGGTACATTGTGGCAAAAAGAACCAGTTGCCACCCATCTGGACGCGCCCATACTCGTCCGGCTCCGGGCGGGCATAAAAGAGGTAAATTTCTCCCTTGCGGATACCTTCCGCTAAAAAGTCGCCATCGTCGTTGTGGAGCGCCAGAACGGCGCGGGCGGCGTTCTCCGGGGGGCGGAGGGCGGCGTAACAGGCGGATTGCCCTGTCCCGTCCGGCAGCTCCACAGGGCGGGAAATACAAATCAGATTGGGCCCCTTTTTCAGATGGTGTACGCTTTTGTTGGCAATTGTAAAGAAAGTTCCGTGGGACGGATAGGCTGTCACCGCCGTATCGCCTACCAGTTCGATCCGGTACGGCACGCCGCCGGTGGTCTCAATCTCTGCTGCCAGCTCTGGCTCCGGGAACAGCATCCGCCGTTCCGTCCGCCGCAAGTCCGCATGGAAGAAAAACGTCGGCCACCCCCATGCGTCCCACATCATAAAGCCCAGCAGAGCGGTGAGCAGAATGTTCCGAAGGATCTTTGCCCAGCGGGGCCAGGGAGTGCGCTTTTTCCTCATGTCTCCGCCTCCTCTGTCAGACTGATGTGCAGAGTCCGTTTCAATTTGCCGTAGCCGAAATCCAGCTCGACCCATTCCGTATCCTCCGGCAGGCCTTCAATCTCGAATCCGCATTTCTGCCAGAAGCCCCAATGGGAAGTATTGCGGGTAAAGCCATACTCCATTGGCCCGGCATCAGTTCGGCCGCCGGACAGAGAGAACCAGTAATCCAGAGGCTCCTCCCACCGGCTCGAGGTAATGTCCAGAGCTATGTACAAATTCCATTGGGGGCCGTCTGATTCACTGACCCGGCGAAAGACGGCCTGGTCAAGAGAATCTGATTCGCTGACCCGACGAAAGACGGCCTGGTCAAGAGAAATCGTGTAGCCGCCGGTCTCGAGGACCGTACTCGGCGAAAGCACCCGTTCCTCTAAAACACGTGCGGGGTCTATCGTGTCCATGTCAGCTTGCAAATAGTGGTACAAGCGCATTCCGGGAATCGCGCGGTACGAATAACCGGGCCGCGCCGCCAGCATCGCCAGTACCAGGCAGTACATGACAGCTGCGCCCAGCAGCGCCAGCTGGCTGGCCCGCCAGAGGTACCCCAGCCAGGGGCGGTGGAGGCGGCCCAGCTCCTCCGCGATGGCCTCCGGGTCGCCCATTTCTTTCAGGGCGGCGTCCTCGTCCAGGCCGGAGGCCTCCAGCAGGTCCTCCAGGTGGGCCTCCAGCTCCCGGCGGACCGCTTTGCGGTCCGGGCGGAAGTAGATCTTCTTTGTGGCTGTATCCAGCCAATCCAACCGGTTCATCGCCGCCTCACGCCCCGGCCAGGATGGCCGTCACTGCCCTGGAGAAGGTCTGCCACTCCTTCTCCTTTTCCTCCAGTACCCGCAGCCCCTTCTCCGTCACGGCGTAGTACCGCCGGGTGCGGCCCTTGTCCGTCACCGCCTCCCGGGCGGTGACCAGCCGGTCCTTCTCCAGTCCGTGGAGGACGGGGTACAGGGTGCCCTCCTTCATCTGGAATACGTGCTCGCTGCGCCTGTCCAGCTCCTCGATGATCTGGTAGCCGTACATCTCCCGCCCCTTCAGCAGGGCCAGCACCAGCATGGAGACGCTGGCCGGTTCCTTCTTCGCCATGGGTAAAACCTCCTTTATTATACATAGGACATCTAGGTATAGTATACCTAGATGTCCTATGTATGTCAAGAGGAATTTTCAATCTTTTGTCAGACTCGTTTTACCGGGTGGCGGATGACGGTTTTCAGCTTCTCCGGCGCGGTGCGGCGGGGGTCGCCCAGATAGATCTCGTGGTGCCGCCGGGTATCGGTGAAATCGGGGACGCAGCCTTGTTCCCGGAGGAATTCCGTCAGACGGTCGATGCTGGCGGGCTCGGCGTCGTAGGGGCCGGTGTGGAGCAGATGGGCGCACAGGCCCTCCTCCCAGCGGAGGAACCGGGCTTTGGTCAGATCCAGCGCGGGCTTCTTTTTCGCCAGGCGCTCCGCGGCCCAGGTGAAGACTTCCTCGTTCACAAAGTCCGGCTGGCGGATGAGGCTGGTCCAGCGGAAGTCGTTCTTGTCCGCCGGAGGTTTTCCGTCAAAGCCAGGCGTCTCCGTCCACCATAGGCCCTCCAGAGGCGGGACCACGTAGTCGAAATAGCCCTCCGGCTCCTCGCCGCCCATTTTGCTCATTTTCACCGTAAAGCTCAGGCCGTAGAGAAGCTCCAGCGCCTGCTGGTAGGCCGGGGAGGTGTTGGGGTCGCCCTGGCCGTCCACGGCGAAGAACACCATCTCCGGGACCTGGACGATGGCGGGGGATTTGGGGAGATAGAGGTACTTTTCCGTCTTCTTGTAGTCGATTTTTTCCATGCAATCACTCCTTTTTTACGGGTTTCTTCCGTGGCTTCTTCTCCGGGAGGGCGGCGCAGGTCACGCGGACCAGCGCCGTCAGCGTCTCCCGGTCCTCCACGTCCGGCAGCAGCATCTCACCGCCGCCCTCGTAGGGAATGCCCCGGGGGCAGTCGGGGACCAGGGCCCCGCCCGCGGGGGTGATCTTCACCAGCAGGCGGTCATTGCAGATACAGGCGAAGTATTTCCCGTCGCAGTACAGGCCGTACTCGCCGAACATCCGGCGGCAGGTGATGGTCCCGGCATCGGAGAGCTGTTCCATGACGAATTCCACATAACTCAGACTGGACGCCATACTATGTCTCCTCCCGCCATTTTTCGCACTGCTCCAGCCGCAGGCCATTGTCGCCATGCTCCGGGTCGTAGGCATACTCCGTTAACTGCCGGCAGGGAAAGTCCAGGCATTGGCCGCAATGGGCGTGGGGCTTCTCCTCGCAGCAGCTCTTGATGGGACAGCGCTCGCCCCAGAAGGGCTTGTCCATGTTGGTACAGCCTTTGCATCCCGCGGTCTCCCGGAGGGTACACTGGGCGCACAGGATTCCGCATCTTGATTCGATCACTTTACGCTTCCTCGCTTTCCGGCTCCCTTTGGAGCCTGTCTGCGCCTATGATACACCTGAGAATGGGACAGCTATCTGTCATATTTTCTGAAAATTTTTTGCAGTCGCTCCGCCAGATCCCGGCGCAGATCTTCCGGCTCCAGCAGCTCCGCCAGATCCTGGAAGCTCAGCACCCAGCGGAAAAGCTCCTCCTTGTCCGGGAAGCCCCGGCGGAAGAGCAGAGAGCCGTCCGGGGACTGGGTGAAACTCTCCGGGCCGTACTCGTCGATGAGCCGCCACCGGGCGACGGAGTCAAAGCGGATGGACGCCTGGAGAGCCTCCGGATAGACGCGCTGGGGCGGGGTGATGGGAGATGGGACGGAACGGGCGGAGAAGGTCTCCTCCAGCACCTGCGGCTCCAGCATCCGGGTGAGCTTGAACAGCCGCCAGTCCTGCCGTTCCCGGCACCAGCCGTAGAGATACCAGCTGGACCACCGGAACACCAGCCGGGCGGGTTCTACCACCCGAAGGCCCTCGCCGGAGGGGGAGCAGTAGGTGAAGCGCACCGGATTCCGCCGGAGGCAGGCATCCTTCAATAGCTCCAGCCGGGGGGCCAGCAGGGGACCGTACCAGGAGGCCAGATCAATGACCACGCAGTCGTCCGCCGCCCCGGCCTCCGTCTGGGGACCGTCATTGGGCCGCAGGCCCAACGACCGGTCCGGCCGCCTGACGGCGGCCCCAGGCAGCTTCTCCATGAGCCGGCGGTAATACCCCGTGCCGGACACGCTGTCCAGGCTCCGCAGCCCCGCCAGAATGGCGCTCCGGTCTGCTTCCGTCATCAGGGTCCGGTCCATGGCGTAGCCCTCCATGATGGAGATGCCCCCGCCCCGGCCCCGGTCCGACCGGAGGGGGATGCCCGCCTGGCACAGGCGCTCCATGTCCCGGTAGATGGTCCTCTGGTTTACCTCCAGCCGGGCGGCCAGCTGGGCCGCGGTGACTTTCTCCTCCCGCAGCAGAATGGCAAGGATGCCGATGAGCCGGTCGATCGCCATGGGCGTATCCTCCTGTCAAATAAATTTCGGTGAATTTCTCTATACAAATTTGAGAAAGGGTATGGTATACTGTGACCTGACACTAGGAAAGGAGCGTACATATGCCGAACTTTACCCGCAGGGCCATCAAGGAGTCGTTCCTGAAACTGCTCAGCCAGCGGCCCCTGAACCAGATCACCGTTAAGGACATTGTAGAGGATTGCGGCATCAACCGCAACTCTTTTTATTACCATTTTGCAGACCTGCCCGCCCTTCTGGAGGAAATCATCAGCGAACAGGTGACTGCCATCATAGAAAAGCACCCCACCATTGATTCGGTGGAGGAGGGCTGCGGGACTATTGCGGAGTATGTAACCCAAAACAAGCGGGTAATCTACCATATCTACAACTCCCTGAGCCGGGATACTTACGAGAGGCACCTGATGAAGATGTGCCAGTATGTGGTATCCACTTATTTGGAAACCATCCCTGTCGGCCCGTATTTCAGCGAGGAGGACAAGGCCGTTGTCATCCGCTTCCACCGCTGCGCGCTCTTCGGGACGGTCATTGACTGGCTCAACGACGGGATGCGGGACGACATTGCCGCCTATTTCCGTCAGATCAGCCGGCTCCGCCTTGGCTGGCCTGAGCCGGAGAATTCAGACGCCAGGACCTCCCGTGTCTGAATTTTAGTCACATATTTCCCCGTGTCTGATTTTCGGACACGGGGTTTTTGCTGCCCATTTTCAAATGTCCCGCCTGGCGCTATACTGTAAAGCGTAAAGAGCCGGAAGGCAAAGGAGGTGTATCAAATGGAAACTCGTTCCATGACCCCGATGCGGGTGGCAAAAACCGGATATATCGTTATGTCGGTGGTGTTCTGCGTGGTGGGCGTTTTGTTCATCGCCCTGCCCGCACGATCAGCGGTGATGATCGGCCGGGTGCTGGGGGCGGCAATGGCGGTCTTCGGCGTAGTGAAGCTGGTCGGGTACTTTTCCAAGGATCTGTACCGGCTGGCTTTCCAGTACGACCTGGAGTTCGGCATCCTGCTCATCGCTCTGGGGGTGATCGTGCTGCTGCGGACCAACGGCGTGATGGATTTCATCTGCATCGCCGCCGGGGTGGCTATTCTGGCGGACGGACTGTTCAAAATCCAGATCGCCATAGATTCCCGCCGCTTCGGCATCCGGGATTGGTGGCTGATCATGGTCCTGGCGGTGGCCACCGGCGGCGTGGGGCTGCTGCTCATCTTCCGCCCCTGGGAGAGCGTGCAGGTACTGACGGTGCTGCTGGGCGCGGCCCTGCTGGCGGAGGGCGTGCTCAATCTGTGCGTGGCCCTCAGCGCGGTGAAAATCGTGAAGAATCAGCAGCCGGACGTGATCGAGACGGACTATTTCGAGGTGCGGGAGTACCGGTAATACTTTTTCTTAAAAGAAAAAGTATCAAAAAGAATTTTAATTTCGAGACTAAACCTGTTGCTATTCCCAGTTTTTTTGCCCGGTAACGAAGGAAAGAATTTATTTGAGAACTCGTATAACATTGTTGTGAAAGGAAGTAAAGAAACTCATGCGTTTTTCCAAAGCGGTGGTGAAGTACCGCGTACCGATCCTGATCGTCACCCTGCTGCTCATGATCCCCTCGGCGCTGGGCATGGCGGGGACGAGAATCAATTATGACATGCTGGACTATCTGCCGGAGGATATGGAGACGGTCATCGGGCAGAACGAGCTGCTGGAGGAGTTCCACAAGGGGGCGTTCTCCTTCCTCATTCTGGAGGATATGCCCGCCCGGGACGTTTCCGCTCTGAAGGAGAAGATCCGGCAGGTGGACCATGTGGAGACCGTGCTGTGGTATGATTCTCTGCTGGACGTATCCGTCCCCATGGAGCTGCTGCCGGATAAGGTCTACGACGCCTTCAACACGGAGGGGGCCACCATGATGGCGGTGTTCTTCGACACCTCCACCTCCTCCGACGTGACTATGGACGCCATCCGGGAGATCCGGTCCATTGCCGGAGAACAGTGCTTTGTCTCCGGAATGTCCGCCCTGGTGACGGACCTGAAGGACCTGTGTGAGACGGAGGAGCCGGTCTATGTGGGCATCGCCGTGGCGCTGGCCTGCGCCGCCATGCTGCTCCTGCTGGACAGCTGGCTGGCTCCCCTGGTGTTCCTGGCCAGCATCGGCATGATGATCCTGCTGAACCTGGGGACCAACTACTTTATGGGAGAGATCTCCTACATTACCAAGGCGCTGTCCGCCGTGCTGCAGCTGGCGGTGACGATGGATTACTCCATCTTCCTCTGGAACAGCTACAATGAGCAGCGTACCCTCCACAGCGACCACAAGGAGGCCATGGCCGCCGCTATCGACGCCACCCTGGCTTCCGTCACCGGCTCCGCCGTGACCACCATTGCCGGATTTATCGCCCTGTGCTTCATGTCCTTCACCATGGGCCGGGACCTGGGCATCGTAATGGCCAAGGGCGTGCTGCTGGGCGTGGTGGGCTGCGTTACCGTACTGCCCAGCCTGATCCTGGTGTTCGACAAGCCCATGCAGAAGACGCGGCACCGGTCCCTGATCCCCGATATGCACGCTTTCGCGTCCGGGGTGGTGAAAATTTTCCCCGTCTTCCTGGCGCTGTTCCTGGTGATCATCCCGCCCGCCCTGTATGGGTATAACCGGACCAACGGCGAGGTCTACTACGACATGGGCCAGTGCCTGCCGGAGGATATGTCCTACGTGATCGCCAATGAAAAGCTCAGCGAGGACTTCGGCGTGGCCTCCACGCACATGCTGCTGGTGGACGCCAATCTCCCCGGCAAAGAAGTCCGGGCTATGGTCCGGGAGATGGAGCAGGTGGACGGCGTGCAGTACGTACTGGGCATGGAGTCCGTGGTGGGCTCCCGGGTGCCGGAGGAGTTCCTGCCGGAGTCGGTGACGGAAAAGCTGGAGAGCGGCAAGTGGGAGCTGCTGCTGGTGAACTCGGAATACAAGGTAGCCAGCGACAACGTCAACCGCCAGCTGGACCAGCTCAACGGCATCCTGAAGCGCCACGACCCCTCCGGACTGCTCATCGGCGAGGCCCCCTGCATGAAGGATATGATCGAGACCACGGACCGGGACTTCCAGGTGGTCAACGCGGTGTCCATTATCGCCATTTTCTTCATTATCGCGCTGGTGGAGAAGAGCTTTACCCTGCCCTTCATCCTCATCGCGGTCATTGAGGCGGCCATCTTCGTGAACCTGGGCCTGCCCCACTATCTGGGCCAGAGCCTGCCCTTTATCGCGCCCATCTGCATCAGCACCATTCAGCTGGGCGCTACCGTGGACTACGCCATTTTGATGACGACCCGCTATAAAACCGAGAGAATTGCAGGGGAGGATAAGAAAAAAGCCGTCCATACGGCCTTGGCTGCCTCTGTTCCCTCCATTCTGGTCTCCGGCATGGGCCTGTTCGCCGCTACCTTCGGCGTGGCCCTGTATTCGGACCTGGATATCATCAGCTCCATGTGTATGCTGATGGCCCGGGGCGCGGTGATCAGTATGCTGTCCGTCATCTTCATTCTGCCCGCCTTGCTGCTGCTGTGCGACAGGCTCGTCTGCGCCACAACGGCGGGGATGCGGGGCGGGAAACGTTCATCCCTATCAAAACAGGAGGTTTTTGCGAAATGAAACAAACGACAAAAAAGCTCATGGCCCTGGGCCTGAGCGCAGTGATAGCGATTGGCGGCCTCGGCGGCGCAGTCTGCGCCCGGGCCGGAGACAGCGCCGGTACGCCCGTCCCTCTCTCCGAGAAGACCGACGCCCCGGCTTCGGCGGCGGCTCCCGCCTCCTTCCGGGATGAGACGGTATACGTCCTGGCGGGTGCAGACGGAACGGTGGAGAAGGTCATCGTCAGCGACTGGCTGCAGAATTCCGATGGGCTGGCTCAGCTGAAAGATACCGCGTCCCTGGAGGACGTGGAGAACGTGAAGGGGAGCGAGACCTTTACCTCCGGCGGAGACGGGCGGGTCTGGGATGCCCGGGGCGGCGATGTCTACACCCAGGGCGTCACCGATCAGGAGGTGCCTGTAGCAGTGCGCGTGTCGTACACGCTGGACGGCAGCTCCATTGCTCCGGACCAGCTGGCCGGGAAGAGTGGCCGGGTGGTTATCCGCTTCGACTACGACAACCGGCTCTATGAGGAGACCGAGATCGGCGGTAAGACGGAGAAGATTTACGTACCCTTCGCCGTGGTGACAGGAGTGATGCTGGACAGCGAGCGCTTTTCCAACGTATCCGTTGCCAATGGCCGCCTGTACAACGACGGGGACCGCATCGCCGTTATCGGGCTGGCTCTGCCCGGGATGCAGGAGAATCTGGACCTGGACCCGGAGGACATGGAGCTGCCCAGTTATGTGGAGATTGCCGCCGACGTGGAGGATTTCGAGCTTGAGACCACCTTTACCGTGGCCGTCAGCGACCCCTTCCGGGAGCTGGAGACCGGGAAGCTGGAGGATACGGATGGTTTGACCGATTCCCTGGATGAGCTCACCAACGCCATGGCACAGCTGCTGGACGGCTCTGGCAGGCTCTACGATGGGCTGGGTGAGCTGCTGGAGAAGTCCGGGACCCTGTCCGATGGCGTGGACCGGCTGGCCGCCGGGGCGGAAGCCCTGCAAAATGGCGGCGCGGAGCTCCGGGACGGCGCAGCCCAGCTGAAAGCGGGCACGGACGATCTGCAGACCGGATTGCAGACCTTGAGCGGCAGCAGCGAGCAGCTGAACGCCGGGGCGAAGCAGACCTTTGACGCGCTGCTGGCCTCCGCCAACGGGCAGCTGGCCGCTGCCGGGGCCAAGGTGCCGGAGCTGACGGCGGAGAACTACGGGCAGGTGCTGGACGGCGTTATCGCTATCCTTGGGGACAGTCCCGCAGCCAAGCAGATTGCCGGGCTGAAGGGTTCCCTGGACAGCTACAACGCTTTCTATCAAGGGCTTCAGCAGTACACCGCCGGGGTGGATCAGGCCGCCGCGGGCGCCGGACAGCTGAGCGTGGGGGTCAGCAGCCTGCGGGACGGGGCGGATGCCCTGGCCGGGGGCGCGAAACAGCTCAATGAGGGCGTGCAGGCCCTGCGGCAGAACGTGCCAGCCCTGGTGGACGGCGTGACGCAGCTCCATGACGGCGCGGGCGAGCTGGCCGGCGGGCTGGCGGAGTTCAACGAGAAGGGCGTGCAGCGGATCGTGGACGCTCTGGACGGCGATCTGGAGCTGCTGGCGGACCGGCTGGAGGCCACGGTGAACGCCGCAAAGAATTACAGGACTTTCTCCGGCGGCGAGGAGGCCGGCGGGCAGGTGAAATTCATCTACCGCACCGAGGCGATCCAGCTGCCGTAAGGGAGAGAACAGGAGAGAGGAAGCCGGGCATATGCCCGGCTTCCTCTCTCTGCATCGTTACGGCGCTTTGGAGATGTCCGTGCCGAAATATTTGACGGAGAGTTCCGTCAGCGTACCGTCCGCCGACAGCTCTTCCAGAGCCAGATCGACCGCCGCCCGCAATATAGCGGTCTCCTCCCCTTTGCGCATGGGAATGGCAACCTGGGTCGCCTCCGGGTCCAGGCAGGCGATCTTCACGTTGGCCTCCGGGTGCTGTGCCATGTAGTCGTAGAAGCTCACCTCCGCATTGAGGGTGGCGTCGATACGCCCGCTGGTCAGCAGCTCGATGGTCTGGATGAAGTCGTCCACGCCGGTGACCGACCCGCCGTAGGCTTTTGCCACGCTGGCGTAGGTGCTCTGAAGGGTGTTGGCGGTGGACTTGCCCTTCAGGTCCTCCATGGACTGAATGGAATCGTCGTCCCCCCGGACGATGACGGCGGTGCGGTTATAGGCGTAGGGGGTTGAGAAGTCGTACTTCTCCTTCCGGCTCTCGTCGATATCCACGCCGTTGACCATGATGTCATACCGCCCGGCCTCCAGGCCGGCCAGCAGGCCGTTGAACTCACCCTCCACGAAGACGGGCGTCACCCCCAGCTTCTCCGCGATGGCCTTGGCGACCTCCACATCGTAGCCCACCAGCTCGCCGCTCTCGTCGTGGTACCCCCAGGGGGCCCAGGTGCCCTCCAGGGCCACTACGATCTCGCCTTTTTCCTGAATGGCGGCCAGCAGGTCGCCGCCGCCGTCCTTCTGTCCGCAGGCGGATAAAAGGGACAGGGTCAACAGGGCGCACAGCAGCGCCGCAAGAATTTTCCGCTTCATTTTCATCATCAAACCTCCATAGTTTTGCCGGCAGGGCCCCGGACGGTCTGCAAAAAAGTCTGGGTCCTGGGCTGCCGGGGATGCTCGAACAGCTCCTGCGGCGTCCCGCTCTCCACGATCCCGCCGTCTTCCATAAAAACCACCCTGCTGGACACGTTCCGGGCAAAGCCCATCTCGTGGGTCACCACCACCATGGTCATCCCGTCCTCCGCCAGCTGGCGCATGACGGACAGCACCTCGCCGGTGAGCTCCGGGTCCAGGGCGGAGGTGGGTTCGTCAAAGTAGATGATCTCCGGGTCCGGGGCGATGGCTCTGGCAATGGCCACCCGCTGCTGCTGTCCGCCGGAGAGCTGGTGGGGGTAGTGGTCCGCACGGTCCAGCATCCCCACCTTTTGGAGAGCCCGCCGGGCAATTTCCTCCGCCTGCGTTTTTGGCATCTTCCGGGCCACGATCAGGCCCTCGGTCACATTTTCCAGGGCGGTCTTGTTCCGGAAGAGATTGTAGCTCTGAAACACGAAGGCCGTCTTCTGCCGCAGACGGACGGCGTCCTTCCCGGAAACCCGGGACAGGTCGAAGCGCTCCCCGTCAAAGATCATGGTCCCGCTCCCCGCCCGTTCCAGAAGGTTCATGCACCGCAGAAGAGTGGTTTTTCCGGAGCCGCTGGGGCCGATGATGGCCGCCACATCTCCCTTTTCCACCGTCAGGTCCACGCCCCGCAGCACCTCCAGGGAGCCGAAGGATTTTCTGATATTCTGAATTTCCAGCACGGCTCATACCTCCTGGGTTTCGTAGGCCCCCAGCTTTCGCTCCCCCGCCCGCTGGACCCAGGTCAGCACCGTGGAGAACAGCAGGTAGATGAGGCCCACCTCAATGTAGAGGGCCAGGGGCTCGTAGACGGTGGCGTTGATCTGCTCGGCGGCCCGGAACATCTCCACCACTGTGATGTTGGCGGCCAGGGAGGTGTCCTTCACCATGGCGATCAGGGAGTTGGACAGGGGCGGGAAGGCCATGCGCATGGCCTGGGGCAGGATGATCCGGCCCATGGTCTGCCCCCAGGTCATCCCCACGCAGTACCCCGCCTCCAGCTGGCCTTCCGGCACGGCCTCCAGGGCCGCCCGGACGGTCTCGGCGCAGTAGGCCCCCTCGTTGAGGGCAAACACCAGCACCGCGGCGGGGAATGGCTCCATGCGGATGCCCAGGTCCGGCAGGCCGTAGAACACCACGAACAGCTGCACCAGAAGCGGGGTGCCTCGGAATATCCAGATGTAAAACCGGGCCAGCTGCTTGAGGCCCCGGACGTTGGCGAACTGGACCAGCGCCATGGCTATGGCAATGACCATGGCCAGGGTGAAGGAAATGGCGGTGAGGGGGATGGTGACCGTCAGGCCGGGGATCAGGATCTTGGGGAAAGAATCCACCAATATGTGCAGAAGGCGGGAGCTCATAGGCGCTCACGCTCCTGCGGGTTCACAAAAAGGCTGGGCATAATGACAACTCCTGTTTTAATGTTTGCTCTTGTTATTACTTTCCAATGTAAAATTCAGAGATATTATATATCCCAAGGAAGTAAATAGCAAATGCTTATTCTGCATGGATATCCATAGTCATTGCGTATGAAAAGACTGCTTCCGGACGACCTCAAGAGGGCGGTCCTGCCAATCGCCATAGAGGGAGAAGCAGTCCTCAAGCCCCTCGGTGATGACCGCCGTTCCGTCCTCGCACAGGAGGATAAAATCAAAATCCGGGTGGGCGCGCCAAAAATTCTCCGCCCTCTCCCGGCCCATGACAAACAGAGCCGTGGACAGTCCATCCCCCCGAAGTCCGCTGTCCGCTACGATGGTGACAGAAGCCAGTCCGGTTTTGGCAGGGTGGCCGGTGGCGGGGTCGATGATATGAATGTAAGCCTCCCCGTCCCGCTCAAAGTACCGCTGGTAGCCGCCGGAGGTGACCACCGCTTTGTCCTTGATCTCCAGCACACCGGCATAGCCCCCCTCGGGGGACTGCACCGCGACGCGCCAGGGGGAGCCGTCGGGCTTTTCCCCCAGAGCCTGGACATTTCCACCCAATTCCACGATGGCGGAGGCCACTCCAGCTTCACGGAACAGGGACATCAAGCGGTCTCCCGTCCAGCCCTTGGCAACGGACCCCAGGTCCAGCTCCATGCCGTCGGGGAGGGTAAGGCTGCCGCCGTCCAGGGATATTTGGGTATAATCGATGCGGTCCGTCAGGGCGGACAGCTCCGCCTCCTCCGGCACCCGGTAGTCCCCGGTGGTGAAGCCCCAGGCCCGGACCGCCGGGTAGACGGTGACATCCAGCGCGCCCCCGGTCTCCTCGCAGAGGGCCAGGGCGTTCTCCAGCAGCTCACGGGCGGGGTCCGACAGGGAGACCGCCCCGCCGCCGCAGTGGTTGGCCCGATAGATCTCGCTGCCGGGGTCGGTGACGGAGAGAAGCCCCTCCAGGGATTCGATCTCTCCGGCGGCCTCCTCCAGCAGGGCCTCAGCCGCTGCGGGGGACTGTCCGTAGACCGTCAGGGTCATGAAGGTGTCCATGGCCGTCAGCTCCCGGCGGGCGGGCTCCTCGCCGGAACATCCCGCCAGGAGCAGCAGGAGGGCGGTACACAGGACAGACAGACGGCGCATAGCAGGTCTCCTCTCTTTTTCCGCCGGAGGCAAGAAAACTCTTGACAAATCCGGGAAATGGGTTACAATAGGACGGACATGTGTCATGACACATAGTTAGACTGATAGAAGCAGGTACATCATCATGGAAAAAGTAAGCGCATTTTTGAAGCGCAAAAACATCGTGCTCTCCGCGAAGCGGTACGGCATCGACGCGCTGGGGGCCATGGCCCAGGGACTGTTCTGCTCCCTGCTCATCGGCACCATCGTCAAGACCCTGGGGGAGCAGACCGGACTGGCCTTCCTGGTGGACGTGGGGAGCTACGCCTCCGCCATGAGCGGGGCGGCCATGGCGGTGGCCATCGGCTTCGCCCTCCAGGCGCCGCCGCTGGTGCTGTTCTCCCTGGCGACGGTGGGCTATGCCGCCAACGCCTTGGGCTCCACCACCCTGGTGGAGGGCCAGGCGGGGGCCGGCGGACCGCTGGCGGTGCTGTTCATTGCCATCATCGCCGCCGAGTGCGGCAAGGCGGTCTCCAAGGAAACCCGGGTGGACATCCTGGTGACGCCTCTGGTGACCATCCTGGTGGGCGTGGGCCTCTCGGCCTGGTGGGCCCCGGCCATCGGCACCGCCGCTACGGCGGTGGGGAACATCATCATGTGGGCCACCGACCTGCAGCCCTTCCTCATGGGCATCGTGGTCAGCGTGGTCATCGGCGTGGCGCTGACCCTGCCCATCTCCTCGGCGGCCATCTGCGCGGCCTTCGGCCTCACCGGACTGGCCGGCGGCGCGGCGGTGGCGGGATGCTGCGCCAACATGGTGGGCTTCGCGGTGCTGTCCTTCCGGGAGAACCGGTGGGGCGGCCTGGTGAGCCAGGGGCTGGGCACCTCCATGCTGCAAATGGGCAACATCGTGAAAAATCCACGGATCTGGCTGCCCGCCATCCTGACCTCCGCTATTACCGGCCCTATCGCCACCTGCGTGTTCAAGATGGAGATGAACGGGCCGCCGGTGTCCTCCGGCATGGGGACCTGCGGCCTGGTGGGACAGATCGGCGTGTGGACGGGGTGGATCTCCCCCAGCGAGCGGGCCATCGCCAACGGGGCGGCGGCCATTGCGCCGGGTGCCATGGACTGGCTGGGGCTTGTCCTTATCTCCTTCGTCCTGCCCGCCGTGCTGTGCTGGGCCTTTGGACTTTTCTTCCGGAAGATCGGATGGATCAAGGAGGGGGATTTAACCCTGGCGGACTGATACTTTTTCTTGAAAGAAAAAGTATCAAAAAGAACTTTAATTTCGGGACTAAACCAATTGCAATTCCAAGATTTTTGCCCGGTGACGTTCTTGCACTTTTAATCGAGGAATCGTATGATCGCCGCAAAGCGGCCCGGAGTGAAAGCTCCGGGCCTTTTTCTGCGCTCAGGGGATGGCCTTCAGGGTTTCTATGGCCTCCCGCAGGCGCATCAGGAGGGGCTCCGGAAGGGAGAGGCGTTCCGCCTCAATGCCTTGGGGGGTAAGGCGGTTGCGGATGCCGAAGTAAATCCCGTCCAGATAGACGGAGGAGTGATGCCACTCCCCCCGGAGGCAGGCCAGCAGGCTCAGCGCCCCGGAGGACAGGGCCGGGGCGGCATAAGGCTTGAACCCCAGCGCGCGCATGTCCAGATTGGCGTGCTTGGTTTTTTCCGTCAGTTCCCGGGAGAGGGCGTCGTCGTAATGGGCAATGGAGTTGGCGAGGACCAGTCCCTCGCCGTGAGGGCCGAAGGCCCGCCCCTCCGTGAGGTAGGAGGCGAACCGGGTGTCCCGGGCGGCGTAGTACCGGGCCCGGGCGTCCATCACCCCCAGGCCGAAGCCACGGATCTGTCCGGCGGACAGGCCGCGGAAGTCCATTTTGCCGTCCGCGTCCCGGTTGCTCTCCAGCAGGGCCGCCCGGCACAGGGGGTCCACCGGGTCGCTGACCACGCAGAACATCCCCGGGAAATTCTGCTCCCGAGCCATGCGGGCGTAGGAGGCCACCAGAGGGCGGTTCAGCTCATACTGGGCCATGCGCACGTCGCCGCTCTTTACCGCCGTGTCCGGCACGAATCGGGAGGCGCAGAAGAGGAACACATCGCAGTCCAGAATGCGCTCCGGAGGGACGATCTCCACCGGTGGGAAGCGGGTATCCCCCGGGGCGGCGATCTGGTTGAGCTCGAACTCCCACCGCTGGGGCACGTTCTCCCGCAGGTCACAGATGCCCAGGGTGGAGACCACGTCTCCGCCCAGCAGCCGCAGGCCCAGGGCCAGGGTGCTGCCCACGTCCCCCAGGGCCAGCAGATGGACCCGGCAGGGACGGGGAAGGACCGGCGGGGCGGCGGAGAAGGGCTGATTTTCACAAGTAAGAAGGCTTTGAGAAGGAAAATATTCCATGGCGTTTATCCTATCACGATTTTAAAATTGCACTGAAGCCGCCGGAGCATTTCAATGTCGTTGTCCAGGTAGGCGGACGCCGCACGGCTGAGGTCGTAGGACATGCAGCTGCCCTTGTCCGGGCAGAGGGGCAGGATCACCGCCTCCCCCAGGCGGCTGAGGGTCAGGTTCCGGGCGTAGAGGGCGCGGTACTCGGTCTCCAGGGTGAGCAGGATGTCCCGGGCGTTCTCCAGACAGCAGAGGCTCAGATGGTAGGTGGAGCCGTCGGCGCAGTCCTCGCTGAGGTCCGGGGAGGCATAGGGGAAGATCCGGTTCACCGCCGGATGGAGCCCCCCGGCCATGGGCTCGGACCGGCGGACCGTGTCGCCGCCGATGAAGGGGTACAGGGTGGACTCCACAAAGCGCAGCCGGAGGTTGGGCAGATAGTAGATGCTGTCCACCGGGTAGCCAAGCTGCTCCATGGTGTCCCGGCCCATGCCGGTGAGGTAGCCCACCAGCACCTGCCGCACCTGGGTGCCAGTCTCCGCCAGGAGAGGGGCGATGGCCCGGATGCGCTTGCCGTCGTGGAGCATGTCGTCCACCAGGATCACCGGGCGGTCGAAGGAGCGGATGGTCCGCACCTGGTCGGCCAGGGGGGAGTAGTAGGGGTAGGCCTCTACGGTGAAGCGGGAGAGGTCCGGCTCGTAGACCTTGTCGGTGTGGAGGGTCTTGGTGACGGTGTTGGGCACCGCCACCCCACGGAGGATCTTCCCGAAGGGCACGCAGATGCACTCCCCCAGCACCCGGGGCTCCACGGGATGGGGAGGCACGCCGTTGCAGGCCGCGATGCGCCGCAGCAGCCGCTGGTACACCACCCCCGCCGACATGGACAGCACCAGACAGCCGGGGTACATCTCCGTCAGAGCCTTCTGGAGCCGCCGGTGGGCGGCGGAGACGGCGGCGAGCACCCGGGGATTGGAGTTGAGAGGGGCCTTGATGGTGGTCTCGATATTCCGGGTGAGCACGATGGGGCGGCGCATATCCACGGTGAGCAGCTCCTGGCCGTGGTCCGTCACCGGAGCGGTAACGAAGCCCTGGAGGGTCAGGATCTCCCGGACGTAGGGCACCGTGGCCTCCGCCGGACAGAAGAGGGCGAAGGTAAACTCCTGGCGCAGGGCCAGAGTGAGGACCTCCGTCAGCAGCAGCTGGCACAGGTCCAGCTGGGCGGGGCCCTTGGGGACGTAGATGCCGCTGATGACCAGCACCCGTCCGCCGGTCTCCCGGCGGATGAAGGCAGACAGTTGGGCGTTGCCCAGCCGGGAAAAGAGCTGCTGGGACTCCAGGCAGCGGAAGCTGGCGAAGCCCAGAGCTGTCCCGCCCCGGCGGAGGATGCACAGACGGTCCCCGTACCGGCGCAGCGCCCCGAAGAGGGCGTCCGGCTCCGGATGGGCGGCCAGGACGGTGCGCCGCAGGGATGCCTCCGTCTCCCCGTTCAGCTCCAGGCACCGCTGGAAGTCCAGCTCCTCCAGGCGCAGCAGGGGCTTGTCCTGGGGTTCCCGGAGGTAGAGGCCGTGGAGGTAGATGAACTCCTGGGCCACCGGGTCGATGAGGTTGCTGACGTCCCGGCCCTGGTCGATGGCCTCCCGGATGCGGGTGGAGCTGATCTCCTCCAGGTGGGTGGGCAGGTGCAGCTCCACCACGCGCCCCGCAATGGCGCTGTAGTCGTGGGGGTCCCGCCCCCCCTGGTCCCGGCGGAAGATGATGTGGTCAAAGGTGTGGATGGAGTTCTCACAGGGTCCTGCGCGGTAGCAGGAGGCCCCTGCCACCACGTCGCTGCCCGCCACAATGGCCACCTTCCGGCCTGGGAAGGCGGCCCGGAGGGCCGCCAGATTGGCGGGGCTGGCCAGATTCACCGGGAAATTCTCCGGGAAGACGGACACATGGAACTCGTCCGCCGTGGACAGGGAGGCCAACCGGCGGCGGATGCGGTGGGGCTGGGTCTTCTTGGACCAGGAGAACTCGTCGATGGCCAGCAGCACCTCATACCCCAGGTCCCGGATGGCCCGAACGATGCCCTTGTGGGACAGGGTGAAGGGGTCGAAGGTACCGGGGAAGAAGGCGATAGGCCGGGGGGCCTCAAAGTGGAAGCCGCCCCGGAGCAGCTCCTGCTCCGTGAGGAACCGGTACAGCCGCCCCAGCATGGCGGAGCGGTAGTAGAAGGTCAGCTCGTCCCCCTGGTCCTCCTGGAGGAGGGACAGTATCTTCTTCTGGGTCAGCAGGAAGGCCCGGCGTTTCTCGTGGACCCCCAGGACCTCGGAGCCAAACACGTGGCGGCCCAGAACGAACAGGGCCTCCTGGCGCACGGAGGGCCGGAAGCCCGCCAAGCCCTTCATGAGCATCCCCAGCAGCCGCTCCCGGCGGCGGCGGTAGACCGGGTCCTCCTCCGGGAAGCGGACCCGGTAGGTGTCGTATTCCTCGTAGATCACCCCCACGGCGTCCAGAGCGGCGGCAGCCACCCGGGCGTTGGAGGAGCACAGGGATTCCTCCAGCTCGCCCAGGACCTCCTCCAGCTGTACCGGCGGCAGCCACAGGCAGAATTGCCCCAGATAGCCGGGGATATATTTGGCAAATTCCTGCTGGCCGATCTCCAGGCCCCGGCACAGCTCCACCGCCACCTCGTTGCGCTCCTCCGCCGAGAGCAGGGGCGCCATGGACAGCAGGGCGGCGCCCGCCGCGTGGCGGACCGTGACCCGGTCGCTGACCTTCACCAGATTGGTGAGGTGGGTGGCAATGTGCAGCAGGCTCCCGCCGCCGCTCCGGGCCAGCCGGGTCAGCAGACGGATGTTGACCTCCTTTAGAATCCAAGGGGTGGCGGTCTTCAGGTTGTCCAGAAAAATTTCGGACACCGCCTCCCGGGGCAGGGCCGGCGGCTCGCCCCGGCCGGTGATCGCCCCCATGGCCTCCTCCCGCAGCAGCGCCAGAGAGGAACAGTCCCGGCAGTCCACCTCCCGCAGGGCCCCCAGCAGCACGTCCTGAGTGGCGATGGCGGGGCGGAGATAGTCCAGCAGCAGCACCGCCGCCGTGCGCACCGTCACGTCCCGGCGGGAGGATAGGGCCTGGGCGAAAAAGAGCAGGTCGTACCGCTGCCGGTCCGCCAGGACCTCCACCGGCAGGGCCGTGGCGGTCTCCAGCAGCTGGAAGGCGGTCTCGTCCTCCAGGCGCTCCGGGCGGCGATAGTAGCGGAGGAATTCCTGGAGGAAGAGGCTCCGCCGGTTCGGCGGGCACTTCTTCAGAACGGAGTTGACCACCATTTTCAGGGTGAAGCTGATCCAGCGGCGGTGCTGGGCCATAAGCTTCCGGTCCGGCCGGATGAGCTTTGCCAGGTACAGCCGCCACTGGTCCAGATCGGCCTCCTCCCGGCCGTCCGGGGCGCAGCCGGCGGGGGATTCCTTGACATAGCCGGCGTGGAACCGGGCGATGATCTCCCCCATAAGGGCGGCGGCCTGACGGCGGATGTCCCCCTCACGGTGCATCAGCAATTCGTAGAGAAAGGCCAGGGTCTGGACCTTCTGGGCGTGGCTGAGGTAGACGGAGTAGGATTCCAGCACGCCCAGATAGGCCCGCAGCCGCCGCCAGTCCGTCTCGCCCCGGGCCTGCTCCAGCAAGCCCGCGAAGCTCCGCTGTCCGGTGAGGCGGCTCATGAGGGCCACGTTGTGCTCCACGCCCAGCATCCGCAGGGCTTCCATGGCCTGGGCCGGCTCCATGAGGGCCGCGTCCGGCTGGGGAACGGGAGCGGAGGGATGGCCGGAGAGGGTCACGTCCACCCCCAGACGCTCCATATAGCGCTCGAAGTCCCGGAGCTTGGCGTAGACGAAGGTGTACCGGGTGCGCTTTTCGTTGGTAACGTTGTCCAGCTTATTCAGGATCACGTCGAAGGCTTCCGTCAGGGTGGAAATTCTGGTGATCTCCCGCCCGTTGGGGCCCCGCTCCTGCTTGACCCGAAAGTCGGCGTAGATGAGGGCCAGGCTTTCGGCGGACAGGTAGTCCAGCTCCAGATCCCATACGGAGTGGTTTGCGGCCACGTAGCCTACGTCCTCCATGTGGCGGCGGCGGAACCAGAGGTCGGTGTAGTAATAATGCAGGTAGGGCACCCGTTCCCCGGGGCGGCAGCCGAATTTGCCGATGTCGTGCCCCGCCGCGGCGGCGGAGACCAGAGGCAGGTCGATGGGCACTCCCGCCCGCTTCAGATCCCGGGCCACGCTGACGGCCACGTGGTGGACCCCGGCGATGTGCTCCAGGGTCCGCCAGGGTGTAACCTCCAGCCCCAGGCGCATCATCTCGTAGACGTACTCCCGCTGCCAGGCGCGCAGGAACAGGCGGTAGCCGTCCTGGTGGGCGCTGCCGGCCAGCTCGTCCTCCCCCAGCAGCTCCAGGTCCCACATGGGGTCCGGGGGGAGCTTGTCCCGCTCGGCGTCAAAAAGCACCTGGAGCAGGGAGAGGAAGAATACCGCCCCCGCTCCATGGGCCTCCCTGCGGGGCTCGAAGTCCGGTTCAGGGAACATGGATTTTCGGGCGAAATCGTAGGCAAAGGTCAGCCAGCCCTCCTCCGGGCAGGGGGACAGGGCGTCCAGCTCCTCCCGGCACAGGTCGAGGACGGCGGCGCAGGACAGGCGCGCGCCATCGTAGAGGGGCGCGAAGCGCTGGAGGTAGTTCTCCTCCTCCAGCCACCGGCGCAGGGCGGCACGGTGGGGAGCCAGATATCTGGCGGCGGGCTGGGCGGCGGTCCGGCGGAGAAGACTGCCGGTCATCTGCCGGATGCGTTTTTTGTTCATGGCGGCGTCCTCCTGGGGGCGGAATCTCTTGTTTCCCCCATTATGCACCAAACCTGAGAGATGTGCAAGGTGTTTTTCAGGCGGGGGCATTGTGGGAGGCGCGCTTTGTTCAAGGAATCTTAAGAAAACCCGACAAATATTTCCCTTGCATTTGACGGGGCGGCGTGGGATAATACAGGTATGAATCAGCAAGATAGGAGGCTGTTCCCTTGGCGGAGAGTTTTCAGGAAATGACACAGGATATCCTGTCCCACCCTCTCTTTATTCAATTGCGCGGCTGTCCCCACCACGGCGGGGAGAACTCCCTGTATATCCACTCGGTAGACACGGCCAAGTGTGCCTACCGGCTGGCCCGCAGGTTCCACCTGAAGGAGGACCGGGTGCGGGCGCTGACCCGGGCGGCCCTGCTTCACGACTTTTTCGGCTACGACTGGCAGAGCGAGCGGCACAAGCGGTACATGGAGCGGTATTCCGGCTGGGACCGCGTGCGGCACATGCACGCCTTCATCCATGGCTCCCACGCCGCCCACCGGGCGGGGCGGATGTTCGATCTGGATCAGCGGCAGCGGGACGCCATTGCCAGCCACATGTTTCCACTGGCCTCCTGGCCAAAAAATTCGGAGGCGTGGCTGTTGACCCTGGCAGATAAGATGGTGGCCTCCCGTGAAGTGAGCGAGACCGTGGGATGGCATGTCAAGGGTTGGTGCAGGAAACTGACGCCCGTCCGGGCACGGCGGATGTGACAAGAAGAGGTCCTCCCTGGCAGGGGGACCTCTTCTTGTCGATGGCCCGGGGGCTGCGCGCCCCCGGACGCCCCGCGCCTTCTTTTCGTGCGAACGAAAAGAAGCAAAAGATCGCTTAAGGAACTACGTTCCTTAAGAATCTTCCTTCATTACGGGGGAATTTATTTGCACAACCTGGTTCTCCATTCTCCTGTTGACTCGCATCAGAACCTGCCAGACTTCTGCGTCTACCCACGGATTCTTACGGTAGATTTCGCTGCGGCGCCGCTTCTACAACCAGTGCTCGTCCATCGCCAGAACCTCCGGCAAAACGGGGAAGCCCCCATCACGCACCCCGGGGAGTTAGCCCCGCTATACGGTAGGGGGCTCCGATGACCACGCTGAAATAGACGCTGATGAGGAACGAAGCGGACGGCAGTACGGTAGACCAAACCGACTGTGCCTCGGGCGCAAAACTAAACTCCCCCGTAATTTAGGAAGGTTCTTAGGAAACGTAGTTTCCTAAGCGCGTTTTTGCCTACTTTTGCCGCGCGGCAAAAGTAGGCGAGGAGTCCGGGGGCGAGAAGCCCCCGGGCTTTCGATAAGAAATCATTCGGAGGCGGCCCGAAGGGCCGCAAATTAAAATATCTCCCTGCGTGACCGCAGGGAGATATTTCTTACTTCAATGTCCCATCACCCGCCATCAAGTCAGTCATCTCCTCGATCCGCTCCAGCGGGAACGGAGGAAGCGCCACTGGCTTCATGGCAATGGACATCAGCTTCATGGGATTGTCATCCGCCGCCACGCGGTTGGACGACAGGCTGCCGCACCGGCGGCAGCGGTGAATCACCGCCCACTCGCCATTTTTCCGCACCCAGACGGCAATAGGTTCCATGATCCCGCCGCAGTCGGAGGCCCGGTCGCCGGGCTCCACGTCCACATGGAGGCTGTGCAGGCAGTTGGGACAGTGGTTGCGGTGGTCGCTTCCTGCTCCCGCTGAAACCACGAGCCGTCCGCAGACCCGGCAGGTGAAGCTGTCACGACAGGGATGTGTCTTGTAATAACCTTTTTCAAAGGTCTTTCGCTTGTTTTCTCTGGTCAAAGGGTTTTCCTCCTAAAAGTTGTAAATTAACATCCTTTTGGGAGGCTTGTCAATGTTTTGTTGAAACGCAAACCTCCCGGTCAGCGCACAACCACCGAACGATAGTATTTCATATTTTTCTCCTTTGTTCTTGGCGTATTGGGGTTCCGAAACCAATTCTTTTTTCGACCGGAATGGGCGAAAACTTAATAGGGGCCTGCATCCAGCCGGACGCATTCGTCCACCTGGATATTGAGGACTTCCGCCAGGGAAAGGATACCGTGATGGAGTGGGTGCTGGCGCAGTGATATAAACGGACCACGAGCTGAATTTCCGGCGCGTGGTCCTTCCTTTGTATCGCAAGCCGGATCCATAAAACTATCGTCGATGGGCAGACTAAGCAGAGGTCCGGAAGCCGGAATTTGCTGCAAATGGCCCTTGACAAATCATAAATCCTAGATTAAGATAGGAAATAAGAGAGGACGGTGATGCCATGAAGCTGTCTGCGAAGAGCCGGTACGCCCTGCACCTGATGCTGGAGCTGGCCATGCAGGAGGAGGGCGTGAACCTGTCGGTGAAGACGGTAGCCGAGAGCCGGGGAATCAGCGAAAAGTATCTGGAGCAGATCATCCCCGTGCTGGTGCGCTCAGGGATGGTCCGCAGCGTCAGAGGAGCCAAAGGGGGCTACCGCCTGGTGAAAAATCCGGAGGAATACACCGTTGGGGCAATCCTGCGGACGGTGGAGGGCAGCCTCGCCCCGGTCTCCTGCATGGACGACGAGGTCAACCAGTGCGCCCGGTGCAAAGCGTGTGTTACGCTGGATCTCTGGGAGCAGGTGGACCAGGCCATCAGCAACGTGGTGGACCATGTGACCCTGGCGGACCTGGTGGATAAGCAGCGCCGTCTGGATGCCCGATGCGGCGTGTCCGGGAGGGGCAGCTGCTGAAATACAGGGTTCCTCTGAGATCGCGGGTGCTTATAAAAACAATTCCTATTTTCCTATAGGAAACAGGTAGATTATCCGCCGGAGAGTTCCGGCAGCGAAAGGAAGGTTACGCGTCATGTTTGTATACGCCGACAACGCCGCCACCACCGCCGTGAGCAAAACGGCGCTGGACGCCATGCTCCCCGCGCTGGGGGAGATGTACGGCAATCCCAGCTCCCTGCACCAGAAGGGGCGGGAGGCCAACTATGCCCTGATGGACGCCCGGGAGACCATCGCCGGGTGCCTGGGCGCGGAGGCCCGGGAGATCTATTTTACCGGCTGCGGCACCGAGGCCGACAACTGGGCCATCACCGAAGGGGCCCGGATGGGAGCGGAAAAAGGGAAGAAGCACATTATTTCCGATACCATTGAGCACCACGCGGTGCTGCACACCTTGAAGAAGCTGGAGAAGCAGGGCTTTGAGGTCACCTACCTGCCGGTCCACGAGGACGGGCTGGTGCGGGTGGAGGAATTGAAGGCCGCCATCCGGGAGGACACCTGTCTGGTAACGATCATGTTCTCCAACAATGAGATCGGCACCATCCAGCCCATCCGGGAGATCGGGGCTGTCTGCCGGGAACGGGGCGTGCTGTTCCACACCGACGCCGTGCAGGCGGTGGGGCATATGCCTGTCAACGTGGCGGAGGACAACATCGACATGCTGTCTCTCTCCGGACACAAGTTCCACGCCCCCAAGGGCGTGGGGGCGCTGTACTGCCGGAAGTCCATCCGGATCAAGAATTTCATTGAGGGCGGAGCCCAGGAGCGGGGCAAACGGGGCGGCACCGAAGCCATCCCGGCCATTCTCGCCATGGCGGCGGCGCTGAAGGAGAGCTGTGCGCATATGGAGGAGAACATGGCGAAGGTCACCGCCATGCGGGATAAGCTGATCGAGGGGCTGAGCAAGATCCCCTATTCCCGCTGCAACGGGAACAGCGCGCACAAGGCTCCAGGGATCGTCAGCTTCTGCTTTGAGGGCATCGAGGGGGAGAGCCTCCTGCTGCGGCTGGATCTGGCGGGCATCTGCGCCAGTTCCGGAAGCGCGTGTACCAGCGGGTCGCTGGACCCCAGCCATGTGCTGCTGGCGCTGGGGATGCCCCATGAGATCGCCCATGGGTCCCTGCGGCTGAGCCTCTGTGAGTACAATACCATGGAGGAAGTGGATTATATCCTGGAGCAGGTGCCCCAGGTCGTTAAAACGCTGCGGCAGATGAGCCCGGTTTGGATGCACATGCTTGAAAAAATGGAGGACCCCTACCAATAAGCGGCGCTGCGCGCCGCCTCCAACTGCCTTCTATCGTATAGATTCGCCCTGCCTCCCTGAGGACGTCATTTGCGCCTACAGCGCAAACGACCGTCCCGGCGGCCTGCCGGCCGCCTAGGGGCCTTCTTTTCGCGCGAGCGAAAAGAAGCAAAAGGTCGCTCAAGGAACTACGTTCCTTGAGAATCCTCCTTCATTACGGGGGAGATTATTTTCCCTCCGACGTACCGGGTTTGGTTCTACCCACAATCCTTCGTTGGTGCGCCGGACCTCTGCGTCTACCCACGGGTCCTTACGGGAGTGCTTGCTGCGGCGCCGCTTCT
>JAETNP010000068.1 GCA_021768185.1 Oscillospiraceae bacterium
TGCCGCCGGTGGCCCGCTACGATCTCATAGCCCCCGCCCTCACGGGGCCGCACCAGGGCGGGCTGGTGTACGCCGCCAGCCTTGACGGAGGACACAAGGCCCTGCATCTCCACATCATCCCGGACACCGAACGGGTGGTTCTGGAACGGGTGGAGCTCCGACAGGTCCAGATAGACGATCTCCTCCTTTTTTCCACGGGAGGCGTCTTTAAGCTGGGGCGGCTGCTCCGGCGCGGGCGGAGGCGGGGCCGGGTCCTCCTTGGCCGGGCCGGGCTTGCTCTGCCTGGGGGCCTTGGCCGACTTACCAGGGCCCCCACCGCCGGGGGCCTGTTTCTCCGCCTTGGGCGGGCGGCCCTTGCGCTTGGGCTTGTCCCCTTGGGCCGGGGCCTCCTTGGGCGGACGGCCCCGACGGGGCTTTTTCTCCTCCTCCTGGGGCTTCTCCCACTCCTGGCCGCCCTCCGGGGCCGGGGCCGCCTGCTGCTCCGGCCCAGCGCCCGCCCGGACGGACGACAGGTCGATCACCTTGTTCTCCGGGGGCGGGGGTCCCTCCATGCCGGGGATCACAGCCTGCTCCGGGGCGGGAGGACTGCCCGGCACCTCCGGCGCGGGAGGCTCCGGCTTCTGCTCCTCAACTGGAACACCCGGCTTTTTATCTTCTGCCACTTTTTTGACCTCCTTTTTCCATCGTTGTATATGAAAACGCCGCCCATAGTCTCACTTGGGCGGCGATCCATTCAAATTTTCAGTTTTTTGGATAAAAACCTCTTGCTGGCGGCCAGCAAACCGTTGATATGACTGACTTTCTTGAAGTCCTATAATTACACTCGGACCACGGGTGAATCCTTATAGGGTTTACCCGTTTTTGTATACACTCTCAAAAACTCGAAAAAAGGATTGATATATAAAAGAAAATAATGTATAATTTAAATTGTCGATAAATCCCTTATGCGTACATGATTTAACGATTATTAGGGGGGAGTCAATATGTCTGTGCCCACGCCAATATTAATCATATCTTCTTCAGAGGCTCTTCAAACTGCGGTAGCACTCCGCGATAGGACTAATAATTTGATAACAGCAAATGGGTTCCTTTTTCATTGTGAAACTTGGGATGATTTTTTTAAAAGTTCAGTAAGGGGGAGAAACCAATCCTTTTGGGACTTATTATATATAAAATCTCAAGAAATGAAGAAAGAAAAAGGATATGTTGTTGCCCTGTGGACTTTTGATGATCAAGCAATAATTAGAGAAAAATATTGTAAGGTGGCTCGCGGAAATGTAATACTCGAATACGGACTATTTTATGGGGCACTGGGTCCGGATTATATGTTTTATTTTACTGAGGTAAATAGTCATCCCTATACACCGACGTACATTCCAACCGATTTAGCTGGAATACGTTATGATGTTATCAAAGATAGTATTGATATTAATAGTGCTGCTGACACTATACTTAATCGTTTGTTAAAGGATTCGAGAACAAGAAATAGCGGGTTAGATTCAAAAGCAAGCGCCTTATCTAGTGATGAAAAGAATCCGCTTATTGGAAACATACTTAATTACAACGTATAATTTTATTCTGAATTGCTGGATTTGCTTCACTTATACTTAGTAGAAGGAGGAAACTGAAATGCATGTCAGCCTATTAGTTAAAAATTACATCGTTGCTTGGCTTCGGGACGATGAAGATAAAATGAAGGTAGCATGGAAGCCTTTTAGCGGACAAATTGCCAATGTAGCAAAGTTAATTGAAGGTAATGCAAGTGAATTTCATAATGCAAGTGTCGAATTAACGCGCCTACAAATGTATTCTCAGGCATATCAATTGCTGGAAGTTGGTACTTTTCGTTTTCCCTCAGATACTGATATACTAGGAGATTTACTACTTTATGGGGTTAAATGTCAGAGTTTAAGTGATATAAAAAAGCATTACGAGGCACTAGAAAAAATTAATAAGTCTAAGTGGTCGTGGCGTGCATTTCATTTCTCAATAGAATTTTTGATGGAATTATATAAAGCTTCTTCCGATGTTACAGAACAGGAGGAGATATCAAAAAAAATTGAAAACACTCTTATTGAATATCAAGAACATTCAAAATTCTTTGAAGATCAGTCGAATCGAGAAAAATGCTTTAATTTGAAATATGAATATTATATTCTTCTGAAAAAAATTGATAAGGCCCTTAACGCATTGCAAGAAGCAGTACAAGAAATGCCTGGTAAATGTCCACAATGTGCTTTACAATTAGCAGATTATTATTTTGAAGCAGGGGAATATGAAAGCGTAATTGCCCCCGCAACTATTGCTGCAATGGTTATTGATGTACAACACGCTATAAAATATTCATATTTATATTTTATTCTTGGAGCATCTAGAGAATATAAAATTCGCAAAGAAGGTATTGCTTTTTCTGAAGAAAATATTAGACCTATCTATCGTGCCTATTATGCATCTCTTGTTTACACTGAACAAGATGATGCTTCTCGCATGAAAAATATCAAGAATAGGATTCGCGTTCTTGAGTATGATAGTGGAATAAGTAGCAATATTGATTTTTCGGAGTTCAGTTTGTAATGATTTATTTAGGCTTTGAAGAGAATATGTGGTAAAGATGATAATCTGGATTTAAAAATGATTGGAAGCAGAACGCCAATTTAATACTACTAATCAATGCATTGAAGTAAACAATTCGTGTAACCATTTATGGAGTGTAATTAAATGAGTTGTTGTTTTTGATAAATAGATTCTAAAAATATAAAACCTCTTGTTGACGGCCCGCAAACCGTTGATATGACTGGATTTTTTGAAGTCCTATAATTACACTCCGACCAGCTCAGAAATTCCCACCACCGTTCCGTTTCCGGCTTCGCCGAAAACTGCACTCTGGTGGGAATTTCTTCGCTTCCAACTGCGACTCATCGTTTCGCCCGCCGTTGGGGCGGGCGAATTTGGCGGCGAAGCCGCCAAAACCGATTGGACTCGCAGTTGGGGAGACGGAGCGGGCTGATAGAATGAATCTTTTTTATTACTTCCGAGTTTAAGGCTCGGAAGTAATATGTGCCATGTTTTTCGGCTGCTGCCGTTTACGGCGGCGAGAAAAACGGCTCAAATCAAATAACATTTACACAAACTATGCGGAGTGTCCTTGCAGGATTTGGGTATCCTTGAAGGTCGCTCCGCATTGTTTTTGCTCAATGGATTTATGGCGCTCCGTGACCGGGAGTTGCTGCTGGCTGCTCCTTTTTGCCTTGTGGTGAGTTATGCCGGAGGGGCTTGATTTTCTTGGCGCTCTCCCCTGTGCCGGTCAGGCGCAGGAAAACCGGGTACTTCTCCCAACAAAGTCCTTGCGGCCTGCGCCCCTATATGTTAAAATGGAGAAAATAACCGCCGGGGCGCTTCTGCTCTATACGGCGGACATAATGGAGGGCGACGGCTATGAGACGGGGAGATCTTCTCAAAGGGTTGGAAAGCGGCGCGCTTTTGAACCGGCTGGAGCCGGTCTACGGCGAGGATGCCGCCGGGGCCGCCCGGCGGCTGGCGGACCTGACGCGGGGATACGCCGGGGTCTTTCCCGGCGAAGAGGACGAGGATGTCTTCCTGTTCTCCGTCCCCGGCCGGACGGAGCTGGGCGGCAACCACACCGACCACCAGTGGGGCCGCTGCCTGGCGGGCAGCGTGAATCTGGACACCATTGCCTGCGCGTCGCCTAACGGGACCAATCTGGTGCGCATCCAGTCACGGAACCACCGGATGGCGGAGATCTCCCTGGACGACCTGTCCGTCCATCCCGCCGAGTCGGGGAACTCCGTGGCCCTGGTCCGGGGGGTGGCCGCCCGCCTGCGGGAGATGGGCTATGCCCTGGGCGGCTTTAACGCATACACCACTACCCGGGTGCTGCGCAGCAGCGGATTGAGCTCCTCCGCCGCCTTCGAGGTGCTGGTGGGGACCATGATGGATTACCTCTGCTGCGGCGGCGCTCTGACGCCCCTCCAGCTGGCCCAGGTGGGTCAGTATGCGGAAAATGTCTATTACGGCAAGCCCTGCGGTTTGATGGACCAGCTGGCCTGCGCCAGCGGCGGGGTGATCGCCATTGATTTCGCCAACCCGGCGGCCCCCGTTCTGCGGCAGGTCCAGGTGGATCTGGCGAAGGAGGGCTATGCCCTCGTCATCGTGGACGCCGGGGCCAACCACGCTGACCTGACGGAGGATTATGCCGCCATCCCCCAGGAGATGGGGGCGGCGGCGGCCTGCTTTGGCCGGGATCGCCTGTCCCAGGTGCCCTATGAACAGTTCCTGGCGGAGCTCCCCAGAGTGCGCGCCGCCTGCGGCGACCGGGCCGTTCTGCGGGCAATGCACTTCTTCCAGGATGACCGGCGGGCGGCGGAGCAGTGCGCGGCCCTGGAGCGGGGAGATTTCCAGACCTTCCTCCGGTTGGTCCGCCAGTCGGGGCGCTCCTCTTTTATGAATCTGCAGAACGTTGCCGCATACCGCGACAGCCGGGAACAGCCACTGGCGGTGCTGCTGGCTTTGGCGGAGGAGCTGCTGGAGGGCCAGGGGGCCTGCCGGGTCCATGGCGGCGGCTTTGCCGGAACCATTCAGGCCTTTGTTCCCCTGGACCGGGTGGAGCGCTTCACCCGAGGTATGGAGGCCCTGGCGGGCGCGGGCGCCTGCCACAGACTCTCTATCCGCAGCACCGGTGCTGCGCTGCTGGTATCGTAATATTTTAGTAGGAGGCGGGCCATGATCCATGAAACCATCCCCTTGACCGTCCCCGGCGCGGACGGCCCCGCGGAGCTGATTACATACGCTCCCGACAATTTTCCGGAATTGGGCTCCGGCCGGCTGCGCTCCGCTGTCATCATCTGCCCCGGCGGCGGGTATCATTTCCTTTCGGACCGGGAGGGTGAGCCGGTGGCCCTGCGGTTCGCGGGGCTTGGATTTGCCGCCTTTCTCTTAAAATATCATGTGGCGCCCCAGGGCCGCTGGCCGGTTCCCCAGCGGCAGCTCCTTGCCGCCGTGGCCTATGTGCGCGGCAATTGGGAGCGCTACCATGTGGACGCCCATGCAATAGTCGTCATGGGCTTCTCCGCCGGAGGTCATCTGGCGGGCAGCGCCGGGCTCCTGTGGAACAAGCGGGATCTGTATCAGCCCCTGCGCCATCGGCCCTCCGCCTTCCGGCCGGACGGCGTGATACTGTGCTATCCGGTGGTGACCAGCGGACCTGCCGCCCACCGGGGCTCCATTACAAACCTTCTGGGAGAACGGTATGATGAGCTGCTGGAGCAGGTCTCCCTGGAAAAGCAGGTGCCCCGGCAGGCGCCGCCCTTCTTCATCTGGCACAACGCCGACGACGTGGACGTGCCGGTGGAGAACGCCCTGCTGCTGGATAAGGCCCTTCGGGCCAGAGGAGTGCCCTCGGAGCTCCATGTGTATCCCAGCGGCGGCCACGGACAGTCCCTGGCGGACCGCACGGTCTTTGCTCCCGGGGAGGACTGGCGGGCTTCCGCCCCCTGCGCGGTGTGGGTTGACCGCTGCACTGCGTGGCTGCATAGGAATTTCGGGGATTATGCGGTAGCGCCCCATCCTGACGAGATGGAGAAGCGCGGGAAGAAGAAACGCCCTCTTTAATTTTGTATACCCGGGTTGGTATATGAGGTCTGTATGAAGATAGAATTGGAGGAGCTGACCCACAGCAATTTTGCAGATGCGTGCAGAATTGATAGAGACGATATGCCCGAAAGCTATGTGGATACGGCGGAAACCTTGATGGAAATCACCGATTATGGTGTGGAGCACCATTGCATGGGACATACCTTTGCTGCGAAGGCCAATGGGCGGTATGTTGGATTGCTCCTCTTAGGGGAGGCGATCCCGTGGGAGACGGACCCGCCGGAAATGAGAAAGGAACCCTTTTACCGCTTGATGGGGTTTGTTATTGACCGGGAGTATCGTGGCTGCGGGATTGGCGGCGAAGTGCTGGAAAAGGCGATCGAACGCGTTTATCGGGATTTTGGCAGAAGGCCGGTTGCGCTGGGATGTCATAAGGACAACGTTCGGGCGGAACGGTTTTATCTGCGGCATGGTTTTCGGAAGACAAGTTACATGGAGGGAAATGATTACTATTATTTCCGCTTTCTATAGAAAGGGCCCCGGCTGGCGGAAGACTTCATCCGTCAGCCGGGGCTTTTTCTGCGGCCCCGCAAGGGCCGCAAAGGGGAATTAGTTGTTGATGAGTTTGTCCTCGTCAGACCAGCTGTAGAGCTTCCGAATGTCCTCGCCGACAATTTCAGCCGGGTGCTCGGCAGCCTTCTTCCGCATGGCGTTGAAATGGACCTGCGCACCCGCATCGGACATATCCAGGAGGAAGTCCTTGGCAAAGGTGCCGTCCTGAATGTCGGACAGGATCTTCTTCATGGCTTTCTTGGTGTCCTCGGTGATGATCTTGGGGCCGGTGATATAATCGCCGTACTCGGCGGTGTTGGAAATGGAATACCGCATTCCCGCAAAGCCGCTCTGGTAAATGAGATCAACAATCAGCTTCATCTCGTGGATGCACTCAAAGTAGGCGTTCCGGGGGTCGTAGCCCGCCTCCACCAGAGTTTCAAACCCTGCCTGCATCAGGGCGCACACGCCGCCGCACAGCACTGCCTGTTCGCCAAAAAGGTCGGTTTCGGTCTCGGTGCGGAAGGTGGTCTCCAGCACACCGGCCCTCGCGCCGCCGATACCCAGGGCGTAGGCAAGGCCAATGTCCCAGGCGTCGCCGGTGGCGTCCTGCTCCACGGCGATGAGGCAGGGCACGCCCTTGCCCGCCTGATACTCGCTGCGGACCGTGTGGCCGGGGCCCTTGGGGGCGATCATGATGACGTTGACGTTCTTGGGAGGCTTGATGCAGCCAAAGTGGATGTTGAAGCCGTGGGCGAAGGCCAGGGTCTTGCCTTCGGTCAGGTTGGGCTCGATGCTCTCCTTGTAGAGCTTCGCCTGCTTCTCGTCGTTGATAAGGATCATGATGATGTCGGCATTTTTTGCCGCCTCGGCGGAGGTCATGACGGTGAGGCCCTGGCTCTCGGCCTTGGCCCAGCTCTTGCTGCCCTCATAAAGGCCGATAATGACCTTTACGCCGCTGTCCTTCAGGTTCAGCGCGTGGGCGTGGCCCTGGGAGCCGTAGCCGATGATGGCCACCGTCTTGTTCGCCAGCTTCTGGAGATCGCAGTCCTGCTGATAGAAAATTCTTGCCATGATGATTTACCTCGTTTCCTTTCAGATTTACTATTTTTATAAGTTGGTTACCTTCCGAATCGTATCCGCGCCCCGCTCCAGGGACACCACCCCGGTGCGGCAGATCTCCAGGATCTCATAGTCCCGCATGAGGTCGATGAAATCATCGATCCGCCGGCTGTCGGCGGTGACCCGCAGGACGATGGAATCACGGGTGTAGTCCACCGTTTTCGCCTCGAAGGCGTCCGCCGCCGCCCGGATGTCCCCCCGGCTTGCGGGGTCGTTCTTCAGCTTGATGAGCAGCAGCTCAAAGCTGACGGAGTTGTCGTTGTCCAGCTCCCGGATGGAGCACACGTCCGGCAGCTTATAGAGCTGGTCAACCAGCTGCTGCTTGGTCACCCGTTCCCCGGCAAACTGGACGGTAATGCGGGAGTAGTCCGGGGATTCCGTCTCGCTGACGGTCAGGTTGTCAATGTTGAACTGCCGCCGGCGGAACATACTGGTGACCCGGTTCAATACGCCGAACTGGTTGCGCACCAGCACGGCCACGGTATAGCGTTTCTCCATGTCAGTCACCCACCTTTGTGATCATATCGTCCATGCTCCCGCCGGGGGGCAGCATGGGCAGGACGAACTCGTCCTCTCCGATGAGACAGTCAATGAGGTACGGCCCCTCGTATTGGAAGGCACGCCCCAGGGCGACCTCCAGGCTTTCCAGTGTGTCCACCCGCTCGGCCCTCGCGCCGAAGGCGTCCGCCAGCTTCACAAAGTCCGTCTGCCGCTCCAGAATGGTGTTGGAATAGTGCTTTTCAAAAAACAGCGTCTGCCACTGGCGCACCATGCCCAGCACGCCGTTGTTCAGCAACAATATCACCAGAGGCACCCTGTTGGTCACGGCGGTAGCCAGCTCGTTGAGGTTCATGCCGAAGCTGCCGTCTCCGGTGACCAGCACGGCGTGCTGCCCGGTGGCCATCTGAGCGCCCATGGCGGCTCCCATGCCGAAGCCCATGGTCCCCAGGCCGCCGCTGGAGATGAACCGCCGGGGCTTCCGGAAGGACAGGGTCTGGGCCGCCCACATCTGATGCTGGCCCACGTCGGTGGCTACCGGGGTGTCCTCTGTCAGATGCCGGTCCAGGGTCAGCATGGCGTTCCGGGGGGTGAGGCCCGGCCGGACGTCCCGGCTCTCCGCCTCCGTATTCCGGAAGCCCTCCACCGTGCCCCACCACTCCGGATGCTCCGCCGGGGAAACCAGCTCCACCAGCTTTTGCAGGGTCAGCTTCACGTCGCCCCGCATCCCGCACACCGCCGCCACGTTCTTGCTCAGCTCCGATCCGTCTACGTCGATCTGCACCAGCTTGGCCCCCTTGGCGAACTTGGTCCGGTCGCCGGTGACCCGGTCGTTGAACCGGGTCCCCAGGGCGATGATGCAGTCGGAGCGGTGCATGGCGGTGGAACAGGCGTAGTGGCCGTGCATCCCCTGCATCCCCAGAAACCGGGGGTGGTCCGTGGGGATGCCGGACACGCCCATGAGGGAACAGCCGATGGGCGCGTCGATCTTTTGCGCCAGCGCCAGCAGCTCCTCCTGGGCTCCGCTGGCGATGAGCCCGCCGCCGAAGTAGATGAAGGGCCGGTGGGCGGCGTTGATGCACTCCGCCGCCTCCAGGATCCGTTCCTCCTTGGCGGCATGGGGCGGGTCGGGGGTGACGGGGGTCTGGGGTTCGTAGTCATAGGAGGCGATCTGGATGTCCTTGGGCACGTCCACCAATACCGGGCCGGGGCGGCCGGAGATCGCCAGCCGGAAGGCCTCCCGGATGGTGTCCGCCAGGTCCTCGATCTCGCCCACAAAATAATTGTGTTTGGTAATGGGCAGGGTGATGCCGGTGATGTCGATCTCCTGGAAGGAGTCGGTGCCGATCTGGGAGTTCATCACGTTGCCGGTGATGGCCACCATGGGGATGGAATCCAGGAAGGCGGTGGCGATGCCGGTGACCAGGTTGGTGGCCCCGGGGCCGGAGGTGGCGATGACCACCCCGGGCTTTCCCGTGGCCCGGGCCCAGCCGTCAGCGGCATGGGCCGCCCCCTGCTCGTGGGCGGTGAGGACGTGCCGGAGCTCGTCCTGATATTTATACAGGGAATCGTAGATGTGGATCACCTGCCCGCCGGGGTAACCGAAAACGGTGGTAACGCCCTGCTCGATCAGGGTCCGGACGACAATGTCCGCGCCGGTCAGTTTCATGCTTCATCATCCTTTCTTGGGGTAAAAAATAAGACCCCGTCTCCTTTTCAACAAAGAGACAGGATCATTGACTTTCAACGATCTTGCGGTACCACTCTTCTTGCCGCCGCAGGCGGCCGCTCAGCGTGACTGACATCACTTCCCGGGGTAACGGTTGGGCTCCGTCCGTCCTATTGAAGGCGGTTGCCTTGTTCAGACCGGCCGCTCCGGGGCGACTGATGCGAAACGTCCCTCCGCCGGCTCACACCAGCCGCCGACTCTCTGAAGCGGGAACAGGTTCGCTTTTTCCCCATCGCTGCGTTTATTTTATTGCTCCATGCTCAGCATATAAGCTTGAGTATGGAGTTATTATAACATGGATTCCGGATTTGTCAAGAAAGAATAACTTGGCGGCGCTGTGCGCCGCCCTGCCTCTAATCTTTCCATTCGATTCGCCCCTCGCCGGGGCGGGAACGGGGGCCTACTTTTCCCGCGCGGGAAAAGTAGCAAAAGAGCGCTTAAGGAACTACGTTCCTTAAGAATCTTCCTTCATTACGGGGGTGATTATGGGCGCTCCGACGTACCCGGGTTTGGTTCTACCCTCAATTTTTCGTTGGTGCGCCGGACTTCTGCGTCTACCCACGGGTTCTTACGTTAGTGCTTGCTGCAGCGCCGCTTCTATGACCAGTCTGCCACCATCGCCAGAAGCTCCAGTAAAACGGAGAAGGCCAGCGTCACGCACCCCGGGGAGTTAGCCCCGCGAGACGGTAGGGGCTGCCGATCACCACGCTGAAATAGACGCAGAAGGGGAACGAAGCGGACGGCAGTAAGGTTTAGACAAAACGGACTATGCCTTGGGCGCAAAATTAAACTCCCCCGTAATTCAGGAAGGTTCTTAGGGAACCTCTGATTTAATCGGCCCTCCCCCCTACCCTCCAAGGAAGAAATATGGTAAAATAGAAGCAACAAAGAGATAGGGAGGCGCCCCGGAAATGAAACAGGAAACATTTA
>JAETNP010000069.1 GCA_021768185.1 Oscillospiraceae bacterium
CACCCGGAGCAGGAGGCCACTCTGGAGGAGACCTACGACGAGCTGGAGAGCGACCTGGTGCGGCGGATGGAGGGCGTCCAGCACCAGATTGACCTGACCCAGGACAAGAAAAACACCATCATCCGGGTGAACCGGGTGGCCAAGACGGCGCTGGAGGTCTTTGACGACATCCTGAATAAACCCAAGCTGGACCGGAACGACCTCCAGCTCATCATTGAGAAGATCAAGGTCTATGAGGATCATGTGGAGGTCCACCTCAAGGCGGATGTGGACAGCATCCTGCAAAGCGGCACGCTCCCGGAGGAAAAGCCGGAGGCTGTGGCGGCTATGGCCCCGATCAGCCCCAAACCCTATGAAATTCAGATCATCCAGGAGAGCGACAAGCACAACGATAAGGTTTTCACTGTCAAGGTTATCAGTGACGGCGACCCGCTGGAGATTTACACGAGCCGCGAGGGAGAAGTCATCTTTAAGAAGTATTCCCTCATGGGCGGCCTGGACGACTTTGCCGCTCAGTTCTGTGAGACGCTGTCCAAAAGCTGCGGCGCCATCACCGCCGTAACGGACCGTGACTCCGTCATCGCCGTGGCCGGCGGCGGCAAGCGGGAGCTGCTGGGCAAGCGCATCAGCCCTCAGCTGGAGCAGATCATGGAGGACCGGCGTATCTACCAGCACGCCGGCGAGGAGCGCAGCGTTTTCGTCACCGAGTCCGGCGACAAGTACCGCACCGCCGTGGCCGCGCCTATCATCTCCGAGGGCGATGTGCTGGGTCTGGTGCTGTTTGTGGAGGATGGGGAGAATCTGGTCACCGGCGAAACCGAGTACAAGCTGGCCCAGACCATCGCCGCGTTCCTCGGCAAGCATATGGAGAGCTGACGCGGCAAGAGGCGGCACAGCCGGGACCATCCGGCTGATGCTGCGGGTGTAGTCGTCATACCAGCCGCTGCTCACTGCGTCCATGCCCCAGTAGTTGCGCCATACGCTGCCGAAGTTGGCCGCGCCCCGCAGCCCCCAGGAGGGGGCGTCGTCCCGGCCCCACTGGAGGCTGAAGGACAAGATCCGCCCGGACTGAATGTCCACCATCAGATGCAGCGACAGGGTGTCCCGGGCGAGGGTCACGTGGTACACCTGGAAGCTCATCCGGGTATCCGGGTCGATATACAGCAGCTCGCCGTAGCCGGCGCAGTCCAGGGGCTCCTCCTCGCTCCACAGCTCCGGCAGGCCGCCCATGGATTGGAGACTGCGGATCTCCGCCTGCACGGCATCCAGCCGCTCCTGCCACGTCTGGTTCAGTTCTTCGATATAGGTGCTGATCTCCGCGTCCGTGGCCGCCTTCAGCTCCGGACCCGGAGAGGGCACATCCTCGGACACGTTCAGGGTAAACTCCCCGCCGCCGGAGAAATTGACATATATCCCTTCCACCGCGTCCTGGCCCAGCTCCATCACGTTCAGGGTCCCGCTGCGCAGCAGCATCACCTTCTCCGCCACCGTCAGCTGAATGCTCTCGGCAAAGCCCTCCCGCTCCTCGCTCTGGAATTGGATGGTGGGGCTATCCAGCAGCTGCCGGTCATGGAGGGTGGAAAGCCACTCGGGCAGGAAAAAGGCCAGTGCCACCAGCGCCGTCACCGCAAGCACGGCAAAGGCCGCATTTCCTTTACGCATCGGCCACACCTCCCAGCTCAGCGGTAACAACGGTCCCCTGGCCTTCATGGCTCTCGAAGCGGAGCCGGCCCCGGTGAAGCTCGGCAATCTGCTTGCACAGCGCCAGCCCCAGTCCCGCGCCGCCCTCGGCCCGGGAACGGGACTTGTCAACCATGTAGAACGGCTCTGTGATCTTGTTCAGCTCCCCTTCGGGGATGCCCCGGCCCTGGTCCGCCACCGTGATTCGATAGCCATCTCCGTCCCGGCAGCCCGTTAGGACCACCTGTCCGCCGCTGTCCGTGGCCTTCCGGGCGTTGTCCAGCAGATTTTGCAGCAGGGTCTGCAGCAGAGCCGGGTCCCCCCGGAGGACGCTCTCCTCCGCCCGCACGGACAGGGTCAGCCCCTTGGCGCACATGGCGGGCTGGCAGATGCGCCCCGCCTCCTGGCATAGCCGGCGCATGTTCACTTGCCGGACATCCGCCGTGCTGTGCCCAACCACCAGCAGGCTCATCAGGGCCAGGGACAGGTTTTCCAGCCGCTTGCCCTCGGAGAAGATATAGCTGGCGGCCTTGAAGCGCATGTCCTCCGGCAGGTTCCCGCTGCGGAGCATGTCGGCGTAGCCGATGATGGAGGTGAGTGGCGTTTTCAGCTCGTGGACGAAGCTGGCGGTGAAATCCTCCTGCCGCCGGGCCGCGTCCTCCAGCTCCTGGATGTTCTTTTCCACGGCGTCCGCCATGTGGTTGAAGTTCTCCGCCAGCTCACTGATCTCGTCGCTCCCCATGACCTGGGCCCGGGGGGAATAGTCCCCCTGGGCCAGCTGGGTGGCCACCCGCCCCAGGGAGCGGATGGGCGTGGTCAGCCAGTAGGAGAGAACGAACATCACCAGACTGCTGACGCCCACCACCAGCAGGACGATCCAGCGGTAGACCTGGTAATGGATCTCCCGGTCAGTGAACAGCCGGCTGATGTCCCGGACGGTCTCCATGTAGAGGATGCCGTCCGGCAGGGTGACGGGTCCCGCGCAGTGGAGGAGGTACCGTCCGGTGGCTTCCTCCCGGCGCAGTACATACCCGGAGGAGCGCTGCCCGATTTGGGAGAGCAGTTCCTGGTCGCTGGAGGAATCCAGCGTGGAGTAGATGTGGCTCCCCGTAGGAGTGGTGACCCGAAACCGGCGGTCCGCAAAGTAGGCGGACTCCGCCAGGGTGCGCTCCAGGCTCCGTCTCCGCTCCGGCGCGTTCTCCAGGGTGACGCCTCTGGCGTCGCAGACCGCCTCGAAGGAGATGCGCAGCATCTGCATTTCTTCCTGGGCTACGTCGATCTCCCGCTCCAGCGCGGACTGAAAGGAGATGGAGATGAGCAGATAGCTGCCCACCCCGGTGGACACCAGCAGGATGCACAGCGCCGCCAGGGTGACCTTCCAGGCGAATTTCATTCCGCTACCTCCAGCCGGTAGCCCACCTTATAGACGGCGGCAATGCGCTCCTGCCAGCCCAGCTTTTTCCGCAGACGCTGGACATGGAGGTCTACGGTGCGGCTGTCGCCCATATACTCGTTTTCCCACACCCGCTCGTAGATCGTCTCACGAAAAAGGGCGATGTTCTTATTTTGCAGGAAGAGGACCAGCAGATTGTACTCCTTGGCGGTGAGGGGCACGATCTCCCCGCCCTTGGTCACCAGCCGGGACTGGGTGTCCACCACCACGTCGTCTACCACGATGCGGTTCTCCGTCTTGTGGTAACGGCGCAGCACGGTCTCCACCCGGGCCAGGAGCTCGGCGATCTCAAAAGGCTTGACGATGTAGTCGTCGGCCCCCAGGCGCAGCCCCTTGATCCGGTCCTTCACCGCGCTGCGGGCGGTGATAAAGATGACGGGGATCTCCAGGGGGGCCAGGTACTCCATGAGCTCGAAGCCGTCCACCCCCGGCAGCATCACGTCCAGAAGGATCAGGTCGTACCGCTTGGCCTCCACCGCGTCGGCGGCGTCCGTGCCGTTGTCCAGGCAGTCGCAGGAATAGCCCGCCGCGGTGAGGCTCATGTCCAGCAGGTCCGCGATGGGCTTTTCGTCTTCCACAATGAGGATCTTTACCATGGTCTTGCTCTCTTTCTCTGCCGCAGTTCCCGCGGCGGGGGATTATACTTTTTCTTGAAAGAAAAAGTATCAAAAAGAACTTGGGCGGCGCGTGCGCCGCCGGACCGGTCATTGGGCGAAGCCCAATGACGGTCCCTGAAGCCTAAAGCCGTTGCAGCTCCTAAATTTACGCCCGGCGTTAGGCGGCCGTAGCCGCCCCAGCCCTAAGCCGCCAAAGGCGGCCCACGGGTGACGATACTGCATTTTTATTCGAGGAATAGTATCATTTCTATACCATCTTCGCCGGGTCCACCAGTCCGTCATACTCCTCCTCCGTCAGGAGTCCGGCGCGCAGCACCGCCTCCCGCAGGGAGAGGCCCTCCCGGTGGGCCAGCAAGGCGACCTGGGCGGCTTTTTCGTACCCGATTCTGGGGGTCAGGCAGGTGACCAGCATGAGGGAGCGATCCAGATATTCCTTCATCCGCTCCCGGTCGGCCCGCAGACCCTCCAGGCAGTTCTTCCGGAAGGAATCCATCCCGTCCGCCAGCAGCCGCACGGACTGGAGGAAGTTGTAGGCGATGACGGGCATGAACACGTTCAATTCAAAATTTCCCTGGCTGGCGGCAACACCCACGGCGGCGTCGTTGCCCATCACCTGCACGGCGATCATGGTCACCGCCTCGCACTGGGTGGGGTTCACCTTCCCGGGCATGATGGAGCTGCCCGGCTCGTTCTCCGGAATGGTGATCTCTCCCAGTCCGCACCGGGGGCCGCTGGCCAGCCAGCGCACGTCGTTGGCAATCTTCATCAGGTCTGCCGCCAGGGCCTTCAGAGCTCCGTGGGCAAAGACCAGCTCTCCCTTGCTGGTGAGGGCGTGGAACTTGTTGGCCTCGGAGCGGAAGGGCTTGCCGGTGACCGCCGCCAGGGCCGCCGCCGCCCTCTCCCCGAAGTCCGGGGGCGCGTTGAGCCCGGTGCCCACGGCGGTGCCTCCCAGGGCCAGGCCGCAGAGCTTTCCCAGGGCCGCCTCCAGCATCTCCCGGTCCCGCTCCAGGGACGCCCGCCAGCCGGAGATCTCCTGGGAAAACCGCAGAGGCACCGCGTCCTGAAGATGGGTCCGGCCAATCTTGATGACGTCCTCGTTCTCCGCCTCCAGCCGCCGGAGGACGGCAATAATCTTCCCAAGGGCGGGGAAGAGGGTATCCTCCAAGGCCAGGACGGCGGCAATGTGCAGGGCGGTGGGGAAGGTGTCGTTGGAGCTCTGGGACATGTTCACATGGTCGTTGGGGTGGACCTCCGGCGCCGCCGGGTCCATCCGGGTACACAGGTGGGCCACCACCTCGTTGACGTTCATATTGGACTGGGTACCGCTGCCGGTCTGCCAGACCTTCAAGGGGAACTCCTCATCCCACCGGTGGTCTAAGATCTCATCGCAGGCGGCGGTGATCCGGCGGCAGCGGTCCTCGTCCAGACGGCCCAGCTCCCGGTTGGCCAGGGCGGCCGCCTTCTTCAGCAGGGCGAAGGCGCGAATGATCTCCTCCGGCATCCGCTCGGCGCCGATGGCGAAATTTTGCAGGCTTCGCTGGGTCTGCGCGCCCCAGCAGCGGTTGGCGGGCACCTCCACGGTCCCCAGCGCGTCGTGCTCCAGACGGACGGCGGGTTCTTGGACGGACATGGGCAATCCTCCTCTCCGGAAGTTGTTACAGATTCCGCAGCGCCGCTTCCAGCGCCGTCTTCTGGGTGGTCCCCTCGTCCTTCATCTTGATGACCCGGGCGGGGCACCCGGCCACCACAGCATTCTCCGGCACGTCCTCAATGACCACCGCCCCGGCGGCCACCACGGCGTTCTTTCCCACGTGGACGCCCTCGATGACCACGGCGTTGGCCCCCACCAGGACCCCGTCCTCCACGATCACCGGCGTGGCGCTGGCGGGCTCGATGACCCCCGCCAGGACCGCCCCGGCCCCAATGTGGCAGTTGGCTCCCACAGTGGCCCGGCCTCCCAGAATGGCCCCCATGTCGATCATGGTGCCCGGTCCGATGACTGCGCCGATGTTGATGACAGCCCCCATCATGATGACGGCGTTATCCCCGATCTCCACCTGCTCCCGGATGATGGCGCCGGGCTCGATGCGGGCGTTGACGTTCTTCATATCCAGCAGGGGGATGGCGCTGTTGCGCCGATCGTTCTCAATGACCATATCCTCGATATCGTCCACATGGTCCGCCAGAATGGGGCCCAGCTCCCGCCAGTCCCCGAAGACCACCTTGCTGGCTCCCTCGCCAAAGATCTGGGCGCTGCCGTAGGCAATGGGCCGGCGCTCTTTGATGTAAACCTTCACCGGCGTCTTTTTCTCCGCCGCGCCGATGTAGGCAATGATTTCCTGGGCGTTCATCATTTCTCATTCCCTCCAAACAGGATGTCCTGCAATTCATACCGCCCCTTGGGCAGCAAATAGAGCCTTCTGGCGGCGTGGAGCGCCCCGTTGACAAAGATCTGCCGGGAGGAGGCCCGGTGGGTGATCTCGAACACCTCGTCGGGTCCGAAGAAGCTGACGGTATGGGTCCCCGCCTCGGTGCCGCCCCGGAGGGAGTGGATGCCGATTTCCTTTTTCTCCCGGGGGCCGGTGACGCCGTGGCGGCCATATACCGGCTTCCGCTTATGGTGGGGGTCCACCGCGTCCAGGAGGAGCTTGGCGGTGCCGCTGGGGGCGTCGGCCTTCTGGTTGTGGTGGGTCTCGATAATCTCGATGTCAAAGTCCTCCAGGGTGGAAGCCATCTTCTGGAGGGCCTTGCGGAACACCGCCACCCCCAGGGAGTAGTTGGCGGAGTGGATCACCGGGGCGAAATGGCCCAGATCGTCAAAGATCGCCAGCTCCGCATCGCTGAGGCCCGTGACGCCGGAGAGCAGGGGGGTGCCAGTGGTCCGGACGTAGTGGGCCACGGCAGGCAGAGCGGCGGGGGCGGAGAAATCTATGGCTACGTCCGCCACCCGTCCGATGGTCTCCAGGTCCGAGAGGTTGCCAATGTCGATGACGCCTCCCAGGGAGTCCCCGGCGGCCAGGGCGGTCTGCTCGATCATCCGGCCCATGCGGCCATGTCCGATGAGAAGGATCTTCACTTCGCCACCTTCGCTTTCCGCAGCATCGCGTGGAGCTGGGCCTGGTGGGCTTCTGTCATCTCGCACAGGGGCAGGCGGAAGGGTCCCACGTCCTTGCCCATCAGGTTCAGGGCGGTCTTCACGGGGATGGGGTTCACCTCCATGAACAGGCCGTTCATCAGATCAAGGTACTTGACCGCTGTTGCCGCTGCCTGCTCCCGGCGGCCCTCCAGGTAATCCATCACCATCTCATGGCACTCCCGGGGCATGATGTTGGCCCACACGGAGATGACGCCGCTGCCGCCGATGGACAGCAGGGGCAGGGTGATGTCGTCGTTGCCGCACCAGAGGGCGAAGTCCGGCCCCACGCAGTGGGCGATCTTCATGGCGTAGGACATATCCCCGCTGGCCTCTTTGATGCCGCAGATGTTGGGATGCTTGGCCAGCCGCTCCACGTTCTCCACGGAGATGGAGCACCCGGTGCGCCCGGGCACGTTGTAAAGGATGCAGGGGATCTTCACCGCGTCGGCCACGGTAACGAAGTGGCGGTAGATGCCCTGGTTGTTGCCCTTGTTGTAGTAGGGCGTGATGAGCAGCAGCCCGTCGGCCCCCAGGGACTCCGCCCGCTGGCTCTTCTCCAGCATGGTCTGGGTGGAGTTGGACCCGGTGCCGGCGATGATGGGTACCCGGCCCGCCGCTGCTTCAATGACGCAGCGCAGGACCGCGTCGTCCTCCTCGTGGGTCATGGTGGAGCTTTCGCCGGTGGTGCCCAGGGCCAGAATGGCGTCGGTGCCGCTGGCAATGTGCCATTCGGTCAGTTCCCGGAGCTTGTCGAAGTTCACCGAGCCGTCGGCGTGGAAGGGGGTGACCAGGGCCACGATGGAGCCCTTCAGATTGCGGATGTCCATAAGCAAGTTCCTCCTAGAAGTGTACAATCATTTTCCAAAAAGCAATTTTCTCGTTACCGGGCGGAAATCTTGACTTATCTCCGCAGCGAAGTCTCGCATTGCCCGTCCGGCAGGACAAAAAGCAAGGCCGGCGGATATACCCGCCGGCCTTGATCAGACAATCGGCGGATAGCGCAACTGCGGGGAAGCGCCCGCAGACAGTGGCGGAGATATTCTCCCCGTCCCCATCTGTGGTCCACGCCTGAACCACAGATTCGGCGGACTTGCCTCCGCTGCGGTCGTCGCCTGCCGGCTGGCGCAGCTTCATCGCATCCGCGACCTCTATCCTGTTGCCTCTTACCATATCATATATTTCCACGCTTGACAAGGGGAAACATGTACAAAAACCGCCTAAAATACCCTTTTTCAGCCTTGCGCCTTCCCCAGCCGTTTCAGCATGGTCTTCTTCACCGCCCGGAGGATGTTCTCATATCCGGTGCAGCGGCACAGGTGGCCGGAGAGGAGCTTGCGCAGCTCGTCGTCCGTATATTCCTTCCCGCTCTCCAGAATCTCCACGGCGGTCATGCTCCAGGGTGCGGATATTCTTCCCGTCCGCCCAGGCGGCCAGATACAGGCAGGAGTTGAAGCACTCGCCGTCGATAAGGACGTTGCAGGCCCCGCACTCGCCCACCTCGCAGCCCTTCTTCACGCTGGTCAGCCGGAAGTCGTTGCGGAGCATATCCGTCAGGGATGCCCGCACGTCCACCATCTGCTCCACGGCCCTGCCGTTGATGGTGCAGCGAACCAATTTATACTGAATGCTCACGCCAGTTCACCTCCCGCCAGTTTGACAGATTCCACAAGAGCCCGCTTTGCCAGCTCCACGGCGATATGTTCCCGGAAGGCCTTGCTGGCCCGCCAGCTGTCCCGGGGATGGACGTCCTCCAGCACGGCGGCGGCGAAGGCCTCTACGGTCTCCTCCGTCAGGGGTTTTCCCTGGGCGGCGGCCTCCGCGTGGGCGCACCGCAGGGGGATGGGCCCCGCCACGCCGTAGGCGATCCGGGCCCGGGCGACGGTATTTTTGTCCCCGCTGAGGACCACGTTTACCGAGCATCCGGTGGTGGCGATGTCCATCGCGTTGCGCATGGCGTACTTGATATAGTGGCCAAAGCAGTTTTCATAGCTGGCTTTGGGAATGAGGATGGCGGTCTGGATCTCGTCGGGGCGGATGTCCACCTTTCCGGCGGAGATGTAAAAATCCTGAATGGGGATCCTCCGCACGCCTTTTTCCCCGGTCAACTCGATGATGGCATCCCAGGCGAACAGGGTGGAGGCGGAGTCGGCGGAGGTGACGCCGTTGCAGGTGTTGCCGCCGATGGTCCCGGCGTTGCGGATCTGGGGGCCGCCCACCATATCCACCGCCTCGCCTAGAACATTGATATATTTTTGGATAATAGGGTCCTTGGTAATATGGCTGAAGCTGGTCAGGGACCCGATGCGGATGTTTTCCGCTTCGTCGATGGACACGCCCCGCAGCTCGTCGATGCCGTAGATGGAGATAAGCTCCTTCCCGGCCCGTTTGCCTTCCCGCATCTGGACCAGCACGTCGGTGCCTCCGGCGAGGATCTGGGCTTCCGGGTGCTCCAGGCGGAGGGTTACAGCGTCGGCGACGCTGTGCGCCTCGTAGAATGCTTTCATATCATACATTTTGTATCATTCCTCCTTCTTTGCCGCGCTCCGCGCGGCGGGGGGATAAATCTTATTTCAGATTCGCGCCTCATCGGCGCGGGGTGTACTTTTCCCGCGCGGGAAAAGTACCAAAAGAGCGCTTAAGGAACTACGTTCCTTAAGAATCCTCCTGAATTACGGGGGTAATTAGTTTCCCTCCGACGGACCGGGTTTGATTCTACCCTTGATCCTTCGTTGGTGCGCCGGACTTCTGCGTCTACCCACGGATTCTAACGGCAGATTTCGCTGCGGCGCCGCTTCTACAACCAGTCTGCCACCATTGCCGGGAGCTCTGGTAAAATGGGGCAGACCAGCATTACGCACCCCGGGGAGTTAGCCCCGCCAGACGGTAGGGGCCGCCGATGACCACGCTGAAATAGACGCAGAAGAGGAACAAAGCGGACGGCAGTAAGGTTTAGACAAAACCGACTGTGCCTCGGGCGCAAAACTAAACTCCCCCGTAATTTAGGGATTCTTAAACCGCCAGGTTTAAGCGCGTTTTTGGGTACTTTTGCCGCGGGGCAAAAGTACCCGCGGGGTCCGGGGCCGCGCAGGCCCCGGGGCTGCAAACAGAAATCGCCCCGTGCCGCCGCCCAGCGGCGGCAGAGAAAAATCAAATCAGCCCTGCTTTTGTAAATTCTTTAAACAAAATATGAGGTGTCATCGGCGCGTCATTGACCGCGACGCCAGTCGCGTTCAATACCGCATTCCGAATGGCCGGCGCCGGCGAGCACGCCGGCGGCTCCCCCAGCGCCTTGGTCCCATAAGGACTGGTCGGCTCCGGATTCTCCACAAAGAGCGCCTGCAAATGGGGATGGTCCATAAAGGTAGACAGCTTGTAGTCCAAAAGATTATTGTTCAGCGGCTTGCCGGTCTTCTCATCAAACAGCAGCTGTTCCGAAAGCCCATACCCAATGCCCATGGACATGCCTCCATGGACCTGCGCCTCCGCCAGGGCGGGGTTGATGAGCTTCCCGCAGTCGTGGACGTTGACGATATTCAGCAGCTTCACCTTGCACATGGGGATGTCTACCTCCACCTCCGCGAAGGTGCAGCCGAAGGAATACGCATTGTTCTTGATCTGATAGGTGCTTTCGGCGGTGATATGCTGGGAGTGCTCCAGACTGTACAGTACCTCCGTAGCCAGTTCTCCCAGCGTCATCAGCTCCCGTCCGTCGGTGGTCCGGACGATCTTCCCGTCGATCAGATCCAGATTCTCCCGCATCTGACGGGTCAGCTCCACGGCGCAGGTCAGGATCTTATCCTTTAAGATCTGCCCCGTCTGCCGCAGGGCGAAGCCGCCGATATAGGTCTGCCGGGAGGCGTAAGCCCCGGTGCCGAAGGGGGTCACGTCCGTATCCTGACTGGACACGATATGTACATCCTCAAAGGGAATCCCAATGGCGTCCGCCGCCATCTGGGCGAAGGCGGTATCGCACCCCTGGCCGATCTCCGTCTCGCCGGTCTGGACCTGGACGGACCCGTCCTGGTTGAGGACCATCCGGCAGGAGGAGGACTCCAGCGAAATGGGCCATACGGCGGTGTTGTACCAGAACAGCGCCATGCCCACGCCCCGGCGCACCGGGCCGGTCTGATTCTCGTATTCCTTCCGCTTCCGCTCATAGCCGATGGCGGCCATGCCCTTGTCCATGACCTCCCGGAAGGAGTCGTAGTAGTTCTCGTTCTTGCTGAAGCCGTCCACGTACCCCTTGGGCATTACAATCTGCCGCCGGTACTCCACAGGGTCCCGGCCCAGGGCCTTCGCCACGTCGTCGATGTGGCTCTCCCCGGCCCACATGGCTTGGGGAATGCCGTAGCCCCGCATGGCCCCGGCGGAGGGGCGGTTGGTGAACACGGTGTACGCATCCCCCTCCACGTTGGGGCAGGGATAGATCTGCGGGAACGCCCCCATGCCCTTGGCCACGATGCCGTGTCCGTGGGAGGCGTAGCCCCCCTGGTTGGAGAAGCATTCGATCTTCCGGGCGGCAAAGGAACCGTCGGGCCGCACCCAGGAGATGATGTGGGTCCGGATGGCGTGGCGGACCCGGTTGGACACAAAGGTCTCCTCCCGGGAGCAGTCCACCTTCACCAGCCGTCCCCCCAACTGGGTGGTGAGCCAGGCGCACAGAGGCTCATAGAGCGCGTCCTGCTTGTTGCCGAAGCCGCCGCCGATGTAGGGCTTGATGATCCGCACCTTCCCCCAGGGGATGCCCAGGGCCTGCCCGCACACCCGGCGGACGATGTGGGGAATCTGGGTGGAGGAGGTGACGGTAATCCGTCCGCCCTCCATGTAAGCGGTACAGACATGGTTTTCAATGTGGCAGTGCTGGACGGTGGGGGTGTCGTACCAGCCCTCCACCTTGATGAGCCCCGGCTCTTTGCTGGCGGCCTCATAGTCGCCGTTGCGGATGGTGGTGTGGGCCAGGACGTTGCCGGGGTACTCCTCGTGGATCTGGGGCGCGTCCGGCTCCATGGCCTTCTGCACGTCCAGCACGAAGGGATACTCGTCATACGCCACCTTCACCAGCCGGGCGGCCTGGGCGGCGGCCACCTCGTCCTCCGCCACCACCACGGCCACCTCGTCGCCGTAGTAGCGCACATGCCGGTTCAGCAGCAGCCGGTCGGCCACGTCCTGGTGATGGGGGTCCGTGGACCAGGGATGGCCCGCCGTGGGGAAGGGAATGTCCGGCACGTCGAAGCAGGTAAAGACCCGCACCACGCCGGGGACCTGCTCCGCCGCCGCCGTATCCACCGAGCGCACCATGCCGTGGGCAATGGTGGAGTGGACGATCCGGGTGACCAGCGCGGCCCGGCCGCACAGGTCGTCGGTGTATTGGGCGCGGCCCGCCGCCTTGTCAAAGGCGTCCACGCGGAGCTTGCTCTGACCTACGCTTTTGCTCATAGGGCGTCAGCCTCCAATCTGTTGAATCCTGGACGGATTTGGTAAGAGGAACAAAATTTTTGCCGTCCGCTAAAAATTTTTATTATTATATCACAAAAAATCTCATCTGTATAGGACAAGTGTCCTCTGCTCGTTATTTTAATTTTCAGACAACGCTCTTCTTGACTGGACGGGGGAGAACAGGGTATACTAAACGTACTGAATCTGCAAAATGAAGGAGGCACACGGGAAATGAACATTGGCTGCGTCGTCATGGCCGCGGGGGACGCCCGGCGGTTCGGAGAGAACAAGCTGGCTGCCCTTTTCGATGGGAAGCCGCTGATCCGCTGCGCTCTGGAGGCGGTGCCGGCGGAGGAATTTTCCGCCGTGGCCGTGGTGACCCAGTACCCGGAGGTGGAGGCCATGGCGGCGGAATTCGGCTTCCTCCCGGTCCGCAACCCCCACCCGGACTGGGGCATCAGCCACACCATCCGCCTGGGGCTGGAGGCCCTGGGGGCGTGCGGCGCGGCCCTGTTCCAGGTGTCGGACCAGCCCATGCTGCGTCGGGAGACGGTGGCGGCGGAGGTAGCTTTTTTCCGGGAGCATCCGGACAAGCTGGTGGGGCTGGGCCATGGAGGCGTCCGGGGGAACCCCTGCATTTTCCCAGCCGCCTATTTCCCGGAGCTGCTGGCGCTCAAAGAGGACCACGGCGGCAGCAGCGTCATCCGCCGCCACGAGGAGGACCTGCTGCTGTTTGAATGCCCCGCACGGGAGCTGGAGGACGCGGACACCCGGCAGGCCCTCCGGGCCATGGAGGAGCGGAAGCGGCTGATATGAAAGGACCCGGCGCGGCTCAATGCCGCGCCGGGTTTTTGTGTCAGTGGTTGACCTCCCCATCGGGGTAGGGGCCGGTGAGGCGGGTCAGGGTGAGGCCGAAGTCCGTCTCCGTCAGGTCGTACAGATACAGGTCTCCGTCCTCCAGCCACAGGTCTCCCAGACTGGCGCAGGACGCCTCCCCGGTGTTGAAGATCTTTATGCGGCCGTAGTACCACAACATGGTTTCCGCTTCGCCCTGCACCTGACCTTCCGGGCGAACAGACTGCTTCAGAGCTAAGGGGGACCAGTCGTTTCCCAGCTCCTTCCACTGGATATAGAGGCTGGGAATGTTGTCCAAATTGCCGTAGCGGGTATTGAAGTCGAGAGAGAAAAAGCTGCGCTGGTTGAACCCGTCCGGCAGAAGGGAAAAGTTCACGCCGTATTCATTGGCTGCGCAGTAACAGCGCTCCACCTTCAGGCCCGTCAGGTTATACAGTTCCTGAAGGGCCAGATACGCCTGCTGGCGGTGGGTAATGCGAATATTGGGGGTATAGGACAGGATGACATCCGGATCCAGGCCGTCGGTCAGGATGCCGATCGTATCGCAGTCCGTGACGAAGGTAATCTCCGTGCCCGCCACATCCGGGTAATCGGCCACGGTGAAGTCCGTAGCCGGGACGCGGACCAGCACGTCGTCCCGGAGGACGTAGCGGCTGATGATGGTATTGGCGGAGTCGGTAACGAGAAAGCCGCCCCGGTCCGGGTCCATGGAAAACGCGTACCCGTTTGGAACGGTCACATGTACCTTGTCATACAACGTATAGACGGACGCGCCCTCCTCGCCGATCCTGGTATCGGTGATCTGCCACCTGGCCCAATCGCTGTCGTAGGAGACAAGCTCCAGCACGCCGTCGTCGTCCACATCCGCCTCCCGGGCCCGGGAGGCGCCGCCAATGCCGGACATCATCCGGGGAGCGCCGTCGGGACCCTGGATGATATAGGTGCTGTCGCGGTAGAGGCCGTCCGCGTGGGACATGGTGATCTTGAAGCCATCATAGCCCAGCACATTGGTGAAGGGCTGGGCATCCGGAGAGCCGTAGTCGGCCCCGGTATAGTCCTCACCGATGCGGTAGAAGATATGGTACTCCAGCTTCCCGTCCGTCGTCTCCACCGGCGGGGCATAAAGGAGATAGACGTTGGTATATGCCGCGTTCCAGCTGGCGGTGACGGGTACCAGGCTCAGCCGGGTGCCGTCGGGGAACCAGCCGCACCACAGCTCGCTGTCCATGACCCGTTCCCAGTCGTCCAGGAAGGGGATCGCCGCCGGGTCATAGGTCCCCGCGGTCCAGTCTCCGAAGGAGTAGTCGTGGCTGCAGATCATGGGAATGGAGTCTGGCAGAATGGGCGAGAGCGCCTCCTCCGCAGGAGGGTCAGCGGGAGGCTCGGCCTCCACCGAAAGGACTTTTTCTTCCGGTGGAAGCTCCTCTTTACGCAGGAGGGATACCGCGAGACAGACCGCCAGGACGAGGCATACCGCCGCCAGCGCCGCTGTGGCGATCTTCCAGGGGCGGGAGGTATCCGAGGGCTGGTCGGCGGCCTCGGCCTCCGCGTCGATCTCCACCCAGGTCTCCGGGGAGATGTACAGAATTTCGGACAGCCGGTCCAGTTTCTCCCGGGTGGGCCGGGAGAGGTTGGCCTCCCATTTGCTGACGGCCTGACGGGAGACATCCAGCTGTTCGGCCAGCTGTTCCTGAGTGAGGAGCATTGCCTCCCGGGCCTGCCTGATGCAGCTTCCATAGGTCATAAGAGAGTCCTCCTTAGGTGTGATTTGCCTCAAGGATACCGGTTTCCTGCGCGAAAATCAACCAACCGGGCGCAACTATTGGCGGTTGCGCCCGGTTTTTGACGAAAATTTCTCAAGTTTGAAGGGACATACTCCTACAAAGGTTCCCTCCGAGCGGCATAGCTGCTCGGCCTACGCTAAAAATGTGCCACTGGCACATTTTCTTAACGCTGCGGCAAAGAAAAGAACATCCCTCGCGTCCTACCGTCCTACGAACACCATCACGCTGCGGGGACGGATGGTGAAGCCGCCGGAGACAGAGCGGGGGGCGGGGATGGTCTCCTCCCAGGTATCCACCATCAGGGTCCAGCCGGCCGAGGCGGGCAGCTCCGGCAGGCGGACATACAGCTCCTCCCACCAGGCATTGGAGGCCACGTAGACCATCTGGGGTCCTACGCCCCGCTCTCCGCCGGCGAAGAGGACGCCCACATAGCGATCGTGCGCCTCGAAGCCGCCGCAGGGACCGTTGACGCCATAGAAGCCGACGTCCGGCAGCCCCCAGCAGCCATCGCTGATATTGGCCCGGAGGACCCGATGCTCCTTGCGGAAGCGGATCATATACTGGAAGAACTCGAACATGCCCCGGTTCTTCTCCAGCAGCGTCCAGTCCAGCCAGGAAGTAATATTGTCCTGACAGTAGGCGTTGTTATTGCCGAACTGGGTGTTGGAGAACTCGTCCCCCGCCAAAAACATGGGGATGCCCCGGGAACACATGAGCAGGGCAAAAGCGTTGCGGCACATCCGCCGCCGGAGGGCGTTGATGCCGTGGTCCCCGGTCTCACCCTCCATACCGCAGTTCCAGCTGTTGTTGTCGTCGGTGCCGTCGGTGTTGTTCCAGCCGTTCTTCTCGTTGTGCTTCCGGTTGTAGGAGAACAGATCCCAGAGGGTGAACCCGTCGTGACAGGTGATGAAGTTGACGGAGGCATTTTTCCGCCCGTTTGGATCGTAGATGTCCCGGGACCCCACAAGGCGCAGGGCGGCCGCCTGGGCATAGCCCTGGTCCCCCTTAAGGTAATGGCGCATTTCATCCCGGTACCGGCCGTTCCACTCCGCCCAGCGGTTCCAGGAGGGGAAGGAACCCACCTGATACAGCCCGCCGGCGTCCCAGGCCTCGGCGATGAGCTTCACGTCCCCCAGGATGGGGTCGAAGGCCATGGCCTGGAGGAGGGGGGGCTTGTTCATGGGGGACCCGTCCTCGTTGCGCCCCAGGATGGAGGCCAGATCAAACCGGAAGCCGTCCACCCGGTAGGTGGTGACCCAGTAGCGCAGGCAGTTCATAATCATCTGGTGAACAATGGGGTGATTGCAGTTGAGGGTATTGCCGCAGCCGCTGAAGTTGTAATATTTCCCGTCCGGGGTCAGAAGGTAGTAGATATTGTTGTCAAACCCCTTGAAGGAGAAGAACGGCCCCCGCTCATTGCCCTCGGCGGTGTGGTTGAACACTACGTCCAGATAGACCTCCATCCCCAGCTGGTGGCAGGCCAGGATCAGATTTTTCAGCTCTGTGCCCTCTCGGTTGAACTCCAGGCTGGCAGTGTAGCTGGTGTTGGGGGAGAAGAAGCTGACGGTGCTGTAGCCCCAGTAGTTGTAGAGCTTCTGGCCGTCCACCTCCCGGTAATCCTGCATCTCGTCAAACTCAAAGATGGGCATCAGCTCGATGGCGTTGATCCCCAGATCCTTGAGGTAGGGCAGCTTCTGCATCAGTCCCGCGAAGGTGCCGGGGTGCTTCACGCCGGAGGAGGAGTCCTTGGTAAAGCCCCGGACGTGGAGCTCGTAGATCACCAGATCCTCCATAGGGATGAGAGGGGACTCCAGGTCGCCCCAATCGAAGTCATCCCGCACCACCCGGGCCTTGTAGTGCTGCCCCCGGGGGGATGTACTGCCCCACTCGCTCTGGCCGGTGACGGCCTTGGCATAGGGGTCCAGGAGGTACTTGCTTCTGTCGAAGATCTTGCCGTTTTCCGGCTCGTAGGGCCCGTCCACCCGGTAGGCGTACTCAAAGTCTTCAATGTTCAGTTTGAAGACAATCATGGAGTAGACGTTGCCGATGCGGTAGTTCTGAGGGAAGGGCAGCACGGCGAAGGGCTTCTCCTCTTCCCGGCGGAACAGCAGCAATTCGATAGAGGTAGCCCCATGAGAGTAGACGGTGAAGTTCACGCCGCCGGGGATGGCGGTAGCGCCATTGATCTCGTAGAAGCCGGGGCGGACGGCAAAACCGTCGATATAGTCCAGGGGGATCAGGTGGATGGCCCGGGGCAGGCTGAGTTTTTCCACCTGCAGCAGTTCCTTCGGCGTCTGGGTGGATGCGGATGGATTGCTCTCTCTCACCATAAATTGATTCGCCTCCTATACTTAATGGATATGCAGGAAAATCAGCGCCATACCCAGCAGCATACCCAGCATGGTGGACAGGCCGGACAGCCGGTTCTGCCACAGCTGCTCCGATTCCGGCAGCAGCTCGCCAAAGATCACGTACAGCATGGCTCCGGCGGCAAAGCTGAGGGAAATTGCCAGCAGGATGGGATTCATGGTCCCCGCGCCGTAGCCCACGAGGGCGCCCAGAATAGTGGGCAGGCCGCTGAGGGCGGCGATGGCGACGGCTCCGGCGGGCCTGCTGCCTCCCGCCAGCAGGGGCGTGGTGATGCTCATGCCCTCGGGGATGTTGTGCAGGCCGATGATGAGGGCGGCCAGGATGCCGCCGCTGCCGCCGTGGGCCGCCCCGGCGAAGGTGGCGCCGATGGCCATGCCCACGGGGACGTTGTGGAGGGCCACCGCTGCCGCCAGCACCAGACCGGCAGTGTGGAGGGTGTGGTGGCCGCAGGCGCACAGCTCGCCGTTGTCATGGCCCAGGGTATGGTGGTGCTCATGATGATGCTCGTGTTCATGTTCGTGTTCATGGTGCTCATGTTCCTGCCCGCCGTGGGAATGGGTATGGTGGGCCCGCTTGTCGATCCAGCAGTTGAGCAGATAGGTACACAGGTATCCGATCATGATCCAGCACAGGATAGGCAGGATGCTGGAATCCTCCGCCGCGTCGGCCACCAGGTCGAAGCAGACCACGCTGAGCATCACGCCAGCCGTAAAGCGCAGCAGGAGGCTGAGGGCCTTGTCAGAGGGATTATGGACGGCGGCGGCCAGCCCGCCGCCCAGGGCCAGGCCACCCACGCCGGTAAGGGCGGTCACAAGGAAAATCATTGCATAGGTGTTCATTGTTCGTGCTCCATTCAGAAAGCTAAAAATTCCATACGAGAGAAAGTATAGCAGATATTATGGAAAAAGGCAATCACATTGTGGAAAATCGCACGACAAACGCATGAATCAAATGAAGTCATTGAACTATGTGGGGAAGAATTTTAAAAAGCAAGAACTTGATCCAAAAATTCCGGTGGATTCATGCTGATGATAAAGCGTTTCTT
>JAETNP010000070.1 GCA_021768185.1 Oscillospiraceae bacterium
AAAAGTAAGTGCTCTGGAACTTTCTCTTTCTATATGCTGATGTCATTATATCGGTTAATTTTGTGACAATCAATCAGATTTATTAGAAGTCAGAATAAACGGGCAGCAACACCATTGACGTGGCGAAAACCTATGAAACGGAGGAATGAGATATGGCTACCATTGGCCTTGATAAACTTTTCTATTCAAAAATCACGGAAGATGAGGATGGCAACGAGACCTACGCCACTCCGGCATCCCTTGCGAAAGCCATGACCGCAGAGCTTTCCGTGGAGCTTGCTGAGGCGACGCTGTATGCGGACGATGGCGCTGCGGAGGTGGTGAAGGAGTTCCAGAGCGGCACCCTCACCCTTGGCGTGGACGATATCGGCGCAGCCGCTGCGTCTGACCTGACAGGAGCGGTAATCGACCAGAACGGCGTTATCATCTCCGCCAGTGAGGACGGCGGCGCACCTGTCGCCATTGGTTTTCGTGCAAAGAAAGCAAACGGCAAGTACCGCTATTTCTGGCTGTACAAGGTGAAGTTCGGCATCCCTGCCACCAACCTGACCACCAAGGGCGAGAGCATTGAATTCTCCACGCCTACTATCGAGGGAACAGTCATGCGCCGCAACAAGGTGGACGGCCAGGGCAAGCACCCCTGGAAGGCTGAGGTCACCGAGGGGGACGCCGGCGTGTCTCCCACGGTTATCACGGGCTGGTACGATGAGGTCTATGAGCCGTCCTATGCGGATCAGACGTCGGGCGCAGGCGGCGAAGGGTAATAGGAGGTTTGGAGATATGGATGAAAGAACAGCTACTGTCAATATCGGCGGGCAGGAATACGAAATGCTCCTGACCACCAGGGCGACCAAGGCCATCGCCGGACGCTACGGGGGCTTAGAGAACCTGGGCGAGAAGCTGATGAAAGCGGAAAATTTTGAGATGGCTCTGGACGAGATCGTGTGGCTGATCACCCTTCTGTGCAACCAGCCTATCCTCGTCCATAACCTGAAACACCCGGAGGACAAAAAGCCGGAGCTGACTGCCGATGAGGTGGAGCTTCTCACCTCCCCGATGGAGCTGACGGATTACAAGGACGCCATCATGGAGGCAATGTACCGGGGTACCAAGCGGAACGTGGAAAGTGAGCCGGAGGGAAAAAACACGGCGGCCGGGTAAGCGATGAAGAATTGTTTACCCGGCTTTTGTATTACGGCATGGCCCATCTGAGTCTCTCGCAGGATGAAGGGTGGCTCATGCCGTTTGGCCTGCTTATGGACCTCTGGGAATGCCATAAGCAGTTTATGGGGATCGCAAGACCGAAGCAGGTGCTGACCATTGACGATGTGATTCCCTATGGAATTTAAGGAGAGGAGGTGCAGCCCGTGGCGGATAATTTCGGTCTGAAGATCGGCATTGAGGGCGAGAAGGAATTTAAAAAGGCCTTGTCCGAGATCAACCAGTCCTTCAAGGTGCTTGGCTCTGAAATGAAGCTGGTGTCCTCACAGTTTGACAAAAACGATAAGTCCGTGCAGGCGCTTTCCGCAAGGAACACTGTGCTGAATAAGGAAATCGAAGCACAGAAAAACAAGGTGGAAACCCTGCGGGCCGCCCTCCGGAACGCCGCAGATTCCTTTGGGGAGAACGACCGCCGCACGCAGAACTGGCAGATCCAGCTCAATAACGCAGAAGCCGCCTTAAACAGCATGGAGCGGGAGCTTTCCGATAATGAGCGCGCCATTGAAGCCCTTTCCCGGGAGGAAACAGACGCAGCGGACGCTACGGAACGTCTCTCCCAGGAGATCGCCCGGCAGGAGGATGCGCTTGCAGGGATGAAGCGCGCCTATTCCAATGCCGTGCTGCAGTACGGTAAAGGCTCCAGTGAGGCAAAGGAACTGGAAGGACGCATCTCCCGGCTTTCCGTGGAACTTCGGGAAAACCGGGAGCGGATGAAGGACGCCGGGGATGTGGCGGAGGATCTTGGCGATTCGCTGGAGGATGCCTCTGAAGGGGCGGATAAATTAGGCTCCGGCTTTTCGGTAGCCACGGTGGCGATGGGCAACCTCATCTCCTCCGGTATCCAGGCGGCATTAAACGGTATCAAGGAGCTTGGCAGCGCCATCTGGAACTTGGACGAAGCCACGGAGGAATACCGGGTAGCCCAGGGCAAGCTGACCACCGCCTTTGAGGCGGCCGGCTACAGCGGCGAGGCGGCGCAGAAATCTTACAACGAGTTTTACAAAATCCTGGGCGATACGGACACGGCCACGGAAGCGTCACAGCTGTTGGCGCAGCTTGCCCAAAATGAGCAGGACATCACCAAGTGGACGAACATTGCCGCAGGCGTTTACGGCACTTTCGGCGACGCCCTCCCCATCGAGGGCATGATCGAGTCGGCAAACGAGACTGCCAAGGTGGGACAGGTCACGGGTTCCCTGGCGGACGCCTTAAACTGGGTAGGTATCAGCGAGGACGAATTCAACGAGAAGCTGGCGGCCTGCTCGGATGAGAGCGAACGGAACCGTCTCATCATGGAGACCCTCTCCGGGGCGTATGACGAGGCAAGCGGCGCGTTTTACCGCAACAATGAGGCGCTGGTGGCTTCCAGGGAGGGACAGGCCCAGTTGGATGAGACGCTGGCGGGGCTTGGGGAGACCATCTCCAATGTGAAGAACAGCCTGCGGGCGGAGTTCCTTCCCGCCATTTCTGAGGTCATCTCTGCCTTTACCGATATGATAAACGGTGTGGACGGTGCGGATGAAGCCTTTGCGGGAGCCATCACGGGGCTTGTGAATACGGCGGTTTCCATGCTGCCGCAGTTTGTGGACACCGGGATGCAGATATTGACCTCGCTTCTTTCTGGCATCATCCAGAGCCTTCCTGTCGTGGTGGAGGGCGCGGCGCAGATCATTGTTACATTGGCGCAGGGCATTGCCGAGGCGGTTCCTACTCTGATTCCGCAGATCGTCCTTGTGGTGACGCAGATCGTGCAGACGCTGATTGAAAATCTGCCCATGATTTTAGACGCTGCCCTGCAGCTGATTCTGGGACTGGCACAGGGGCTTTTAGACGCTATCCCTGTTCTGATTGCGGCTCTGCCCGCCATCATCACGGCGCTTGTGGAGTTTATCGTTGGGGCGATCCCGCAGATCATTGACGCCGGGATACAGCTTCTGACCTCCCTGATTTCCGCACTGCCGGAAATCATCACGGCCATTGTGGCGGCAATCCCACAGATCATCGACGGGCTGGTGACGGCGATCCTTGGCAGCATCCCGCAGATCATAGAAGCCGGGGTAAACCTGCTGATCTCCCTGATCCAGAACCTGCCCACCATCATTACCACCATTGTGGGAGCAATCCCGCAGATCATTACAAGCATCATCAATGCCCTTGTCGGGAACATCGATAAGATCGTCCTGGCCGGGGTACAGCTTTTTGTGGCCCTGATCGCCAACCTTCCGAAAATCATTGTGGAGATCGTAAAGGCGGTGCCGCAGATCATCTCCGCCATCGTGAAGGGCTTTGCAAGCGGTGTGTCCCAGATGGCAAATATCGGCCTGAACCTCATCAAGGGCATCTGGAACGGTATCGGGAATGCGGCAAGCTGGCTGTGGAACAAGGTCAGCGGCTTCTGCTCGAACCTGCTTAGTAAAATCAAGGGCTTCTTCGGCATTTCCTCCCCGTCCAGAGAGATGGCGTGGGTGGGCGATATGCTGACCCAGGGACTTGCCGGCGGCATCGAGGACGGCGCAGGCGCGGCTATCAGCGCCGCAGAGGATTTGAACAACGGCATCCTGGGCGTGATGAACGGCCTGGCGGCGGATATGCAGTCCGCTGTCCCCTCGAACTTTGCCTTTGACACAGCCGGGATGGCGGGTTCCGTGGCCGGCGGCATGGGCGGAACGGGCGGCACCTCTTTCGGAACCCTCATCACCATTCAGCAGATGATCGTCCGCAGCGAGGACGATATCCGCAGGATCTCCCAGGAGCTTTACAACCTGATCCAGACCGGTTCCCGCGCCCAGGGAAGATTTAGTACAGCTTAAAGGGGGTGCAGTCTATGGGCTTTTCATACAATGACATTACTTCAAAGAGCATGGGACTGAAAGCAAGGCTGACCTCCTGGCAGGTCAGCGGGCGGCTCCGCAACTTTACCACGACCGTTCCCGGAAAGTATGGCGTTACCGACTTCGGAGTGGACTTTGACTACCGGGAGATCGTGGTTTCCTGCAGCATCTTCCCAAGGCACAGCTTTCCCGCCCTGGTTTCCACGCTGGATGATATTGCGGCGTGGCTTGACCCGGTGGGCGGTTTGAAGCAGCTGATTCTGGATGATGTGCCGGACCGGTATTTCATGGCAAGACTGAACGCTGCGGTAGAGTGCGAACGGCTCCTGCGCTCCTCCGGCAGCTTTGAGCTGACCTTTTTCTGCCCTGACCCCTTTGGCTACGCCATTGAGGATGAAACCTTTTCCATCACGGCGGAGGGCAGCCATACCATAACCCGGCATACCGGGAACATGGAGTCGAATCCCATCTACCGTATTGAGGGAGAAATTACCTCCGCAGTAGGAAACTATATCAGCATTACGACCAACGGGCAGGAATTAAAGATCGTTAACGCCACCCTTGCGGCGGGCGAAACGCTGGTGGTGGATACCGACCGCATGACCGCCTATGTAGAGGATGAAAACGGCATTACGGTGCGAAACGGGCTGCCGTATCTGGAGGAACTGAATTTTCCCACGCTTTCTGTGGGTAACAATACTGTCTCCGTGGCAGCGTCAAACGCTGTGTTTACGGGGCTTGAAATACAGGCAAGGAGCAGATGGAGGTGAGCGGCGATGGCGCTAAAGACAATACTGAATCAACAGACAGACTTCACAGGCGAGTTCCCAGCCGAGTGGGCAAAGGACGGCCTGTGGCGGATGAACGAATCCGCTCCCGATGAAAACAACAACCTTCTGGATTCCTCCGGTGCGGGAAGACCTGCCTTCATTAACAACTGGAGCGGCACCACCGCGTCTATGCGGAGCGGGCAGAAAGGCAATTACTTTCGTTTTAATATCAACAGCCCTGCCACAGAGCAGACCTATCTGAAGGTCGCAAATGACGGCAGCATTTTCGCAGAGCTTGGAGGGCGTATCCTCTGCGGCGGCTGGATGAACCCCACCACCTATTCTGTGGGAAACACCTACTGCCCGATCTTCAACACAAGATACGGTCCCGGTCAGCCGATCTTCTACCTCTCCCTTTTCCGCGGCAGGCCGAGGGTCATGCTCTATGACGATACCGGCTCCCTGATTCTGGATGAAACGGTCACGCCGTCCTTCTCCCTGGTAAACGGCGGCTGGTATTTTATCGCCTGCCTGATCGAGCCGGATAACAAGACGGCACAGTATGTAGTGGGCGACCGTGAAAGCGGCACTGTGTGGGCATCGGAGGTTTTCACCTTTACCGGGGAACTGAACCGCTCCTGCACAGCGGATCTGATCCTTGGAATGCACGCCGATTCCTACTGGTATGCCGGAGGGCTGGACGACTGGTTTTTAGACTGCGATACCTCACTTACCGCAGAGGACTTGATGGACTATTTCCGCTCCTCCCTGGTGGCGAACGCCGGGGATACCTCCGGGAGTGTAGACGGCATTACCGAGCCGGGAGCAGTCACGCTCCGGGCATCCGGCGGTGTGTATCCGTCCGAGGGCGTGCTGACTACAGCGGCGGCTGAGTGCAACCTCTCCGGCACGGGACGTGTGTCCGTAACCAGCGAGTATATTTCCGGCACAACGGCGGTTTCCTTTGTGGAGACATCAACCAGTGATAACCTGATCGATTGGAGCGATTGGGCGGCAGTCCCTTCAGACGGGCGACTGACCTCTCCCAACAGGGCATACATCCGTTTCCGGGTAACGCTCACGACTTCCGATACTTCCCGGACGCCAAAGCTCATCGATATCCGGCTCTACGACATTCCAAAAGCGCCCTATGAGAAGATCGGCTACGCAAGGCCGGTAGTGCTGGACGGGAACGGCGCATGGGAGGCGGTACTGGAGAATGCCTACGACATCATTGTCACAGGCGAGATCAACGGCGAGGACACCCTCTCCTTTAAGATTCCTTACCGGGATGGCAAGCGTGGGTATATCGACAGCGAGAAGAAGATCCAGATCGTGGACGATGTGTACAAGGTCAGGACGGTCACTGATACCAGGGATACGGATGGCAGCGCCGTGACCGAGGTGTATGCGGAGGCGGAGTTCTATGACCTGACATTCTCTGTCCGCAAGGAAGAGCGCACCTTTGAAGCGGAATACCCGGAAACGGCGATGGCCTACGCCTTAGAGGGAACCGAGTGGAGCGTTGGGACGGTGACGGTACGGACAAAGCGCACCTGGACCAGTACGGAAAAGAATGCCCTGTCCATCCTCAGAAATACAGCAGACCTCCACGGCGGCGACCTGGTTTTTGACTGCCCCAACCGTCTGGTGCATCTGCTGACGGTAAACGGCAGGGACAGCGGCGCGCTGTTTGCCTACAGGAAAAACATGAAATCCATCCAGCGTGTGGTGGATACCAGGGAGCTTGTGACAAGGCTCTACGCTGTGGGTGCGGAAGGGATGACCTTTGCCGACATCAACGGCGGAAAAGCCTATGTGGAGGACTTCACCTACACAAATGAGGTGCGCATCTCCACCCTGGACTGCTCCTCCTTCACAAACCCCTATCAGATGAAGGAATACGCCGAAATGCGGCTGGCGGATTACGCAAAGCCTACCATCTCCTACGTGCTGAATGCGATGGACTTATCCGTGCTGACAGGCTACGAGCATGAAGCCTGGGAGCTTGGGGATTATGTCCGTGTGGAGGATAAGGAACTGGGGCTTTCGGTGACCACCCGCATCGTCCGCCGGGAGTACAACCTGCAGGAGCCGTGGAACACGGTGCTGGAGCTTTCCACCACGCTGAAAAACCTGGGCAGTTCCGCCAGCGAGTGGGACAACGCGGCGGATTCCCTGGAAGGCACCAGCATGGTGTCCAACAACGACATCCGGGAAATGGTCCCTTTTAACTTGCTGCGGAACTCCCGTGCCGATGACGGGCTTGCCTATTGGGTCAGCTCCGGTTTTGAGGCAGACAGTGAAAACGGCGCGTCCGGCACGGCGTCCTTCAAGGCGGAGGGCGTGGCGGGCATGACCAAAAGCCTCTCCCAGACCGTTTATCCCGCCAACCGCTCCAGTTACACCCTGTCGGCGCAGATCGGCTCGGAAAATCTGGAGAAGCTGAGCGATGACGCCCAGGTGGGCATTGAAGTGGTCATTGAGTATGAGGACGGCAGTACGGAATCAAGATTCATTGACCTGTACTGATGGAAGGAGGACGAAATGGCATACTTATCATCCACCTCCGCCAAAATCATGCCGGAGAATTACTCTGCCAGGGTCAAATCCATCACGGTGCGGGTATGCATCACTAACTGCACCGGGATTCTTTATATCACGGACATCCTCCTGCAGGCAGGGGCGGTGGCCACGGGATGGGTAGGCCATCCCTGTGAGATGAAGTGGACGCTGGATGGGTAAGGTCGCTTTTATCCGGCTGGCGGAGGTCATTAACCGGAAACAGGATATGCGTGTCGTAAGCGTCACCGTGAAGCCTACCATCACGGACTGCTCCGGCACGATTTATTTTACTGACCTGCAATTGCAGGAAGGCGCTGCCCTGACGGGATACACGCCCCACACCGAGGTGTTCCTCCAAAAGTTCCGGGAGAACGGCGAGGTCAAGGCTCCCGTCTGGTTCAACGGCGTGGTGCGGGGCGAGGAAACGGTCATCCTCTTTAATCTTGGGCAGACCTCCGCAGGGCTGGATGTGCATCTCTATCCCAAGTCGGATATGGAGGGCGGCTCGGTCAAACTGGCCCAGGGTGTGGGCGGCCAGAAGGTTTCTTTTCCGGGTGCGCTCTCTGCGGAAGATGACCTTGCTCTTCTGGCATCCACACGGGAATGCACCAGAAACGGCAGCCCGGAGAAAAAAGAGGGCTTCTACCAGTACAGCGCCGCCTGGGATTCCAAGCACAGGGTGACGCTTGCGGAGGGAAAAACAGCACGGGTATTGTTTGAGATGCAGGAAATGCAGGATGGAGGTGCTCTGCTCTAATGGACACATTAAAAGGCAAACAGATCATGGTATGGACGTTCATGGGCAACGCCCGGATGTACGAAGCCCTGCGGGATTACGGCGACCGCATCAGCCAGATCGGGCTGTTCTCCTTTAAAGTAAGAGCGACCGGAGAAATCTATGAAAGCGGTGTGGCGATCTCTGATATGCTCACCTACATCAACAGGTGGCCCCATATCAAGTGGCTTTTGACCGTGGCCAACGATGGCGCAAACAGCATCTTCCGCGCCCTGCGGGACAACACAAACGGGGCGCAGGAGATGTTCCTCTCGGAGATCATCCGCATCATGGAGAAGTATCCCTGGTGCGATGGCATTGACATCGACCTGGAACGTGGGGACGGCTATTCCACCCACGCAGAGTCCACGGCGATGTTCCGCAATATCTACAATACGGTGAAAGCCTATGACCCCGCAAAGCACATGAACATCTGCCTGCCGGGGATGACTTCCGTCAACGGCTCGGTGGGCGGTGAGAACTGGTGCGTTTACGGCGACTTGGACGCTTACTGCGATACCGCGTCCATCATGTCCTACGGCATGGCATGGGCAGGCTCCGCACCGGGTCCGGTTTCCCCAAGAAGCTGGCTGGAGGGCATCTACGATTACGCCACGAGGGTCATGGACCCGAATAAGATCTTTCTCGGTATGCCTGCCTATGGCTGGAACTGGCAGATCTACGACACGCCGGAGAACCTTGGCAGAACCTACCGGGGAACGTCCAACACCTACTATGCCGCCAAGCTGTGGATGACGGGAGGCTACAATTTCACGGACGATGCGCCGCCGCAGCCCTTTCTCCCCATCGTGGCCTATTGGGACGATTACGATAAGGTACCCTATGCCTTTCCCCATGTCTATGACTACATGGAAGGGGCGGACGCCGTTTCCCGTGAGTATCCCCAGCTTGTGGGGACATACAACCGCAGGCGATATCTGACTGCCTACGGCAAAGAGCAGAAGACAGAGTTCGGAACGATATACATCGACCGGGACGCCGGCAATTATTCCTCTGCATCCGGCATCGTCTCCATTGAAAACGGCATCGCCACCCTTGGCGATAACGGTTCGGTGACCTACAGCTTTAAGGTGGAGTCGGCGGGAACCTACGATGTGGCGGTGCGGCTCTGCTATCCCTTCTGGGACAAGAACGGCATCTATGTGGCTCTGGACGGCAGCACAAAATATTTCACGGAAAGCCGCCTGTGGTGGCCGTACTGGCGGAGTACCTTCTGGACTTCCCTTGCCGGTGGCGTAACGCTTTCCGCCGGGACGCATACCATTACGATCTCGGTGGATGTCAAAGGCGTGCAGTTTTACGGCTTCCGTGTCTGCTCCGGTTTCTCTGAGGAGCCCTCCGCCGGAGAAGCGATCTTTGCCCTTGCGCCCAGGAGCTTTAAGGACGTGGACGGCAACATGGCGGTTCCCGATAAGGGCTTCAAGCTGACATTGGAGATGCTCCGCAGAAAGCCTGACTCCGCACTTGTCTGGTACGAGGATTTCCGGGATTACGGCGTGCTGGAGACAGACTACTGGACGGTGCGCTCCGGCTCATGGAAGGTATGGCGCTCGGATGAATACTCGATGGAGCGTGTCTACTCCCAGCTTGAGGGTAAAGGAGAGCTTGCCTGGAACTATGACGGCTTTTCCGAGCTGCATCTTCGGGCAAGGCTGGCATTCCCGGCAAATGGCAGCGGCAGGGCGGGTGTGTTCTGCGGCAGCCTGTTCTGCTGTCTGAACTACGATACCCAGGCGGTGGAGCTATACAATGGCTCCACACTCCTTGGCAGCTACAGCCAGGAGATCGCAAGAACCGCATCGGCGGATCTGCGGGACAATCCATCCATGTACACGGTGGAGATGCGTATCCGAGGGAACCGGGTGCGGGTGTATTCCGGCTCCTCCTACACCCTGCGCTTTACGGCAGCGGTCAGCGGCTTTACAGGAGGCTATGCCGGATACCGCTCGGACAATGCGACCGTATGCGAACTTTTGCGTCTGGGGGACGCCTGGACATACGAGCCGTATGAACGGTTTGATGTTCAGATGCCGGACGGCAGCTTTAAAAGCTACGGCAGGATATCCCGCTCA
>JAETNP010000071.1 GCA_021768185.1 Oscillospiraceae bacterium
TGGCCTCCCAGAACGCATCCGATATTGTCCATGATTTGTAGCTCTTTTTCTCCATTTTTCCACCGCCTTTGGTGGCTATTATACCACAGTTGCTTATTTACGGATAGGCTCTAAGTGTAATATTTGCCTGAACATTCTGAAATCGTCCCGCAAGCGGCATCCGGAAAATATTGCCCAATACGTCCTCCACCGCTTGACGGTTCTCCTCCCAATGAGCCTGGTAAGCCTCTTTCTTTTCCACGATTTCCCGTGCAGCTTGCTGGTATATATCAGATAACGCTTCCCGCAGATACGCCTCCTGTTCCGGCTTTGCTGTTTGTTCCATTCGTGTCCTGTCCAGCTGAGGGTAGAAGCAATACAGAGAATCCCTCCACCAATTGCCGGTTTCTTCCGTCTGGAACAGCAGAATACTGTCTATGCTGTAGGCAAGGCCCGGGGCGCAAAATGTGATCTGCATTGGTTTCTCCTTTCTAAAGCGCCTCCCGCTCCACCGGGACGAGTCCGTCTGCCGTGAACCGGTACAGCTTACCGCACACCTGCGACAGAAATTTTCTGTCATGTGACACGCTGATGATGGTTCCTTGATACTCCTCCAGCGCCTCCCGGACCCTGGGCCCGGAAATGGGCGAGAAATTCCGGGTAGGCTCGTCCAGGATCAGAACATTCACCCCGTCCAGCATCATCTTTGTCAGCAGCAGCTTGGCCTTCTGTCCGCCGGACAGCTCCCGGATGGGATGTGCCGTCTCCTGCCGGGTATAGCGGATGCTGCCCAGATAGGTCCGGGCCCGGGTTTCCGAGGCCGCATCCCCCTCCGGGGCCAGATACTCCACCGGCGTTCTGTCCAGCGGCAGGGTGTCAGCGTAATCCTGGGACATATAGGAGGTGCGCAGGTCCCGTCTGGACAGCAGCTCCTCCGCGATCCGGCGCAGCAGGGTGGTTTTCCCTGCCCCGTTGGGGCCCAGGATGCCCACCTTCTCTCCGCCGGAGACATGGAGCCGGAGGCCCCTTGCCAGCAGCCGGTCCCCGACCCGCAGCTCCGGCAGATGCAGGTCCAGCACCGTCTTCACGGCGGGCACCGCCGTCCCTTCCGGGAACCGGAGGAACACCGCTTCCTCCACCTCCGGCAGCTGGGTCATCTCCTCCGCCTCACGCTCGAAGCGCCGGCCCATGGACAGGACCGTGTGCATTTTCTTTTTCAGCAGGCGGCCCTTGCCGGGGTCCTGGCGGGAAACCGCGCCCTGGGCGTGTTCCACGCTCTGCTGGATGCGGCGGTACTTCTCCATCTTCTTATCATATTCCTCCCGCTCCTTCCGGGCCTGTTGGGTCTGGTTCGCGATAGCGTCCATCCGGCGGGTGATATAGGCGGCATAGTCCAACCGGTGGACCGTACACCGGGGCGGCTTACCCTCCCGGGGATGCTCCATGTGGAGCACCATGGTGGCGGTATTTTCGATGAGGGTCTCGTCGTGGGAAATATACAGCACGCTGCCGGGAAATCCCCTGATGAAGTCCTCCAACCATTCCAATGTCTCCAGGTCCAGATCGCTGGACGGCTCGTCCAGCAGCAGCGCCGCCGGGCGGCTGAACAGCAGCCGTCCCAGCTGGAGCTTGATCCGCTCCCCGCCGGAAAGGCTGGAGACCGGACGGTCGGAGTAGAATTCCTCCGCCGGGAACCGGAGCTGCCGGGCGATGTCCGCCAGTTCCTTGGGCGTCATGTCGAAGAAGGCCGGGGAGGCGGCGCAGAATTCGTACACGCTTCCGTTCTTTTCCTCCTCCGTCAGGTCCTGGGCCAGGTATCCCATAAGGCCCGGGTCTCCCGCCAGCTGGCCGCTCCACTCGCAGTAGGATTCGATCAGGCTCGGGTCATAGACCCATTTCAGCAGGGTGGATTTCCCGTTGCCCTCCTCGCCGATGATGGCGGCCTTGTCGCCGTCATTGATGACAAAGGAAAAATCAACCGCCAGGTCCCGCAGGTCCTTCCGGTGGGTCAGGGTCAAATTTTTTACTTGAATCATAACTGTGTCCTCCTCTTTTTGGCAAAAAGAAAACGCTTTCGGACATGCCGAAAGCGTACAAAGACACAGCAGGGAAGGGCCTGGACGGTCCAGAGCGCACCGAAGCGAGACGCTTCGGTCAGGCGAGGATTTCCCCCCAAAAAATGACCCCTGCATCTTTGACTTCCGGCAACATAAACCAGACCCCGCGCACCACGCGGCGTCATCAAAAAGCGTCCTGTTACACGAAAATCAAATCAGATGATCATTTTTTCACCCTTCCGTTTTTCATTGTTTTTAGGATACCACAATTTGAGAATTTGTACAGTTACAATTTTGTTACAGACGGTGTATAGTTTCGCGGAATTTGGCGCAGAATACTGTGAACCGTCCAATTTGGGCGAAGAAAGGAACTTCAGTCATGAAAACCTACGAAGTCATCAAAGAAGAATACGTTCCCTGTACCGGGAACATGCTTCCGGACCGCCGGGAGATCTTGGAGCTTCAGCTGGAAAACCCCGCCCTGTACGTGCAGGACCAGTACCGCAGCGAGCGGAGCGTGGAATTCCTGGCTACCGAGCACGACGGCAGCCTCGTCATCGAGTCCCTGCTGGAAGGTGGCCGGAAGCACCGGTATATTTTCAGCGAGCTGTGAAGCAAAGGTCCGGCGGCGCACCTCTTCCTAGAGACGCGCCGCCGGACTTTTTCTATTTCTTGAAGCTGTCCTTCAGCCCTACGCTGCGGTTGAATACCAGATGTCCCGGCCGACTGTCCTTGCTGTCCAGGCAGAAGTAGCCTACCCGCATGAACTGGAAGCTGGCGGGCGAAACTGCCTCCGCCAGACCGGCCTCTACCTTGCATCCGGTGACGATTTCCAGGGAGTCCGGATTCAGGCACTCCAGGAAATCCTTGTCCGCCGCGTCGGGGGCGGGGTCGGTGAACAGATTGTCATACAGGCGGCACTCCGCGTCCACCGCCGTGGCGGCGTCCACCCAGTGGATGGTGGCGCCCTTCACCTTCCGCCCGTCGGCGGGATTGCCTCCCCGGCTGTCCGGGTCGTAGGTGGCCAGGATCTCCACCACGTTGCCCGCCTCGTCCTTTCTGCAGCCGGTGCAGGTGATGAGATACGCGCCCTTCAGACGGCACTCAGGGCCGCCGGGATACAGACGCTTGTACTTGGGAACCGGCTCCTCCAGGAAGTCTTCCGCCTCCACGTACAATTCCCGGGAGAAGGTGATGGTCCGGGTCCCGTCCTCGGGACGGTTGGGGTTGTTCTCCACCTCGAAGGTCTCGCTCTGGCCCTCGGGATAGTTGGTGATGGTCAGCTTCACCGGACGGATCACCGCCATCACCCGCTGGGCGGTCTCGTTCAGGTCCTCCCGCAGACAGTGCTCCAGGAAGGCAAACTCCACCGTACTGCTGGCCTTGGCCACGCCGATGCGCTCGCAGAAGTTCCGGATGGAGGCCGGGGTGTAGCCCCGCCGCCGCAGGCCGCAGAGGGTGGGCATCCGTGGATCGTCCCAGCCGGAAACCCGGCCGTCCTCCACCAGGGCCCGCAGCTTCCGCTTGCTCATGACGGTGTAGTTGATGCCCAGACGGGCAAACTCGATCTGCCGGGGCTTGGCGGGCAGGCTGCAGTTCTCCACCACCCAGTCGTACAGGGGACGGTGGGCCTCAAACTCCAGGGAGCAGAGACTGTGGGTGATCCCCTCCATGGCGTCCTCGATGGGGTGGGCGAAATCGTACATGGGGTAGATGCACCACTTGTCGCCCTGCCGGTGATGGTGCATGTGGTTGATCCGGTAGATCACCGGGTCACGCATATTGAAGTTGCCGCTGGCGGGGTCGATCCTGGCCCGCAGCGTCATGGCGCCGTCGGCGAACTCCCCGGCGCGCATCCGGGCAAACAGGTCCAGGCTCTCCTCTATGGGCCGGTTCCGGTAGGGACACTGGGCCGGGGCGTTCACGTCGCCCCGCATCTCCCGCATCTGGTCCGGCGTCAGCTCGCAGACGTAGGCCAGACCCTTCTTGATGAGCTCCACGGCGCACTCGTACATCTTCTCAAAGTAGTCGGAGGCATAGAAGAACCGGTCTCCCCAGTCAAAGCCCAGCCAGTGGATGTCCTCTTGGATGGCCTCCACATACTCCGTATCCTCCTTGGTGGGGTTGGTGTCGTCCATACGGAGATTGCACAGGCCGCCGTACTTCTCGGCGGTGCCGAAGTCGATGCACAGGGCCTTGCAGTGGCCGATGTGCAGATAGCCGTTGGGCTCCGGGGGAAAACGGGTATGGACGGTCATGCCCTGGAACCGGCCACCCTCCGCGATGTCCTCGTCGATGAACTGATGAATGAAATTCTTGCTTTCGGCCTCCTCCGTAAGGGGAGCCTTTGTTTCCTCGGCCATGTCGTCACACTCCTTGCCATTTTTTATGATTGGGAGGAAACGCCGCAGACACGGCTTTTCTCCAATCTGCCCAAAAACAGGTATGAAGTATTATACAAAACGCCCACGGAAAAAGCAAGAGGAATGGAGAGATTTTTTTGCGAAAAAGCGAAGAATTGCGGTTCGCTACAGGTCCACCCGCTCAAACCGCCGCGCTCCGATACGGTACGCCAGCGCGTTTGCCGCCGCGTACACCGCGGCCCCCGCCAGCAGGATGGGGATCTGCCGGGCCAGCGACGCCCCGTCCATGCCGTCCAGCCACCCCATGCCGGGGAAGTGGACCGACGCTTCTATGGCGATGATGCCCAGGGTGGTGGGGATCAGGGCGATCAGGAACGATGTGCCCGCCTTGTAGGCGGTTTTGTAGAACTGGGTGAAAAAGACCAGGTTGAATATCCCGTAGACCATCAGTCCGAAGCCGTACCAGGCGGCGTTGGGCTCCATGCCCACCGGGTTGCCCTGGGGGAGATACAGCGTCCGCAGGAAGGCGAAGGGCAGGGACAGGGCCAGCTGGACCAGCTGGGAGAATACCGCCAGCAGCAGTTTCCCCTTCACCACGTCCCGCTTGGGGCGGGGCAGCAGGGCGGTGTAGAACACGTCCCGGGTCTCCCGGTCGAACATGAAGGACTGGAACAGGCCCAGGCAGCCGAAAAAGAATACCACGCCGTAGGGATAGGCCGGGATCAGCAGCAGCGCGCCCATGCACATGAAGATATACAGGGACGGGTGCGCCGCCAGACGCAGTTCCTTATAGAGCAGCTCAGACATGGAACGTCCTCCTTTCCGTACGGACCATGATGTCCTCCAGCGTCAGGGGCGCGGCATCCTCAGGCGTGCGCAGGTGCTGGAAGGACTGCAAAAACCTGCTCTTTTCCGCACTGGCCAGGACCCGGCCGTCCTTGATGTAGGTAATATCGTCGGCGCATTTCTCCAGGTCGGAGGTGATGTGGGTGGAGTACAGGATGCTCCGCGTCCCGCCCTCCACCAGGGCCCGGAACAGCTCCAGCAATTCGTCCCGGCTTACCGGGTCCAGGCCGCTGGTGGGCTCGTCAAAGAGGAACAGCTCCGCCCCATGGCTGAGGGCCAGGGCGATGAGGTACTTTACCCGCATTCCGGCGGACAGCTCCTTGACCCGCTTCCGGGGGTCAAGGTCGAATTCCTTCAAATACCGCTCATAGGCACCCTGGTCCCATGCCCGGTAGAAACGCCGGGTGACGGCGGTGATGGTCTCCAGGCGCTTATGCTGAAAGAAGTCGATGCCTCCCAGCACCACGCCGGTCTTCTGTTTGCAGTCCTCCTCCCGCCGGGGGAAGGGCATTCCCAGCAGCTCGATCTTTCCCTTATCTGGAGAGACAAGGTTCAGGATGGATTTCAGGGTAGTGGATTTTCCCGCTCCGTTCTTCCCGATAAGGCCCATGATCCGCCCCCGCTCCAGGGAGAAAGAGACGTTGTCTAGGGTGAAGGAGGGGTAGGTCTTGGTGAGACCCTCCACGGTCAGCGCGTTCATGGTTCGTCCTCCTTTTTGTCCTCGTTCTGCTGGACCTGATTGGCCAGCTCCAGCAGGCTGGTAAAAAACTGGGCGGGGACCAGGGCAATGCCCGCCGTTCCGGGGTTGGTGTCCCCCAGCACCACCAGGGTGTCGCTCCGGTTCAGGCCGAACAGCTCCCGGGCCCGCTTGGGAATGACGATCTGTCCCCGCTCTCCCATCTGCACCACCCCGAAGACATGTTTTCCTCTTGGCGGCGGCGGGACGCTGCCGGGCTTCTGCTCGAAGTGGAGCAGATCGTCCAGGGACACGCCGTACAGCTCCGCCAGCTTGTCGCAGTGGAGCACGTCGGGGGTGGTCTCGCCGGACTCCCATTTCGCCAGGGCCTGCCGGGTGACGCCTACGGCCTCCGCCGCCTTCTCCTGGCTCAGTCCGGAGGCCCGCCGGAGGGTGGAGAGATTTTTTGCCAGGTTGCTCTGTTCCATGATATTCTGTCCTTTCAGATTTTTCATATCCCATTATACCAGAGTTTCAGGGCGTTTCAACCAACAGGAGACGGCAATTTATGTTCGTTTTGGTTGCGGAGCCGGAGGACTTTACACTGGGGGGCGCCGGTGCTATAATTGTACATGATATGACAATTGGGGAGTTGATCTATAATGAAAAGAGCTTTTTCCATGCTGTTGGCTCTGGTGCTGCTGCTGGTGCTGCTGTCCGGGTGCGGGCAGTCCGAGGACACCGCTGCTTCGCCGGAGCCGGAACCGGTTGAGCTGGCGGAGCCGTCGGAACTGCCTGCCGCCCAGGCGCTGGCCGAGGCGGTCCTTCCGGCTTCCGGGAAAGAGGAGGGGCTGGAGGTCGAAGGGCTGAACCGGGATGTGGATGCGGAACGGCTGGCCGCATACATAGAGGTTATTTGCGGCTTGGCCGCGGACCGGTGGGAGGACGCCGCCGTCATCCGGGGCACCGGGGCTTCCGCCTTTGAGATCGTCGTGCTACGGCTGGCGGATGAGGACGCCGCCGCCGGGCTGGAGACGGTGCTGGCGGAGTACCTGACGGCCCGGGAGGGGGCGTTTACCGGCTACGCGCCCGTCGAGGCGGAGATGGCGGCCAATGGGCTGGTCCAGCGGGAGGAGCGAACGGTGGGGCTGTTCATCTGCCCGGACCCGGAGGGGGCCGGGGAGGCGTTCTCCGCCGCATATCACGGGGAGGCGCTGCCTGCGCCGGTGGAGGCGGAGCCCGAGCCCATAGAGGAGCAGGATGAGTTCACGCCTCTGTTTGAGATCCACGACCTGCTCCACCGGCTGCTGCTGGAGGCAGCCTGCCCGGAATGGGGCAGCGGCCTGGAGAAGGCGTGGACGAATGGTACGGCTACAAACGAGATCAAGTACGGCATCGCGCCAGACCAATACGCAGAGTTTGTCCTCGGTAATTGGGGCCCCCATACCTTCACGATCCCTGATATCTATACGCCCGAGGTCCTGTTCCAGGAAAATCAGTATGAAGTTGCCATATTTCGGGCAAACAGCGAGGATGGAGCGGCAGAGCTGGTCAAGGCGTTGGACAGCTACCGGATAAAACGTGCAGAACAGCTTCGGACGGAGGAAGACGATACGCTGGCGGAGGTTTGGGAAAACGGCCGGGCCATCTTCTCAGGCCGTTATGCCGCCTTGATCGTCAGCGATTACATGGAGGATGCCGTACTGCTGTTTCCTCGTATTGTCAACGACCCGGAGACCAAGGGATACTTTGGGCGCTATATCAACGGCTCACAGCCTCCGAAGCTGATGGACCCGGACTATCCGGACCGTGTCCGTTTCACCCCGCCTAACGAGGAGGACATGTCCCTTTATGACACCTCCGCCATCCTTGCCGCATGGAAGGCGCGGGACCCCTCGGCCCTCGCCGGGGACGACCGGGAGATCTATGACGCCGCTGAGGCCGTTCTGGCGGAGATCATGCGGGACGGTATGACTGATCTGGAGAAGGAGACCGCCGCCTATGGCTGGCTGACGGACAATGTGGACTACGACTGGACCCTTCAGGATGCCCTGGCGGAGACGGACCGGCGGTCCTACGGTCCCTACGGCGGACTGGTGAACCGTGCGGCGGTGTGCCTGGGGTTTGCGGCTTCCTTCCAGCTCCTCATGGATATGAGCGGCGTGGAGTGCATCACTGTGGTGGGCGCGTGCTTCAACAGTACGGGGGACCACGCCTGGAATATGGTGAAGCTGAACGGGGAGTGGTACTGCGTGGACGTGACCTGGGACGCCAACGGACGGGAACAGATGGGGGCTGACTACGTATGGCGGTACTTCAACGTCACCAGTGACGAGATGGGGAAGAATCACCAGTGGGATTACGCCGGCACCCCCGAAGCTGCGGCGGAGGACCGGGGCGGCGCGGTCATCGGACAATAGAAACAACGCGGCATGGCGTAAGTCATGCCGCGTTGTTTTCACGATTTCCGGGGGAATTATTCTTTTACTGTCCCGTCTGCGTTGAACACGGGCAGGGGGGCCAGACAGGTCAGGTCCGTGCGGGCCAGGGAGTCGCCCTCCGCCAGGACGGCGGCCCGGCCGGTGACCACGCCGCCGGCAGTCTTCACCAGTTCCTCCAGAGCGTGGAGGCTCTCGCCGGTGGAGATCACGTCGTCCACAATGAGAATGCGCTTGCCCTTGATGAGCGCACAGTCGTCCGCGCCCAGGAACAGGTCCTGCTGGCGCAGGGTGGTGATGGAGCGGACAGAGACGTGGATGGGGTCCGGCATGTAGACCTTGGAGCCCTTCCGGGCGATGAAGTACTTCTTCGCGCCGGACTGGCGGGCCATCTCGTGGATCAGGGGAATGGACTTGGCCTCGGCGGTGAGCATATAGTCATAGCTGTCCGCCGGGATCTTGTCCAGCAGGGCTTTGGCACAGGCTACCGTGAGCTCCGCGTCGCCAAACATGATGAATGCGCCGATGTAGAGGTCGTCACTGACCTTGCAGAGGGGAAGTTGCCGCTCCAGACCGGCAACTTGCATGGTATAGGTCATAAGGGAATTCCTCCTTTTATAGCTTTTCCCTCTCATTATAACTTCTGCGGAGAAAATGTCAAGCCGTTACCCAGTGCGCTGCACAGGGTATTTGAATGAGAGAGGCAGCTGGAAATGTCCTTAAAAATAATTAGGGATAAGTCAAGGTAAAAAATGACGGTGGAATGGATACTATGCCCTATATGTGGAAATGAGACCCGTGACAGAATAAGGGGAAATACGGTTTTAAGGAAGTATCCCCTTTATTGCCCAAAATGCAAAAAGGAAACTTTCCAATTTTTATTGGCAATATTCCTGCACTGAATTCCAGTGTTGTTCAACTAATTCATGAGTATATACTTTAGGCGGCGCAGGATTTCTAACGATGTTCCAAAGAATAGATGCAGCCTTTGATTTATTGTGAAATTTTGTGTTTTTTTCATCCGCGCAAAAATCTTTCAGAACGATATTATCGGCAAGCCGCGTAGCTCCAAGTGCTTGCAATCGCCAGCCGCAAAGAATTATCGTTGTCCGCGAACCGGAAAACCTCTTAAAAATTTTGAACACATACAAAACCTTTGGATCGCCTTGTGTCCTGATTGTTTGCAGGGACAGGCGAAATGAACTGGTACGTCCTTTTGACAACAAATGTTCCGGCGATTTGGACATTGGTATTGTCTGCGATCACATGATGCTAGAGGCAAGAGAGTTGGGGCTTGGGAGTGTAATGGTCGGCCTGTTTGATCCTGCAATAATCAGAGCAGTTCTGCTAAATATCTGCGCAGATGACCGGCAGTTGGATTCCTATCCGACTGCCGGCCTTTGCGATTCCTCGCTTGGTACAGTATTATTTGCCGTTTACTATAAAATAGCTTGCGAAAATAAGAGAAGTATGATATGATGTCTTCAGCGTTGGTTGGTAAGACGATGGAAACACAATGCGCAGCGGTATCGAAGCGGTTATAGCGAGAATGACTCGAAAACGAGTGACCGCTTCGGAACCAGTTTTCTGAAAAGTCTTGATTTTGTAAGGCTTTTGGGGTATTATTCGGAAGAAAAATTTTTGTAGTTCTCTCCATCAGCTCTCTTCTTTTTCCGAGGTGTTTTTTGAGGGCTGATGTTGCGAAAAATACACGCAGCGGTATCGAAGTGGTCATAACGGGGCTGACTCGAAATCAGTTTGGGAGCAATCCCACGAGGGTTCGAATCCCTCCCGCTGC
>JAETNP010000009.1 GCA_021768185.1 Oscillospiraceae bacterium
TAAATGTTTCCTGTTTCATTTCCGGGGCGCCTCCCTATCTCTTTGTTGCTTCTATTTTACCATATTTCTTCCTTGGAGGGTAGGGGGGAGGGCCGATTAAATCAGAGGTTCCCTAGATCAGATGCCCGTAGGACCTGTCGTTCATGTGGCACCGAAACTCTTCATCTCCGCCCAATGCCTCGCAAATCCCTCGCCGAAGTCCTGCCGGATAGGCAGGACTGAGAAGGGATTCTTAAACCGTAGGTTTAAGCGCGTTTTTGGTTACTTTTGCCGCGCGGCAAAAGTGACCGCAGGGTCCGGGGCTGCGTAAGCCCCGGGGTGGGTCAAGAAAACGCTCCCCTGCGGGGAAGGGGGGAATAGCGGGGAACCGGGGGCGGAGCCCCCGGTATGAAATATTAGAGTTTTCCCTGCTCCCGGTATGCCTGCACCGTGTCGGGCAGGCCCCAGAGGTTGATGAAGCCCGTGGCGTCGTTCTGGTTGTAGTCGCTCTCTTCAAAGGTCACCAGCTTCTCGGAATACAGGCTCTCGGGGCTGGTAACGGAGGAAGTAATGATATTCCCCTTGTAGAGCTTCAATTTCACCTGGCCGGTAACGTGCTCCTGGGTCTTGACCGCAAAGGCCTGCAGGCACTCCCGCAGGGTGGAGAACCACTTGCCGTTATACACCAGGTCCGCGAAATCCACCGCCAGCTTGCTCTTCATGTGCTTGGTGTCCTTATCCAGCGTGATCATCTCCAGGACCTCATGGGCGCGGTACAGGATAGTGCCGCCGGGCGTCTCGTAGACGCCCCGGTCCTTCATGCCCACCAGACGGTTCTCCACGATGTCCAGCAGACCGATGCCGTTGGCCCCGCCCAGCTTGTTCAGCTTGCGGATGATGTCGCTGGCCTTCATCTTCTCGCCGTCAATGGCCACGGGCACGCCCTTCACAAAGTCCAGGGTCACATAGGTGGGCGCGTCGGGAGCCATGGCGGGGGAGACCCCCATCTCCAGGAAGCCGGGCTTATCGTACTGGGGCTCGTTGGCCGGGTCCTCCAGATCCAGGCCCTCGTGGCTCAGGTGCCACAGGTTCTTATCCTTGGAGTAGTTGGTCTCACGGCTGATCTTCAGGGGGACATTGTGGGCCTCGGCGTAGTCGATCTCCTCGTCACGGCCCTTGATGGACCACTCCCGCCAGGGGGCGATGATGGTCATCTCCGGCGCAAAGCGCTTGATGGCCAGCTCGAAACGGACCTGGTCGTTGCCCTTGCCGGTGCAGCCGTGAGCAATGGCGTCCGCGCCTTCCTTCTTGGCGATGTCCACCAGACGCTTGCCGATGATGGGGCGGGCAAAGGCGGTGCCCAGCAGGTAGTCCTCATATTTGGCCCCCATCATCATGGAGGGGACGATCACGTCGTCCACCATCTCGTCCACCAGATCCTCAATATACAGCTTGGACGCGCCGGTCTTGATGGCCTTCTCCTCCAGACCCTCCAGCTCGTCGCCCTGGCCTACGTCAGCGGCTACGGCGATGATCTCGGGGTTATTGTAGTTCTCCTTCAGCCAGGGGATGATAATGGATGTATCCAGGCCGCCGGAATAGGCCAGCACGATCTTTTTGATTTCCTTTTTATTCATTTTATATATCCTCCTGCAGATATTGAAAATGTTTGATTTTGGAACTGCATATATATTACATCCAGACGATTTTTTATGCAATACAAAGTTCTTATGAATTCCGGCGGGCGATCAGCTGGTTCCTTGTGCAATTTACCGGTAAAATTTTCAAGTCCTCTGTGGAATGGGAGAATTTTTGGATTTTAAAAGGAGAAAAGCAGGGAGGAAAAGTGAAAAAACATGCAATTTTGGATGTATATTCAGGCAGTATGAGCAGGAGCGTGGACGGGAACCGTAGGGCAAAAGACACAAAACAGGCGGAAAAAATTAGAGGAAACGTGCATGGTTTCCCTATTCATCTTTTGTTATAATAGTATTGTTGCGTACCCCCCAAGCGCCTGCGCCTCCGGCGGCGGCGCACAATATTAGGAGGTAACCTGAAATGAAAAAGGAAAACAGCGCGAAAACGGCAAAAAATCCGGAGTACACAAGTCCCTATGAGTTTCGCGGGAGAATCCCCCTGGCGCAGGCGATCCCTTTGGGAATGCAGCATGTGCTGGCTATGTTTGTGGGAAATCTGACGCCGCTGATGATCATCTGCGGCATCTGCAATATTACCACCGATAATCCCGCACTCTATGTCACCCTGCTCCAGAACGCCATGCTGGTGGCGGGGATTATTACCTTGATTCAGCTGTGGTCTATCGGGCCTGTCGGCGGGCAGGTGCCGGTGATTATGGGCACCAGCTCCGGCTTCCTGGGCGTGATGCGGGGCGTGGCCGGGTCTATGGGCGGCATCGCCGGATACAGCGCCATCCTGGGCGCCAGCATGGTGGGCGGCCTGTGTGAGGCCGTGCTGGGATTCTTTATCAAGCCCCTGCGGAAGTTCTTCCCGCCGGTGGTCACCGGCACCGTGGTCCTCTCCATCGGTCTGAGCCTCATCAGCGTGGGCGTCAACTCCTTTGCCGGAGGCAACGCCAACAAGGATTTCGGGTCCCTGGAGAACTTGTTCGTGGGACTGGTGGTGCTCATTGTGATCGTCATTTTGAAGCACTTTACGAAGGGACTTACCAGCACCTCCTGCATCCTGTTCGGGATCATTGCGGGGTACATTCTGTGTACGATCATGGGCTTCATCCTGCCCACTACCGCCACCGTGGAGGTGGACGGGGCGATGGTGGAGTACACCAAGTCCTGGGTGGTCAACTGGAGCCGCATCGGGGACTCCAGCTGGATCGCCGTGCCGAAGATCCTGCCGGTAAAGCCTACCTTTGAGATCAACGCGATTCTTTCCATTATTATTATGTTCCTGGTCACCGCTGTTGAAACCATCGGGGATATTTCCGGGTGCATCGAGGGCGGCATGGGCCGGGAGGCCACCGCCAAGGAGCTCTCCGGCGGCGTGATCTGCGACGGCTGCGGATCCGTGATCTCCGCGCTGTTCAGCTCCCTGCCCACCACTTCCTTCTCCCAGAATGTGGGACTGGTCACCATGACCAAGGTGGTCAACCGGATGGCGCTTACCTGTGGGGCGGTATTCCTGGTACTGGCGGGGCTCAGTCCCAAGCTGGCGGCGGTGATCTCCATCATGCCCCAGAGCGTCCTTGGCGGCGCGGCGGTGATGATGTTCGCGTCTATTGCGGTATCGGGCATTAAGCTGCTGACGAAATATGGGATCACCAATCGGGTGGTCACCATTGTTTCTATTGCCATGGGCCTGGGCTTCGGTCTGGGCGCCACCAGCGGGGCTCTGGCGGGAATGCCGGCGCGGCTCCAGCTGATCTTCGGCGGCTCCGGCATTGTGCCGGCGGCGGTACTGGCGATTATTCTCAACATTGTGATTCCCAAGGAGCAGGAGGATATTGAGAACGAGGCTGCGGTCAATAAGGCGGAGGTCTGACGGACTGAGGATTCGCCATTAAAAGTTTCGCCCGCCGGGCAGCCAACGGCTGCCGGGACAGTCGTTCGACCGGAGGTCGAATGACGTCCCAAGAAAGGCGGCAGAGTCCAGAGGCGGAGCCTCTGGCCGCACTCCGCAGAGTGCGGAATTCCCCTAAAAGCCGCGCCCGAAAAAAATCTTCTCAAAAGCAGAATCCCAAAACGCGCGGCTTTTAAGCGCATTTGCTGCCGTAGGCGGCAAACAGCGCCGGGAGTTCCCGTCAACTCTTGATTCGCATTATAAGCGCCCCCCGGAGGTTGTCCGCCTCCGGGGGGCGTTGGTATGCAGGGGTTACTGGTTCAGCGCCCGGGCGAAAGGAAGAACAACGTCGTTCAGCTTCGCCATGGCTTCGCCGTAGTTGAAGTACTCCTCCGCGTTGTTCTCCTGGCACAGGCGGTCGGAGACCGATTTCAGGGCGGTAAACCGCACATCATTGCGCAGGCAGACCTGCGCAATGGCACCGCCTTCCATTTCGCAGAGAGTGGGGGAGAAGGTCTCGGCCACCCAGTCCGCACGGGAACCCTTGACCATGAAGACCTCGCCGGTGGCCACCCGTCCTGTCCGGTGTTCTGTACCCTGGGCGGTGAGGATGGCGCTCAGGCGCTCCGGTTCGCTGGTGGGGAAGTCCACGCGGTTCACGGTGGAGACCATGCCGATGGGGTCCCCCATGGCGGTGGTGTCCACGTCGTGCTGGACGAAGTCCTTTGCCAGGACGATGGTGCCGATGGGCAGGTCCTGGAAGCTCCCCGCCACTCCGGCGTTGACAATCCAGTCCGGGTGATAGCGGTCAATGAAAAGCTGGGCGCTCATGGCGGCGTTCACCTTTCCCACGCCGCCCAGGTAGGCCAGGATGCCCGGCTCAATTTCATACACGTCTACGCCGCTCACCGTCTCCAGCGGCTTGGCGTCCGCGGTGCGCAGCATACTTCTGATTTCCCCCTTCAGGGCATAGGCAAGTCCGATCATGCGGGGTTGTCCTCCTTGATGTTGATGGGCTTATTATAGCATAGAAGGGGAATTTGGTAAAGATTTTGTTTTTATCGAAAAACGATAAATTTATATTGACAAACGAAAAATACTCTGGTAAGATATGGGCATGACCTGCAAGGAGGGCAAAAAGATGAAACGACTTGGACTGGTGCGGACTTTGAAGGGCACCATACTTTTTCTGGCGGCTATGGCGGCGGTATGCTACATTGAGATTTTTCCGGACAGCATCCGGGAGATGGGAGCGGAAAACGTCAACGTATCCGGGCTGGTGACGCCGGGTATTGTTGCCGTCAGCATCAGCGCTGTCCCCATTGCCATTGCGCTGGTGCTGTTCTGGCAGATCTGTACGGAGATCGGGCGGGACAACTCCTTTTGTCACAAGAACGCCGGGCGGCTTACAGGCATCGGATTCTGCGCGCTGATCGACACGGGTTACTGCGCAGTGGGGACGGTGACGCTGGAAATTCTGGTGGGGTCCCCGGTATGGCTGCTGGGGCTGGGCGTGTGTACGGTGGGAATGGCCATCGCACTGGCGGCGTTCCTGCTGAGCCATCTGGTTTTGAAGGCCGCCGACATGAAGGCGGAGAATGACCTGACGATCTAGGAAAGGGGGCGGACCTATGCCGATCGTTGTGAATCTGGACGTGATGCTGGCGAAACGGAAAATGTCCCTCAGCCAGCTCTCCGAGCAGGTGGACGTGACCCTTGCCAATCTGTCCATCCTGAAGACCAACAAGGCCAAGGCGGTGCGGTTCTCCACTCTGGAGGCTATCTGCAAGGCCCTGGACTGCCAGCCGGGGGATATTCTGGAATATGTGGGGGAGGGGGACGGGTAAGGAGGCGAATACTGACCGGCGCGAAAGGATGGATTGAAAAATGCCTGTTTTCCTTTGTATAATTTCCGTTCCGCCCTTCATTGCGCTGCTGATTGCCCTCAAGACCTCCGGGAAAAAGAGGATTCTGGCATGGAGTATCTTTGCCCTGTTGGCCCTGCCGCTGGTGGTGGGAGGCGCGGGAGGACTGCTCCTGTCGGCATACGGTCTGGCGTGGCGCAGCTGCGTGAAGCTGCCGGTGGGATTTGCCTACGTGGCGGGCTTGCTGGCGCTGCTGGTGTGGCGGGGGATCGAGGAATGGCAGACTGCGGCCCAGGGAATCGGGCTCATAGAGATCCTGCCGGGAGTCGGATTCCTGGTGGTTACACTGGGATGGTTGGGCATGTTCTTTGCCTTGGCATGGGCGGGGGGCGACCTGGTGACGGAGTATAACGGACAGACGGCGGTGGCAGAGCAGACTTGGATGGACTGGGACTACTACGCCTACCATGGCGAACTGGTTCGGGGTAATGAGGTTCTGGGGTACAGCTACAATCGGGTCCCGGAGGCCAAGGAACCGGAGCCGGCTGAAGAGCAGCTGGATGCCAAGGCCCGGAAGAAAGTCAGCAGAGAACTGGGGCTGGACGTCCCGGACAGCGGGGAGGTACAGCGCCGCGACGACACCCATGGGGGCTTCCACAACGACGGGGAGACGTACATTCAGATTCGATTCAATGAGGACGACCGCACGGTGCTGGAGCAGATCGAGGCCAGTGCGGAGTGGACCGCTCTGCCGCTGCCGGCGGAGTTGCGGACTCTGGCGGGATATATGAACGAAGTATGGCTTCCTACGGACGAGGAACTGGGGGAGGGGTACTACTGGTTCCGGGACCGCCACAGTGAGGCGGAGGACCGGAGCGACTACAGCGCGGTGCGGGGGCGGTACTCCTATAATTTTTCCCTGGCGTTTTACTCTATCGGTGAGAAGACGCTGTGCTTCTGTATGCTGGATACGTGAGGAGAGGATAGGATGAAACGTCTGCGGTTTGCGATGGAATGGCTGGCGCTTGCGGCGCTGGTACTGCTGGCAGGAAGCGGGGTCTATGATATCGCCGCCGGAGCCAGGACGTCGGACTGGTACATCCAATGGTATGAGGCGCACTATGGAGCGCTGCCGGTTTCATCAATAGTTTTTACCTATGCTCTGGGCGTGTTTCGGGGAACGGTCACGCTGTGCTGCGCCGCTGCCGGGCTGGCGGGAGTCTTGAAGGGGAGGCTGCAGCTGCGGTATTTCCTGCTGCTGGGCATGTGCGTATACTGGTATGTGGGGGCGGTGGTCCACAAGGCTTACAAGGGGAGTCCCATGGAGGACTGGGTGCAGATGTGGATCGCGGTATTCTGCCTGTGCGTACTGGTTTTATACAAGCTGGTTCTTTGGATAGAATCGAAAAACGAGTGTGCGCCGTGAAAACGGCGCACGTTTTTTCCTTCCGGCCATTTTTCTGTTGCACTTTCCACAAAAATCAGATACACTGACAGAAGTGGCAAACGGGGGAATAAGGAAATTTGAAAACGCTGTTTGCCGTGAAGTTAATATGACCGTGGTCATATTAACTTCACGGCAAATGCGCTTGGGCCGCGCCGCTGGTTACGTGGACGAGGATTGCTGCGGCGCGGCCTGGGGGATTCCGCACTCTGCGGAGTGCGGCCAGAGGCTCTGCCTCTGGACTCTGCGGCCTTTGAAAAGGCCGGCGAAACTTTTATTTTGTGCTTACCTGGAGAGAGGAGGGTAGCTGCCATGGAACGTCTTGACAAACTGCTGGCCGCCACGGGCCGCTGGTCCCGGCGGGAAGTGAAGGGGCTCGTCAAGGCGGGCCGTGTGCTGGTGGACGGCATCCCCGCCGCCGCACCGGAGCAGAAGCTGGACCCCGCCCTGTCCCGCGTGCTGGTGGACGGGGAGGAGGCAGTGCTTCGGAAATATACCTACGTCATGATGAATAAGCCCGCCGGAGTGCTCTCCGCCACCGAGGATACCCGGCAGGAGACCGTGCTGGACCTGCTGCCCCCGGAGCTGCGCCGCCAGGGGCTGTTCCCGGTGGGGCGGCTGGATAAGGATAGTGAGGGACTGCTTCTGCTCACTAACGATGGGGAATTGGCCCACCGGCTCCTTTCTCCAAAGCGCCACGTGGACAAGGTCTACTATATTCGGACGGACATGCCGCTCACGGAGGAGGATCGGGAGGCTTTCGCCCGGGGGATCATCCTGGCGGACGGGACGGTCTGCCTCCCGGCGGGGCTGGAGCTGCTTGGAGACGGCAGGGAGGCGTTGGTCACATTGCACGAGGGTAAATTTCACCAAATCAAACGGATGTCCGCCAGCCGGGGCGCGGCAGTCTGCCGGTTGAAACGGTTGTCCATGGGAACGCTTGTACTGGATGAAACTTTGAGCCCGGGAGAATTTCGGCTTTTAACCGGGGAAGAAGTTACAAAAATTGGCGGAAAACCATAAAAAACCCGGAAACTCACAAATCAGCCAAAAGGTGCCGATATTTTTTGTTGAAAAAAGAAAAAATGTCTTGCAAAGTGTCGATGGGCACGCTATAATAAAAAATAGTCCGACAGATTGCACAAAGGGCCGCGATGAAATCATTGCTGATGGAGGAGTATCGCTATGTCAGGAAGAATCTTTCAAAATGTTGTCCTGCAGATCAAGGAAGCCACAGACCGGGTCGTGGGTGTGATCGACGGGGAGGGGACGGTGATCTCCTGCAGCGATCTGGGCCTTATCGGCAAAAAGTGGCCGGAGTATGTCAGTCAGATCAGTCAGGCGGACGGCGCGGTGACCGCCGTGGACGGCAGGACGTTCCACGCCCTGGGAGGCTGGGGCGGCCGGTTCGATTACGCCGTTTTCGCCATGGGAGAGGACGAGGCCAGCCATACCATCTGCTCCATGGCCAGCGTGGCCCTCAACGGAGCGAAGAACTATTACGAGGAAAAGCATGACCGCGGTTCCTTCATCAAGAATATCATTTCCGATAATATTCTGCTCAGCGATATCTACATGCGGGCCAAAGAGCTCCATGTGGCGCCGGAAGTTCCCCGCAGCGTCTTCCTGGTGCGGCAGCTGGAGGACGGGGACGCGGCCTTGATGGACGTGGTCCAGGGGCTGTTCCCGGACCGGCAGAACGACTTCGTGCTCAGCGTGGGCGACAGCGACGTGGCCCTCATCCATCAGCTGCCGGAGAGCGGCGGCGAGAAAGAGATCCAGCGGGTGGCCGCCCTGCTGGAGGACAGTCTTCGGGTGGGCGGAGACGGCCGCGTGGTGGTAGGCATCGGCACCGTGGCCCTGCACCTGCGGGATCTGGCCAAGAGCTACAAGGAGGCCCAGATTGCCATCGAGGTGGGCAAGGTCTTTGATACGGAGAAGTACATCATCAACTATGAGAATCTGGGTATCGGACGGCTTATCTATCAGCTGCCCACGACCCTGTGCGAGATGTTCCTGGTGGAGGTCTTTAAGAAGAATCCCATCGACTCCCTGGACCAGGAGACCCTGTTTACCATCCATAAGTTCTTTGAGAACAACCTGAACGTATCCGAGACTGCCCGGAAGCTGTTTGTCCACCGGAACACCCTGGTGTACCGGCTGGAGAAGATCAAAAAGCTCACAGGACTGGACCTGCGGGAGTTCGACGACGCCATTACCTTCAAGGTGGCGCTGATGGTCAAAAAGTATCTGACGAGCAGGGGAATTGATGCGTAGATTTCCATATGCTTATCAGCGAGATTAGAGAGCCTGGAGACATTTGTCTCCGGGCTCTTTTTCGGCGGAATCGGGAATGCTCCATAAAGGAAGATTTCTGTCAGGAGTTTCCTGATTCTAACAAATTTTCCTTGTAATTTTCCAAAAAGTGGTGTAAACTAAACTTATGATGCACATTGTACCTGAGAATTTGCCATGAGACTGCATGAAAAGGAGGCGGCGGGAATATGTTTCGCGTAGGGGACAAGGTTGCCCATCCAATGCACGGAGCAGGCGTGATTGATGAGATCGTGACGGAAACTGTGGCGGGTACGGCGCAGGATTATTATGTGTTTCGGATGCCTGTGGGTGGTTTGACGCTGAAGATCCCTACCGCCTCCGGAGAGAACTTCGGGCTGCGGGGCATCTGGGACCTCAAGCGAATCCAGCAGCTGCTGAAGGACCTCTCCGGCCTGGAGGTGGAGTGCTTTACCGGCAGCTGGAATCAGCGCTACCGGGAGAACATGCAGCGGCTGAAAAGCGGCGACCTCTACGAGGTGGCCCGGGTGATGAAAGGGCTGCTCCATCGGGAGAATGAGAAGGGACTGTCTACCGGCGAGCGGAAAATGCTGCGCACGGCCAAGCAGATCCTGATCTCCGAAATGGCTCTCTCCACCGGGGGAGAGTACAGCGAGATCGAGCAGCAGGTCAATATTGCGGTTGCGGGAGGCGCAGAGAGATAATGGGGCTTTTTTCCAGACTGTTTCGCAGAAAGGGACAGGCGGAACATCCGCTGTGCAGCGTGATCGTGGCAGCCGCCGGTTCCTCCAGCCGCATGGGGGGAGAGAACAAGCTCCTCCAGCCCTTGGAGGGCGTGCCGGTTCTGGCCCATACCCTGATGGCCCTGAACGCCTCGGAGCTGGCGGACGAGATCGTGGTGGCCGCCCGGGAGGAGGATCTGCTGGCCTTCGGCGACCTGTGCAAAATTTACGGCGTTACCAAGCCGGTGAAAATCGTCCGGGGCGGGGAGACCCGGCTGGAATCCGTGTACCTGGCCTCCCTGGAATGCCGGGAGGACGCGGCCTTTCTGGCGGTCCATGACGGCGCGCGGCCCCTGGCTTCGCCGGATCTCATTGACCGCACCATCGCCCTGGCCCACCGCACCAACGCCGCCGCCCCCGCCGTTCCGGTGAAGGACACCATCAAGGTCGTCCGGGACGGAAGGGTGGAGAGTACCCCGGACCGGGACAGCCTGCGGGCCATCCAGACGCCCCAGGTCTTTGATGCGGCCCTGCTTCGGGCGGCTCTGGAGAGCGCCCGGACTGCCGGTGAGGCCGTCACGGACGACTGCTGTGCTGTGGAACGGCTTGGCAAGGAGATTTACTTAACAGACGGCTCCTACGAGAACATTAAGATTACCACGCCGGAGGATCTGGTCCTGGCCGCCGAGCTGCTGCACCAGCGGGAGGTCCAGCCATGAGCGTTCCGCGGATTGGTCAGGGGTACGACGTCCACCGCTTGACGGAGGGCAGGGCCCTGGTGCTGGGCGGAGTGACGGTTCCCTGGGAAAAGGGGCTTCTGGGCCACTCCGACGCGGACGTGCTGCTCCACGCGCTGATGGACGCGCTGCTGGGGGCGGCGGCGCTGGGGGACATAGGGCATATTTTCCCGGACAGCGACGCCCGCTATGAGGGCGCCGACAGCCGCGCCCTCCTGCGGGAGGTAAAGCACATTCTGGACCGGAACGGCTGGTCCATCGGCAATGTGGACATGACCCTGATCGCCCAGCGGCCGAAGGTCGCGCCCTACATTCCTCAAATGAGGGACAATATTGCCGCCGACCTGGGCCTGCCCCTGGACGCGGTCAGCGTCAAGGCCACCACTGAGGAGGGCCTGGGCTTTACCGGCGATGGCTCCGGCATGTCCGCGCAGGCTGTTGCCCTGATTTTTAAGGAATAGCAACCAATTATATCATATAGTTGCCGGGCGGCCCCCTTTCTGCATTTTGGAAGGGGGCCGCCTGCCGCCTTCTCCGGCGTTGGGAGGTACGTTGAAAAGCCTTCCCGCATATATTGATGACGGGAGGCGGTGGCATGACCTACTATCTGCTGCTGAGCCGCTCCATCACTCACGCCCAGCGTATGAGCCGCACCCTGGAGCGGGCGGGCATTACCGCCCGGTTCTTCCGTCCCCCTATGGGGCTGACCGACAGGGGGTGCAGCTACGCGGTCCGTGTCGGAGAGGGCAGCCTGCCCGCCGCCCTGAGCCGCCTGCGCGAAGAAGGGCTTGCACCGATGCGCGTATTTTACGCGCAGAGCGATGGATCTTTCAGCGAAATTACCATGTAACACAGGGAGGGCCGGACCTCCGCACCGCCTTGCCGGCGGCGGGAGCCGGTCCTCCTCTATCTGTCAGGAGGAAGCGCGATGATCTACTTTGACAGCGCAGCCACCACGCTGCAAAAGCCGGACGCCGTTCCGGCGGCGGTGGCCGGCGCCATAAGCACCATGACCACCCCGGGACGGGGTGACCACCCGGCCGCCCGCCTGGCGGCGGACCTGATGCTGCGCTGCCGGACGGAGGCGGCGGAGCTCTTTGACGTGCCTCAGCCGGACAACGTTATCCTGACCACCAGCGCCACCCACGGCCTGAACACCGCCATCCGCAGCCTGGTGAGGCCGGGGGATACGGTGGTCATTTCCGGCTACGAGCACAACGCCGTCACCCGGACCATCTTCGACATAGGCGGCGTGTCCTGCCGGATCGTCAACGGCAGGCTGTTTGACCGGGCACAGATGGCGGAGGGCTTCCGCCGGGCCGTGGACGGCAAGGTGAAGGCGGTGATCTGCACACACACCTCCAACGTCTTCGGCTATACCCTGCCCATGGACGACATCGCCGGCGTCTGCCGGGAGAGGGGAGTCCCCCTCATCGTGGACGCCTCCCAGTCCGCAGGGATCCATCCGGTGACCGTCAGGACCTGGGGAGCGGCCTGCGCGGCCATGCCGGGCCACAAGGGGCTCTACGGCCCCCAGGGCACGGGGCTGCTGCTGTGCGGAGACGGCTTCGTCCCCGCGCCCCTCCTGACCGGCGGCACCGGCAGCCTCTCCCGGCAGCAGGAGATGCCGGACTTCCTGCCGGACCGGCTGGAGGCGGGGACGCAGAATGTCCACGGAGCGGCGGGCCTTCTGGAGGGGCTCCGATTTGTCCGCAGCACCGGGCTGGAGAAAATCCGGCGCAGGGAGAGCGAGGTGATCTGCGTTCTGGCGGATGGCCTGAAGAAGCGGGGAGATTTCCGGGTGTTCGACGATCCCCAGGGGGAGAGCTCGGTGCTGAGTGTCCTGCCCCTGAGAATGCCGCCGGAAACGCTGGCCGACCGGCTGGCGGAGCAGGGAGTGGCCGTGCGGGCGGGACTGCACTGTGCGCCCTTGGCCCACCGGACCGTCGGAACCGAGGAAACCGGGACCCTGCGCTTTTCCGCCTCGGTCTTCAATACGCCGGAGGAGGCGGAGGCGGTGCTCGGGCTGCTGGAAAAAATGTAAAAGGAAAAACAGAGGGGGTGCGCCATGCGTGCCTCCTTATAAACTTTTTGTGAATATTCAGACAAATTGTTTCTCGATTCATGCGGTTTTTCCGCATTTTTGACGCATTTTGTGTGGAAAAGTGATTCTCGACAGAATTCGACCATATTTTGGGGAAAAATCCGGGCGAGAATTTGTTGCATTTTTTCCAGGTTTAGAGTAAAATGTAAGCTACTTATGGAATTCTTTTTCAACGGAGGGACGCCATGGATGTCATGGAAGTGTTGATGGGCCTGGTCAACAGGCTCGGGAACTTCGTTTTTTCCCTGCGGCTGCTGGACGTGCTGGATATTCTGGTGTGCGCCTACCTGATCTACCGGCTGCTGCTGCTGGTGAGGAAAACCAATTCCTCCCGGCTGCTCAAGGGCGTGCTGGTGGTGATCGCGGCGCTGTGGCTGTCCACGGACCGGCTGCCCGCCCTGAACTTCGCCCTGACCCACGTGGTGGAATGGGGCGTCCTGGCGCTGATCATCCTCTTCCAGCCGGAGATCCGCCGGGTGCTGGAGCAGGTAGGCAGCAGCCAGCTGCCGTTCCTGCAGCTCTTTTCCAAGCCCCAGGTGGACAGACAGACCATTGAGGACGCCATCGCCCAGACGGTGTCCGCCTGCGGCGACATGAGCAAGTCCCGCACCGGCGCGCTGATCGTCTTTGAGCGGAAGAATCAGACGGACGAGATCCTCCGCAGCGGCACCAAGCTGGACGCGGAGGTGTCCTCGGAGCTGCTGAAGAACATCTTCTTTGTCAAGGCGCCCATGCACGACGGCGCGGTGATCATCCGGGAGGGCCGGGTGCTGGGAGCGGGCTGTATGCTCCCCCTCAGCCGGAACGTGAACCTGAGCCGGGACCTGGGGATGCGCCACCGGGCGGGCATCGGCATGAGCGAGAACTCCGACGCCGTGGTGGTGCTGGTCAGCGAGGAGACCGGCTCCATCTCCGTGGCCGTAGGCGGGATGCTCAAGCGGCATCTCATGACGGAGACCCTGGAGCAGCTCCTGCGCAACGAGCTGCTGCCCCAGCCCGAGACGGACGAGGCCGCGGAAGGGAAAAAACGCAAAGGAATGGCGGGGCTGCTGAGCAAGGATAAGAAGGACGGTGGAAAAGCGGATGAGTGAAAAAGCGAACAAGATCCTCTACGTAGTGCTGAGCCTCCTGCTGGCCATTATTTTCTGGCTGTATGTGGACAGCGCCAACGGCAACACCATGCGCCAGTCTTTTACCAACGTGCCCATCGACTTCATCGGCGCGGAGGACACCCTGCCCAGCCGTGGACTGATGCTGGCCAGCGGCGGGGACGCCACGCTGGATCTGACCATCAGCGGCCCCCGCTCGGTCATCTCCAACCTGCGGCCCGGAGATATCCGCGCACAGGTGAATCTGACCAGCATCAATGCCACAGGGCCCTACAGCCTGAACTGGACCCTGAGCACCCCGGATAATGTGAACAACAGCGACATCACCATCGAGAAATACTCGCGGCAGACGGTGACCGTGCAGGTCACGCCGCTGTATTCCAAGGATATCCCCGTCAGCGCCGACGTGATCGGCACGGTGGAGGAGCCTTATGTCTATATGGCCGACCGGGTGGTGAAGGAGCCCGCTGTCCTGACCCTCAGCGGCCTGCAGGACAATGTGGACCCGGTGGCCTCCGCCCGGGTGGTGGTGGACATCACCGACGCCACCGACACCATCAGCCAGGCGTACAGCTATGAGCTGCTGGACGCTGACGGCAACGTGCTGGAGGTGCAGGACGTCCGTTTTTCCGATCAGAAGATCAACGTGACCGTCCCCATCTATATGATGAAGACGCTGGATCTGAATGTGGATTTCAAGGAGTCTCCCGGCTCCCGGCTGGCCAATGTGGATTGGAAGCTGGAGCCGAACACCATTACGGTGGTGGGCGAGGCGCTGAGCCTGGCAAACCTGGAGGAGATCAATCTGGGAGAGGTGGACCTCAGCACCCTCTACGCGGACGAAGACAAGGAGCTGGAGATCAAGATGCCCGCCGGATGCGAGAACAGCAGCGGCTATAAGACCACCCATCTCTCCATCAGATTCCACGGTCTGACCACCAGGAGCTTCACGGCGACCAGGATAGAGTCCGTGGGCACCAGCGAGAGCCAGCGGTTCGATCCGATCACCACGGTGATGGATGTGGTGCTGCGGGGTCCCGCGGAGGACCTGGAGCAGGTGACGGAGGAGGATATCCGCATCGTGGTGGACCTGCGGGAGATCTCCAGCGACGGCACCATCCAGCCGCCCGCCACCGTTCTGGTGGACGGATACAGCGAGGTGGGCGCGGTGGGCACCTATACCGTCACCGGCAAGATCATATCCCGCTGATTCGGAGGAGCTTATCCATGACACAGATCGCTACCGTTACCGCCCTTCCCGCCGCCCCCGGCGGCCTGGTGGAGCTGACCGTGGTCCGGCAGACCGCCTGCGGGCACAGCTGCGACGGCTGCGGCCGCTGCGCGGGCAAGGCCCCTGATCTGGTCATCCGGGCGGAGAGCGGCGTGCCCGTGGCCCTGGGGGACCGGGTGGAGGTGTACAGCGACAACAGGGTGCTGGGTTTCGCGGCCCTGGTGTACGGCCTGCCGGTGGTGCTGTTCCTGCTGGGATACCTGCTGCCGGGATTTCTGCCGGAGCCGTGGCGGTACGCCTGCGGCGGGGCGGGGTTCCTGCTGGGGCTTGCCGCCGCGGTCCTCTGCGACCGCCGGGCCAAGCGGCTGGCGGCTGTGTCCTACCGGATCACCAGAAAGCTGTAGGCGGGGCGGATGTTCGGCTATGTACGGCCCTCCCTGGGGAAGCTCTCGGAGGAGGACAAGGCCCGCTTCGGCGCGGCGTACTGCGGACTGTGCCGCACCCTGGGGGAGCGGTACGGGCAGGCGGCGCGGATGATCCTCAACTATGATTTTACCTTCCTGGCGATCCTCCTGTGGCCGGAGGAGGTTCCGGCGGCGGTCCATCGAGGCTGCGTGGCCCACCCCTTTTCCGGACGGGCCTGTTACCCGGGAAATCCGGCCCTGGAGCTGGCGGCGGACGAGAGCGTGATCCTCTCCTGGTGGCAGATCCGGGACGCTCTGGCGGACCCCGGAGGGGGGAAGGGAAAATACCGCGCCGCGTCCCTGGCCCTGAAAGGCGCGTATGGCCGGGCGGCGGAGCGGAGGCCGGATTTTGACCGGACCACCCGGGAGAAGCTGGAACAGCTGGGGGAGCTGGAGGCGGCGCGGTGCCCCTCCCTGGACCGGCCCGCGGACGCCTTCGCGGGACTGCTTGCTGCGGCGGCGGAAGGGGTGCCGGATCCGGTGCAGCGTCGGGTGCTGGAGCAGATGCTCTACCACCTGGGGCGGTGGATCTATCTGGTGGACGCCGCCGACGACCTGGAGAAGGATTTTGCGTCCGGCAGCTACAATCCCCTGATTTACCGCTACGGCCTTGCCGGCGGGAAGCTGACGGAGGAGGCTCGGGAGGGGCTTACGGTCTCCCTGGACCACTCTATCCGCCTGATGGCGGCGGCCTACGAGCTGTGGGACTTCGGCGTGTGGAGTCCCGTCATCCGGGCGACGGTTTATGAAGGGCTCTATCTTGTGGGCAGAGCCGTTTTAGAGGGAACATTTCACGCCGGCGATTGGGGAAGGCCCATGGCCGGCAGGAACAAGGAGCAGCTATGACCGACCCCTACGAAGTCTTGAACATTCCCAGCACCGCCACCGACGAGGAGGTCAAGAAGGCCTACCGCGACCTGGCCCGGAAATACCATCCGGACAACTACCACGACAATCCCCTGGCCGACCTGGCCCAGGAGAAGATGAAGGAGATCAACGCCGCCTACCACGCCATCCAGCAGGAGCGGGGAAACCGGGGCAGCGGCGGCGGGACCGCCTACGCCCAGCAGGGGTACGGCGGTTATCAGTACCAGCAGCGGACGGCGGGGAATCCCGCCTTCCAGCAGGTGCGCATGGCCATCAACCGCAACGACCTGGGCATGGCGGAGCAGCTGCTGGACCGGATGTCGGATCACAACGGCGAGTGGAATTTTCTCAAGGGGACCATCTGCTACCGCCGGGGCTGGGTGGACGAGGCCCGGCGGTACTACGAGACCGCCTGCCAGATGGACCCGGGGAATGCGGAGTTCCGGCAGGCCCTCAATTTTGTGGAAAACAATCAGGCGGGCTACCGCCCGGAGGGGTACGAAGTCTTTTCCTCCGGCTGCGGCGGGGGCAATCTGTGCGGGCGGCTGGCGTGTACCTACCTGCTGTGCAACCTGTGCGGCTTCGGCGGACTGCGGTTTTTCTGGTGCTGACAGGCGGCGCGTGCGCTGCCGGACCGGTCGTTGGGCGAAGCCCAATGACGGTCCTCAGAGTCTGAGACCACAGCGGTTCCGAGATTTCCGCCCGGTAACGATGCTTTGTTTCTGATCGAGGAATCGTGCTGAAATGCCGTGGGGACGGATACCATATATAAGGGGGAGAGCAATTTGGTTAAGAGTATGACCGGCTACGGCCGGGCCCGGAAGACCCTGAACGGGCGGGACATCACCGTGGAGGTCCGCAGCGTCAACAACCGCTACCTGGACTGCTCCGTGAAGATGCCCAGAGCCTATATTTTTGCCGAGGACGCGGTAAAGTCCCTGGTGCAGAAGTGCGTCAGCCGGGGCAAGGTGGACGTGTTCGTCACCGTGGACTCCCTGGGGGCGGAGGAGACGGTGGTTGCCGTCAACGAGCCTCTGGCGAAGAGTTACATCGCCGCGCTGAAAAAGCTGTACGACCTGGGGGGCGGCAGCTGGGTGAAGAGCAGCTGCTATGCCACCGACCTGGCCCGCCTTCCGGATGTGCTGACCATTACCAAGGCGGAGGAGGACCTGGACTCCCTCTCCGCCGATCTGTGCGCGGTGCTGGAGGAGGCCCTCTCTGCCCACACCGCCATGCGGGAGACCGAGGGAAGAAAGCTGGCCGAGGACATTCTGGGCCGGCTGGACACCATCGAGGCCATCACCGGCCGGGTGGAGGAGCGCTCCCCCCAGACGGTGGCGGAGTACCGGGAGAAGCTGCTCGCTCGGATGCAGGAGGTTTTGCAGAGCACCACCATCGACGAGGGCCGGATCCTCACCGAGGCCGCCATTTTTGCCGATAAGGTGGCGGTGGACGAGGAGACGGTGCGCCTGCGCAGCCACCTGAGCCAGCTCCGGGAGATGCTGGCGGGGGGCGAGCCCGTGGGACGGAAGCTGGACTTCCTCATCCAGGAGGTCAACCGGGAGTCCAACACCATCGGTTCCAAGTGCAGCGACGTGCAGATCGCCCGGGACGTGGTGGAGCTGAAGGCGGAGATCGAGAAGATCCGGGAGCAGGTGCAGAACATTGAGTAAGGAAAATGAATTGGTGAGCATCGGCTACGGCGCCATGGTGTCCGCCGGGCGGCTCATTGCGGTGGTGGGGCCGGACTCCGCGCCGGTGAAGCGGCTGATCGCGGAGTCCCGGGAGCGGAGTATGCTCATCGACGCCACCTTCGGCCGCAAGACAGCGGCGGTGCTGGTGATGGACAGCGACCATGTGATCCTCTCCGGCCTGCCGTTGGAGAAGCTGGCGCCACGGTTCGGGGTGGACCCGACGGTGCTGGAGGAAGAGTCCTAGGCGGACGGCCAGATTCGCTCTTTTGTCTGTTCTGAACCGGGACAGCCGCCCGGTAACAAAACATTTTCTGCGAGGGGGAGATATTTGTGAGAAAAGGAAAAACATTTATCATCTGCGGCCCTTCCGGTGTGGGGAAGGGCACCGTGGTGGCACGGCTGCTGGCCAGCGACCCGTCGCTGTACTTCTCCGTGTCCGCTACCACCCGCGCCCCACGGCACGGGGAGGTGGACGGGGTGCATTACCACTTCCTGTCCATGGAGCAGTTCGAGAAGTGGATCGAGGAGGACCAGTTCCTGGAGCACGCCCAGTTCGTGGGCAACCGGTACGGGACCCCTCAGCTGTACGTAGACAAGGCCATGGAGCAGGGGCGGGACGTGCTGCTGGACATTGAGATCCAGGGCGCGGACCAGGTGAAGCGGAAGCGGCCCGAGACGGTGCGCATCTACGTGGCTCCCCCCAGCTGGGCGGAGCTGGAGCGCCGGCTCATCGGACGGGGCACAGAGGACATGGAGAAAGTAAAGTCCCGCCTGGCCCGGGGCAGGGAGGAGTTTGCCGCCGCCAAGGATTTCGACTACTTTGTCATCAACGACACCGTAGACCATGCCGTGGATGAGATCCGGGCCATCATGCGGGCGGAGCACTGCCGTCCGGACGAGCGGATCGCGCTGATCGACCAGTGATGCAGCCGCATATTGACCATATCCACATTACGGTGGAGGATCTGGAGAGAGCGGAACGGTACTATGACCGTCTGCTGCCGCTGCTGGGGTTTGACCTCTCTTTGAAGGAATACGACGCTGTGCCGGAGCATGAATACCGGATCGTGGAATATCACAACAGAGCGCTCTCCATCGGGCTGGTGAACCAGAGGGAAGCCTACCGGGGGGAGAAGCCCAGCAGGCGAAAAGCCGGCGCGCTGCACCACTTGGCTTTCCGGGCGGGCGGGAAGGCGGAAGTGGATGCGCTCTATGAAAAGATCAGAGAGTTCCCGCAGACCGCCGTGGTCCATGCGCCGCGGTATTATCCGGAGTACGCCTCCGATTACTATGCCGTGTTTTTTAAGGACTCCGAGGGAATAGAATACGAGATCGTTAGCTTTGACAGGGAGAAATATTTTCCGGAGCATGGTGAGGTAAGTGATGAAGCTCGGTGAAGTCTGCATTTTGACCCATGATGTGGTCCGGCTCGCAAATTTTTATAAAGCCCTGCTGGAGACCGGCAACGGGAGCGATGACGCGGTACACCAGACGATCCTCGGGGAAGAAACCATGCTGACGGTCTTCAACGATGGGCGGCAAAAGGACCGCGCCGGTCAGAATATGTGTCTTGCGTTTACGGTTGATGATATTGACAAAGAATACCAGAGAGTAGTATCCTTGGGTGCGGAGATCATTGAGCCGCCCACGGCCCGTCCCTGGGGCGCGGTCAGCATGAGCTTTGCCGACCCGGACGGAAATATTGTGTATCTGAGGAGTTTTCCCAAGCTATAATTATTTTAAATCTATCAAGAAGGAATGATGTTACTATGATGCTCTATCCTGCTATGAACAAGCTGACCGCCAATGTGCCCAACCGCTACCTGCTGGTGAACGTCGTGGCCCGCCGGGCCCGCCAGATCGCCCAGGAGGCCGAGGACCTGGGAGAGAAGATGGACGTGAAGCCGGTGACCCTGGCGATCAACGAGGTGGCCGACGGGAAGCTGTCCGTTGCCGCGTCGGACATTGATATCAAGGATGTAGAATAACCCCACAGAAGAGCGGCGAAGCCGCTCTTTGCGTGCGGAAGGACAGGGGTGAACCCATGGAACTGGCCAGCGTGGCGCGGGTGGCCGTCAGCGCCGCCACCTATGCCATTGACAAACCATACGACTACCTGATTCCGGAAAAGCTGGCCGAAAAGGTCCGGCCCGGGGTACGGATTACCGTGCCTTTCGGCAGGGGGAACAAAACCAGCGAGGGGTTCGTCCTTGCTGTAGGACAGGACAGCAAACGGGAGGGCCTGAAGGCCATTGCCGAGGTCCTGGACGATGAGAGCGTCCTGGGCCCCCAGCAGATCAAGCTGGCCCTCTGGCTGCGGGAGCGGTATTTCTGCACCCTGTATACGGCGGTGAAGGTGCTGCTGCCCGCCGGTCTCTGGTACCGTCTGCGGGAGACCTGCACCCTGGCGGTGGACCGGGGGACGGCTCTGATATCCGGGACAAACGAGAAGGAGAGCCGGGTTCTGGAGACGCTGTGCGCCCACGGCGGCAGCGCGGAGTTGGAGACGCTGCGTCTGGCCTGCGGCGGCGGCGCAGCCGGTGTGGCAAGGGAGCTGCAGCGGCGGGGCCTTCTCACCATCGAGTCCTCCGCTGACCGGAAGGTCTCCGACAAACGGGCCAGCCAAGTGTCCCTGGCGGTCAGCGCCGAGGAGGCCATGGCCGCCGTGGAGGCAAAGAAACGCAGCGCCCCCATGCGCTATGAGGTGATCAAGCTGCTGTGTACCATGGGGAGCGCCCTGTCCACGGATATCTGCTATTTTACCGGCGCGTCTGTCCGGACGCTGAAAAGTCTGGAAAACAGCGGCTTGATTGCCATCTCTCCAGTAGAGGTCCTGCGGGTGCCTAAGCCGGAGGCGGCGGACGGCGCGCCTATTGTTCTCAGCGAGGAGCAGCAGGCGGCCTACGACGGCATTGTGGAGAAGCTGGACGGGGAGAGCGCTTCCTGCGCCCTGCTGTACGGCGTCACCGGCAGCGGCAAGACGCTGGTGTACATCCGCCTCCTCCAGGAGGTGGTCCGCCGGGGCAGGCGGGGGATGATCCTGGTGCCGGAGATTGCCCTGACCCCACAGATGATGGCAAAATTCAGCGCCTACTTCGGGGGCCGGGTGGTGATGCTCCACAGCGGCCTGCGGATGACGGAGCGGTACGACCAGTGGAAGCGGATCCGCCGTGGGGAAGTGGACATCGTCCTGGGGACCCGCAGCGCGGTCTTCGCCCCGCTGGATGATCTGGGGATGATCATTCTGGACGAGGAGCACGAGAGCAGCTACCAGTCCGAGAACCCGCCCCGGTATCACGCCCGGGACGTGGCCAAGTTCCTGTGTGCCCAGCAGAACGCGGTATTGGTGCTTGGCTCCGCCACGCCCTCGGTGGAGACCACCTGTCAGGCCCAGCGGGGGGTGTATCAGAAGCTGATCCTTCGCTCACGGTTCAACCGCCAGCCTCTGCCCCGGGTGGTGATCGCCGACATGCGGGACGAGGTCCGCTCCGGAAACGCCGGCATGATCAGCGCGCCCCTGCGCCGGGAGCTGGAGGAAAACCTGCGGCGGGGAGAGCAGAGCATTCTGTTCCTCAACCGCCGGGGCAGCAGCCGGATGCTGCTGTGCGGCGAGTGCGGCGAAGCGCCCCAGTGCCCCCGGTGCAGCGTGCCGTTGACCTACCACAGCGCCAATGGGCGGCTGATGTGCCACTACTGCGGCCATTCGGAGCGGGTGCCGGACCGATGCCCGGAGTGCGGCGGGATCATGAAGCAGATTGGCGCGGGCACCCAGAAAGTGGAGGAGGAGCTGAAAGCCCTGTTCCCCGAGGCCGGTGTACTGCGGATGGATGCGGATACGGTGTCCGGCAACCATGAGGAATTGCTGGACAGGTTTGAAAAGGAAAAGATCCCCATCCTCCTGGGCACCCAGATGGTGGCCAAGGGATTGGATTTTGAGAATGTGACCCTGGTGGGCGTGGTGTCGGCGGACCTGAGCCTGTACGTGGACAACTACCACGCCGCGGAGCGGACCTTCAGCCTGCTGACCCAGGTGGTGGGCCGTGCCGGCCGGGGGAGCAAGGACGGCCGGGCGGTGATCCAGACCTTCACTCCCGACAACGAGGTCATCACCAGCGCCGCCGCCCAGGACTACAACAGCTTTTACGCCGGGGAGATCCGCATCCGCCGGGCCCGGCGGTATCCGCCCTTTGCGGATATCTTCACCCTGACGGTCTCCGGGCCGGAGGAGGGAACGGTGCTCCGGGCCGCCGCCCAGCTGCGGGAATCCATGCGGACCGGGCTGCGCTATCCCACGGCGGCCAACATGGCGGTGGAGATCCTGGGCCCGGCCCCCGCGCCGGTGGTGAAGGTCAACAACCGCTACCGCTACCGGGTCTTCTGGGTGGGGAAGAACGACCACACCACCCGGGAACTGATCGCGTATTACCTGCGGGCCTTCCATCAGCAGAAGGAGAACCGGGGGATGAACCTGTTCGTTGACTGCAACGCGGAGGATTAGCGCTTTTCCGCATGAATGGAGAAAATCATCCTGTTTTCGATCAAAAATGTGTGGTCGTTACCGGGTGGAAATCCAGGAACAGCAACAGCTTTAGTCTCGAACTTAAAGTTCTTTTTGATACTTTTTCTTTCAAGAAAAAGTATCGTTTATTACCGCCAGTAGGAGGTTACAATAGAATGGCAATCAGAAGAATCGTCACCCAGGGCGACGACCGCCTGGCAAAAAAGTGCCGCACGGTAACGGATTTCAACAAGCGCCTGCACGTCCTGCTGGACGACATGCAGGAGACCCTGGCGGAAGCCCAGGGCGCGGGGCTGGCGGCCCCGCAGGTGGGCATTCTCCGGCGGGCGGTGGTGATCGTGGATGACGAGGAGAATATGCTGGAGCTGGTGAACCCGGAGATCCTGGAGGAATCCGGGGAGCAGCGGGGACCCGAGGGGTGCCTCAGCGTTCCGGGTAAATGGGGTATGGTGACTCGGCCCAACTGCGTGCGCATCAAGGCCCAGGATCGTTACGGCAATTGGTTTGAGATGGAGGGCGAGGGCCTTATGGCCCGCTGCTTCTGCCATGAGATCGAGCACCTGGACGGACACCTCTACGTGGAGCATATCGACCATTTCCTCACGGATGAGGAAGTGGAGGCATTCTATGAAGAAGAGGAAGCCCGGAAAGGGGAGCGGTGAGTATGCGCGTGGTGTTTATGGGAACGCCGGATTTTGCCGTCGCCGTTCTGTGCCGTCTGGTGGAAGATCAATGGGATGTTGCGGCGGTCTATACCCAGCCGGACAAGCCTAAGAACCGGGGGATGAAGCTGGTTCCAACGCCTGTAAAGGAATATGCCGTTACATGCGGAATCCCGGTTTATCAGCCGGAATCCTGCCGGGATGAGGCGGTCCTGGCGCAGCTGCGGGACCTGGAGCCGGACGTGATCGTCGTGGCGGCCTACGGAAAGCTGCTGCCCCAGGCGCTGCTGGACATCCCGAAGAAAGCGATCATCAACGTCCACTCCTCGCTGCTGCCCCAGTACCGGGGCGCCGCGCCCATCAACTGGGCGGTGCTCAACGGGGATGAGGAGACGGGCGTTACCATCCAGTATATGGCGGCGGAGCTGGATGCGGGGGATATCCTCCTGGCGAAGAAGACGGCCATCGATCCCCAGGAGGACGCGGCACAGCTCTATAGCCGTCTGGCGGAGCTGGGCGGCGAGGCCGCCAGCGAGGCCCTGGCCCTGCTGGAGCGCGGGGAGGCCCCCCGAATTCCACAGGTGTATGGCCCCCAGTACCAGTATGCCTCCATGCTTTCCCGGGAAATGTCCCCGCTGGACTGGGCGAAACCGGCCCGGACGCTGGTCAACCAGGTGCGGGGGCTGATTCCATGGCCCTGCGCTTCAACGGAGGTTGCCGGCGTGCGGTGGAAAGTGTTCCGCGCCCACGTAGGGGAGGAGACCGGCAAAGCGCCGGGGACCATCCTCTCCGCGGATAAAAACGGCGTGACCGTGGCCTGCGGGGATGGCAGGGCGCTGGTGATCACCGAGCTCCAGGCCGACGGCGGCAGGCGCATGGCCGCCGCGGACTATCTGCGGGGGCATCCGGTCAACGTATAAGAAGGAGGGGGCCTATGCCCTTTTATCGTGATTCCATCTACTGGATTTTATTGATCCCGGTGCTGCTCCTCTCTGTCTACGCACAGATCAAGGTCAGCTCCAATTTTAACAAATACAGCGGGGTGCGCAACCGCCGGGGCGTCACGGGCGCTCAGGCGGCCTATGCGGTGCTGCGGGCTCACGGTGTCCACGACGTGGCCATCCGCCCCTGCGCGGGAAAGCTCACGGACCACTACGATCCTCGGGACAACACCATCTATCTCTCCCAGCCGGTGTATAATGCCGCCACCGTGGCGGCGGTGGGGGTGGCCGCCCACGAGGCGGGCCACGCCGTGCAGTACGCCATGGGCTACGGCCCGGTCCGGGTGCGCTCCGCCATTATCCCGGTGACGCAGTTCGGGTCTCAATTCGCGTTTATCGCCCTGATGCTGGGGCTTTTCCTGTATTCCCAGCCCCTGTTCCTGGTGGGGATCGTGCTGTTCAGCCTGACCACCCTGTTCCAGCTGGTGACGCTGCCGGTGGAGTTCGACGCCTCCGCCCGGGCGCTGGGGACCATTGACGGCACGGCGCTCCTGGACGACGACGAGCGGAAGGGGGCCAGAAAGGTCCTCACCGCCGCCGCACTGACCTATGTGGCGGCGCTGCTCATGAGCCTGCTCCAGCTGCTGCGGTATCTCTTGATCTTCGTGGGACGCGGCAACGACAGGAGGCGCTGATGGGCACGGGAAGAGAGGCGGCGCTGGCGGCCCTGACTGCCTGCCGCCGGCTGGACGCCTGGTCCGACGGCAGCCTGAAGGCCGCCTGCCGGGAGTTGGACCGCCGGGAAGCGGCCCTGGCCTCCCGTCTGGCCTACGGCGTGCTCCAGAACCGGGCGCTGCTGGATTTTTACCTGGATGCCTGCTGCACCCAGCGGTTTGAGACGCTGGAGCCCTTTATCCGGGACGTGCTGCGGCTGGGGGCGTACCAAATTTTGTTTATGGACCGGGTGCCGGACAGCGCCGCCGTGGACGAGAGCGTGGAGCTGGTCAAGCGGAAGAAGCGGCAGCGGGCGGCGGGCATGGTGAACGCCGTCCTCCGGCGGCTGAGCCGGGAGAAGAACGAATTGCCGGAGCTCCCAACGGGAGACCGGGCCGGGTATCTGGCCCTGCGGTACAGCCATCCGACATGGCTGGTCCGGCGGCTCATGGAGCTGCTGGGAGACCAAGAGGCGGAGGCGTTTCTCCGCCTGGACAACGAGGCCGTCCCCACCACCATCCAGCGCAATCCTCTGCGGTGTACGGCGGAGGAGCTGACGGAGAGCCTGACGGCCTGCGGCGCGGCCCTGACGCCCCACCCCTGGATGCCGGAGTGCTGGCTGCTGTCCGGCGGCGGGAGCCTGGAGGCCATGCCCGCCTTTCAGAAGGGGTGGTTCCAGGTCCAGGACGCCGCCGCGAAGGCGGCAGTGCTGGCCTCCGGCGTGAAGCCGGGGGACCGGGTGCTGGACGTGTGCGCCGCGCCGGGAGGCAAATCCTTTGCCGCCGCCATGGCCATGGAGGACGAGGGCGAAATTATCGCCTGCGACATCCACCGGCACAAGCTGGCCCTTATCGAGAAGGGGGCGGAGCGCCTGGGGCTGGCCTGCATCCGTACGGAGCTGGCCGACGGGCGGCAGTGCCGGGAGGCGTGGTTGGAGGGCTTCGACGAAGTGCTGTGCGACGTACCCTGCTCGGGGCTGGGCATTATCCGAAAGAAGCCGGATATCCGCTACAAGGACCCGGCACAGCTGGCGGGGCTGCCAAAGGTTCAGCGGTCCATTTTGGAGAACGCGGGCCGGTACGTAAAGCCCGGCGGCGTGCTGCTGTACGCCACCTGCACCGTCCTGCCGGAGGAAAACGGGGAGGTCACGGCGGAGTTCCTGTCCGGCCACCCGGAATTCCATCCGGAGCCCTTCCGCCTGCCGGGTCTGGACGGGGAGAACGACGGCAGTCTGACCCTGTGGCCCCAACGCCATGGGACAGACGGATTTTACATCTGTAGGATGAGGAGATCATGAAAGCAGACATACGATCCATGACCCTGGAGGAGCTGACGGACGCCCTGAAAGCGCTGGGAGAACCCGCCTTTCGGGGAAAGCAGGTCTTTACCTGGCTCCACCGGGGGGTGCGCTCCTTTGACGAGATGAGCGATATATCGAAACCATTACGTGAAAAGCTGGCGGAGACGTACCGGGTGGACGGCCTGACCGTCGCCCGGAAGCAGGTGTCCCGAGCGGACGGCACCGCCAAGTACCTCTGGGAGCTCCACGACGGCAACTGTATCGAAACGGTGCTCATGCAGTACCGCCACGGCAACACCGTGTGCATCTCCAGCCAAGTGGGGTGCCGCATGGGCTGCGCCTTCTGCGCCTCCACCCTGGGGGGCAAGGTCCGGGACCTGGCCCCTGGAGAGATGCTGGAGCAGGTGCTGTTCGCCCAGGCAGACAGCGGCCTCGGCGTATCCAACATCGTGCTCATGGGTATCGGGGAGCCCATGGACAACCTGGATAACGTGCTGAAATTCCTGGAGCTGGTGAACCATCCCTTGGGGATGAACATCGGGATGCGGCACATCAGCCTGTCCACCTGCGGCGTGATTCCCGGCATCCGCCGTCTGGCAGAGCTGGAACTGCAGTTGACCCTGTCGGTGTCTCTTCACGCGCCGGACGGGGAGACCCGGAGCCGGATCATGCCGGTGAACCGGGCTTACGATGTGGACGAGCTGTTTGCGGCCTGCCACGACTATTTCAAAAAGACGGGCCGCCGCATCAGCTTTGAGTACGCCATGATCGACGGCGTCAACGACGCCGACTGGCAGGCGGACCTGATCGTGAAAAAGCTCCGGGGTATGCCGGGGCATGTGAACCTGATCCCCCTCAATGACGTAGCGGAGAGTCCTCTGAAGCCAAGCCGCCGGGTGCGGCAGTTCCAACGGCGGCTGGAGGAGCAGGGGGTGACTGCCACCGTGCGGCGCAGTCTGGGCGGCGATATCGACGCCAGCTGCGGCCAGCTGCGGCGGAAAGCCATGGAGCAGGAAAGTGAGGAGAGGAAGCAATGATGAACATCTGGGGCATGACCGACATCGGTCTGGTGCGGCGGGAAAATCAGGATGCCTACGCCGTCCGGATCAGTGAGGATACCGGCTTTACCGTCTGCGTGGTCTGCGACGGCATGGGCGGGCCGGGCGGCGGGAAGCTGGCCAGCCGCCTGGCGGTGGACACCTTCCAGAGCACTTGTCTGGCCAATCTCCGGCGGGACATGACCTGGGAGCAGGTCCGGGAGGTGACGGCCTTTGCCGTGGCCGCCGCTAACACCGCCGTCTATGAGCGCTCCTGTGCCGGGGACGGCCTGCGGGGCATGGGGACCACCCTGGTCTCCGCCATCCTCCGGGAAGGGGAGGCTCTGGTGGACAACGTTGGGGACAGCCGGGCCTACGTCATCCGCGGCGGCGGGGGCATCACCCGGGTCACCAGGGACCACTCCGTAGTGGAGCGCCTGGTGCAGCAGGGGAACATCACGGAGGAGGAGGCCCGCAGCCACCCCAACCGCAACCTCATCACCCGGGCCCTGGGTCCGGACAGGGAGGCGTTCAGCGACAGCTACACCGTCTCCCTGGAGCCGGGGGACTGCCTGCTGCTGTGTACCGACGGGCTCACCGGTACGGTAACGGACCAGGAGCTTGCCCGGGAGATCCTGCGGGGCACGGAGGACAACAAGTGCCTCGACCGCCTCCTGGAGCTGGCGAAGGAGCAGGGCGCGCCGGATAATGTGACCGCCGTACTGCTGCGCCGGCAGTGAAAGAAAGGAACGCTCGACTATGGAACGATACATAGGAAAGATGCTGGACAACCGCTATGAGATCCTGGAGGTCATCGGGACCGGGGGCATGGCGGTGGTATTCAAGGCCAAATGCCACCGGCTCAACCGGATGGTGGCCATCAAGATGCTGAAAAAGGACCTCAGCGAGGACGCGGAGTTCCGCCGCCGGTTCCACGACGAGTCCCAGGCCGTCGCCATGCTCAGCCACCCCAATATCATGGCGGTGTACGACGTGAGCCGCCGGGGGGACATGGACTATATCGTCATGGAGCTCATCGACGGCATCACCCTCAAGCAGTACATGGAGCGGCGGGGGAAGCTGAACTGGCCGGAGGCCCTCCACTTCATCACCCAGATCATGAAGGGCCTCAGCCACGCCCACAGCCGGGGCATCGTCCACCGGGACATCAAGCCCCAGAATATTATGGTCCTCCGGGACGGCACCGTGAAGGTGACGGATTTCGGCATCGCCTTTCTTGCCAACGGGTCCAACCCATCCAACGAGGCCATCGGCTCCGTCCACTATATCTCTCCGGAGCAGGCGAAAGGGGATTACACCGACAACCGCAGCGACATCTATTCCGCCGGCGTGGTGCTCTATGAGATGCTCACCAGCCGCCTGCCCTTCGAGGGCTCGGACCCGGTGAGCGTGGCCATCCAGCATTTCAGCGCCGTGCCCCTCAGCCCCCGGGAGATCGACCCGGATATCCCGGAGGCCCTGGAGCAGATCTGCATGAAGGCCATGGCCCCGGACCGGAACAAGCGGTACTCCACCGCCGATGAGATGCTTGCGGACCTGGAGGCCTTCCGAAAGGACCCCAGCATCAATTTTGAGTATTCCGCCGAGGAGCTTCGGCGGGAGACGGGGAGCGAGGGGGACGAGCCCACCCAATATATCCCGAATACGGGGGTGACCAGAACGAAACAGAATCATTACACGCCGCCGCCCGTTGAGGACGATGACGACGACGAGTACTACGATAAACCCAAGAGCAACTGGTGGAAGATCCTGCTGTTGATCCTGATCGTGGTCGGGGTGGGCTATTTCGGCGGCCTGAAAATGTACAACAGCATCATGGCCAGCTTCCAGCACGAGGAGATCCCCGAATACCCGGTTCCCAGCATCGTGGGCATGACCATTGAGGAAGCGGAGGAGCTGGATACGGTCAAGGGCATCTTCGAGCTGGTGGAGGCGGGCCATGAGCACAGCACCGAGTACGCCGAGGGCCAGATCATCCGCCAGGACCCCGAAGCTGAACGCATCCGCAAGAACGCCAACGGCGAGCTGATCCCCATCAACGTCACCGTCAGTCTGGGCTACCGCTCCGGGGAGATGATTACGGTAGTGGGGGACGAGGCCCGCTCCGCCCGCCTGCGCATCCAGCAGACCCAGGGGCTCAGCGAGCTCCATCTGAATATTGTGGAAGCCCCGGAGCAGGAGTACCACGATGAGATCGAGGCCGGCTGCGTCATCCGCACCGAACCGGCGGCGGGCACCCTCCTGAAGGAGGGGGACACCGTGACGCTGTACGTCAGCAAGGGCCCGAAGATCATCTATTCCATCATGGTCCCCTGCGTGGGCGAGACGGTGGAGTCAGTGAAGGACAAGATGGACGGCCTCAATCTGGTGGCGGAATTCACCAAGGTGGAGAGCTCCGAGCCGGAGGGGACGGTGCTGTCCCAGAGCATCGACACCGGCGAGAGCGTGCCGGAGGGCACCACCGTCACCTTCACCTACAGCGACGGGGAGAAGCTGATCAACTACCCCATCACCTTCGACGTGCCCTACAGTGAGGAGCCGGTCCTGGTGCAGATCTTCCTGGACGACCCGATCATTTTCGATCAGGAGGTTCCCGGCGACTACGGAACCCTGTCCTTGACCTTGCAGGCCACGGCGGGCACCCACCGGCTGCGGATCTACGCCGCCAACAAGCTGTACTGGGACGAGGAGATTACCTTCAGTGAGTAGGGGCAGAATCCGAAAGGCCCTCAGCGGCTTTTACTACGTGGATATGGACGGCCGGACCGTTACCTGCCGGGCCCGGGGGAAATTCCGCCAGGAGGGCCGCAGCCCTCTGGTGGGCGACTGGGTGGAGGTGAAGGAGACCGGCGAAGGCGAGGGCATGGTCTGGGAGATCGAGCCCAGGCGCAATGCCTTTGACCGGCCGGCGGCGGCCAATGTGGATCAGCTGGTGGTGGTAGCCTCCCAGGCCGTTCCGGTGACGGACCCGTTCCTCATCGACCGGGTGTCTGCCATCGCCGCCTTAAAGGACTGCGGCGTGGTGGTCTGCGTCAACAAGTGCGACCTGGCGCCGGGGGATGAGCTGGCGGAGATCTACCGCTCCGCCGGATTTCCCGCCGTCTGTACCAGCGCGGAGACCGGGGAGGGCGTCGGGGAGCTGACGGAACTGCTGCGGGGGAAGCTGTCTGTTTTTACGGGCAACTCCGGCGTGGGGAAGTCCAGCCTGCTCAACGCCATCCAGCCCGGCTTTTCCCTCCAGGTAGCGGAAATCAGCCAGCGCCTGGGCCGGGGAAAGCACACCACCCGCCATGTGGAGCTCTACCGCCTGGACTGCGGCGGCGAGGTCATCGATACCCCGGGCTTTGGTTCCTTTGACGCCCAGGACCTGAACCTGGAGCTGAAGGAGCGCCTGCCGGAGTCCTTCCTGGAGTTCAGGCCCTATCTGGACCAGTGCCGCTTTGTGGGGTGCAGCCATACGAAGGAAAAGGGCTGCGCCGTACTGCGGGCGGTGAAGGCCGGGGAGATCCCCCGCAGCCGCCACGACAGTTACGTCCGCCTCTACAACGAGCTGAAGGAGCTGCGGGCCTGGTCCGCGCCCCGGCGGTAGCGCGCCGGTCATGTGAATAGCGTAAAAGCTCCCGCCGGAGAAACCGTTTCTCCGGCGGGAGCTTTTTGTTTTTATATTACTGGGAGCGTTCCCGCTGAATAAATCCCTTTGTCCGCCACTTGCCGGACCGCCAGCGCAGGGCCATGCACACAGCCCGGACGCACTCGTCGCTGGCCAGCCCGATATATGCGCCCACCGCCATAAGGCCCAGATGTATGCCGAAGAACCAGGTCCCGCCCACCATGCACAGGTACATGAAGATCACCGCGATAACGGTGGTAAACAGGGCGTCGCCGCTGATCTTCAGCGCCTGACCGAACACCAGATTCGCGGCGCGTCCCACCTCCAGGGCGATATCGATGACCAGGAGCCGGCCCGCCAGTGCGATCATCTCCGGATCGTCCGTGAACATCCGGAGCAGAAGGCCGGAGCTGAGGGCAAATATGGCCTCCAGCCCCGCCCCGATGCAGATTCCAACGCAGGCGGCTTTTTTGGTGCCCCTGTCGCAGCTCTCGTAGTCCCCCTCGCCGATCCGCCAGCCGGTCAGGATGGCGTTGGCGTGAGCCAGGGCCGCCGCGGCGCAGTAGGAGAAATTTGAGATCTGCACGGCGTAGGCCCGGGCGGTCACATTGAGCCCCGCGCTGTCCATCTGATTCAAAAACCGGATGGTCAGCGTCATGGCTACATGGTAGGCCGCGGTCTCCATGGCCGAGGGCAGGCCTACCCGGATGATCTGAGCAAAGACTTCCCGGTTCCGCATCCGCTCCGGGTCCTCTCTGGCCTTGATCAGAAGCCGGGAGGCCGTCATGACGATAGCCAGATTCAATGCTCTGGATATGACCGTGGCGGCGGCCACGCCCGCCACGCCGCCGTGGAGCACAAACAGAAAGAAGGCATTGAGGGCCAGATTGACCCCGTTTGCCAGCAGGGCCGCCGCCAGGGGTGGCCTGGTGTGGCCGAACGCCCGCAGATAGTTGGAGAAAATAGGGATCAGGGCGTTGAGGAAGAAGAAGCCACCGACGATGCGCAGGTAGGTTTTCGCGTAGTCCATGAGCAGCGGCGCCGCTCCCACAATCTCCAGAACATTTCCCGAAAAGGCGAACAGGAAAAGTGAGAGCAGGACGCCGGCCGCGAGGCTGAAGGCCGCCCCCAGCTGGCGAGCCTGATAGGCCACGCCAGCCTTTTTCGCGCCGATATACTGGGTCATGACGGCGGTCATACCGGAGGAGACGATGTTGAACATGATAATGAAAAGGGAGGTGTAGGTGTTTGCCGTACCGACGGCTCCCACGGCGGCGTCGCCCACGGTGGAGAGCATGATGGTATCCGCCATGCCGGCCAGCATGGAGCAGAGGGTCTCCAGCAGAATGGGGATGTACAGCTTGGCAAAGGATCTCGTGGTTACCTGAGCGCTCATATCGCCTGACTGCCCTCTGCTTCGACCAGCACCGCCGCCTCATAGGCTCCCAGAGTACCGGAGAATTCCTGACCGGTGATCAGGTCAAATTCTCCCCGCAGTTCCGGCAGGAATGCGTTCCCCTCCCTGGCATGGACGGCCAGGGTGACGCGCCGTTCGCCCAGCTGCCGGGTCATAGCGAGCAGTCCGGCGCTATCCTCCGCATACTGTCTTACAACGGCCCCCTCCGTCAATGCCGGCTCCTGACGCCGGAGTTGGATGAGCCGCTGATACCAGGCCAGCGTGTCCCTGTCCTGCCGGGCCTCGTCCCAGAGCATCCCCCGGCGGCAGTCCGTGTCGGAGGCTCCGCTCATCCCCACCTCGTCGCCGTAATAGATCATGGGCATCCCGGGGAGCAGGAGCTGGAGCGCCGCCGCCAGGCGCTGCTTTCGCGGGTCGTTCCCGGAAGCGTACAGGAATCTGGGGGTGTCGTGGGTATCGATAAAATTCCAGAGATAGCCCCCCAGCGCCCGGTGCAGGTTCCCTCTGAGGAACCCCAGGTCCCCCAGGAAGGCGGACGGGCTCCGGGTCCCCTGGGCGATCAGGTCACGGACGGCATGGCAGAAGGGGTAGTTCATCACGCTGTCCCACTCGTCGCCACCCAGGAAGTCGCCGGCGTAGTGCCAGACCTCGCCCACGATCAGCGCGTCCGGCTTCACCGCCTTGATCTCCCGCCGGAACCGCTTCCAGAAGCCGTGGTGGATCTCGTCCGCCACATCCAGACGCCAGCCGTCGATATCGCACTCCTTAATCCAGTATGCGGCCACGTCGATGACGAAATCCGCTGTCTCCTTATTCCGCAGGTTCAGCTTCGGCATACCGCCTGCAAAGCTGAAGGTCTTATAGCTGGGCTTTTCCCCGCGCCTGGCGGTGAGGGGAAAAGATTTTGGGTAGTACCAGTTCAGGTATTCTGACTGCTCCTCTTTTTCTTTCAGGTCCCGGAAGGCGAAGAAGTTCACGGAGGTGTGGTTGAATACGCCGTCCAGAATGACGTACATCCCACGGCTGTGGGCCTTGCGGACCAGCTCCCGCAGGTCGTCCTTGGTGCCGAAGGAGGGGTCGATGGCGTAATAGTCGTCGGTGTCGTACTTGTGGCTGGACCTGGAGCGGAAGACGGGCGTCATATAGAGAATGTCCACGCCAAGCTCCTGGAGATAGTCCAGATGATCAATGACGCCCCGGAGGGAGCCCTGGAGGTCCGCGTCAAGGCCGATGGGGGACTGATACCACACCTCATCGGGCACCTGCTTGTCCGTGGCAAACCGGGAGGGGAAGATCTGGTAGATCACCTTGTTTTTCGCCCACGGGGGCAGCTGGAAGCGCTCCTCCTCCCGGAGGGTCTGGGGGCAGTCGAACATCCGCTCAATATCCGTAATGCACGTATCATAAAAGCCGTGATTTCCGAAGTAGGTCACCTTGCCGGAGGCGTCCTCCAGCTGGAAGAAATACCGGAGGCAGACCACGTCCACGGAGATGACGGCCTCGTAGTAATCCCGGTACCGGTCCGAACAGGCCAGGGTCATGTCATAGGCCTGCCGGGTGTCCCGATAGGAGACCGGCAGGTATTTTTCCTGCACATGGAGGCGGACGGCCGCAGCATCGCCCCGCTTGGTCTCCAGCCGGATGAGGAAGCGCCCCTCCTCCACGGCGTAGCAGTAATTGCTGTCTGCAAAATGTCTGATGGCTGCAAATTCCATACCGCTGCTCCTTTCCATCCCCATTCTATCGGGCCGGGGATGCACGATCTGCTTGCATTGTACTCTTTTCTGCGGTACAATTCTTGCAGTATATCCCTTCCTTTTTAACACAATCCTACTTTTTGAAATTTCTGACTGCCGGAGGAACGTTATGGACTGCGCGGAGCTGCATGAGACGAAAATACACGGGAGCATCGCTTTTCCTTACAGCGTCTACCACGGACGCATCCCGGAATGGATTCACTCCTTCCCCCTGCACTGGCACGAGGGGTTCGAGCTGATCTATTGTGAAGGCGGCAGCATCCGGACTGCCCTGTGGGGGCAGGCGTACACGCTCCGGGCCGGAGATCTGCTGGTCATCCTGCCGCACGCCGTCCACTCCATTGAGCGGGACGGCCCGGCGGAGGGGGAATATTATAATATCATCTTCCATCCGTCCATCTTCAAGGGGGCTGGGGGAGACCCCTGTTATGACAAGTACGTTCTTCCCTTTGTGAACGGCGAACGGACTATGGATTGCTTCCACCCGGCGGATTCTGATTTCTGCCGGGCCGTTATGCCCTGCGTCCTCTCCATGGTGGATCACCGGCGGGAGAGCTATTCCACCTATGAGCTGATGGTCAAGTCGAACCTGTTTCAGCTCCTCTACCACATGACCCGGTACAGCGTCCCCGCCGCAGGCGGAGACCGGTGCCTGCATCTGTCCTACGGCAAGCTGAAAAACGCGCTGTACTATATTCAGAACTGCTATGACAGGGAGGTATCCATTCAGGAGGCGGCGGGGCGGTGCGGCTTCTCGGAGAGCTACTTCATGAAGCTGTTCAAGGACTTCACCGGGATGAGCTTCAACGCCTATCTGGTGGACTACCGCCTGGAGCTGGCGGCCAAGCAGCTGTCGGAGACGGACTACAAAGTGATCGACGTGGCGGAGAACTGCGGCTTCCACAATCACTCCTACTTCACCCGCGCCTTTCAAAAAAAGTATCAGAAAACGCCCCTCGCCTATAGGAAGGCTGCCCGTTCCGCCAGAGAATAGAAGGCTGTCCAAAGCCGCGTCCCCTGTCACCCGTCTGCCGATCCTGTATATAATGATAGCAGACCAAGAGGCAGGAGGGATATGGACATATGAGATACTGTCGTTGGCTGGGGGTCTGCGCTCTGGCGCTGGGACTCGGGATTCTGATCGCGGCAATTTTCCCCACCGGATGCCTCCTGTTCCTTGTGGCAATTCTGCTGATCGGCTGCGGCTGGGGCTGTATGCGCAGGTAGAGGAAGGAGGCAGCTATGAAGATCGTCGTTGTCAAGTCCCCGAAGTTTTTAAACGGCATCCTGAAAAGAATCTTCAAAATGAAAGAATAATCCGGGCTGTCCTCCTCATAGAATGGGACCAGTAAAGGCCGCCATATGCCAAAGGAGGACGCCCAATATGGAATTAAAATTGCAAAAAGCAGATCACGAATACTATGAGACTCTCCGCTTCGCGCCCTTCCCCTGCGAGACCATGCGGGAGAACATCGTACCGGACAGCTGCGGAGATATCGCCCGGATCGTGGATACCACCGGAACGGTGTGCCTCACCGGCCGGGAGCTGACCGGGGACGGGCGCTTCTGCGCCAGCGGCAGCGTGGAGGCGTCGGTGCTGTACATACCGGAGAAGGAGGAGGGGCTGCGCTCCCTGCATTTCCAGATCCCCTTCCAGTGCTACGGCGAGGGGCAGGGGGACGACGCCTGCGAGAATCTGGATATCCGGGGGGAGCTGCGGAGCATCGACACCCGGGTCCTGAATCCCCGGAAGGTGCTGACCCGGGCCAACCTGGTGCTGTATCCGGCCATGAGCCGCCACGTATCCCTGTCCGTGGGCACCGGCGTGGACGGCGAGGGTGCGGAGGGCGTCCAGATGCTGCGGGAGCAGAAGCAGACCCGTGTGGCGGCGGGGGTGCGTGAGAAGGAGTTCTCCTTCTCCGAGGAGCTCCCCCTGTCCCCGGGACGGGGCGGCGCGGAGGAGATCCTCTCCACCCGGGTGGACGTCCGGGGGACCGACAGCAAGCTCATTGGCAGCAAGCTGGTGGTCAAGGGATTTCTGTCCGTATCGGCGCTGTACCGGGAGACCGGGGGACGGCTGGGCCTTCTCCAGCAGGAGCTGCCCTTCTCCCAGATCCTGGAAGGAAACGGCTTTGACGAGGAGGACGAGTGCGAGGCGGCCTACCGCCTGCTGAGCCTGGACTGCCGCGTAGGCAGCGAGAGCGCCCCGGACGACGCCTGCACTCTGACCCTGTCCGTGTCCCTCTGCACCCGTGTGACGGTGTGGAAGCGGCTGGAGATCGAGTTCATCGCCGACCTCTACAGCACCGCCGCCGCCGTCACCTGTCAGACGGAGGAGTTGGAGCTGGGGGAGGACAGCCAGCAGAACGTTCGGCGGCAGAATGTCCGGGAGCTGCTGGAGACCGGGTCCGCCGTCCGCTCGGTGGTGGATACCGAAATCAGCTGCGGCTGCCCCCAGCTGGAGGGCGGCGAGTGGAAGGTCCCCGTCTGGGCCAGGTGCCTGTATGTGGATGAGAACGAAGCCATGGGCAGCGTTCGGAAGGAGTTTACGGTATCCGTCCCCGACGATTTGGAGGGCGGACAGCTGGACTGCCGGGGCGAGGCCGCCTGCCGGGGGGATATCATCGCCAACATTACCCCGGAGGGCATCGAGCTGCGCTTCCCGATAGAGTGCGAGGTTTCCACCACCCGGCGGCGGCGCTATCTCTGCGTCTGCGGCGGGGAGACGGAGGAGGAGGCCCAGGACCAGGGCCCCGCGCCGTCTCTGATCCTGCGGAAGATGGGGGAGGGTGAGACCCTGTGGGCCATCGCCAAGCAGTACCGGGCCACCCGGGAGGGCATCCTGTCGGTGAACGAGCTGGCGGACGAGAGCCAGATCACGCCGGACCGCCTGCTGCTGATCCCAAGAGCGAGATGACTGGAAGGTAACAACGCCCCCGGAGCGTACAGCTCCGGGGGCGTTCCTTATTGACGGGGCTCCTTCTCCAGGCACATTTCAATCTCCACCAGCGTACCGCCTTCCTGCTTTTCGGTAATCTTGTGTCCGGTGGGCCGGAAGCCCATGTGCTCGTAAAAGCTGATGGCCTTCTCGTTGCCCTCCAGCACGAACAGCGCCGCCCTGGGCCGGGGGAGCCAGGCCAGACAGCGCTCCAGCAGCTGCCGCCCCAGTCCCAGGCCCTGGTATTCTCGCAGGACGTACAGTGCGACGATTTCCCCAGCCTCCGGCACGGAGACAAACTCCCTGGCAGAGCGGGACAGCGTGGCAAATCCAACCACCCGGTCGTCATTCTCCCGGTCTAGCGCAACGAAGGTATTGCCGGAATCGCTGCGCCGGGCCGCCTCCCGGCAGCGCTCCATCGTATGCGCCGCCAGAATCGCCTCCGGCATGAGCCCGGCGTAGGTCTCCCGCCACGCGGTATAGTGGACGAAGGCCCGGCCTTCCCGGTCCTTGGGGGACATCATGGGATGGACCTGAAACCGGGGCTCCTTCTCCTGCCGCAGGACGGTCCACATATCCAGAATGGGAAATTCCCGCTCCGCCTCCTCCCGGGAGGCAAATACCCGGGGCAGGGGACCGGGATCAGCAGCTTTCCTCGTTGAAGGAACCGAAGCGCTAAGCTGCGCCGCCAGCTCTTTCCGTCCATCCGGATCCTCCGGCAATCGGGGCCAGGGCCCGCCGGGGAGGCACCTTTGCCGCCAATCCGGGTCGGAGAGAATCCCGCTGAAAAACTCCCGGTAGCAGTCCGACACAAGGCACACGGAGCGGTCCCGGTCAATGTGGTACAAAGGTCCGTCTCCGCCTTCTGACGTCGCGGCGAACCATCCGCCCCTGCCGTCCGAGGCGAACACCTCCAGATAGGGCACGGCGTACAGCGGGACCTCCGGGACCTGTCCATCCAGAAAAAATGCCATACCGCACAGCCGGGAGACCTCCGAAACCAGACCGCTGTTGTTTTCACTCAAAACGGAGAGCCCGGTGTCAATGACCTTGGTCTCCCGTGTAAAGATAATACCAATTGCGTTGTTAGAATGTTCAATATATATGGTTTCCGCCATAAAAATCCTCCCCTGCGCTTTTTACCCATTCTAGCGCAGGGGAGGAGAGAAGTCAATCCGTTAAATCAGTCCGTACTCTGCCAGCACGCCCGCAAGCCGTTCCCGGTTTTCCGGCTCCATCTCGCACATGGGGGAGCGGAAGCGCTCCTGACAGTATCCCATCATCGCCAGAGCCGTCTTCACGGGAATGGGGTTCACCTCCCAGAACAGCGCTTCGCAGAGCTTCCGCAGCTTCAGCTGCATCCTTCCGGCGGCGGCGAAGTCGCCGTTCAGGCAGGCCTCTGTCAGCCGGTGCATCTCCCCGGGCATCACGTTGGCGGCCACGGAGATGACCCCCTTGCCGCCGAAGAGCATGATAGGGGCGGTCTCGTCGTCGTTGCCGGACCATATGTAGAAGTCCTCCGGGCATAGTTCTCGTGTCTTCTGCACCAGCGCCAGATCGCCGCCCGCCTCCTTCACGCCCACGATATTGGGATGCTCCGCCAAAGCGGCGTAGACCTCCGCCGTACATTTTACCCCGGTGCGGGAGGGGACGTGGTAGAGGATCACCGGTTTTTCCGCCGCGTCTGCGATGGCCGTATAATGGCGGATGAGGCCCTTTGGCGTAGCCTTGTTGTAGAAGGGCGTCACCACCAACAGGGCGTCCGCCCCGGCCCTGGCGGCGTCTTTGGACAACGTGATCGCGCTTTCCGTATTGTTGGAGCCGGTGCCGGCAATCACCGGGACCCTGCCGTCCACATGGCGCGCGACGGTCTCAATGGTGCGGATTCGTTCCGCATAGCTCATGGCGGCGGCCTCGCCGGTAGTGCCGCAGACAATGATGGCGTCCGTACCGTTTTCCAGCTGGAAATCGAGCAGACGTGCAAGGGCGGGGTAGTCAACGCCGTCGCTGGTGAAGGGCGTGATAATGGCTACGCCGGAGCCGGTAAAAACAGGCTGTTTCATAAGCTGCCTCCTGGTAATCTGTTCTTGAACCTATTCTATAGAAACAGCTTATGCAGTATAATGTTTATTTGTGCGGAAAAGTATGCAAAACATGTCCACTTATCGGAGGCCGGATGAAGGATCAGTACACGCCGGTAAATTTGAGGCGTGGCTCCATCCGGCTGGACAGGATCCGGATGGTGAAGCGGTCCGTAACGCAGCTTTCCAGAGGGACGATTTTCTTATAGCCGATCACGGTGCCGGAGTAAATTTCCGTCCCGCCGCCATCAAAAACGGCGAAGGCTTCTACCCGCTGGCTTTGGGTGATATCCTCCATCAAAACGATTCGGGATGCCTTTACCGGCTCCGGCCACAGGAGCTGGACCGTATCCGACCTGCGGACGATCCAGGCCTCCTCTGCCAGATCCCGGCGGTAGGTCTCCCGGAGGTATGCGCCCAGCTCACGCAGCCGCGCGGCGTCGTTTTCATGGATAAGCCCCTCCGGTGTGGGCGGAATGTTCAGCAGAAATGCGGCGTTTCCGCCCACGGAGGACTCGTAGATCCGCACCAGTTCCTCCAGTGATTTCACCTGGCCGTCTTCCTCGGGATGATAGAACCATCCGGGGCGGATGGAGGTATTGACCTCCGCCGGGTACCACACCAGGTCCGGCTCATCCCGGACGACATCCCTGCCGCCCAGGTCCTTGTCTCCGGCGGAGATGGTCCGCTGGCGGAATTCGGCGCTGTCCTCCGCCTGGGACTTCTCCCGGATCTTCTCCGTGTCCCGGGCACGCCGGGGGACCACGCTCCACTCGGACTTTCGGGTATGACCCGCCTCGTTGCCGCACCAGCGGACGTCCGGGCCGCAGACGCTGATGCAGGCGTCCGGTTGGAGCTCCCGGACAACGGCGTAGTACCGCTCCCAATCGTAGCTCTGCCGCTTTCCGCAGGGCCCCTCGCCGCAGGCTCCGTCCAGCCAGACGGAGAAGACGGGGCCGTACTGGGTCAGAAGCTCCCGCAGCTGGTTGACAAAATAGTCGTCGTAGGGCTTCCCCGTCCCGTAGAGCGCGCTGTGCCGGTCCCAGGGGGAGAGGTAGACGCCGAATTTCAGCCCATACCGGCGGCAGGCGTCGGAGAATTCTCCCACCACGTCCCTGGGGCAGGGGCTGTTGGCGACGGTGTGGTCCGTGTACTGGCTGGGCCAGAGACAGAAGCCGTCGTGGTGCTTGCAGGTGAGGATGGCCCCCTTCATCCCGGCGTCCCGGATGCACCGGGCCCACTAGGCGGCGTCCAGCCGGGCGGGGGCAAAGCAGGAGGGAGGTTCCGTGCCGTCGCCCCACTCCCGGTTGGTGAAAGTATTCACCGAGAAGTGGATAAAGGCGTAAAACTCCGTCTCCTGCCACGCAAGCTGCCGCCTGGATGGGGTCACGAGGACGGACCGGGCGTCAAATTGGAGATCAGACTGATTTTTCATAGGCGCCTCCGCATCGGTCATTTGTCGCAGAAGAAAGGGAAAGCACCGCTGAGGTACTTTCCCTTATGCCGAGTAAGACTGTAAGCCGGGTTCTGTATTTGACAGTCATCTATCTAGGCGGCCTGTTGCCAGACCGCTCCAGCCACCTCCTCGAGAACGACCGGGCCGGTCAAGATCGCAGGCGGCCAGAGGCCGGACGCGATCAAAGTTCTCTCCACGGTGTTGCTCCGGATAGAGTTTACAGCATCGGACAGTCTCCAGCCGATGGGTGAGCTCTTACCTCGCCTTTCCATCCTTGCCGGGCGTTGGACGCGTCAGCGGCCAATGCCGGCGGTTTATTTCTGTTGCACTTTTCCTGAAGTCGCCTTCGGCGGGCGTTACCCGCTATCCTTGCCCTGCGGAGCCCGGACTTTCCTCATGACGGAGCTTTCGCGCCGCCACGCGACTGTCTGTCTTACTCAACCCCTATTTTACAGGAGAAGGGAGTGCTTGTCAACGAAAGAAACCGGCGGAACTGGATAAATTTGTTGTTTTCTCCCCTGGCCGGTGGTATAATATCACTCGAGATACTGCAAGGAGGAAGCATTATGACTCTGCACGATTATCTGAATACATTGAGGGGCAAGCGGGTGGCCGTGACCGGCATCGGCGTCAGCAACCAGCCTCTTTTAAAGCTCCTGCTGGATGCGGGAATTGATGTAACCGCCTGCGACAAAAAGAGCAGGGACGCCCTGGGCCCTCTGGGCGATGAGCTGGAGGCCGCGGGCTGCAAGCTCCGCCTGGGTCCGGACTATCTGGAGGGACTGGACCAGGACGTGATCTTCCGCACCCCCGGTCTGCATCCCCGCTTCCTGGAGGAGGCGGCGGCCCGGGGCAGCGAGATCACCTCGGAGATGGAGGTGTTCTTCCAGGTCTGCCCCTGTCCCATTCTGGGCGTCACCGGCAGCGATGGCAAGACGACGACCACCACCATCATTGCCCGCCTTCTGGAGGCCGCGGGATATACGGTTCACCTGGGCGGCAATATCGGCCGCCCGCTGCTCAGCGAAGCGGATACCATCCGCCCCGAGGACTGGGCGGTGGTGGAGCTGAGCTCCTTTCAGCTGCTGGACATGGACCGAAGCCCCCATATCGCCGTGGTGACCAATCTGGCGCCCAACCATCTGGACGTCCACACGGATATGGACGAGTATGTCCGGGCCAAGGCCAATTTGCTGGTCCACCAGACCGGGGCGGACCGCGCGGTGTGCAACTGGGACAATGAAATCACAAGGGGCCTTTCTGCCCAAACAGCAGGAAGGGTATCGTACTTTACAGCAAATTCAGAGCAGCCGCCCGCCGCCGGCTGCTATCTCAGAGAGGGAGCCATCTGGTATCGGGACGCGTCCGGCCAGCGCTCCGTGCTTCCACTGTCGGACATTCTCCTGCCGGGCGCGCATAACGTGGAAAACTACATGGCGGCCATCTGCGCAGTCCAGGGGCTGGTGCCGGATGAGACCATCCGGAGATTTGCCCGGACCTTCGGCGGAGTGGAGCACCGTATTGAGCTGGTGCGGGAGCGCCGGGGCGTGCGCTGGTATAACGACTCCATCGCCTCCAGCCCCAGCCGGACCATTGCCGGACTGCGCTCCTTTCCGGAGAAGGTGATTCTCATTGCCGGCGGCAAGGATAAGGGAATCAGCTACGCGCCCCTGGGGCCGGTGGTCAACGACCACGTAAAATTGCTGATTCTCTGCGGCGCTACGGAGCAGGCCATCCGGGAGGCCGTCCGGACGGCGGACAACTACCAGGGCCTGGAGATTCTGACCGCGGCGGACTACCCCGAGGCGGTCCGGCTTGCAGACGAGCGGTCCGGAGCGGGGGACGTGGTGATTCTCTCACCGGCCAGCACCTCCTTTGACCGCTTCCGGAATTTTGAGGAGCGGGGCCGGGTGTTCAAGGACTTGGTTGCGGCCCTGCCGGAATAACAGGAATAGGGAAAAGCCGTCCGCTCATAGGCTGGACGTGAGGTGATGATTGATGCGCCGCCGTCCTCCTATGTCCGCCCGGCAGAAAGCGAAATTCTTCTGCTTCCTGTTCGCCTGCGTCCTGATGGTCCTGACCATTGTGGGCATGGGCCATCTGCGCTCCATCCTGGGGAGCCTGGCGGTGACCCGGGTGTCCAATATGGTGAACGGTTTGGTGGCGGAGGCGGTCAGCGGCGCGGTCAACAGCGGGGAGATCCAGTACAACAACCTGATTTCCCTGGAAAAGAACGACAGCGGCGGCGTAGCCGCCCTGGTGAGCAATATGGCGGAGTTCAACCGCCTCCAGGCATCCATCACCCAGGACATTTTGACCCGCCTGGGGGAGATGTCGGACATTGAACTGCAAATCCCGCTGGGGACGCTGAGCGGGTCGGCCTTCCTGGCGGGAAGGGGACCGAAGCTGTCGGTGCGGATGCAGTCCACGGGCAGCTGCTCGGCCCGGTTTGAGAATCAGTTTTCCCACGCGGGCATCAACCAGACCACCCACCAGATCCTGCTGTGCGTGGATGTGTCCGTCTCCATTCTGCTGCCCGGATTCCGCACGGGGACCCAGGTTGCCAACTCCTTCGCCGTGGCGGAGACGGTGATCGTGGGGGAGGTGCCGGATACCTATACCTACTTCGACTCGGGGAATTCCGTAGAGGAGGATGCCTACGAATACTCAATCAACAACGGCTAAGTTTACCGCCGCTCTGCGGCATTGAAATCGGGAGGAACCAATGGACTACAAAAGCGAAATGAAAACTCTGCGTGAGACCCTCAGCGAGGCGGGCTACCGCTACTACGTGCTGGACGATCCTACGATGGAGGACTATGAATATGACCGGATGCTGCGCCGTCTGGAGGAGCTGGAGGCGCAGCACCCCGAGGAGATCACCCCGGATTCCCCCACCCAGCGGGTGGGAGGCATGGCGCTGGAGAGCTTCACCCAGGTGAGGCACCCCGTGCCTCTGGAGAGCCTCCAGGACGTTTTTTCTCCCGATGAGGTGGAGGAGTTCGCCCAGCGGATGGAGGAAGCGCTGGAGGAAGTTGCCTACAGTGTGGAACCCAAGGTGGACGGCCTGAGCGTGGCGCTGGAGTACCGGGATGGAGTTTTCGTGCAGGGCGCCACCCGTGGAGACGGGCAGGTGGGGGAGGATGTGACGGAAAATATCCGGACTATCAAGTCCATCCCCATGACCCTGCCGGACAAGCTCCCCCGGCTCATTGTCCGGGGCGAGGTCTTCATGCCCAAGAACGTCTTTCATAAGCTCAACCGCCAGCGGGAGGAGAACGGCGAATCCCTCTTTGCCAACCCCCGCAACGCCGCCGCTGGCTCCCTGCGCCAGCTGGACCCCAAGGTCTGCGCCAAGCGGCTGCTGGATATCCGTGTCTTCAATCTCCAGCTGGCCGAGGGGCGGACCTTCGCCACCCACAGCGAGACCCTGGAGTATATCGCCTCCCAGGGCTTTCGGACCATCCCCCACAAGGTCCTGGACCGGGCGGAGGATGTCAACGCGGAGATCGTCCGGCTGGGGGAGTCCCGGGAGGAACTGCCCTTTGATATGGACGGTGCGGTTGTAAAGGTAAATTCCTTGTCGGAACGCGCGGCGGTAGGAAGTACTGCAAAATGTCCCCGCTGGGCCATTGCCTACAAGTATCCGCCGGAGCAGAAGCCCAGCCGGGTGCTGGAGATTGTGGTTCAGGTGGGCCGGACGGGGGTACTGACCCCGAAAGTCGTGGTGGAGCCGGTGCGTCTGGCGGGTACCACCGTCACTAACGCCACCCTCCACAACCAGGATTTTATTGAAGAAAAGGACATCCGTGTGGGCGACACGGTGGTCCTGCAAAAGGCCGGGGAGATCATTCCCGAGGTGGTAGGGGTCCTCAAGGACCTCCGGCCCGAGGGCACCGAGCCCTACCGTTTTCCCGCCGTCTGTCCTGTGTGCGGCGCGCCGGTGATCCGGGATGAGGACGGCGCGGCTATCCGCTGCACCGGCGCGGAGTGCCCCGCCCAGCTCCACCGGAACCTGACCCACTTTGCCAGCCGGGACGCCATGGACATCGACGGAGTGGGCCCTGCGGTTATTAAACAGCTCATTGAAAAGGGCCTTGTGAGGACCCCGGCAGACCTGTACTTTTTGACCGTTGATCAGCTGGCGGACCTGGAGCGGATGGGCAAAAAATCCGCCCAGAATGCTGTGGAGGCCATCGCCGCCAGCAAGGACCGGGGCCTGGAGCGTCTTCTCTATGCCCTGGGCATCCGTCAGGTGGGCCAGAAGGCGGGGAAGATCCTGGCCGCCCGTTTCGGTTCCTTCGATGCCCTGGCCCAGGCCACGGAGGAGGAGCTGACCGCCATTGACGACGTGGGGGGCATCACCGCCGCCTATATCCGGGAATGGCTGGAGAGCCCCCAGTCCAAGCATCTGATCGGCCGCCTGAAGGAGGCGGGGGTCAGCATGGAGGCAGCCCAGCAGAGCGCCGGGGAGCAGTTTAAAGGAATGACTTTCGTCCTCACCGGTGCGCTGGAGAAATTCACCCGGGAGGAGGCCGCCGCCCTCATCGAGGCCCGGGGCGGCAAGGCCAGCGGCTCGGTGAGCAAAAAGACAACCTATGTGGTAGCGGGAGAGAACGCCGGAAGCAAGCTGCGCAAGGCAACTGAACTGGGAATACCCGTGCTGACGGAGGAAGAATTTGCCGCCATGCTGGCGGAGTGATACTTTTTCTTGAAAGAAAAAGTATCAAAAAGAACTTTAAGTTCGAGACTGAACCTGTTGCTATTCCTAGATTTTTGCCCGGTAACGAAAGAAAGATTTGATTGAGAAATAGTATGAGAGGAGGGACGGCAATGCGCATCGGCGTGATTTCGGACACCCACGGACGTCTGCGCCCGGATACGGTGGAGCGCCTGCGTGGGGTGGACTGTATTCTCCATGCGGGAGATTTTGATGATCCGACGGTCATAGAGGAACTGGAGCGTCTGGCTCCCCTGTACGGCGTGCGGGGCAATAACGACTTGGGCAGCTGGGCGCGGGAATTGCCGCGGCTGATGCGCATTGATCTGGGCGGCGTATCTTTTTGCATGACCCACCGCCGCTGTGATGTTCCCTGGAACCTGACGGGGGTGGACGTGGTGATCTGCGGCCATACCCACCAATATTCGGAAGAGCGTATATTAGGCCGTCTGTGGCTGAATCCCGGCAGCTGTTCTTATCCCCGGCCTTTCCGGGCTGTGCCCACCATGGTCCTGCTGACCACGGACGAGGAGGGGGGATATTCCTTTGAAAAGGTGGAGCTTGCCCTATGACGGAGCCTTTGATCGCCATTGTGGACGATGACGTCTATATCGGGGACATGCTGGAGGAGCTTCTGCGCCGGGAGAGGTACGATGTGCTTCGGGCCTATTCCGGCACGGAAGCTCTCCTGCTTCTGGAAGACAAGCGGCCCGATCTGGTCTTACTGGACTTGATGCTTCCCGGTCTGAACGGGGAAGAAGTATTGCCTCATTTGACCGGGATACCGGTGATTGTTCTCTCCGCCCGGGCGGCGGTGGAGGACAAGGTGGACCTGCTCCAGGGCGGGGCTGTTGACTATCTGACCAAGCCTTTTGACACCCGGGAGCTTTTGGCCCGTATTGCGGTTCAATTGCGCCGGCAGTCCCGGCAGGACGGAGCCCTGCGGTACAGGGAGATCATTCTTGTCCCGGAGACCCGGGAGGTGACGGTGGACGGCGAAGCCGTCCGCCTGACCCGCACGGAGTTTTCTATTTTAAAGCTGTTGATGCGGAATCCGAAACAGGTGATCACAAAATCCCAGCTTTTGGAGCAGCTGAGCCTTGAGACGCCGGACTGTGTGGAGAGTTCTTTGAAGGTCCATGTCAGCAATCTGCGCCGGAAGCTCCGGGAGGCCGGGGCAGGGGAGGTCATTGAGGCAGTGTGGGGGATTGGATTCAAGCTGGCGGATTGATCTGCGGCGCTGCGCGCCGCAGTCGGCTCTGATCTATCATTTAGATTCGCCCCTCGCCGGGGCGGGGGCGTACTTTTCCCGCGAGGGAAAAGTACCAAAAGGTCGCTCAAGGAACTACGTTCCTTGAGAATCCTCCTTCATTACGGGGGAGATTAGTTTCCCTCCGACGTACTTGGTTTGGTTCTACCCGAGTTTCTTCGTTGGTGCGCCGGTCTGGTACGTCTACCCACGGATTCTAACGGTAGTGCTTACTGCTGCGCCGCTTCTATGACCAGTCTGCCACCATCGCCAGTACTTCCGGCAAAATGGGGAAGCCTCCGTTATGCACCCCGGGGAGTTCGCCCCGCTATACGGTAGGGGCCACCGATGACCACGCTGAAACAGAAGCAGGGAGGAACGAAGCGGACAGCAGTAAGGTTTAGAGAAAACCGACCATGCCTCGGGCGCAAACCTAAACAAAAAATAAGGGATTCTTAAACCGCCAGGTTTAAGCGCGTTTTTGCCTACTTTTGCCGCGTGGCAAAAGTAGGCGCGGAGTCCGGGGCCGCGCAGGTCCCGGGCCAATTCGAGAAGAACGTTCCGTTCGCCGCTGAAGGCGGCGAAGATCAAATTAAAGCAACCTTAAACCTCTTTACCGAATCTTAACCATTTCCTTAACCGCTTTCTTAACCAATCCCAGCTAAAATGAATCTATTCCAACCAAGGAGGCAAGGAAATGGACTACATCCTGGAAACAAAAAATCTCATCAAGCACTATAAAAATGGAAAGGCCCTGAATGGCCTGACCATGCACGTGGAAAAAGGAGCCATCTATGGCTTCGTAGGCCGCAACGGCGCGGGCAAAACAACATTGATCCGCCTGATCTGCGGCCTCCAGGAGCCCACGGAGGGCACATTCACCCTCTACGGCTGTCCCAACAAGAGCAAAGAAATCACAAAAGCCCGCCGCCGCATGGGCGCGGTGGTGGAGACCCCCTCCATCTACCTCTCCATGACGGCGGAGGAAAACCTGAAACAGCAGTATCAAATTTTGGGCCTGCCGTCCTATGACGGCTTAAAAGACCTGCTGGAGCTGGTCCGCCTGGGGAACACCGGGAAGAAAAAAGCCAAAGACTTTTCCCTGGGTATGCGCCAGCGCCTGGGCATCGCCGTGGCCCTGGCCGGGGACCCGGACTTCCTCATCCTGGACGAGCCCGCCAACGGCCTGGACCCCCAGGGCATCGTGGAGATCCGTGAGCTGATCCTCCGTTTGAACCGGGAGCGGCAGATCACCGTCCTCATTTCCAGCCATATCCTGGACGAACTGAGCCGCCTCGCCACCCACTACGGCTTCATCGACAATGGCCGCATGGTGAAGGAGATCAGCGCCCCCGAGCTGGAGGCCAGCTGCCGGAAGTGCCTGCGCCTCACCGTCAGCGACGCCCGGCCTCTCACCACCGCCCTGGACAAAATGGGCCTGGAGTACTCCGTCCGCAGCGATACCGAGGTGGATGTCTACGAAGCGCCTTCCGTCACTGAGCTGACCCTGGCCCTCCACAGCGCGGGCTGCGAGGTGAAGAACATCCATGAGCACGACGAGAGCCTGGAGAGCTACTACATGAACCTAGTGGGAGGTGGAAGCGATGACTAACCTCCTGCGGGCCAATTTCTCCCGGCTGAAACGGGACGGGATGTTCTGGAGCTGCGTGTTGACGGTGCTGGCCTGTTCCATCGGCTTTATGGTCCTCTGGTGCCTGGAGAACGCGGAGCGGGGGGCCTTGACGGACCTGGACGAATTCTATTTCCGCTTGTCGGCGGCCATGGGATTTTTCTACGCCATGTTCACTTGCCTGTTCCTCTCCGTGGAGTACGGAGAGGGGACCATCCGCAACAAGCTGACGGTAGGACATACCCGCCGGGAGGTCTATCTGGCCAATTTCATCACCGTGTTTGCCGCTTCCCTGTGCATGGCGGCGGCATGGCTAGTTGGCGGACTGGCGGGGGTGCCGTTCCTGGGCTTCCTGACAATCGGGCCGGTTGGGACGGCGCTGTGCTTCGTTATCATCGTGGGCTTTACGGCGGCGTTTTCCGCCATCTACACCTTTATCGGGATGCTCAATGACCGCCGGTCCGCCACGGTCATCACTGTTGCGGTGTGGCTGATTCTGGTGCTGGTGTCCAGCATTTTTGAGAATACTCTCCATGAGCCGGAGGAGATCACACAGATGCTGGTGTCGGTTGATGGGGGAGCGCCCGCAGCGGTCACGGAGCCCAACCCCTACTACATTTCCGGCATCCAGCGGACGATTTATGAGTTTGTAGTGGATTTCCTGCCCACGGGCCAGTCGTCCTCCCTGCAAAATATCAATATAGGCCACCCTGTCCGGATGCTGCTCTCCTCGTTGGGCATCACCGCCGCCTTTACCCTGGGGGGTCTGCGGCTCTTTGAGCGGAAGGACCTGAAATAGGGGAGGGGACTATGAGAAATTTGCTGCAAGCCAACCTCCGCCGGATGGTCCGGAGCAGGGCGTTTTTGATCGCCGTCCTGGCCGAGCTGGCCTATACGGCCCTGGTGGTCCTAGTCTGCTGGGACCACTACGCCACGGGGACCGGGAACTACACCCTTGAATCCATCCTCACCGCCGGGTTCGGCCTCATGGGCTATCTGCCCATCCCGTCCCTTATCGCGGCTCCGCTGCTGAGCCTCCACCTGGGGGCGGACTACAGTGACAACACGCTGCGCAACAAGCTCATCGTGGGCCATACAAGGGCGGAGGTCTATCTGGCGGATACGCTGACCTGTGTAATCGCCGCCGTGGGACTGGATGTGCTGTATCTGGTCCTGTCCGGCGCACTGTGCATTTATCCCGTCCTGGGGATGTCCGGCACTCTGCTGCGGGTCCCGGCGGGGCGGATGCTGGTCTGGATCGGTACGGCCCTGCTGGCCCGGGCGGCATGGGCGGCGGTGATCAAGCTGACGGTGACTCTGCTGGGGAACAGGACCACGGCCTCCATCGCCGGATTGCTGCTGGTACTGGCGGCGGCGGGGACCTGTGCTTTTGGCTTCCACGAATTGGAATATCTGTCCCGGCATCCGGCGGCGGCCGATCTGGAGGCCCGTATGTCCTTTTGGCGGCTGGCGCTGGACGTTCTGCCCACCGGACAATATTTGCAGGTCAGCCGCCTGGACACCCCTAATCTCTGGCGGATGCCGCTGCTGAGCCTGGCGGTCATTGCCGCCTCTACCGGCATAGGTTTGGCGCTGTTCCGCAGAAAGGATCTGAAATAGGAGGTGCGGGATGAGAAATCTGCTGTGCGCAAACTTTCATCGGGTGTGGAAAAGCCGCATCTTTTGGGTCTGTATGGCGCTGATGCTGTTTTACGGGCTGCGGGTGGTCTATTCCCTTCGGGATGGCGCCGGGACACTGGACGGCCCCACCTTTCTATTCTTGACCCAAGTCTGGTTCCTCCTGGCGGCATGGTACAGCTCCTTTTTAAGCGGAGAGTACGGCGACGGCGCCATTCGCAACAAGCTGGCGGTGGGCGCGGTCCGTCCGGCTATCTATTTTGCGGACCTGCTCACCTGCATCACGGTGGGGCTGCTGCTGTGCGCCGCCTTTATCCTCCCGAACTGGACGCTGACGTACCTCTTCTTCGGGCACACCCCCAGGGTCCATTATGTCTGTCCGCCGGGCCAGATCGCCCTCTGCCTCCTGGCGGGCGTACTGGTGATCGTATCCTTCAGCGCGATATTTTCCATGGTCGGCATGAATATCCAACACAAAGCGGCGGGACCGGTGGCGGTGATCATGACAGCGTGCGTCATATATTTGAATGGTCTCGTCTGCAGTACGGAACTGGAGCTCTACCGTCAAGCGCCGGAACGATTCAATTATTCCGTGTTCCGGCTGGCCTACGACCAATTTTTTGCCGAATGGCTCCCGGGTGGACAGGCGCGTTATTATGCGATGCACGTGGGCGGTTCCGGCATGGCCCCCGTGCTGGCGGCCTATTCCTTGGCCGTCATTCTTGTCAGCACCGCCGCAGGACTGTTCCTGTTCCGGAGAAAGGACCTGAAATGATGAGCGGGAAACTGAGCGTCAATCTCCTCCTGCGGGCCAACTTCTCCCGTCTCTGGCGCAGCGCGTCCTTCTGGACGGCGGTGTCGGTGATGTTCGGCGCCGGCGTATTCGAACTGGCGGTCAGCTATCCCCACCGCGATCAGCCGGGCATCCTGGACAACCGCTACATGATCTTCGTCCTGATGTCCGGCGTGGTCCTCTCCGCCTTTTGCAGCCTCTTCGTAGGTGCGGAGTACAGTGACGGAACCATCCGCAACAAGATCACCGTGGGCCACTCCCGCGCCGCAGTGTATCTGGCGGAACTCGCTACCTGCGCGGCGGCGGGCGTCCTGGTGTGTTTGGGCTACATCCTTCCTATAACGGCGGCGGGCGTCCCGCTGATGGGCGGCTTTGAACTGCCGCTGACTTCGGTTTTGTGGTTCACCTTCTGCGCCTTCCTCATGACCGCCTCCCTGTGCGCCGTCTTCACCATGGCGGCCCTGCTGAACCAGAACAAGGCGGTGGTGGCGATCATCTGTATTTTTCTGGCCTACTTTCTCCTGTTTCTGGGGATCTACCTTAATTCCCGCCTGACGGAGCAGGCCATTATCCCCGCCCAGGAGTACATTGAAAACGGTCAGATACTGGTCCGGGAGGCCATGCCCAACCCGTCCTACGTCCAGGGAATCAAACGCACGATTTATGAAGTTCTGTACGACCTCCCCGGCTGTCAGGCCGTGCAGCTGATCGCCGCGTCGGAGGCGTGTCCCATCCGCCTGCCGCTGGTGAGCTTAGGGACTGCCGCCGCCAGTACCGCCGCAGGGCTGGCACTGTTCCGGAGAAAAGATTTGAAATGAGGTCCGACTATGGTGTACGCTCTCTGCGCCCTGTGCGTCCTGCTGGGACTGGCGCTCCTGCTGCTGGTCTGGAAGATCGTTCTTCTCCGCCGCTCGGCGGAGGAGCTTCGTCAGGGTCTGCAGGAGCGGCTGGAGACGGACACCAACACCCTCCTCTCCATCTCCAGCCGAGATAAAGCCATGTGCCGCCTTGCCGCCGGACTGAACGGCCAGCTGCGCCAGCTCCGCCGGGAGCGCCGGCAGTATCAGAACGGCGACCGGGAACTGAAGGAGGCGGTAACCAACATCTCCCACGATCTCCGCACCCCGCTCACCGCTATCTGCGGCTACCTGGACCTGCTGGAAGGGGAGGAGAAAAGCGAGGCGGCGGAGCGCTATCTGTCCCTCATCCGGGGCCGGACGGACCATTTAAAGTCCCTGACGGAGGAATTTTTCCGCACCTCGGCGGCGCTGGCCGCGGGGGACAGGGAGGAGCGGGAGCCTGTCAGCCTCAGCCGGGCGGTGGAGGAGAGCCTGGCGGCCTGGTATGGCGTCCTCTCCGCCAAAGGTATCGCGCCGGAGGTGGACCTGCCGGAGGCCCCGGTCATCCGCCTTCTGGACCGGGAGGCCGTCAGCCGGATTCTGGGCAACATCCTGTCCAACGCTGCCAGATACAGCCCTGGGGACCTCAGAATCGTCCTGAAGGAGGACGGCACCCTGACCTTTTCCAACGCCGCCCCGTCCCTGACGCCGGTGCTGGCGGAGCGCCTGTTCGACCGGTACTTCACCGTGGAATCCGGCGGGCAGGGCACCGGCCTGGGCCTGTCCATCGCCCGCCGCCTGACGGAACAGATGGGTGGGACTGTCACCGCGGACTGGCAGGGGGGCGTCCTTACCGTCCGCCTGTCCTTTCCGGAGAACGATCCTTCTTCCTGAAAACAGCGCCGCCGCGGGTACGCCCGGAGCGGCTTTTTCCGGCCTCTTTGCAGGAAAAATTGTACTTGCAATCTTATAGAGTTCATGGTAAACTTTTTCAGGCATTTTGAAGGAAAAGAGGTTCCCAATGGACTTACTGACGATATACGGGCAGATGGGGCTCAGCCAGGCGGTTTACGACCGTGGGGAGGAGGTTCTGGAACGCCTGACGGACCGGTTCCGCGCCATCGACCAACGGGCGGAGGTCAATCAGGCCAAGGTCCTCCTGGCCATGCAGAAAAACCGCATCGGCGCCAACCATTTCGCCGCCACCACCGGCTATGGCTACGACGACGACGGCCGGGAGCGGCTGGAGAAGGTCTACGCCGACGTCTTCCACACCCAGGCGGCCCTGGTCCGCCCCCAGATCACCTGCGGCACTCATGCCCTGACGGTGGCCCTCAGCGCCAACCTTCTCCCGGGGGACGAACTGCTCTCCCCGGTGGGCCTGCCCTACGACACCCTCCAGGAGGTCATCGGCATCCGTCCCTCGCCCTGCTCCCTGGCGGAGTATGGCGTGACCTACCGGCAGGCGGACTTGAAGCCGGACGGCGGCTTCGACTACGATGCCATCCGCGCCGCCATCACGCCGAAGACCCGGCTTATCACCATCCAGCGCAGCAAGGGCTACGCCACCCGCCCCTCCTTCTCCGTGCAGCAGATTGGGGAGCTGATCGCTTTCTGCAAAGAGGTCAAGCCGGACGTAAAAGTCATGGTGGACAACTGCTACGGCGAATTTGTGGACGTGATCGAGCCCTCCGACGTGGGGGCCGACATGGTAGTGGGCAGCCTCATCAAGAACCCCGGCGGCGGCCTGGCCCCCATCGGCGGATACATCTGCGGTACAAAGGAGTGCGTGGACCGGTGCGCCTACCGCCTCTCCGCCCCCGGGCTGGGGCAGGAGGTAGGGGCCAATCTGGGCATCCTGCCCGCCTTCTATCAGGGATTCTTCCTGGCCCCTACGGTGGTGGCCGGGGCGCTGAAGGGCGCGATCTTCGCCGCCAATCTCTACGAGGGCCTGGGCTTCCGCTGCGTCCCAAACGCCTCGGAGCCGAGGAACGACATCATCCAGGCGGTGGAGCTAGGCAGCGAAGCGGCCATGTGCGCCTTCTGCGCGGGCATCCAGGGGGCGGCCCCGGTGGACAGCTTTGCCGCGCCCGTTCCCGGCGACATGCCCGGCTACGACAGCCAGGTTATCATGGCTGCCGGGGCCTTCGTCCAGGGCAGCAGCATCGAGCTCAGCGCCGACGGCCCCATCCGCCCGCCCTACGCGGTGTACTTCCAGGGCGGGCTCACCTGGCACCACGCCAAGCTGGGCATCCTGCTCTCCCTGCAAAAAATGGTGGACAAGGGGCTTGCCGTGTTATGATGGATATACCGGCGAACCATTATTACCGCCGCCGGCCGCCTCCGCACACAATTTGTTTTTTCATAAAAAACAAATTGTGTGAATGGAGAATAAAAACATGTGGTTTTGGCTTGCACTGATCGCCCTGCTCTGCTGGAGCGGGTCCGATCTCTTTTCCAAGATTGGCTGCCGGGACGCCTCCGATAAATACAGCCACCTGAAAATGGTCATGGCGGTGGGCGTCGTCATGGGCCTCCATGCCTGCTTTGAGATTTTCGTGGGCGGGGTGGAGATCAATTTCGGCATCATTCTCACCTATCTGCCCGTGTCCCTGCTCTACATCCTGTCCATGGCCCTGGGCTATCTGGGCCTGCGGTATATCGAACTGAGCGTCTCATCCCCCATCTGCAACTCCTCCGGCGCGCTGGTGGCAGTGCTGACCTTTATTTTCGTCGGCCTGGACGACTATTCCCCGCTGGCTCTCTTCGCCGTGGCGCTGGTGTGCGCGGGGGCCATCGGCCTGGGGGTGGTGGACTCCACCGAGGACGCGGAGCTTCGCGCCGCCCGCCAGCAGGCGGGCAACTACAAGTACGCCAAGAGCTGGATCGCCATCGCCCTGCCGGTGGCCTACTGCATCCTGGACGCGGCGGGCACCTTCGCCGACAACCGGGTGCTGGAGACCCTCGATGAAGACAGCGCCAACGTGGCCTACGAGCTGACCTTCCTCTTTGCGGCGCTGGTCTGCTTCATCTATGCGGTGGTCATCAAAAAGGACCGCCTCATCCCCAAAATGGAGGCACCCAAGTACATCGGCGCGGTCTGCGAGACCGCCGGCCAGTTCGCCTACATCTACGCCATCGCGGATACGGAGCACCTGGCCATGTCCGCGCCCATCATTTCCGCCTACTGTGCCGCCTCCGTGCTCTGGAGCCGCATTTTCCTCAAGGAGAAGCTGTCCTGGAAGCACTACGCCATGATCGGGCTCATCGTAGCCGGCATCGTCATCATGGGCGTGTTCGACATGTAATTGAGCTGTCAAAAATTTCATCCGTCAACGGCCTGGAGCTCCCTGGAGCCCCGGGCCGCTGCTCTTTGAGGGGGCTCGAACTATCCCGCCAAAAATAGGACTTGCCAAACCATCCCAAATCAGCTATAATGGTCAAAGCAACTTTTGGCAAACGAAAAATTCGGATGATAAGGAGAAAAAACATGCCATTGTTTTACACCGATGCCGGGGCGGGAGCGGCCAGCATGGGCTCGCTGCTGATTCCTCTGGTTCTGATGATCGCGCTGATGTACTTTTTGATGATCCGCCCGGAGAACAAGCGGAAAAAGCAGGCGGAAGAGATGCGCAGCAGCCTCAAAAAGGGGGACCAGATCACCACCATCGGCGGCATCGTGGGCAAGATCGTCCATGTGGCCGATGAAAATATCGTCATCGAAACCAGCGACGACCGGGTGCGTATGGAGCTGGCCAAGTGGGCCGTATCCACCAACAACAGCAATCCCCCTGCCGACGCCAAGAAGGGGAAGAAGGCAAAGGAAGAGGAGCCCGCCAAGTTGGAGGAGAGTTCCGACAGCGAAACCAAATAATACCGCATATTCCATTCTCCCGGCCAATATACTGGTTTATATCAGTAATTGGCCGGGAGGTTCTGTTTATGTCAAAGGTCGTCATGTCTCTGCCGGAGGGGATGGTCAAAAACTGTCTCATCGGAGGAGGGATCTCGCTGCTGTCCTACGTCCTGCTGCAGATGCTGTGCGCGCTGCTGGTGGACCGGGGCGTACTGGGGCTGGAGCAGCTCTATCCTCTGGTGTGCGTCACCGCCGCCCTGGCCTCCTTCCTGGGGTGCGGCTACAGCGTGCTGAAAGGGAAGGGGACGTCCATGCTGTCCGTGCCGGTAGTGGTGGTGGTCTTTCTGGCCCTGACGCTGGCGGCCGCCCTGCTCACTGCGGATACCGTGCGCGTCGAGAACGGCCTCACGGGGCTGGGCCTGTCCATGGCGGCGGGGGGACTGCTGGCCGCTTTGGTGGGCTACAATCTCCCCAAGGGGAAGCGCGGACGGACGGGGAACCGCCGCCGCCGGAAGTGACCGGAGTTTGTCAAGAGGTGAAAATAACCAAAAATCAAAAAATTTCCGCCGGGACCGGTTCTGGCAGGGAGGAGGGGTGATTACAAATTGTAATCACCCCTCCTCCCCACATGTGGGGGTGCTTCCCGGAGCCACCCCACAAAATATTCCGGAAACCGCCGGTCTGCCCCCCAAACCGCCGCCTCAATTTGTGTGGTTTACATAACACAGTTTACATAATATTTTGTAGTAACTGACAAAAAAGTGGCAGCTTTCGGATTTTCTCTTGCGAAATCGAGGAAATTGCACTATATTTATAAACAGACGCTATCCCGGCCCTGTTTCTGGGGTCCACATAAGACGGCGCGCTTCTAAAACTTGTCCGAGCCGCATAGGCTTATGCGAGGTGATGGAAGATGCGCGGGCGAATGGTGCTGCGAACGATCCGGCTGGGGGGCTGGGACCCGAATTTGATGCGGCTGCTTCTGCTGGCCCTGGCTTTTCTGGCGGGGGCCCTGGCGGGGCATCTGTACGCCGGGTCCTGCGGCGAAGAGGCCTGGGAGGCCCTGGGCCAGTATCTGGGGGACTACTGCCGGGCGTACGACGGCGGCGGGGCGGAGATCTCCCTGGTCAGCTGCGTGGTGATGTATTTTGGATACGCGGTGCTGCTGTTCCTGCTGGGATTTTCCGCGGCGGGCGTGATATTGATCCCGGCGCTGTCCGGGATGTTCGGTTTTTTCTCCATGTATACGGTCTCCTGCTTTGTCCGGTGCTACGGACGGGCGGGGGCGGCTTTGGCCCTGGGGGCCATGGTGGTGCGGCTGGTGTTCACCCTGCCCTGCTTTTTCCTTCTGGCGGGGGCGGCGTGGCCGCTGTCTACGGAGCTGTTCGCCCTATCCTTTGGGCGAGGGAAACGCTCGTCTCCCGTGCTGTATGGGAGCCGTTATTTTTTGCTGTTTGTGTTGTGCGGCGCATTCCTGGCGCTGGGCGTGTTCTGCGAGCGGCTGCTGACGCCGCTGCTGTTCCGGCTGGCGCTGGGCGCGATATAGATGATATCAATTAGGAAGGGAGGGGATGCAGTGACGGAATATTATATCGAGGGCTTTGCGGGCTATCTGGAGCTGGAACGCAGCGCGTCCGCTAATACCATCACCTCCTATGTCCGGGACGTCACGCAGTTTTCCCGCTATCTCCTGGAGTCGGAGGATGTGGAACTTCCCCAGGCGGAGACGGAGCACATCGAGCGTTACATAGCCTCCATGGCCGGAAAAGGGAAATCAGCCGCCAGTATTGCCCGCAGCGTGGCCTCGCTGAAGTCCTACTACGGCTATCTGAAAAACCGTGGGATCGTCCGTTACAACCCCGCTAAGGATGCCGCGCCGGTGAAGACGGAGCGGAAGCTGCCCCAGATCCTCACCGGCAAGGAGGTAGAGCTTTTCCTGGAGCAGCCCCAGTGCGTGGACGCGAAGGGCTACCGGGACCACGCCATGCTGGAGCTGCTGTACGCTACGGGCATCCGGGTCAGCGAGCTCATCGGCCTGAACGTGGGGGACGTCAACCTGACGGGTGCGTTCATTCGCTGCAGCAGCCGGGGGAAGGAGCGGATCATCCCGCTGTACGCCGGCGCGGTCAAGGCGCTGAGCGATTATATGAAGGACATCCGGGGCCAGTTGGTTCTGGACCCCCGGGAGCGGGCGCTGTTTGTCAATATGAACGGCGAGCGGATGAGCCGCCAGGGCTTCTGGAAGATCATCAAGTACTATCAGGAGAAGGCGCAGATCAACAAGGACATTACGCCCCACACCCTGCGCCACTCCTTTGCGGCCCATCTGCTGGAGAACGGGGCGGATCTCCGCTCCATCCAGGAGATGCTGGGCCACGCGGATATTTCCTCCACCCAGATCTATTCCCATATGGTGAAGCAGAAGCTCCAGGATGTGTACCATAAGGCCCACCCGCGGGCATGAAAAAGCGTGCCGGAAGGCGCGCTTTTTCTCTGCCGCCCGGCTGTCGGGAGCCGGGACGGACGATCAGATCAGAAAGAAGGCCGACAATGATGGATTTTACGTGCTGCCGCCTTTTCGACGGCGCCATGGGCACCATGCTCCAGCAGGCGGGGCTTCCGGCGGGAACGCCGCCGGAAAAGATGAATCTCACCGCCCCTCAGGCGGTAGAAGCCGTCCATGCCGCCTACGCCGCCGCCGGGGCGGACGTCCTCACCGCCAACACCTTCGGCGCCAGCCGCCGCAAACTGGGGGAGGACCCCGCCCCCTGTATCGCCGCCGCCATTGCCGCCGCCCGCCGGGCCGCCGGATCGGACAGATACGTGGCGCTGGATGCGGGCCCTTTGGGCGCCCTCCTGGAGCCCTTCGGCGAGACGACCTTCAATGATGCCTACGCCATGTACGCCGAGATCGTGGAGGCCGGAGCCGCCGCCGGGGCGGACCTGATCCTTATTGAGACCGTCAGCGACCTGCTGGAAGCCAAGGCCGCCCTTTTGGCGGCAAAGGAGCGGACAAATCTGCCCGTCTTCGTCACTATGACCTTCGGGGAGGACGGACGCACCTTCCTGGGCGTGGACCCCGCCGCGGCGGCGGTGACGCTGACCAGCCTGGGGGCGGACGTGATCGGGATCAACTGCTCCGCCGGTCCCCGTGAACTGCGGCCCGTTTTGCAGGAATTTCTTCGTCATACCCACCTGCCGGTCATGATCCAGCCCAACGCGGGCCTGCCCCGGCTGGAGGATGGCGAGACGGTCTACGACGTGGCCCCGGAGGAATTCGCCCGGTGGGCGGCCATCTTCCTGGAGGACGGCGCGGCCATTCTGGGCGGCTGCTGCGGCACCACGCCGGACCATATCCGCGCTCTCCGGGCACTGCTGGACCGGCGGGGGACAGTTCCCGTCCGACCCCGACCCAGGGACGGCCTGAGCCGCCTGTGCGGCTGGCAGGGCACGGTGGCCCTGGACCTGGATGCCATCGCCACGGTAGGGGAGCGCATGAATCCCACCGGCCGCCCTCAAATGAAGGAGGCCCTCTACGCCAAAGACTGGGAGGCCGCCGCCGAGGCGGCGGTCTGGCAGGAGCAGGAGGGGGCGGACTTCCTGGTGGTGAACGCGGGCCTGCCGGACATCGATGAGGAGGAGGCCCTGCCCGCCCTGGTGCTGGCCATCCAGAAGGTGTCCCCGCTGCCGCTGGTCATCGACTGCTCCAATCCCGCCGCGCTGGAGAAGGCCCTGCGGGTGTGCCGGGGCCGTCCTGTACTGAACTCCGTAAACGGCGGGGAGGAGAGCATGGCGGCCATGCTGCCCCTGGCGGCGAAGTACGGCACGGGCCTCATTGTGCTGGCCCTGGACGGCGGCGGCATTCCCTCCCGGCCGGAGGACCGCCGGGATATCGCCCTGGGGGTGGCGGCGGCGGCAGAGCGGACCGGCATCCGCCGGGAGGATATCTGGATCGACTGCCTGGCCCTGGCGGCCTCCGTCAGCCAGAAGGATGCCCTGGTCACGCCGGAAGCCATCCGTCTGGCGCGGCAGGCGGGATATAAGACGGTCCTGGGGGTGTCCAACGTCAGCTACGGCCTGCCGGGCCGGGAGGAGCTGAACTGCGCCTATCTGTCGGCCTGCCTGGCGGCGGGGCTGAACGTGGCGATCATCAACACCGGCTCCTCCCGGATGATGGATACCCTGTCGGCCATGAAGGTCCTGACCAACGCGGACAAAGGGTGTACGGACTATATCGCCCGCTTCCAGCGCACCGGCAGAGCGCACCAGCCGGCGGGGGAGGCGTCCCTGCCTCTGGAGACCCTGATTACCCTGGGCCAGCGCTCCGGCGTTCCGGAGGCGGTGGAGGCGCTGCTGGAACGGGAGACGCCCCTGGAGGTTATCGACCGCCATATCATCCCGGCGCTGGACAGGGTGGGGGAGCGGTACGAGGAGGGGAACCTGTTCCTGCCGCAGCTCATGGCCTCCGCCGAGGCGGTGAAGGCGGCCTTTGATACGGTCCGCGCCCATCTGCCCCAGGGGACGGGGGACAAGGGGACCATTCTTCTTGCCACCGTGAAGAACGACGTCCACGACATCGGAAAGAACATCGTCAAAATGCTCCTGGAGAACTACGGCTACCGCGTTATTGACCTGGGCAAGGACGTTGCGCCGGAGGCAGTCGTCCGGGCGGCCTTGGAGACAAAGGCTCCGCTGGTGGGGCTCAGTTCCCTGATGACCACTACCGCCCAAAACATCGCCGCCACCATCCGGGCCCTCCGGGAAGCGGGCGCGCCCTGCAAGGTGATGGTAGGCGGCGCGGTGGTGACCCAGGAGTTTGCGGACCGCATCGGCGCGGACTTCTACACCAAGGACGCCGCCCAGTCCGCCAGAGTGGCGGCCCAGGTATTCGGAAGATAAAAAAGAAGCATCCCCGGAAGATGAAACAGCCTCCGGGGATGCTTTATTTATTTAAGGATGATCAGCTCATGGGGCGCTTCCATGATATTCACGCACCCGTTTTCCTGCACCACGATCACGTCCTCGATGCGTACGCCGAACCGGCCCGGCAGGTAGATCCCCGGCTCGGCGGAGATGACCGCGCCCGCGGGCAGGGGCTTGTCGTTGGTCATGGCGGCCCGGGGGCTCTCGTGGATCTCCACCCCTACGCCGTGGCCGAAGCCGTGACCGAAGTACTCCCCGTACCCGGCATCCTCAATGACCTTGGCCGCCGCCTGGTGGACCGCCCTGCCGGTGACGCCGGCCCTGGCGGCGGCGATGCCGGCCTTCTGGGCCTCCAGCACGGTGTAATAGACCTTTTCCATCTCCTCCGTGACGTGTCCCACCGCCACGGTCCGGGTCATGTCGGAGCAGTAGCCGCCCCAGACGCAGCCGAAGTCCATGGTGATGAACTCCCCGTCCTCCACCTTCTTGTCGGAGGGGACGCCGTGGGGCATACTGCCGTTGGCGCCGCTGACCACGATGGGCTCAAAGCTCATTTTCTCCGCCCCGTGGCAGAGCATCCGGTACTGGAGGTAGGCGGAGATCTCTTTTTCCGTCACGCCGGGTTTGATAAAGTCCAGGACTTCCTTCAGCGCTTTTTCCGCAATGCGCTGGGCGGATACCAGACAGCGGATCTCCTCCTCGTCCTTGACCATACGCAGCTCCGTCAGCAGTCCGGAGGCGGGGACCAGCTCTTCGCATACCAGCTTTTTCTTCCAGGTGTTATACTCCGCCACGGTGGCGTACTGGTCCTCGAACCCCAGCTTTTTGATGCCTTGGGCCCGGATGACCTCGTTGGTCAGATCATTCAGCGTGACGTCCGTGGTGTTCAGACGGAACTCCGCGCCGGTGATCTGCTTCTTTGCGGCCTCCATATACCGGCTGTCGGTAAAGAACCAGCTCTTGTCCCGGGTCACCAGGGCCACCCCCGCGGTGGAGTGGAACTGGGCGGCGTAAAGACGGTTGGGCTCGCTGGTGATCATCATGGCGTCCAGATCATAAGAAATCAGCTTTTCTGCAATCTTTTGAAAACGGCTCATAGCAATCTCCTTTTCGCGATCCATTTGAAGGGCCTCTGCAGGGTGTGGAGCACGTGGTTCCAGGCCCCTACTGGGCCGCCCAGGGGCTCCACCATCAGCGCCAGCACGCCGGAACGCTTTGCGCCCAGCACGTCGGTAAGCAGCTTGTCGCCCACCATGGCGGTGTGCTCCGGTGTCTCTCCCGCCTGCTCCATGGCCTGCCGGAATCCCCTTGTTCCGGGTTTCCCGGCGTGTCCCACGTACCGGATGCCCAGATCGCCGCAGAAGGTCTCCACCCGGCGGGAGGAGCGGTTGTTGGAGAGGATTATCACCGTGACGCCCGCCTCCCGGCATTGGCCGATCCAGCCGCGAAGGGCGTCGTCCGGCCGCTCCATCCGGCGGGGAGCCAGGGTGTAGTCCAGATCGCACAGCAGCAGCTGGACGCCCAGACGGTCCAGCGCCTGGGGGGTGAGCTCGGTATAGCGGCCATACAGCCGATCCGGGATAAGGGAAAATGGCATAGCGCCCTCCTTGATCGCATAGTATGGAAAGAGTATAGCACCATTTTTCAGATTCCACAAGAGGGGGGAAGCGTCTGTGCAGCTCTATTTGGCCGTTACGCCCGACAAACTGCGGGAGGCCGCCCGCTATACCGACCGGCTGGCCCACGTGGCATACCGGATAGGGCGGGACGGTCGGCTGGCCCGCCGGGACCTGCTGGCCAGGACCCGGGGCGGGCTGATGGTCCTGGGGGACCAGGACTGCGGGCCCATCCGGGATCCCGCCGCCCTGTGCCGGGATGTGTGGCGGGAATGCGGCAACCGGGGATACGGCGGCGTCCTTGCGGATTTTGAGCAGTCGGAGTCGCCGGACCGGACAGCATTTCTGAACGCTCTGGGCCGTATTCTGGCCCGGAACGGGAAGGGGCTTTTTGTGCCGGAGGCCTACGGAGCGTCAGCGGCTCAGGCCGCCGTGCTGGTCTGCACCGCCCTGTCCGGCGGGAACCTGCGCCAGCGCCTGGAGGAGTGCCAGCGGCAGTTTGGCCGGGGACGGGTCGCCATGGACCTCCAGCGGCTGCGGATGAGCTTCCCGCTGCCCTGTCCCACCGGGGAAGGGGAACCCCTTTCCAGGGAAAAATTGGCGGAAATGCTGGAGAGAAAGCAGCAATCCGTATTTTACTCCAACGATCTTTGTGCTAAGTATTTTACCTTTACAGATGCTGGGGAGAGCCGGTTTGTGCTCTTTGATGACGCGGACACCCTCCGCCGGAAGCTCCTGATTGGCCAGGACCTAGGTATTGCCGCCGGGTTTCTCATGTACCCGGAGGTGGAGGACATTCTGCCGGAGCTCCTTCCCCAGCGGAGGTGACCCCGGAAAAAATACCCCTGACGGCTTGCGAACCGCCAGGGGTATTTTTTATTTTCTCTGCCAGGGGAATCTGCGCTTCTTTTTTCCGGAGAGCCGCTTCACTGCCTCCCCGGCCTCCTTATGTCCTCGCTGGGCAGCCTCCTGATACAGCGCCAGCGCCTTTGCCGGGTCCGCTTTTACGCCCACGCCCTTCTCATAGCAGGAGGCCAGGGCGAAGGTGCCGTCCGAGCGCCCGCCCCTATGTGCCCTTGTGTAGTATTCCACGGCTTTGGCCGGGTCTGCGGTCACGCCATAGCCGTTCTCATAGCACTCACCCAGGAAGAACTCCGCCCGGTGATACTCCTTCTCCGCCGACTGGGAGAACCAGTAAAAGGCCTGCGCGTTGTCCTCTTCCACGGCGATGCCGTGGTAGTAGAAGAAGGCCAGATTGCACTGTGCCCGGGCGTTCCCCGCCTCGGCGGCCTGCCGGTAGAGCTGCGCGGCTTTTTCCTTGTCCGCCTCCACGCCGGTCCCCAGCTCATAGCACAATCCCAGAGAGCAGGTGCCGGCGGAGCTGCCCCCCTCGTGGGCCTGCTGATAGAGCTGGAACGCCTTCTGGGGGTCGGCCTCCACGCCGTAGCCGTTCTCGTAGCACTCGCCCAGCAGCATCTGCGCCCGGGAGCTGCCCGCCCCGGCGGCCCTGGTGAACCACTTCACCGCCTCGCTGTTGTTCTCCTCCACGCCGATGCCCCGATAACAGCAGTACCCGTAGTTGCACTGGGCGCGGACATTGCCCGCCCTGGCGGCCTGCAGATAGAGCGCGGCAGCTTTCGCCTTGTCCTCCGCCACGCCGTCTCCGAACTCGTAGCAGACTCCCAGCGCGCAGGTGGCGGGGGAGTACCCCTGTTTATGGGCGGCCTGATAGAGCTGGAACGCCCGCGTCAGATCGACTTCCGTGCCGTAGCCGTTCTCGTAACATTCCCCCAGCAGCTGCTGAGCACGGGCGAACCCGTCCTCCGCCGCCCGGGTGAACCAGGCGAAAGCCTGATCGTTGTCCTCCTCCACGCCGATGCCCCGGTAGTAGCAGAATCCCAGATTGCACTGCGCCCGTGGATAACCCCTTTCGGCGGCCTGCCGGTAGAGCTCCACCGCCCGTGCCGGGTCCGCTTCCACGCCAACGCCCGCCTCGTAGCACAGCCCCAGGGAGCAGGTACCGGGGAGATGGCCGTTTTCATGGGATTTTTGGTAGAGCCGGAAGGCCCTTTGCAGGTCACGTTCTACCCCGTAGCCGTTTTCATAGCACTCGCCCAGCAGCTGCTGGGCCCGGGGGTAGTCCTGCTGAACAGCCCTCTCAAACCACTTGGCGGCCTCGGCGTCGTTCATCTCCGTGCCGATGCCCTGGTAGTAGCAGAATCCCAGGTTGCACTGGGCCCGGGCGTCTCCCGCTTTGGCCCCCAGGGTGTAGTATTCCACAGCCCGGGCTTTGTCCTGTTCCACACCCTTGCCCTGCTCATAGCACAGCCCCAGAGCGGCGGCAGCGGGGGCGTGTCCCTTCTCCCAGGCGGACCGGTAGAGGTCGAGCGCGGCGTTCATATCCTTTTCCACGCCGTAGCCGAACTCCCGGCACTGGCCCAGCAGGAACTGCGCCCTGGGATAGCCCCGCTCCGCGGCGGCGGCAAACCACCTGGCGGCCTCGGCGTCGTCCACCTCCGTGCCGATGCCCTGATAGCAGCAGTAGCCCAGGTTGCACTGACCCCGGACATCTCCCGCCTCGGCGGCCTTCCGGTAGAGCTCCACCGCCTTGTGCAGATCCTTCTCCACACCGCGGCCCAGCTCGTAGCACAATCCCAGGGCCGTGGCCGCCGGAGCATGGTTCTTCTCGTTGGCGGCGGCGTAGAGCTGCGCCGCCCGGACGGCGTCCTTCTCCACGCCGTAGCCGAAGTCGTAGCACTCGCCCAGCAGCTGCAGCGCCCGCGGATACTCCTGCTCGGCGGCCCGCAGGAACCACTTCACCGCCTCGCTGTTGTCCTCCTCCACGCCGATGCCCTGATAGTAGCAGAAACCCAAGTTGCACTGGGAGGGGGCGTGCCCCGCCTCCGCGGCCTGGCGGTAGAGCGCCGCGGCCTTTTCCTTGTCCTCCTCCACGCCCATAGCTGTCTCATAGCACAGCCCAAGGGCGCAGGTCCCCGGCGGGAACCCGCTCTCATGGGCGAGGCGGTAGTACTCCGCGGCCTTTTTCTCGTCCTTTTCCAGTCCGTGACCGTACTCATAGCACTGGCCCACCATGTACTGCCCCCGGGGATACCCCTCTTTAGCGGAGTCTATGTAGAGCTGGGCGGCCTTCTCGTGGTCCTCCTCCACGCCGATGCCCCGGTCATAGCAGACCCCCAGGGCGCAGGTAGCGGCCTCATAGCCCTGTTCGTGGGAGGCACGATAGAGCGCCAGGGCCTTCTCCGGGTCCCGCTCCACGCCGTAGCCATTCTCGAAGCACTCGCCCATCAGCATCTGCGCCCGGGCGTAGCCCTGCTGGGCTGCCTTGGCAAACCACATGGCGGCCTGCCGGTCGTCCTCCTCCACGCCGATGCCCCGGTAGTAGAAGAATCCCAGGTTGCACTGCGCGGGGGCGAAGTCCTGTTCGGCGGCTTCCCGGTAGAGTTCCGCCGCCTTCATTTTATCCATCTCCACGCCCGCGCCCAGTTCATAGCACAGCCCCAGCTCACAGACGGCAGGGAGGTACCCCTGTTCCGCCGCGCCGGCGAGGAGTTCTGCGCCCTTCTCCGGGTTTTTCTCCGTGCCCACGCCCCGGAGCCAGCACATGCCCAGGCTGTACTGGGCGGCGATATGGTCACCCTCGGCGGCCTTGGAGAGCCAGAAGAATCCGGCTTCCTCGTCCTTGGGCGCGCCGTCGCTGCCGCGGCAGTAGTGTTGTCCCAGCTGGCAGGCGGCGTCCAGATCGCCGTCCCTGGCGGCATCCAGCAGATCCCGGAAGTTCCGCTGCCGCTGGTTGGAGAGGTCCGCCAGGCTTTGGATGAACTCCGGGTTAAAATATACCATGACCGTGTCCTGCTCCTCGGGCGGCAGGCTTCCGTTTTGTTCCGCAGTCATTTGTTTCGCTCCTTTGTTGCCGATTCCCGGTCCGCCTCCGGCGGACTTACAGGATATCATATCACAGTTTTTTAAATCTGAACAGTCCCTTTCCGCAAATGTTTCTCTGCCGCCCAGGCGGCCGGTAGGCCGCCGGACCGGTCGTTTAGACGCCGCAGGCGGCTAAATGACGGTCCCGGGGGAAGTTAGTTTAGATTTTTCTCCTCGATAGCCCGGGACCTGCGCGGCCCCGGACTCCGCGGGTACTTTTTGTGTGAACAAAAAGTACCCAAAAAGTCGCTCAAGGAACTACGTTCCTTAAGAATCCTCCTTCATTACGGGGGAGATTAGTTTCCCTCCGACGATACCGGGTTTGATTCTACCCCAGTCTCTTCGTTGGTGCGCCGGACTTCTGCGTCTACCCACGGGTTCTAACGGGAGATTTCACTGCGGCGCCGCTTCTATAACTAGTGCTCGTCCATCGCCAGGAGTGCGGTACAACGGAGATTGTTCTCTGAAACGCACCCCGGGGAGTTAGCCCCGCTATACGGTAGGGGTTGCCGACACGCACGCTAAAATAGACACTGGAGAGGAGCGAAGCGGACGGCAGTAAGGTTTAGACAAAACCGACTGTGCCACGGGCGCAAAACTAATCAATAAATGAGGGATTCTTAAACCGCGAGGTTTAAGCGCGTTTTTGCCTACTTTTGCCGCGGGGCAAAAGTAGGTCCGGGGTCCGGGGGCGGATAGCCCCCGGGCCATCGAAAAGAAAAAAGCAGCGGCGGCCCGCAGGGCCGCAGAGCCCCCTGCCGGAAGGGAGACAAAAGAAAACGGCGCTGTTCAAAAGAACAGCGCCGACTCTGCATGTCTATATCAGACAGCACGGGTGACTTTACCGGAACGCAGACACCGGGTACAAACATATACATGGCGGGGGGTACCATCGACGATTGCCTTCACACGCTTGACGTTGGGCTTCCATGTGCGGTTGGACCGTCTGTGGGAGTGGGACACCTTGATTCCAAAGGTAACACCCTTGTCACAGAATTGACACTTTGCCATCCGTTGCACCTCCTTGCTGTTTGAAGTCTTCGGGCTAAAAAGCACCTTTGCATATGATAGCAGAGTTTGACACAAATTGCAAGTATAAATTTCATTTTTTCCAAAACTTTTTCTCACCCTTGTCAAGCCGCCTCATTTATACTATAATAACCTGCGAGAAACCCAAAAAAAGCAGGCGGCCGCCGGGGAGCCTGCATAAAAACGGAGGCGAAGCATATGATCGAACAAGATGAAATGAAAGGCGGCGTAAAAGTATGCGAACTGGTGGAGCACCTTGACCTGGCCGTGGTCAACAAGGGCGCCGACTTTGAAACGGCACTGGTGGGCATCCGGGACGTGAACCGTCCGGGACTGCAGCTGGTGGGATTTTTCGACTATTTCGACCCCAGGCGGCTGCAGGTCATCGGCATGGCGGAGACCAAAATGCTGGAAAGCATGGACCCCGAACACCGCAATCGCAGCTTTGCCCGTCTGTTCGGCTACGACATTCCGGCCCTGGTGGTCTCCCGGGACCTGGATATCTACCCGGAATGCCTGTCCATGGCCCGGAAGCACCAGCGCACCCTGCTGCACACGACGGACACCACCGTAGCCTTCACCACCAAGGTCATTGAGTATCTGACCCAGGCCCTTGCGCCCACCATCACCCGTCACGGCGGCCTGCTGGATATCTACGGCGAGGGCGTGCTGATCACCGGCGACAGCGGCGTGGGGAAAAGCGAGACCGCCATCGAGCTCATCAAGCGTGGCCACCGGCTGGTGGCGGACGACGCCGTGGACATCCGCCGGGTGGCGGACCAGCTCTACGGCAAGGCGCCGGAGTTGATCCGGCACTACATCGAGCTGCGGGGCATCGGCGTGGTGAACGTGCAGCAGCTGCTGGGCATGAGCGCGGTCAAGGTGGAGTCCCAGGTGGACCTGGTGGTGCATCTGGAGCGGTGGCGGGATGATAAATTCTATGACCGCTTCGGTCTGGACGAGGAGAAGGTCAATATTCTGGGCATTGAGATCCCCATTATCACTATTCCCGTCCAGCCCGGGCGGAACCTGGCCACTATTGTGGAGGTGGCGGTCATGAACAACCGGCACAAGAAGTACGGCTTCAACGCCGCTCAGGAGCTTGCCGACGAGCTGGAGCGCCACGCCCAGGGCATGTGATACTTTTTCTCGAGAGAAAAAGTATCAAAAAGAGCTTTAATGCGAGCCTGAAGCCGCTGCTGTTCCTGGATTTTTGCCCGGTGACGGAAGTGAGCTTTTATTCTGAGAATCATATAAGCGTATGCCGCGATTCATCAATATTGACTGATCTGGGAGGAGAGACTATGTACTATATCGGCATCGACATCGGCGGGACCAATCTGAAAGCCGGCCTGGTAGACGAGAGCTATCAGATCACCGCTGCCAAGAAGCAGCCCCTGCAGTTCGTCTCCATGGAGCAGATGGGGGAGACCCTGGCAAAAATGGCAATTGATCTTGTAGAGGAAAACAATATCCCCCGGGACCAGGTGGCATCAGTGGGCATGGGCTTCCCCGGCCCGGTGGACGACAGGCGGGGCGTGGTCATCAAGACCGTGAACATCCCCATCCGTTTCATGCCGGTGGCGGAGATGTTCCACCGCCAGTGGGACGGCGTGCCCGTCCATCTGGGCAACGACGCGGACTGCGCCGCTCTGGGAGAATTCTACCACTATGAAGACAAGAACATTGAAAGTCTTATCCTGGTCACGCTGGGCACCGGCATCGGCACCGGCATCATCCTGAACGGGAAGATCCACACCGGCATCAACGGCTGCGCCGGGGAGGGGGGACACATCGTCCTGGTCCACGATGGTGAGCAGTGTACCTGCGGCCGGAAGGGCTGCTGGGAGCGCTACGCCTCCGCCAACGCCCTCATACGGCAGACCATGGCGGCTATGGATCAGAACAAGGATTCCGTCATGTGGGGCATGACGGGCGGCGATTTGAGCCGTGTGGACGGCCGCACCGCCTTCGAGGCCATGCACCAGGGCGACGCCACGGCCCGGGCGGTGATCGACCAGTATCTGCGCTATCTTGGCGACGGCCTGTCCAACTTTGTGAACATCTTCCAGCCGGAGGTCATCGCTCTGGGCGGCGGCGTCAGCCAGGCCCGGGACGAGGACCTGCTGCTGCCCCTCCAGTCCATGGTGCTGGAAGCCTGCTTCGGCCGGGAGGCGGACCGCCACACCCGTCTGGTGAAGGCCAAGCTGGGCAACGATGCCGGGATCATCGGCGCGGCGCTGCTGGGCCTCCAGTCCGCGGGCCGCTGACAGAACCAATCCATAGCCGCGCACTGCGGCAAGAAAAGGAGATAGATCACTATGGAATACGCAAAAATGACCCCTGCCCAGCTGGAAGAGGAGTATGCCTCCGTCTCCCGGCGCTTCGCGGAGCTGAAGGGCATGGGCCTGAAGCTGGACATGTCCCGGGGCAAGCCGGGCAGGGAGCAGCTTGACCTGGTCAGCGACATCCTCACCGTCCTCTCCAAGCCGGAGGACTGCGTGGAGGAGGGCTTCGACGTGCGCAACTACGGCGAGCTCACCGGCCTGCCCTGCGCCAAGCGGTACTTCGCCGAGATCCTGGGCTGCCGTCCCGAGGAATGCTTCATCGGCGGCAACGCCAGCCTGAACCTCATGTACGACACCATCGCCAAGGCCTACACCCACGGCCTGCTCCACAGCGAGAAGCCCTGGAGCAAGCTGGACAAGGTGAAGTTCCTGTGCCCCTCTCCGGGCTATGACCGCCACTTCAACGTGACCAAATCCTTCGGCATGGAACTCGTCACCATCCCCATGACCGAGACCGGCCCCGATATGGACGCGGTGGAGGAGGCGGTGAAGGACCCCGCCGTCAAGGGCATCTGGTGCGTCCCCAAGTATTCCAACCCCGAGGGGATCATCTACAGCCCCGAGACCATCGACCGCATCGCCCATCTGAAGCCCGCCGCCCCGGACTTTGTGGTCATGTGGGACAACGCCTACTGCATCCACGAGTTCGAGGGGGACTACGTGCCCTTCCCGGACATTCTCTCCCTCTGCCGGGAGGCGGGGAACCCGGACATGGTCTTTGAGTACGCCTCCACCTCCAAGGTGACCTTTCCCGGCGCGGGGATTTCCGTCATGGCCTCCAGCGAGGCCAACCTCAAGTATATGGTGAGCCTCATCACCTACCAGACCATCAGCGCGGACAAGGTCAACCAGCTCCGCCACGTCCGCTACCTCAAGGACAAGGCCCACACCCTGGAGCTGATGAAGAAGCACGCCGCCATCCTGGGCCCCAAGTTCCGCGCCGTGCTGGACGCCCTGGATCGGGAGATCGCCCCGCTGGGCATCGCTTCCTGGAAGCGTCCCACCGGCGGGTACTTCATCAGTCTGGACACGGCGGACGGCCTTGCCAAGCGCACTCTGGCCCTGTGCAAGGAAGCCGGCGTGGTCATGACCAGCGCCGGGGCCACCTTCCCCAACGGGAACGACCCCAGGGACCGGAATATCCGCATCGCGCCCAGCCTGCCCCCGGTGGCGGAGCTGGAATCCGCCATCGACGTGTTCTGCGTCTGCCTCCGTCTGGCAGCCCTGGAGAAGCTGCTGGGCAAACAGTAACAGCCAAGACAGCCGGTCCCTCGTTTTGGGACCGGCTGTTTTCAGAGGAAGGAGAAGCCATGGAGCAGAAGATTCAAGACCTGGTAGAGTACCTGAAGAACACGGCGGAAGGGAAGTGCGCCATCGCCCTGGCGGGTGCCCACGCCAAGGGCGCGGCGGACGCGTCCTCCGATATCGACATCTACATTTTTGCGGAACAGGCCAAACCCTGGGAGGAGCGCAAAGCCCTCCTGTCCGCCATCGCGGACCCCGGGACCACCCCCTGGGTGGACGAGCGCTTCGACGCCGCCCCCTGGGGCGGGGGAATGGACTTTCACTATCAAGGTACGCCCGTGGAGGCGGTGGGCAGGACCATCGCCCGGATGGAGCAGGTGATCGGCGACTGCCTTGTCGGGAAGTACGAAATCATCCCCGCCACCTGGACCTCCAACGGATATTACACCTTCATCTACCTGTGCGAACTGAGCTTCCTCAAGCCGGTGTGGGACCCGGACGGCATTCTGGCCGACTGGCAGGCGAAAGCCGCCGTGTATCCCGAGCCTCTGCGCCGGGCCATCATGACGGATTTTCTGGGCCGCTCCGGCACCTGGATGGGAAACTTCCACTACGAGAGCGCTGTCCGCCGGGGGGACATCCTGTTTACCGCCCCCATCGTCCTGCACACCCTCATGGACATGGTCCAGGTGGTCTTCGCTCTGAACCGGACCTATTTCACCGGCGACAAAAAACTGGAGGCCGCTCTGTCAAAGCTGCCGGTCTGCCCGGACGCCCTCCGCCCCGAATCGTTGGACCTGCTCCTCACCACCCCCAGAGACCCCAAAATCCTGGAGGAGCAGCGCCAGCTCCTTCAATCTGCCTACCGGCAGCTGAGCGGCTGGGTAAGCGAGGCGCTGAAATAAAAGAGAGGAGACACGCATCATGTCAACCGTCACCCTGCACCAACCCACCCTGGAAGAACTCTCCTTCCGCCAGTCCCTGCTGAGCGACCCGGACACCATGGCCTATAACCGTGCCTGGGGCGGGACCATCGACTTCCCGCAAGAGCGTTGGGCTGACTGGTACGGGCGCTGGCTGGAGGACACCTCCGGCACACGCTTCTACCGGTACCTGTATGACCCTAAGCTGGATGCCTTTGTAGGAGAAACCGCCTATCACCTGGACGAGGAGCTGGGCGGCTATATCTGCGACGTCATCGTCTCCGCCCGATACCGGGGCAGGGGATACGGGACCCAAGGTCTGGCGCTCCTGTGCCAGGCGGCGAAGGCCAACGGCGTACCCCGCCTCCTGGACAATATTGCCGTGGACAACCCATCGGTCTCTCTTTTCCTCAAGGCTGGTTTCCGGGAGATCGACCGGAATGAGACGTACATTCTGGTGGCAAAGGGCCTGACATAGAGAACAAACGAAAAAGGAAGAACACATGATGGAAAAAGAAGTGACAGACTACCGCACAAAACTGAAACGGTATTATACCGAAGACGGAAAGCTGATCCAATACCCGCAAAAACGTCCCATGCGGATTCTTGCGCTGATCAGGATTGCAGAACAGTTCCATGCAGGAACGCAGTATACGGAGAAGGAGGTTAATGAGCTTATCAAGAGCTCAATCGCCTTCAACGATGTGGAAATGATCCGGTGGGAGCTGTATGAGTACCGGTTTTTAGGACGGCAGAGGGACGGCTCCTCCTATTGGGTGGAGGAGAAGTGGAGAGAGAACTACAGCAGCTATATGGACGAATGAACAGGGCCTGCGCGCAAGGGGGCATCTCACCAAAAGGCGAGATGCCCCCTTAACCAGCCATCAATCAGCAAATCGAATGACCTGCTTTTCCGCGTCAACGACCGCCTCAACGCCGAACGGGATAATGCACCTCGGCTCGGCGTGTCCGATATTGATGTTGCAGACCACCGGCAGCTGCGGGTCTCCGATCACGTCGGCCAGATGCCGCTTGTACTCCTCCACATAGGTCTCATCTATAGGTTTCCCCACCAGGACGCCGGAGACTACATCGAACACCCCCGCTTCCTTGAAATACGCCAGCGCCCTCCGGTATTTCTCCGGCGGCATTTTTTCCTCGCTGGATTCCAGGAGCAGGATGCGGCCCCTCCAGTCCTCCAGATCTGGGAATAGCTTGTACTTCTCACAGAGCAGCGGCATCTCCGCGTACCGCTCCCCATTGAAGAAGTCATACATGGAGTCGATGCAGCCGCCGAGGATCTTTCCGGAGAAAACAGGAGACCCTTGCAGCAGTTCAAAGCCGCGATCAGGGTGAGACGGCAGCTCTATGCCGACTTGGTCGGGGTTGAAGCTCTCCCGCGCTCCATACCAGATCTCACTGGGGACGATCTCCCGGATCCTGCCGGTGGAGATCAGCTCCTCAAAGTATTTCCGGGAATACGGAAGCATCTCCGGCCCCAGCTCGCAGACATCCGCAAGAAAGCTCTGACCATAGAAGGTGTTCAGCCCCACCTTGTGCAGCATAAAGTGGTTGATGGTGGTATCGGAAAAGCCCAGGAACACCTTCTGAGAAACAGCTTCCCGCAGCTCATCGTGGCCGAACAGGTACGGCAGCAGCCGGAAGGTATCGTCTCCGCCGATGGCGCAGAGGATCATGTCGATCTCAGGATCGCGGAACGCCTGCAAAAGGTCCTCCGCTCTCTTCTCCGGGTGCTCTTTGATGTAATTCAGGCCCTTCCGCGCGTTTGGCATGAACTTGACGTTCAACCCATATTCCCGCAGCCTGCGAAGCCCTATTTCAACTTCAAATTGTACAAAGTCCTCCCCAATGATGCCGCTGGAGAGGCTCACGATCCCAACCGTTTTAATCATTTTTCGTCCTCCCGGATCTGAAAATTATTTTGCGTGTAGTATATCACCAATAAAAACGGAAGTCAATCCTCATTGCCTGCAGGGACACGACAAACGCATGAGTAAAAAAACTATGAACGAGGCCCCCAATATGGTAGAATGGAGAAAAAAGGGGGACATATCGTGGAAGAATTACTGGAGTGGATGGACTGTATAGAGGA
>JAETNP010000010.1 GCA_021768185.1 Oscillospiraceae bacterium
TTCCAAGCTGTGCCCCGCCTGCCTGTATTCGATTGTCCGTTCCCTATATTTTTTTGAATAGCTCATGCCCCCATTCTACTCCCTTCTTCACCTCTTTTCAACTGGTTTTACTATATGAGACAAATGAGACTGCTTTTTACCAGAGAGACGACTTTCACCGTCCTCATAACCCGGAGGTCGTAGGTTCAAGTCCTACCGCCGCAACCAAAATCTCCCCGGAATCCTTTGATTCCGGGAGATTCTTTTGATTTTTGGTGCTTTTTGGCTCTGTTCATTTTGGACTTTTTCCTTGACCCAAACCGTGACCCATACGAGGAAACGTCCGGAAACTACTGGAGAGCACCGGAGAGGATACTGCCCATCGTATTGGCCGCTTCTTTCTTCGCCGAGGTAGTAACGTGGGTGTAGGTGTCCAGTGTGAACCCTGCGCTGTAGTGACCCAGCATTCCGGAAACAGTCTTGATGTCCACTCCGTTTTGCAGGGCCAGAGTTTCGAACGTATGTCTCAAATCATGGAAGCGAACTTGCGCCAGCCCTGCTCGCTTCAGTACTCGGTGCAGCATGTGGAGTACGCTGTCCGGTGAAATGGGGCCTCCTGTGGGCGAAGGGAACACGTATGGGCTGCTGCCGCTTTTCTTCCGCTGCTCCTGCAAAACGCCTACCGCATCCGCCGATAGCGGCAGGGTGCGGTAGGTGTTCTTCGTCTTCAGTGGGGCTTCGATGATCTCTCCATTGATCCTGGCGACTTGCCGTTGTACCCGGAGGCTGCCCTGCGTCAAATCAATATCTTCCCATTTCAGCCCCAGTAATTCACCTCTCCGGAGGCCGGTAGCCAATTCGATATAGTACAGTTCAAACACGCCGTTTTCCTTTGCTTCCCGCAGGAAGGAGGTCAACTGCTCTACCGGCAGGGTTTTCATTTCCTTATGTTCCAGCTTTGGCAGGGCGCAGCCGTCTGTTGGATTGCTGCTGATGAGTTTCTGATCCCTTGCGAAATCCATCGCGGAGGAAATTACCTGATTGATATTCCGCACGGTCTTGGCGCTCAATCCCTTGAGCTGCCCCTTTGACTCGATCCGCTCCACCCTGCCGCCAGTCAGCAGCTTTTTGTAGAGCTTCTGCAAGTGCAGAGAAGATAATTTGTTTAGTGGGACATCTCCGATATTCGGCTTGATGTGATTATCGATATACCCGCGATAGGTTTGGTGCGAGGATGGGCGTACCTTGATCTTGGCGCAGTTTTCAAACCAGACATCCATCCACTGCCCTGTGGTGTACTGCTCCGCTTTCAGCATATCAAGATTTGCAGATTCTTCGATGGCCGCTTTGAGTTTCGCCTTGACTTCCGCCTGGGTTTTGCCCAGTACATTTTTGTAGATTGGTTTTCCGGTTTCGGGATTACGGCCAGCGGTGTAACGGCCTTCCCAGCGGCCATCGCTTCGCTTGCGGATACTTCCTTCGCCGTTTGCACGTCGCTTTGCCATCAAGGGTCCCTCCTCTCGTCAAATGGTTCACGAAGTCGCTGCTCCTCGTCTTTTACGCAGGAATACCAGTTACCTTTCCCAAGTTCACCGCCGATTCCGCAGGCCAGCCGGAAGCCGGCAATGAAGCTGTCCAGAACCATATCGTCACGGAGCTGGGATTCTGCATCCACTAACTGGAGCAGTTGCTTTCGCCGCTGCTTGTCCAGTGTATGGCTCAGTTTGCAGCGTATGGTTTCGATCTCCTGCCGTCGTTCTGCATAGGCATCATTCGAGAAAAATTTCTCTTGCAGGGCTTGCATGTAGTCGTACATGGTTGCTGCCTCCTTTGGTTTGGTAGCAACACACAATACCACACTCCACTGGGAATCGCTATTCGGTAACGGTAGAGTTATCAGAAAATTATCATTTAGAAGTTGAACTGTCACGACCTTCTCTTTGTAGACAGTATCCCAATTGAGGAGCGTTAACCCATACTCATAGATTGGGTCTGGGATGGCTCTTCGTGATCGTCTGGTTTATGACCCATAGCGATTTTCTTTTCCCGGATTCTTGCCATGAGCTTCCGGTCAACCTGGATGCCGCCGTGGATGGGAGGGGACGGTGTCTGATCTTGGAAGACCCGGCTCATGTGGTAGAGGAGACGGGTGGTGGCCAGCATGACCGAGGGTGGCTTCAGACTATCCCAGCGGTTCAGAAAGAACTGAGCGTGACTGTTGCCTTGGGCGGCTGACTGGGTGAACCAGTAGTGCGCTTGTTCTTGGTCGTGCTCGTCCAGATACAGTTTGCCGAGAGCGTATTGTGCGTACTGGTTTCCGGTTTCAGCAGATCGGGCAAGATAGTCCATCGCTCTGGCGGTATCCTTCGGTACGATTTTTTCTTTGAGATATTCTTTGCCTAGACGGTAGGCGGCGTAACTATTTTTATTTCGTGCGGCAGATTCCAGCCACTGAATTCCTAACCCCGGGTTATGGACTTCTGGATCGGGAGAGAGAAGAATTTTTCCCGCAGCATACTGCGCTGCTGAATGACCCTGCTTTGCTGCCTGCTCGAACCAGTAGAGGGCTTCTACGCTGTCTGGGATCAGCACAGGGCCATCCTGGTACAGTTGCCGGTGAGGTACTGGGCGTGGAGGTCACCTTTCTCGGCTTTCGTGATGAGCTGTACTGCTGCGACGTCACACTCCGCCATGGGTGCGGTGTCATCATCGGCAACGATCCACCGTTTCCAACACTCGTAGGGCAGGGAGGAAATATCTGTAGCGTCCTGGTCTGCTATTGCTTCGGCATCTTTATCTTCAAAGGTTATTCTATCCAGACGGATATTTTCGGCTTCGTGGATGACTGCGTTTTTGATGGAGCGAAATTCTTTTTGCTCGGAGAGCGGTGGGCGCTTGCGCTCCTTCTCGGAATAAAAATCTTCTATCTGACATTGGAGATTCCACCATACTTGATAACAGTCATTGACTGCCAGGAACCGCTCCAGCTGATTCACAATCTCGTCCACGGTGCTCTTTACATCTTTAGGGAGGTAGCCGTATTTCTTCTTGCCCCTAACTGTTTCCAACTGAGAGGCCAGGGTCACCATCAGTGCTTCCACTTCGGGGTAGTTACCGATGGCCTGCCGCATTTCTTGAACCAGAGTCTTCATCTCTGTGTGGGCTGTCCGCACCAGTTCGTTTCTGGAGGAGGACTTCTGCTCGTAGATGTGGAGCATCTCCTGTCTGAAAATATCATTGGTGAGCTTGGACTTGATCTGGCGGATGCCATCCTGGGAGAGATATGCCTGTCCCGGTTTTGCCGACCAAGCCATCATGTGGATATGGGGATGGTCGCCCTCGTCGTGGAAGGCAGCGTACCAGCGAAAATCACTGGGTGGTATGTGCATGGCCTCTGCAATTTCGTTGCGGTGAGTGCGGAGCAGGTTTCGCCATTGGGCGGCATGGTCGTAGCCCAGCCGTTCGGCATCCTCTCGCTTGAGGGAGATGATGTGCGTCCATACATTGCCGGGGTACTCGTTCAGCTCCTGCATAACGGTATCCATGTCTACATTGTCCTCGTCACCGAAGAGGCCGTGGGAGCGGGGACGTTCGGACATGTACTCCATGTAGCCGGAGGGGAGCAGTTCCACACCGTCACGGGTGCCGATGTACTTGGCGTAGCCGCCAGCACCACCGCCGCTGCTGCCTTTGATGTAGGGGCTCTTGACGATCAGTCGCGCCACGGATCATCACCTTCGTTATCATCTCCGTAGTCTCTGACCTTTTGCTCGAAGGTCAGCAGACCATTAGTGGCCTTCACATTCCGGACGCTGTTCACACGGAGTTTCCGTAGGTAGTCGGCATCCAGATCAATGCAGTCGAGGGCCGCGCTCATACCCATATCCATTTCCACGGTCAGTTTGCAGAGGAGCTTAGCCATTCTGTCCTCAAACATTCCAAGCCGGCCATCAATGGCGGACTGGATTTCTTTGGGCAGGAAGGCACCGGCGCTGTTGGCATCGAGGTAACCCAGATAGAAATCAATAACTTTTTCTATGAACGCCGTGATGCTCCGACAGCCTTCCTCCCGGTAGCGCCTCTCCAACTCAGATTTCTTCTCTGGTGGTAGGTATAGCGCAAATTTAACCTTATTTTCTTTCAATTTGAGCCTCCTTTTGGGTGTGACCCCGATAAATACCTTGAAATATTGGCACTTCTAGGATTTCTGACCCCAAGCGCCATTTTCTCTCTGCATTTTGACCCCGGCGTGGGCGCCGGGAAACTGCCCGCACTGCGGGCAGTTGTGACCGGGCGGGCGCCACTTGTGACGCCCGGCTTTTATCCTGCTTTTCCTTCTCCTCCCCATTTTGCCGTGTTCGGTCGGGCGGGGCTCTTGAATCGTGGCCTCACATTTCACCACAACTGGCCCACAACGGTGTTTTAGTGTGCGGAGGTGGTCGGATTGTCCGGTATGGTGGGTGGGTCGCAAATCGGCTCACAGGGGCTTACACGGCGGTTTGAGTGGCGAGACGGGACTTGGCTGAGTCTATCTCCAGTTTTCGGAGCTGGCGCTGGTGGTATGATTCTACGACTTCTTGAATGGGGCGGATGGTATAGCGGTAACTGCCGTTGCGCTTTTGGCCGGTTTTGGTGATGACACTGGTGGGCTTGATGGTGATAAATCCTTTGTCTGCGAGCTCGAAGCTTGAGAGAATGGTGAGTTATTACCAGGCATTAGGAGTGGAGTCTCCGGATGTATATCGCTTTAACTCCTGCACTACAAATTTTGAATTGGTCGATGAGAATACGTTTGCTGAAGTGCTTTATCCGGAAACGATTTTTGACATCATTGACTTTCATGTTCGGGAATGTGTGCGGCGAGAGATCAAATTCCGCGTGTGCAAGAACTGCGGTAGGTATTTTGCCGTGACGGGCCATGCGGGTGTGGAATACTGTGACCGGGTTATCAACAAGAAGGGCCAGACCTGCAAGGAGATCGGTGCGTTCCGTGTATGGGAAAAGAGCAGGAGCGGGGATGCGGTGTTCCGGCTTTACCGCCGGGAGTACAAACGGCGCTTTGCCTGGATCAAGGCTGGGCGGATCGAGCCGGATGCTTTTTATGCCTGGAGCGAGAAGGCCAGAGAGAAAAAAGCGGAGTGTGAAACGGGCAAGATTTCTTTTGAGGACTTTTCAGAGTGGCTGGGCAATTCATAAAAGCACCAGAGGATAAGAGCAGATGTTCTCTCTTGTCCTCTGGTACTCTTTGTTTACTGCGTTGTAGATTTTAAGAGCGCTTATCGCGCAAGTGCCCCCAATATTTCTTAATTCGGTGGCGGTCTGCTTTTGGATCGCGTAGCACTTTACTATGCAATCCACTGATAAAACTACACTCCCTCAGTAATATCCTTTCTCATTCAGCTAACATGCTGCGTGCAGAACAATGGCGCGAGATTTGTTCATCCTTACTTCGCTGCGTAGTGGCAATGAGCCAGGAAATCTGATAGTATTGTCTGTGCATTTTCTTCAAAAGCATCCTGGCAGACAAATTCCGCGGAAATAGCCCAGGTGTCAAAGACCGTGAAGGCGGATACGCCGTGAGCATACGAGCTTGCATCAGGAGGAAACGTGTATGTCAGGACGGTGAACTCCTGGTTGTTGTAGGTCCGTTGGGCGGTTTCGGTGACAGTGTAGTTATTCGCAGCCAAATCAAGCCATTCATCCACACTCCTTTGAGCTTCCTCCGCCGTATCGGAAGCCATCAACAAAAGTACCATCTGTGCATCATACAGATTTGTCTCCTCGCCCGACGCATTCACATAGGGCTGGGCATCTCCAATAGACCAGGCGGTATAGCACATATTCTTTGCTGCCTTATCGTCACGGAGTGTCAACTTATATCCTGGTTTTTCCACCCCCAGCACTCCCCCAAGCGTGATCCAGTCTTTGTCCCACGGCGTACCATCTGCCGCCATGGCGGGCATTTTTGACCCGCAGCCAGACAGACAGGCCAGCATGGCGCACAGCATAATGAAATGGATTGCTTTTTTCATCGTTCTACCTCCTCAGGATGGTCGCCCAGCATAAGATTGACGCAGGTCTCCGCGATTCCCGCCAGAGGGTGTACAATCGGTGCATTTGCATTGTGCGGCTCTAAACAGTCAGTTCGCTATGGGCGTCTCATCGGCCTGCATACTTGCCAGATACGAGATATATCGAATTACGGTGGGAAGACGCGGACTGTTGGCAACCACGCCAAGATATACAGGATCCGAAAGACCCGCTTCTTGAAACAGAGGGAATGTGGAAACATCGATCCCATTTGTAGCTTCCTCTGTTACCGTCTGGTAGCGGTTCGATTCCCGGAGGGCATACTCAATGGCGTTGTCTTCAAGAATGACCGTGTTTGTGGTCAGATTCGGCTCCAGAAAACGGTACTGCGAATCCGGGAGCAGGTCGGGGAACTCCAGCAGATAGCCATTCTGAGAACAAATATCATACGCTTCTCTGTTCATCAGGACGATGTCCAGCCGCTTGGCTTCGATAGCGGCCATCAGCTTCAGCTTGGACGCATACCCATACTCATGATTTTCCGCCGAAGGATCGTCCGATAAATATGTCCCCCGGTAGAGATAGACCTCAGCCTTTCGAGGATCAGCCCCACTGTCGGAGATGAATCCTTCATTCAGCTGAGATTCCAGCTCATCCCCCACAGAGACGTTGACGAGGGCCGTGTACAGGACGGCCTCTTTTTTTGTCATCTGCCGGTACACTGCAGAGCAGACGAGATACAGCGCGACCAATCCCAGCAAAATCGGAAGTTTAAAGTAAGTATAGATGTAGTCCGCCTTGCCTGCCAGGTTCATTCCCCGGAAAGATGCCTTCCGGGCGGCGCGTTCCTCTTTTGTGAGTCTCATGCCTCCCCACCGTCCTGGCCAGCCTGGACATTGTCATCCCCATCGGCCTCCGTATCCGGGTCATAGGAGCAGGCGCGGAGTACATTGGACATCAGATAGGAACTGAGAAGGGCGCACAAGCCTTCACCAAAGATGATCAGCGGGGTGAATATTCTGACAACAGCGAAGAACATCGCAAAATGAACCGCAAATACCAGGATCGTACAAAAGAGGTAGTGTGTGCCGATGAAAAAGGAATTTTTCAGCATGGCCCAGTTGGTATTCGAGACGGTGGCCACCAGCGGAAAAACAAAGAACAGCACGATCACATAGGCCACCGCCGCCGCAATCAGCAGGGCCAGGATCAAAGTCCACATGACGGCGGGAACTCCGGTGGAGGAAGCGCGAAGATGGTATACGATGTACCCGTCGCCTGCCAGGAGCAGTCCGACAGCGAACAGGATCAGCCACAGGACCGTAGATTGACGGAAATTCTCCCGAAAGGACCGGAAGAACATGCGGGTCAGAGAACGGTCCTCTTCCCGCGCAATCTTCAGCGTTGTATAATACAACGCCGTCGTCGATGCTCCGATAGTAAAAACCGGGATACAGCAGACAAACCAGAGAAGGTTCAGATAGCAGGCATAGCACAGCTTCAGCAGCAGCTGGCCGAACGGACTGTCATAAGAAAGAAATTTCATCTTGCACGCTCCTGCCGATCAACATTGGGTGGATTCCCTGTATATGAGCTCCGTCTCCGTGTGAAGCACCCGGTAGTCCATGTCGGGTTCCTTGATCCGCGTCATCAGAAGATGGGCGGCGGAGAGAGCCATGATCTGCGTATGGATATGGACGGTAGTCAGCGCCGGGGTCATGATCCGGGATTCCGGCGCGTCGTCAAAGCCGCTGAGCATCACATCCTCCGGGACGGATTTCCCCAGCCTCCGCAGGGCGTGCATAACGTCTCCGGCCACAAAGTCGTTGCCGCAAATGAACAGATCCGGCAGTTCCGGGAGCGCATCCAGAGGCGTAATGATATCCTCATAATAGGTCGCCTTGATGCAGAACGCCTCGTCCACAGGGACGCCGGCCATCAGCATGGCGCAGCGGAAGGCGGTATAGCGCTCGTAGAAGGACTGGCAGTGCTCCCAGTCGCCGATGAAGCCGAGACGCCGCTTTCCCCGCTGGAGCATGTCGTTGACAAGCCTGGTGATGCCCATGGTGTTTTCCATATAGAGCTGGTCGGCGGGGAGAGAATTTCCGGAGCGCTTGTGGGGCCCGTCCACAAACAGCACCGGCAGATCCAGTCCGCAGATCATCTCGCCATAGTTCCAGTCAAACATCTCAATGCAAACGATGGCGCGGCACCGCTCCTTTACAAAGGTGTTTGGAAGAGTGCAATGGGCCAGATTCTCCCGGTCTATGAGATGAATGTTCAAAGCGCAGCCAAACTGCGCCAGCTCCTGGCGGAACCTGTCCAGAAAGAGGGCGGCAAAGTGGCTGGGCTGAAAAATGCTGGCCATACTGGCTGTAAACAGTGCGATCTCACCCTCCGCCAGGGGCGTTCCCATCGAGGCGGTCAGAGTGGAATTTGCATTCCCCGACAGCGCGGCCACATAAGAAAACTGTTTATACCCCATTTCCGCAGCCTTCTGGAGGATCTTTTCTCTGGTAGCGTCCGCCAAACCGTCGGAGTTATTGATGGCCTTGGACACGGTGTTCCGGGAGATCCCCAGCGAGTCGGCGATATCCTGAATAGTCACTCTTTTCATACGGCGCGGTCCTCCTTGCTTGTTGGCAAGATCATAGCACAAAACAGTTCAAATGTCAATATAACGATACACAGATAGAGTGCAAACGCACAGTGCAATGTGACGGTATTTCCACAAAGTTTTTATATACATCGCTGAAATTGTGCAAATATTAAAAGCGATGTTGACATTTGCACAATTATGCGCTAAGATTGTCTCACCTGCTCCAAGGAACGCCAAAATGTATTTTGTATACATGTATTTGCATTTGCACGATTTGGAGAAGAGAATAAAAAGGAGGAAGAAAATGAGTAAGACCCAAACAGGCGCCGTTGTCCCAAAGGGCGGAAACTCCAGGATGCACAACACCTTGGTTTACATCCGGCAGCACTGGCAGCTGTATCTCTTCTTTATTATGCCTGCTTTTCTGCTGACGGTCATCTTCCGCTATATCCCTATGGGCGGCATTGCCATCGCGTTCACGAACTACAATCCCTTTGCCGGCATCTTTGGAAGCGAATGGGTTGGGTTCTCCCACTTTCAGCGATTCCTGTCATCTCCGGACTTCCTGAGCTACCTGACCAATACGCTCAAGCTGAGCGTGTTCGGCCTCCTGTGGGGCTTTCCGGCCCCCATTCTCCTGGCTTTCCTGCTCAACCGCATCCTGAGCAAGAGCAGAAAACAGAAGATCCAGCTGGTGCTGTATATGCCCAACTTCATCTCCGTCATCGTTCTCTGCGGTATCGTGCGCATCCTGCTCTCCCCCACCGGCATGGTCAATATGCTCCTGGGCACGTCCTATAACTTCATGACCATGCCCGAAGCGTTTCGGACCATCTACATTGCCAGCGGCATCTGGCAGGGCGCGGGCTGGGGATCCATCATCTATACGGCGGCTCTTTCCAACGCCAGCAACGACCTGAAGGAAGCCGCCGTCCTGGACGGCGCGAACATCATCCAGCAGATCAAGGCGGTGGAATGGCCCGCCATCAAGGATACAGTCCTCATCCAGTTCATCATGTCCGTGGGCAACATTATGAGCGTCGGCTTCGAGAAGGCATACGCCCTCCAGACCGACCTGAACATGGGCGCGTCTGAGATCATTTCGACCTATGTGTACAAGAAGGGCCTGATCGACGGCGACTACGGCTTTTCCACCGCCGTGGGCCTCTTCAACACGGTCATCAACGTCGTCCTCTTGATTTCCATGAACGCCATTGTCAAGAAGATGAACGACGGCAAGGGCATTTGACAGAAAGGGGAGAGAATACGTGAGCCCTAAGAAAAAAAGCGCGTTTTCCAAGCAGCCCACCGGCGATAAGATCATTCTGACGGCCGGGTACATCATTCTGGGCGCATTCGTCATTGCCATTATTTTCCCGGTCGTTTACATCATCCTTTCATCCTTCATCGATCCTGTGACGCTCCAGAACAAGGGCCTGACCTTTGATTTCAGCAAGTGGACCCTGATGGCCTACGAGCGCGTCATGAGCAACGCGCAGATCTGGATCGGATTCAAGAACGCGCTGCTCTACTCCATCGCGGCCACCGTTCTTGGCGGCGTGGTCACGCTCCTGGCGGCATACCCGATGTCCCGGGCGGATTTCAAAGGCAAAGGGTTCTTCAACGTCGTCTTTGTTATTACCATGTTTTTTGGCGGCGGACTGATCCCCACCTATTTGCTCATCAACAACATCGGCTGGCTGGACAACCCGCTGGCGATCCTGGTGCCCGGCGCCTTCAGCGTCTGGAACATGATCATTGCCCGCACCTACTACCAGGGGATCCCCCGTGACCTCCAGGAGGCGGCGGATATTGACGGCGCTTCCGAGATGGCGTACTTCTTCAAGATCCTGGTTCCCGTCTGTACGCCAATCATTGCCACCATCTCCATGTGGAACTTCGTAGGCATGTGGAACAGCTACTTTGACGCGATGATCTATCTGAACGATCCCGCCAAGCAGCCCTTGCAGCTGGTCCTCCGAGCCATCCTGATCCAGAGCCAGCCGGAACCCGGCATGGTTTCCGACATGCAGAGCACCGCCGAGCGCGCCCAGCTGGCTGAGCTGCTGAAGTACGCGACCATTATCATCTCCAGCATTCCTCTGATGATCATGTATCCCTTCTTCCAGAAGTATTTCGACAACGGCATCATGGCTGGAGCCGTGAAGGGATAAGCAATCAAAACCTGTAGACTTTTGTGGGCGCATCTGCCTGCATAAATATGATGAAAAGGAGAACTATCATGAGCAAATTCTATCGCAGAAGCATCTCTCTCGTCCTTGCGCTGATTATGACGGCAGCCCTGCTGGCCGGGTGCGGCGGCACTGGCGGCGCACCCGGCGGCAGCAGCAAAGGGCTGGATGTAGATCCCGCCGAAGTGGCGATGCCCCAGGCGGAGACCGTCACCATCAAGGGCCTGACCAACTTCCCCGCCGGAACCGAATCCGAGCCCAATAACCGCACCATCTTCAAGCGTCTTGAGGAGCAGACCAATGTTCATGTAGAGTGGAGGACCATTCAAAGCGACCAGTGGGGCGACAAGATCCAGCTGGAAATGGCAAACGCCAAGACCCTGCCGGACTTCGTGTTCAACGCCGGCTTCGGCGAGCCGGACCTGCTGAAATACGCAAAGCAGGGCGTGATCATTCCCCTGGAGGACTACATCGACAAGTACATGCCCAACCTGAGCAAGGTCTTCGAGCAGGCGCCGGCGTACAAGGCCATGTGCATGGACGCCGACGGCCACATCTGGGGCCTGCCCTGGATCGAGCAGCTGGGCAGTGAGAAGACCGCCATCCAGCTCCTGGACAATATGCCCTTCATCAATGTTGCCTGGCTGGACTTCCTGAACCTGGAGATGCCCACCACCGTGGACGAGTTTGAGGCCGTTCTCGTTGCCTTCCGCGACAATGCCGCCGCCTTGAAGGCTGAGTTCAACATCGACGGCGACATCATCCCCATGTCCTGTATTATGAACGACGGCGGTCAGGATCCCTACATCCTCATCAACGGCTTCGGCGAGGGTTACGGCGACCCGGACACCTGGAAGCATCTGGTCGTGACCGACGACGGCAAGGTCGTCAGCGACGCCACCAGCGAGGGCTTCAAAAAGGGTACCGCGTGGCTGCACAGCTTGTATGAGCAGGGCCTGATCGACGTGGAAGCGTTCACCCAGGATTGGTCCACCTATGTCGCCAAGGGCAAGAGTGGCCGCTATGGCGTCTGCTTCAGCTGGGACATCGGCAACATCGCCACCCTGGAGGGCTGGGAGCCTCTGCCCATGCTCCAGGCGGACACCAAGTGCATCACCCCCGACACCGCCTCCTACACCTCCGGCTTCCAGCGGGGCCGCTGCGTCGTGACCTCCGTGGCGGAGAACCCCGCCCTGGTCTGCTCCTGGCTGGACCAGATGTATGTTCCTATCCAGTCCCCCCAGAACAACTGGGGAACCTACGGCGAGGACGACGGCTTCGATATCTTCGAGATGAGCACCAACGCCAACGGCGACCCGATGCTCAAGCACGCGCCTCTGGGCGACAAGTCCCCCGTTGAGGTCCGCGAGGCGGAGAGCGTCAACGGCCCCCTGGCCATTCTGGACAGCTACTATGATGTCTACGTCACCTGCCCGGACGACGCCCAGTACCGTCTGGACTGGATCAAGGACATCTACACCCCCGACTGCCGCGCGAAGTACTGCCTGCCCAACTTCTTTATGACTCAGGAGGATACCGTCACCGACTCCAACCTGTCCGCCGATCTGGGCAAGTGCGTCAACGAGTTCAAGTCCCGGGCCGTCATGGAGGGCTTCACCGATGCCGACTGGGACCAGTTCCAGGCCGATCTCCAGTCTTATAAGCTGGATGAGTATGTCGCTCTGTACCAGAAGTATTTTGACGCCTATCTGGCCGCCCAATAACCTGCACATGTTTTTCAATTATATCTGAAATCTTCCCTTTCTCTCTTCCCCCGTCCCCCGAGTGGGGGCGGGGGAGTTTCCTAAAAAGCCTACAAAACACGAACATAGTCAATGATGGAGGTTCATGTGATCAGCAACATTTTAAGAGAGGCACGGAAATATGAGGAGATTACTGGACAGTTGATCCCGGACACCGCCCGCCCCTCCTTCCACCTGTCTTCCCGTGTCGGATGGATGAACGATCCCAATGGTTTTTCTTTCTATCAGGGAAAATATCATCTGTTTTATCAATATTATCCGTACGAATCCAAGTGGGGCCCCATGCACTGGGGCCACGCCGTCAGCGAAGACCTGCTCCACTGGGAATATCTCCCCGCCGCCATGGCGCCGGACACTCTGGCCGATAAGGACGGCTGTTTCTCCGGCAGCGCGGCGGCGCTTCCTGACGGAAGGCACCTCCTGATGTATACGGGCGTCTCCGCCGGCTCCAAACGCCCGGATGGAACCAGCGACGACGCACAGACGCAGTGCATCGCGATTGGAGACGGCGTTGATTATGAGAAATACTCCGGCAACCCCGTTTTAACGGGCATGGACGTTCCCGCAGGGTGCAGCAAAGCGGATTTCCGCGACCCCAAGCTGTGGCGGGAGAGCGATGGAACGTACCGCTGCGTCATAGGGAACCGTCCGGCGGACGGCAGCGGTCAGATTCTCTACTATTCCAGCAAAGACGGATTTCACTGGATATTTGAGAGCGTTCTGGCGGAGAACAGGAACCGGTTCGGCCTGATGTGGGAGTGTCCGGATTTCTTTGAGCTGGACGGGAAACATGTCCTGCTGACCAGTCCCCAGGACATGCTGCCCAGCGGATTTGAGTATCACAACGGCAACGGAACGCTGTGCCTGATCGGCGATTTTGACGGCAAAACCTTCCAGGAAGAGTATAACCAGGCCATTGATTACGGTATCGACTTCTACGCCACCCAGACCCTGCTGGCCCCCGACGGCAGGCGCATCATGGTCGCATGGATGCAAAACTGGGATACTCTTGCCATCGCGTCGCTGAAGGTTCCCTGGTTTGGGCAGATGTCGGTCCCCAGGGAGTTGTCCATCAGGAATGGCAGGCTGTATCAGTGGCCGGTGCGTGAACTGGACGCCCTGCGAAGCGGACGTGTCGCCTATCAGAGCGTGGATTTCGAGGGCGAGCTGACCCTGGAGGGCATCAAGGGCCGCAAAGTGGACGTTACCATTACGCTGCGGCCCGGGGATGAGGATAATCTCTATAGCAAATTCGCCGTCTGGTTCGGGCAGGACGATACCTACCACACGGCCATCAGCTTCCGGCCTCATGAGTCTATTCTGAAAATTGACCGCAAGTTTTCCGGCTCGAGGCGTGCCATCATCCACCAGCGGAGATGCCAGGTGCCGCCCAGCGGCGGCAATATCACCTTCCGCATGATCTTAGACCGCTTCAGTGTGGAGGTATTCGTCAACCATGGTGAACAGACCCTTTCGGCAACGATGTATACGAATCCGTCGGCGGATGGATTCAAGTTCTTTGCCTACGGGAAGGTATCCATGGATATTGAGAAATACGATCTGGACGCAGAACGGGAATAGGAGGTAGCAATGAGCCAAATTTTTGATGTTGTGGCATTAGGTGAGTTGCTGATTGACTTTACGCAGAATGGTATCAGCGAACAGGGCAATCCGTTGCTGGAGGCCAATCCCGGCGGAGCTCCCTGCAATGTGCTGGCAATGCTGCAAAAATTGGGCAAATCCACCGCTTTTGTGGGTAAGGTGGGCAACGATATGTTTGGCCGCCAGCTCCGCGAGGTTGTGGGGAAGGCTGGGATTGACCTGACGAATCTGGTGATGGACCCTGCCGCTCATACCACGCTGGCTTTTGTTCAGACCTTTGCCAACGGCGACCGGGATTTTTCCTTTTACCGCGACCCCGGCGCGGATATGCTGCTCACCGCCGGCGAAGTACCGGAGGATGTGATCGCGCAAAGCCGCATTTTTCACTTCGGCACGCTGTCCATGACGCATTCCGGCGTGCGGGAGGCTACCAAAAAGGCAGTGACCTGTGCCAAGGACACCGGAGTGCTGGTGTCCTTTGATCCCAACCTCCGTCCGCCTCTGTGGGCCAGCCTGGAAGATGCACGGGCGCAGATCTCCTGGGGCCTGAGCCAGTGCGATGTGTTGAAGATCGCTGACAATGAGCTGGAGTTCATGACTGGTCAGACAGATTTTGATAAAGGCGCGGCTATACTCCTGGAGCAGCATCCCGACATCCACATATTGAACGTGACCGCCGGTGCTGATGGCAGCTATTCCTACCATGACGGCAAACGCGTTTTTGTTCCCTCCGTTAAGCTGGGTGGAACCGTCGAGACTACCGGCGCGGGAGATACCTTCTGCGCCTGCGTACTGAACTTTGTGCTGGAGCACGGTACGGATGATTTGACGGAGGACGACTTGACCAACATGCTGCGCTTCGCCAATGCGGCAGCATACATTGTTACCACCAGGAAAGGCGCGATCCGTTCCATGCCGGAGAGAGACAAGGTAGAATCGCTGTTGGGCTATTTTGACGCATGAGGAAGAAAAATGAAACACAGATTTTTTATCGCCTGTCTGGCGCTGCTCCTCGGTATTTCACTGAGCGGCTGTGCTCAATCAGAATACACGGTCACCTTTGACACAAATTGCGGCACGGAGGATACGGTTTCCAGCCAGACAGTTTCCGCCGGGGCGGCGATTCCCGCTTCCATGGCGCCCAAACGGGACGGATATGTGTTTCTGGGATGGTATCGGGATGCCAATCTGACGCAGGCATGGGATGCAGACAAGGATAAGGTCCGGTCAGATATAACGCTGTACGCCGGATGGGACAGGGACACCGGGGACATCATCACGGATCCGGAAAACGATAAGGATTTCTTGAATTTGACTTCGCCGGAGAGCCAGGAAGCAGCCTGCAACTATAAAGCGTATTTCCGTCCCGCTATGGATGGCACAGAGCAGCCGTATGTGGGAGATACCATGCCTTTTTATGAGAATGGTGTCTATTATATCTACTATCTGAAAGACAAAGGGGATTCCCGCAACCATTCGATCTATCTGGTAACCACCACAGATTTTGTGAACTACACTGAATATGATAATGCGGTGCTGGAATCCACTCCAGGCGCACAGGACGATTGGATCGGAACCGGTTCAGTGGTGAATGTAGAGGGTACATATTACCTGTTCTATACCGGTCACACCGATGGGCCAATGGAATATAAAGAAAAAATCATGGTTGCAGTGGGCAGCAGCCCCCTGGCATTCACAAAACTGCCGGATTGGGAGCTTATTCCGCCTGACGAGTTAGGTCAAAAGCGGGATTTCCGTGATCCGCAGGCATATTACGATCCCGAAACCGGAAACATTACTTTGACCGTGACTGCTGCCCAGAATGGTGTAGCGCGGATCTTGAAGTTTACGTTAAGCGCCGATTTGCAGACAGCGGTCTATGACGGCATTATCTTCACGGATCCTACAGGCGATTTTTGGAATCTGGAGTGCAGCGATACTTTCTGCATCGGCGACACTTGGTACATCACCTATTCCGGGCAGGACGATACACTTTGGTTTGCCAGTTCCGACACGCCATACGGTCCTTATGGTGAGGCAAAGCGTCTGGATGGTAAACTGTTCTATGCCGCCAAGCATGTGGAGGATGGTGAGAACGCATTTATGGTGGGCTGGGCGCGCCGTTCAGATGCGATGTCCTCTACTGTAGGCGTCACCGATTGGGCAGGAAACCTCGCCGTACAGAAGATCGTGCAAAAGGAAGACGGCGATTTGATCCTGGCTCCTGTGGATGCCGTTACGGACGATTTCACTAACCGCCGGACACTGGCAATCGAGGAACCGTATGTGTATGTAGAAGCTGCGGATGACTACGCTTACACCGATGCTTTTACCTGCTATGAAAGCTTTCTTCTCAGCGGTGAGTTCCGTTATGACAGAGAGGGAACCTTCGGTTTGAGCTTCGACTTTTCCGGAGATCCCGAATTGAATAAGTTTATTACGGTCGCTCCTGCTGAAAACAAGCTTCAGCTCTGGTTCAACAAGGGTACTACTTTGATCGCTGAAACAGCAATTGATTTGCATCCGGGTGAAACCTACTCCTTTACCTACATTCAGGAAGGATCTGTAGGTATCTTCTACATTGACGGCATGGCATCCTTGACCGTCCGGCTGTATGGAGCCAGCGGTAAACCGATCCAACTGTTTGCAGAGAACAATGGCGTACTGTTCTCGTCGTTGCGGCAGTATACAAGACCTTGACGCTGTACTTGCATGGTTAATTATCAAGCCCATATGGCGTTAGGATCCTGAAAATCTTCCTAACGCCATATGGGCTGTTTTGATCGTGGATAAGGCGCACATACCCTATAGCCATATTATTTACGATAATTATACAGGACAGCAGAGTGAGAGATGCAGTTCTTGTGCGGCCTTTGTGTCGCTGGCATACAGTTCTCTTTGTTTACTGCATAGCAATTTTTGATCTGCCCACTCTTTTGGAGACAGTGGTGGATTTCGGACTATCAAGAAACCTCTTTTCATTTTCCTGCGGGTATGGTATACTGAAATTGTTATGGATCACATTTTTGAATAGCTATGTCCGATAGGAGAGGTTATGGGCTAATACGAAAAATTGCTGTTATCGATTCTTAGCGGAACAAGAGATAAAAATTTGCTGTTTTCTGATCTGCGAACAGTTCTGGAGCGGCTCGGTTTTCAATGCCGAATAAAAGGCGATCATTTCATTTACACTAAAGACGGCATCGAAGAGATTGTTAATATCCAGCCAATGGGCAATATGGCAAAGCCATATCAGGTCAAACGGGTCAGAGGAATCATTTTGAAATATCAGTTGGGAGCTAGTGTACATGAAATATGAGATTATTCTTTATTGGAGTGAAGATGATAGCGCATATATTGCCGAAGTTCCGGAATTAGCAGGCTGCATGGCAGATGGAGCTGCCGCTGGTGAGGCACTGCACAATGTGGAGATAATTGCGAAAGAGTGGATCGAAGCAGCGCAGGAACTTGGACGTCCTGTGCCTATACCAAAAGGCCGGTTGAAATATGCACGAGAAAAGGTCTGACCCATAATCTGACCCAGAATGGAAAAAATCCCTGTGGAATCAGTGGATGGAAAAGGGCTGGAAAGGATATACTTTTGGACGCAATCGGGGCGGAAAGCACCAGAAATCTCTACTCACTGCCCCTGAGCACAGCTCATAACCCGGAGGCCGTAGGTTCAAGTCCTACCGCCGCAACCATAAAACTCCCTAGAATCAAGTGATTCTGGGGAGTTTTCCTAACTTTTTGGCAAAAACCGAACTTTGATTGACCCCAATTTGACCCCAACGGAGGCTGGGTTTCCTGCTATACCCAAAACCCTGAGGCTATTCAGCATACCCCGGATTGACCCCAATAAACGATTATACCGGAATTTGCAGCAGAAATTGTCCGGGCTGCAATGTGATCTGACTGGGAGGCGTTGGAGCCGGTGGAAACATAGAAATCAGCTTTTCGTCTTGCAGCCGTTCTTTGATATACTGTAGGCCCTGGGGCATATCTGTTCCAGAAAACTTTACTGTTGGAAAGTCCGGTACATCAAACTGCATTGTGCCATCCGGGAAATAAGTTACGATCACAGAATAAGAGACCTCCTGCAATGGAGTTTGATCCATGCTATAGAGGTCTTCCATCAGGACCATGCTCTCCCTTTTGTAGTCGGTCAGCGCATGGGCGTAGGTATCCATGGTAAACGGTACAGAGGCGTGACCCAGCAGTACAGATACTGTCTTGGCATCCATTCCCTGCTCCATGGCTCTGGAGGCGAAAGTGTGTCTCAGGGCATGGAAGGTACTCAGTCCTGCCAGGGCAAGTATCTGATCGTATTGATCCTTGAAGGTTCTGGGTTCTATGAAACCGCCAGAAGGGTTTGTAACGATCATACCACTATCCCGGTACTGGTCTCCCATCATTGCCTGATCGTTTCGCTGGATGCTTTTCCAGTTCATCAGGTCTTGGATGACTGCCGGAAGAAGCGGGATACTGCGGATGGAATTTTGAGATTTCGGCGGTTGAATCACGATCTCCGTAGTAGGCTCACCAGGAGCTGTTGGCTTGACCTTGTTCAGACGGTTCAGTGTCCGACGGACATGAAGCAAATTGGACTGCATATCAATATCTTCCCAACGCAGTCCCAGGAGTTCTCCCAAGCGCAGTCCTGTGAACAGCACCAGACGGATGAACACGCCGTAGCGGTGCTGATAACTTGCCCGGATCAACTGTGCCGGTTCATCTCTCGTCAGGATTTCGATTTGAGGTTTGTTCCCTCTGGACAGATTGATGGATGCCGCTGGATTGCTTGGAGTATAGCCCTCTGTCACATGGCGAAGTCGATTCCGATTGTGACCCTGACTTCCCATCGCGCATCCGCCCGTTGACGGATGTTCCCTTCGCCGTTGGCTCTTGTTTTTGACATTGTAGGTCCTTCCTTTCTTTTAACTGTTTTTGCACTGCCCGGTTCAGAATGGTGGCCAATAGGCAGTCACCACGGGGTAGATAAGTAGTGATATTAAAGCGTTCAGCAGTCAGTAAAATTGGACTTGAAAATCTAAAAAATTATTATCTCCTCGCCAACTGGAAGCGGAAAGAGTACTTTTATCTTACGGAGTCTTCTGCCCTACGCTATTGAGCAGGGAAAACACATTGTCTATATTTGCAATAGGAAGATACTCAATGATCAGTTCACAGTCGAATCCCGTAAGCAGATTGAATCCATCCTGGAGACCACCGCACTCACAGAGGATGAAGTACATAGCATCCATGTCACCACATACCAGCACTGTGAGACCGTGAATTCTTTGGTTTACGGCACAGAATCACATCGAAGCAGACCGCATCAGGAGGCCGAAAGACTGTCTGGTATGTCAAATAACCCGCCTAAAAGCGCCGCATAGGAGTAAATCCTATGCGGTGTTTCTTTTGTGGATTACAATAGGAAAATATTCTTTTATTGGGAAAGAACAGTATAGTAGGGACCCTAGAGGGAAGAAAACGACATGAAGTTTTCTTCCTTTGCTGGCAGTCTGGAATTATAAATGATATTAGTGATATTATAGATGGTTTTAATACGATCTATATTTATCTAAATTTATTTCATATATCTTATAGAATGTAATAAAGGAGAACACAATTATGACAATTTTGAAACCCCTAATGTGTTGACTACGTTCTACGAATATCCGCCTGAGATTCGGAAGATCATATACACGACCAAGATCATCGAGGGGCTCAATCGCCAGTTCCGGCAAACCACAAACAACAAGCCCAGCTTTACCAACGATGATTCCCTGCGCAGGATGCTCTATCTGGCCTCTCAACGTATCGTGAAGCACTGGCATGCCAGGTGTCAGAATTGGGACCTGGTGCCCAGCCAGCTGGAGATCCTGTTCGCCGGACGGACCTGCGGCTGATCCGCCTTTGCAGCGCCAGTCTTCTTGACTTTGTCGAAAACCGCTTACACAAGATTTTACGGCGGGCCTAGAACCCCTCAGGGCCTCCACCGCCTGTTCACGCTTTCGGTAGTAAGTTGTCCGGCCAATGTCTAGGATATGCGGCTGAAGCTGCTCCAGAATTTCATTCACATTACTCAACTGCCGGGGAGATAAAAAAGCATAGTACAACAGCCAGTAGTATGCCTCACCGTTTTTGTGCCGGGTGCGGAGAAGCTCCATCGCGTTATCCAGCAGCTTGAGCATCTGATTGCTGCGTTCAATGCACCGGGCATGGTTTTCAATCTTGGTACCGCCCAGGTCGGCTCCCGCCAGATAGACGGATTCCAGGAAATTGTTGATGGTACTCCCGAACTCGGTCTCAAATTCCTTCTTTACCTGCTGGACGGACAGCTCCATGCTCCACACCACGTCCCGGTATTTCTTCAGCAGCCGCCAAGTGTCGTGGTAGCGGGTGTCCTCCTCTTCTTTTGTGCGTTTACCTGCCATTTTGTATTCTCCTTCTCGAATCGTGATAGTTTTCCCAAGCACATGCCTTATGAACGGAGCGGATGTTAACCCAGCGGGCAAAGGCTTTCTCTTCGCCGGACGGCTCGCCGCCCTCATAGTCCCGATAGGGCTGGGCAAAGGTGGTGATCCCCATTTTCTCCAGGGCCAGCACACGACGGTGGGCGTCGGCCACATCCACAAGAGCGATTTTCATGTTCCCACCTCCCAGTCCTGCGCCATATCGTGGCTGACCCGGGAAGCATTATACTGCCCGATGGTCACGGGCGTGTTGTAGAGCGCCGAGAGCGTATAGGCCCGGATGTTTGCCACCTGCGTGGTATTTCGCTGCATCGCCTCCATGACGTACAGAATATACTCCCGATCCAGCTTCAGGAACCAGCTGTGGGCAACGACGGCGGGGATATCCTCCTGATTGACATGGACAGTCTCCCGCTGGGTACAGCAGACTTCCACCATCAGCTCCACGCAGCCGTCTATCAGGTCGGTGCTGTATGGGTGATCCCGGATAAGAGCGTCATAGTCGATATTCTCGCAAATTAGCGCTCTGTAAGCATCCATCTGCTCCATCCTGTCCCTGACACCCCTTTGATGGCGGAACGGAGCCAGTGCGGGGGCAGGGGGAGATAGGATGCTCAGTATCGCTCCATTCAGTTTGATTCCTATCATAGTGATTCTTTTTTCTCAATAGTTTTTCTCAATATTCGTCAGGGAACTCTGTATGCGTACATTATGCGCTTCAAAAAAACCTTTTAGGTACCTTGACAAATAGGGCGGCATGTGCTATGATAATAAGGTACCTAATAAACTCTTTAGGAGGGAGAGATTATGGATACAGGCATGGGCGGCGCACATCGGCCGCCCTGCGGGAGCGGTCCGCAGGACTTTGACGATCTGGCCGGGCGGCTGGAGCGGTGCGGGAAGTTTCTCATGTACTGCCTGGGAAAACGGAGAGGGCAGGAAAAGATCCTACGCATCCTCATGGAGAACGGCGAGATCAGCCAGAAGGGATTGCAGGAGCTGCTGGGCATCCAGCCGGGGTCTATGAGCGAGATCGCAGCCAAGCTGGAGAGCAAGGGACTCATCGTCCGGGGACGGGCGGAGACAGACCGGAGGAAAATCCTGCTGTCCCTGACGGAGGAGGGCCGGGCCTGGCTGGCACGGCAGGGCGAGGACTATGTACGAAAGCGCCGGGCGGAGCTGTTCTCCGCTCTCGCGCCGGAGGAGCAGCAGACGCTCGGCGTTCTGCTGGAAAAACTGTGTGTGGATTGGGAGGAAAGGTTTGAGCGGCCTCATACTTTTTCTCGAGAGAAAAAGTATCAAAAAGAGCTTTAAGTTCGAGACTAAAACCGTTGCAATCCCTAGATTTTCGCCCGGTAACGAAAGCACATTTCTGACCGGAGCATCGTATCGGGCGGCCTGCGGGCAGGCAAGCGGCGAAAAGGAAAAATTTTGATCGAAAGGCGGTGGCAGCATGAGCTGGCAGGAGGAATTGAAGAAGGGGTTCCGGAGGGCGGAGGATCTTGCGCCCATCCTGGGATGGACACCCGAGGAAACGGCGGAACGGGCGGCGGTGGCCGAGCGGTTTCCAATGATGATCACGCCCTATTACCTGTCCCTGGTGGACCCCAAGGACCCGGCGGACCCTATCGGGCGGATGTGCGTGCCCTCCCTGGACGAGTTCGATCCGGGCGGCTCCTTTGACACCAGCGGAGAGGCGTCCAACACCAAGCTGGAGGGACTGCAGCACAAGTACGCCCAGACGGTACTGCTGCTGAGCACCAACCAGTGCGCCATGTACTGCCGCCACTGCTTCCGGAAGCGAATGGTGGGACTGAGCGAGGACGAGCTGAACCGCAGGGTGGACGAGGCGGTTGCCTATGTGAAGAGCCACGAAGAGGTGACCAACATCCTCATCAGCGGCGGGGACGCCTTTATGAACTCCAACGAGATCATCCGGCGGTACCTGGAGGAGCTGACGGCCATTCCCCGGCTGGACTTCATCCGCTTTGGTTCCCGGGTGCCGGTGACACTGCCGGAACGAATCTACGGCGATCAGGAATTCCTCGATATGTTTGCGCACTATGGTCAGAAAAAGGCGCTCTATCTGGTCACGCAGTTCAATCATCCCCGGGAATTGACGGATGAGGCGGTCCGGGCGGTCCGGGCCATGATCGAGCGGGGCGTCCAGGTGCGCAACCAGACGGTGCTGCTGCGGGGAGTCAACGACAGCGGCGAGGTGCTGGGACAGCTGCTCAGCAAACTGACCCGGGTGGGTATCGCCCCCTACTATGTGTTCCAGTGCCGCCCGGTGACGGGGGTCAAAGATCGGTTCCAGGTACCCATTGAGGAGGGCATCCGCATTGTGGACGCGGCTAAGGCCCGGCAGAACGGCTTCGGTAAGTCCATCCGGTACGCCATGAGCCATCCCAGGGGAAAGATCGAAATTCTGTGTCGGCTTCCCAATGGGGAAACGGTGTTCAAGTTCCACCAGAGCAAGGACGAGGCCGACATGGCGCGGCCCTTTACAAGGGTGCTGCGGCCTACGGACACCTGGCTGGATGATGAATTGAACGGTATTTGAGATTGCCCTGAAAGGCCGGGATGCGCCGTCAGACGCGGCGCGTCCCGGCTTTATTATTGCTTCCGAATTTTTTATTAGGAAATAATATTACTGGCGCTGCTGTTGTTGAGGGAAGGAGAAATCCCCTAAATGAAAAACCCGGTAAAATCAGAAAAATCCCCCTTGACAGAAGCGGGCTTGTCTGCTATAATACTCCATGTTCTGCGGGCGTAGCTCATCTGGTAGAGCGCCACCTTGCCAAGGTGGAGGTAGCGGGTTCGAGCCCCGTCGCCCGCTCCAAAATAAAAGGCACGCGGCTGCGTGCCTTTTATTTTGGACTTCGGCGGCCTCTGGCCGCCTCCGCCTGCGGGATTTAATGAGGCACTCGGCTTTTTCTGGTACTGCCTGAGAGGGCGGTACATTTTTTTAGGAGGACGGATAATGGATCTCTGCAATATACGGGAGGTTAGGAGCCTGCTGGACAGGCACGGTTTTCGATTCTCCAAGGCTATGGGGCAGAATTTCCTGATCGCCGGCTGGGTACCCCGGGAAATTGCCGCCGCGGGCGGCGGAGACAAGGGCTGCGGCGTGCTGGAGATCGGGCCGGGCATTGGCTGTCTGACCCGGGAGCTGTGCCGCCGGGCCGGAAAGGTGGTGTCCGTGGAGCTGGACCCCAGCCTGCCGCCGGTACTGGCGGAGACTATGGCGGGAGAGGACAATTTTGTCCTGGTATCCGGCGACATTCTCAAGCTGGATATTCACCAGCTGGTGGACGGGCACTTCGCGGGACTGACGCCGCTGGTCTGCGCGAACCTGCCCTACAACGCGGCTACTCCGATTTTACATGCGCTGGTGGAGACCGGACGGTTTGAAACGCTGACGGTGATGGTCCAGCGGGAAGTGGCCCAGCGTCTGGCGGCAAGGCCCGGGACGGGCGCCTATGGGGCGTTGTCGGTCTATATGCAGTACCACACCCAGCCGGAACTGCTCTTTGATGTGCCGCCGGAGTGCTTCCTGCCCGCGCCGAAAGTGACCTCCTCCGTGATTCGCTGCCGGCGTCGGGAAACGCCTGCTGTGTCGCCCCGCTGCGGAGAGGACTTTTTCTTTCAGACGGTTCGGGCCGCGTTCGCGCTGCGGCGCAAGACGCTGTGCAACTCCCTATGTACCGTTTTCGGCTCCCGGCTGGGGAAGGAAGGTACTGCGGCAGCGGTGGAGCGGTGCGGGCTTGCTCCCTCCGTCCGGGGGGAAGCCCTGGGAATGGACGAATTCGCCGCCCTGGCCGACAGCCTTTGGGAGGCGCTGGAGCAAGGCTGAGAATTGATTATCTCTGAATGAAAAATTCGGAGATGACACATTTGATTTAAGCCGTTTTGTTCGCCGCCGTTTACGGCGGCAGCTGCAAAACATGGCGTATATTACTTCCGATTTCCTGAACACGCCGCCCGGCTAAACGGGCGGCGTGTTTGTTTGAGAGAAAAAGTATCAAAAAGAGCCGGGACGGCTTACGGGTGACGGAAGTACGCTTTTCATCGGAGAATCGTATGAGATGCTGCCAGTGACAGACCTCCGGTTTTGCCGGAAGCTTGACTCCGCCGCCGTATTTTCCCGTTGTCAGCGCCGGGGGTTTGTGGTACAATGCTCCTATAGTACTTTCAGAGAGGAGGCCCTGCCGTGAAAACATGCCTGCGCCGGACGGCAGCTTTGCTGATGGCCGTTCTGCTGCTGGTCCTGCTGGGCCCCGGACCCGGCCTGGCCTCCGGAAGCGGGGTCTACTTTACCGCCGCCAACGAACAGCTCATGGAGCTGAACAGCGAGACCATGCCCTTTTACTCCAACGGCGTGCTCTACGTCTCCAGCCGCGTCTTCGAGGGCGGAGAGCTGGGACTGTCCTATGGCCGGAACACTACTTTGGGGCTGGCCACCCTGTACCGGCAGGGCAGCAATATGGACCTGCGCTTTGATATCGCGGGACAGGTGGTCTATGATAAAGAGTACAACATGTATAACGGCTATGCCATTGAGCGCGGAGGCGTCGTGTTCTTTCCCCTGGAGCTGGTCTGCCGATATTTCCGGCTGTCCTGGAGCTATAATGAGACAAATACGGCGCCGCTGATTCGGGTGAAGAGCGACAGCGTGATCCTCAGTGACGCGGATTTTATCAATGCCGCGACTACCCTTATGCAAGGCCGCTATGATGATTTCGAGCGGGCCTCCTCCTCTCGTCCTTCCGTTACCCCTGACCCGCCCGCTTCTGTTGACCCGCCGGTGCAGGCGGCGGAGGGACAGAAGGTTTATCTCATTTTTGACGGAGGAGACGCCCGGGAAATTCTTCCTGTTCTGGGCGAGGCCCAGGGCACCTTCCTGCTGACTGCCGAGCAGATGGCCGACGGCGACCTGCTGCGGGCGCTGGCAGCCGGGGGCCACGCTCCGGTCCTCCGCCTCCAGGGGGAGACCCCAGAGGAACGGGCGGAAGAGCTCCGGCAGGGCCGGGAGGCGCTGTGGCAGGCCGCGTGCAGCTGGCTGGAGCTGGCCTGGTACGAGGGCGGGGAAGAGCCCCTTCTGGCAGAGAACGGCTTCCAGCAGGTGCAGGCGGCGATAGATGCCTCCGAGGAGACCGCCTCCGGGCTGCTGCGCTCTGTGGGACGGCACCGGGAGGACGTAGCGGTCTACTGGGGGCCGGAGGGACGGACCGGGACCCTGGAGGACGCGCTGGACGCTCTGCGGGAGGCCCGTTACCGCCTGAGCACCTGGCGGCTGACGGCATAGGGCCTGTAATTTACAGAAAGTTCAAGAAAAAATCCCCATAGTGGGTATAATTGGAATCAATACTGTGGAGAAGTCCCTGTTCCGGCGGACTGTGCCGGGGGACGGGAGGAGAACATGGCAAGAAAGATTCTGGTGGTGGAGGACGACCACAATATTTCCGATCTGATTCGCATGTATCTGGAGAAGGAAGGCTTTGAGATCCAGACGGTCTTTGACGGCGGCAGCGCCGTGGAGACCTTCCGGGCCTGGCAGCCGGACATGGTGCTGCTGGATCTGATGCTGCCGGTGATGGACGGCTGGGCGGTGTGTGGAAAGATCCGTGAGACCAGCCGCACGCCTATCATCATGATTACGGCCAAGAGCGAGGTTTTTGACCGCATCCAGGGCCTGGAGATGGGGGCGGACGACTACATTGTCAAGCCCTTTGAGATGAAGGAGCTGATTGCCCGTATCAACGCGGTGCTCCGCCGGACGGAGATTCCGGAGGACACCCGGAAGCGGCTGGTCTTTGATAAGCTGGAGATCAATCTGGACTCCTATGAGCTGATGGTGGACGGGAAGAAGGTGGATACGCCTCCCAAGGAGCTGGAGCTGCTGTATCATCTCGCCTCCACGCCTAACCGGGTATATACCCGGAATCAGCTCCTGGATGAGGTCTGGGGGTTCGACTATTTCGGCGACAGCCGGACGGTGGATGTTCATATCAAGCGGCTCCGGGAAAAGGTGGAGAATGTCTCCGACCAATGGGCTCTTAAAACTGTCTGGGGGGTTGGATATAAGTTCGAGGTGACGCCGCCCAAGGCAAAGCAGGGATAATCTGCGGCCCCTGCGGGGCCGCCCCGGCTCTAATCTATCAATTAGATTCGCCGCCTCGCCGGCGGCAGGGGCCTACTTTTCCCGCGCGGGAAAAGTAGCAAAAGAGCGCTCAAGGAACTACGTTCCTTGAGAATCTTCCTTCATTACGGGGGAATTGATTTGCACAACCTGGTTCTCCGTTCTCCAGTTGGCTCGCATCAGAACCTGCCGGACTTCTGCGTCTACCCACGGATTCTAACGGAAGATTTCGCTGCGGCGCCGCTTCTATAACCAGTGCTCGTCCATCGCCAGCAATGCGGCAGAATGGGGAAGTCCTTGTCACGCACCCCGGGGAGTTCGCCCCGCTATACGGTAGGGACTGCCGACAACCACGCTAAAATAGACGCAGAAGGGGAACGAAGCGGATGGAAGTGCGGTAGACAAAACCGACTGTGCCTTGGGCGCAAAACTAATCAAAAAATAAGGGATTCTTAAACCGCCAGGTTTAAGTGACTTTTTGCCTACTTTTTGTTCACACAAAAAGTAGGTCCGGGGTCCGGGGGCGGATAGCCCCCGGGCTATCGAATCGAAACAACTGCCGTGCCGCGCGGAGCGCGGCAAAGAAGGAGCCATCCATATGAAAAAATTCAAGGGCATCTACTGGCGGACCTTCACCGTCACCGTCGGCATGGTGGCACTGACGCTGGTCCTGCTGGGGGCGTCCTTTTTTTCCCTGACCTACAGCTACATCATGACGGAGAAAAGAAGCGAGCTGAGGGACCGGGCCGAAATCATCGCCCAAATGGCCCTGGACGCCTACGCCAAGGCCGGCTCCTGGCTGGCCCAGCAGGATGACCTGCGCACCATGGTGGGCGTGGCCCAGCGAATGAGCGGTACCGACTTCCTTATCTGGATTCCCCAGGAGGGCGAATTCCTGGGCACCAGCTCCGAGCTGAACAATCAGAAAATCTCCCTCCCTGAAGCCATGTACCAGAAACTGGCCAAGGGAGAGGTCTATATGGGCGTGTCCACCCTGGGGTTCTATGAAAAGCCCCGCGCCGTGGTGGCCGTACCCGCCCGCACAGAGGGCTGGGTGGAGATCGGCCCCGTGCTGGCCATCGCGGAACCTAACTCCATGACCGAGATGTGGCGGGCCTTCCTGGGCATCTTCGGCATGACCGCCGTTACCGTGCTGCTCATCGCCTTTGTGGCTACCGCGACCACTACTATGCAGCAGACCAAGCCCATCCGGGACATGGCCTCCGCCTCCCGAAAATTTGCCGAGGGCAATTTTGACGCCCGAGTCCACAACACCGGCCGGGACGATGAGATCGGGGAACTCATCGACTCCTTTAACTCCATGGCCGACTCCCTGCAAAAAACCGAGCAGCAGCGCCGGGAATTCATCGCCAACATCTCCCATGAGCTGAAAACCCCTATGACCACCATCGCCGGTTACGCCGACGGCATCCTGGATGGGGTCATCTCCCCGGAGGAGGAACGGCAGTACCTGACCATCATCTCCGATGAGAGCCGCCGTCTGGCCCGGCTGGTCCGCCGGATGCTGGACGTGAGCCAGCTCCAGAGCATGGACCTCATTATGCAGAAGACCCCCTTCGACCTCTCCGAGTCCATGCGCCGGGTGCTGGTGAGCATGGAGAAAAAAATCACCAGCCGGGGGCTGGACGTGGACGTGGAGATCCCCGAGGACCCGGTGATGGTCCTGGGGGACAACGACCTGCTGACCCAGGTGGTCTACAACCTGCTGGAAAACGCCGCCAAATTCGCCTCCCAGGGCAGCACCCTCTTCCTGGGACTGGAGCGGAAGGGCGAGAAAGCGGTGGTCACCGTGCGCAACACGGGACAGACCATCTCGCCGGAGGAGCTGCCCCTGCTGTTCGAGCGATTCCACAAGTCGGACCGCTCCCGCAGCGAGGACAAGGACGGCGTGGGATTGGGCCTGTATATCGTGCGGACCATCCTGGAGCAGCACCGGGAAAAAATTACCGCCGCCAGCGAGGACGGCGTGACCACCTTCTCTTTTACCGTCCAGCTGGCGGAGGAGAGCGGGAAGAATGTGTGAGGAAGCGGAAGCATGGAAGATCTTTGGAGGGAAAACAGGATCGCCCCTGAGAGCGAGGTCGTTCTGACCTATCGCCAGCCGGATGAGGCGGAACCGGTGGTGTTGCGCTATGAGCGGGAGCTGCCTGCGTGTATGCAGCCCAAGATAATGGAGAACTGGAGGGGAGACCCCTTCTTTCCCCAGGGGGCCAACCCACTGAATCCACCGGAAAAACCCCGGGCGCGGTGGGGTGTGCGCGTGTATGTGGGCATGTCCCTGCTGGTGATTCTGATCTGCCTGGGAGTGGGCATCTGGTACGTGGGAGAGTATGGCTGGGCCCTGCCCGGGAACAAGGTCCCGGACACCCGCCCCGGAACGGATGAGCGAATTCCCTGGGAGGACGACTATTATTGGGATTTCGAGGAGCCGGAAAATACCGCCATTACCATTCCCAGCTATCCCACCGGCGGGGAGGCGCGGCTGAGCCTCTCCTCCGCCGGGGATCTGCCGGTTCTGACCCCCCAGCAGATCTATGACCGGGTGACGCCCTCGGTGGTGGCCGTGCTGGGCCGGGAGGAGGCGTACAGCTCCATGGTCAGCGTGGGCACCGGCGTGATCTTCTCTCCGGACGGATACATCATTACCAACTGCCATGTCATTGCCGGGTGCAGCAACTGCACGGTACTGGTGACCGACGTCCACGGAGTGGACGCAAGGTACGACGCCAAGGTGGTGGGCTACGACGAGGACGCGGACCTTGCGGTATTGAAGGTGGAGGCCGAGGGGCTTCCGGCGGCGGAATTCGGCGTGTCCGACGACCTGCGGGTGGGAGACCCGGTGTACGCCATCGGCAATCCCCTGGGGGTAGAGCTGCGAAACACCCTGACAGACGGCATCGTCTCCGCCATCAACCGGAATGTGGACGTGGACGGCGTGGCCATGACGCTGCTCCAGACCACCGCCGCCCTGAACTCCGGCAACTCCGGCGGGCCCCTGATCAACCAGTATGGGCAGGTCATCGGCATCAATACCATCAAAATGATGAGCCGGTATGATACCATTGAGGGCTTGGGGTTCGCCATTCCCTCCAGCCTGGCCCTGCGCTGGGTGAACGAACTCATTGAGTTCGGGGAGCTCCAGCCCCAGCCGGTGCTGGGGGTCACAGTCAACCGCATTCCCCAGACTCTGCCGGATGGCACTGTCGGGCTGCGGCTGGAGGACATCACCGAGGGCCTCAGCGGCGACCGGGCGGGCCTCCGGGCCGGGGATTACCTGGTGGGCTTTGCCGGGCAGGACGTGGTCAGCTACCAGCAGCTGCTGAACATCCGCCGGGGCCTGCGGGTGGGCGACGAGGTGGCCGTCCGGGTCTACCGGGAGGGTCAGTACCTGGAGATGACCATGATCATGATGGCGGAGTCGTAGGATGGAAGCGGCTCCGGAGCGGGCCCGCAGAGGCGGTTTACAAGTTGACTGTGCAAAAAGGCAGGAAAGCGATACTTTCCTGCCTTTTCGTCTAAGAAGTGAGCTGTGCAACCTCCGGTTGCACATATGGAAAGCGCAGATGGTTTATTTTGGACGCCGAATTTTATATCATGATGAAAGATAAAGGAGAATCCCATGGAGTGCTGCAATAAATTGATCTGTCTGCGAAAGAGGCGGGGACTGACTCAGCAGGAATTGGCCGAGGCGGTAAACGTATCCCGGCAGGCGATATCAAAATGGGAGCTGGGTGCTGTAACGCCATCTATTGAGAATCTGCGGAACCTGAGCGCGCTATACGGCGTGCCGGTGGACCTGCTGCTGAATGACGCGCTGGATCTTCCGGATGTAAACGCCGCTTTACCGGAAGGACCGGCGCAGCCAGGCGGGGAGGGGCCTCTCGGCGATGAGATCAAAAAGGAGATCTCCAGTCTGAAGAAATGGATGATCGCTCTTGTCGCGGTGGTTGCCGTCCTTGTTTTGGCGGTGACGGTCTACATAGTGGGTACTCTCCGGGAAGGAAGTGATGCGATTCCACTTAACGAGTTGGAGCAGGAGTACGTAGGGTTTTCTTTTGATGGAGAATTCAATACTGGCTGGTAGAAAGGAGGTGTACCGCACAAATGCAGCGTCTGAGAGCAGAATATCCGCTGGCTGTTCTCACGCTTTCCTTTGGGGTGCTCTTGCTCTTGGCGGCGGTGGTTTTTCTGGAAAACCGCCGCATCGCAGAGCTGGAACGTGAGCTGCAGGAGGCCCGGATGGAGCTGGGGCGGGCGCAGCTGGAGGCGGCGCGGAGCTGGGCGGTCCAGCCCATCGAAGGACCGGAAGCGGGGAATACCGTCCCGGACGAAGCGGCCCCCGGCGAGGGGCTCTCCGCGGCGGACATTCTGGCCGGGACCCGGATCATCGCCCACGGCATGGGCGCTTTGGAGGACGTCTGGACTGAGGGCAGCGCGCCGCTGAACTGCCTGGAGGGCTTTCTGGAGCGGTATGCTGCGGGAGTACGGGTATTCGAGGCTGATCTGCGCCTGACGCGGGACGGCAAGGTGGTCCTCCGCCACGACTGGTGGCCCGATGACTGGCAGGAGGGGATCAACGGGTCCGCTGTGCCCACCCGGGAGGAATTCCTGTCCAAGCCCATTTTCGGCGTATATACGCCCCTCTCCTTCCGGGATCTGCTGTTACTGCTGGAGGAATACCCCGATGTCTGTGTGATTACGGACACCAAGTTTACCGACCCCGATGTGATCTTTATCGAGTTCGAGTCCATGCTGGCAGACGCCCGGGCCCTCGACCGGCTTGGCCTGTTTGAGCGGATCGTCATCCAGCTCTATAGTGGGGTCATGCGTCAATGCCTGGACAACATCTACCCGTTCCCTCACCGGATATACACCCTGTATGCGGAAGGGTTTGAGCAGACCTCCGCCGCCTTCCGGGAGCGGGCCACATACTGCGCGGAGAAGGGCATCGAAGGGATTGCCATCTGGGAAGACTGGTGGGATCCAGTATACGCGTCCATCGCCCGGGAGTATGGGCTGGCGGTCTACGTCCATACTGTCAATGACACCGCAGCCGCACGTACGCTGCTGGAGCAGGGCGTGGCCGCCGTATATACCGACATCCTTACGCCCGTAGACATGGCGTGATACTTTTTATCGCGCGAAAAAACATCGGTTGTTTAATCATACAATATAGAAAGGAAATCGCCCATGGACCCCGCTGTACTCTTCTTTTTTGAAAAGGACCCCGCCGCTCTGCCGCTGTATGAGGCGTTTGAGCGGGCGGTCTGTGAGTTGGTCCCCAATGTGGGAATCAAGGTCCAGAAGACCCAGATCACCTACACCAACCCGCGGGTGTTTGCTGCCGTATCCTTCCTGCCCGCCCGGCGGAAAGCCCTGCGGCCGGAGCACTACATCACCGTCACCCTGGGGCTGAACCGGCGGCTGGACTCCCCCAGGGTGGATGCGGCCTCGGAGCCCTATCCCGCCCGGTGGACCCACCACCTGCTGATTTCCTCGACGGAGGAGATCGACGGGGAGCTGCTGGGCTGGGTGGCGGAGGCCGCCGCCTTTGCCGCGTCAAAACGATAAAAAAGTCCGTCCGGAATCCGGACGGACCTTTTTTATCGTTTGTATTACTTCTCCAGCAGCTTGCTCAGGGCCGGACGATCACCTACCAGGGTGACGTAGGGGTGCAGCTGGAGGATGGAGGCGGGTACCTGGGGAGTGATGGGGCCGGCAAAAGCCTCCTTCACGATGTCAGCCTTGTCCTCGCCGCTGATGACCAGCAGGATCTTCCGGGCCATCATGATGGACTTGATGCCCATGGTCATGGCCTGACGGGGCACCTCGTCGGGGGAAGCAAAGAAGCGGGAGTTGGCCTGAATGGTGCGCTCGGTGAGGTTCACCACGTGGGTCTCCTGCTCAAAGGCCTGGCCGGGCTCGTTGAAGCCGATGTGGCCGTTGTGGCCGATGCCCAGCACCTGGATGTCGATGCCGCCCATGTCGCGGATGACCTTGTTGTACCACTGGCACTCCGCCTGGGGGTCGGCGGCCAGGCCGTCGGGTACGTTGGTGTTGGCGGGGTTGATGTTCACGTGGTCGAAGAGGTTCTCCTGCATGAAATGCCGGTAGCTCTGCTCATGGGTGGGCTCCAGGCCCACGTACTCATCCAGGTTCACGGTCTTGATTTCGGAGAAGTCCAGGTCGCCCTTCTTGTACCAGTCGATGAGCTGGTGATACATCCCCACGGGGCTGGAGCCGGTGGCGAGGCCCACCACGCTGTTGGGCTTGAGGATGATCTGGGCGGAGAGGATATTGGCCGCCTTGCGGCTCATGGTCCGATAATCTTCGGTCATGTAGATCTTCATGGTTTATGTACGCTCCTTTATAGTTGATGATGACCGTTTCGATCACCGCTGAGAAAAAGATACCAGTTAAATTGTATAAGAAACCCCACGGTTTGTCAATGGCAACTTGGCGGTTTTGCAAAGATTCACAAAATTTGCCAAGAAGCCGCCAGCTTTCCCGCGGTCAGTCCAGATCTCCCATCTGGGACTGATAGATGTCCCGGTAGACGGGGCACCGCTCCAGCAGCTCTCCATGACGGCCCGCGCCGGTGATCCGGCCGTCCTCCAGCACGAGGATCAGATCGGCGCCCATGATGGAGCTGACCCGCTGGGCCGCAACAACGGTGGTCACGCCGGGGTACCCCTCCCGGAGGGCCTGCCGCAGGCGGGCGTCCGTCCGGTAGTCCAGAGCGGAGGCCGCGTCGTCCAGAATCAGAATTTCCGGCCGGGCGGCCAGAGCCCGGGCGATGCACAGGCGCTGCTTCTGCCCGCCGGAGAAGTTGGCCCCCTTGATGTCCGCCTCGTGGTCCAGGCCGCCGGGCTTCTCCATGACGAACTCCAGTGCCATGGCGTCCTCCGCCGCACGGAGGACCTCCTCATCCGCCAGGGTCCGGCCCAGGGTGATGTTCTCCCGGATGGACTCTGCGAAGATCACGTCGCTCTGGAAGGCCGCGCCGAATTTCTCCCGCAGTTCCCGTTTGCCGTAGGTCCGCACGTCCCGGCCATCCACGTATACCGTCCCCTGGTCCGCATCATAGAAGCGCATGAGCAGGCGGATCAGGGTGCTCTTGCCGGAGCCGGTGTGGCCGATGATACCCAGGGTCTCCCCCCGCTCCAGCCGGAAGCTGACGTCGTCCAGACATTTGCTGCGGCCGCTTCCGGCGAAGGCGGCGGCGTCCTTTTCCCCGTGGGTCCGGGCGTAGGTGAAGGAGACGCGGTCGAATTCGATCAGAGCGCCGTCCTCCCGCCGCGCCCCTGCGGGGAGGACGGGCTGGTCCTCCGGGGTGCGGAGCACCTCGGCGATCCGGTCCGCCGAGGCGGCGGCCTTGGAGAGGAGCAGGAAAATGCGGTTGAAGGACATGGCGCTGTGGAGAATGAGGTTGAAATAGATGAGGAAGGCCAGAATGACCCCCGGTTCCGCCGCGTCGCTGTTTACCCGCCGGGCCCCTATCAGCACAACCAGGATCAGGCCCAGGTTCATGAACAGCTGCACCGCCGGGGCGGGAATGGCCATAACGGTGCTGGCGGTGAGGTCGCTGCGGGTCAGGCGACGGTTGACCTCCCGGAAGCGCTGCTCCTCATAGGGCTCCTTGCAGAGGGCCTTGACCACCCGCACGCCGGTGACGTTTTCCCGCATGACCCGGGTCATCCGGTCCGCCTCCCGCTGTACGCGGTCGTAGAGGGGGACGCCTTTGCGGGAGACGAGAATGACGATGACCGTCATCACCGGGGCCAGCACGCACAGCACGGAGGCCAGAGCCGTGTCCATGGTCAGCGCCACGCACACGCCGCCTACCAGCATGATGGGGGCTCGGACGCCCACGGTCTGGATGGAGGTGACGAAGTTCTGTACGTTGTAGGAATCCAACGTCATCCGGGAGATGAGGGAGGGCAGGCCGAAACGGTCCGCCTGACTGCCGGAGAGGGTGAGCGTGCGGGCAAAGAGGTCCTGCCGCAGCGCCCGGGTACAGTCCCGCGACACGGCCACCGCCGACTGGTTGGCAAAGATATTGCCCCAGCGCACCGCCCAGGCCAGGCCCGCCATTACCAGGCCCCATCCGATCACCGGCCCCGCCTGCCCCCGGGGGGCCAGACGGTCGATGATGTACTCCAGCACGTAGGGGATCAGAAGCTCCAGGAAGGCGGCGGCGACCTTGACCGTCATGCCCAGCCCGATCCGCCGCAGATGCCGGCGCATGTATTGGAATATCAGCTTCAGAAAGCGCCCCTCCTTCCCCGTTCAGACTGATAAACACAGTATACGACAGCCGGGGACGTTTGTCCAGTGGGACGGGCCGCGGGATTTCCCGGCCGCCCGCGCCGGCGGATTTCATGGAAATCATTTCCTGCGGTATATCCTGCGCGATCCAGCAGATACTATTTCCAAAACGTCTGCAAGGAGATGCGCTATGGAAATTTCAAAACAGGACTATCAAAAATTTGTGCAGGACCGGGCGAAAAGCTCGCCTATTGTCAAGAATTGCGTTCTGGCCTTTGTCATCGGCGGCGGCATCTGCGTGCTGGGACAGGCCATTATGGACGGCTGGACCGCCCTGGGGCTGGAGAAGACCGACACCGGGACCGCTACCTCCATTTGCCTGGTATTCCTGTCGGTGCTGCTGACGGGGCTGAACCTGTACAACAAGCTGGGCCGCTACGGCGGCGCAGGGACGCTGGTCCCCATCACCGGCTTCGCCAACGCGGTGGCCTCCCCGGCCATCGACTTCAAAAGCGAGGGACTCATCACCGGTATGGCGGCAAAGATGTTCACCGTGGCGGGACCGGTCATCGTCTTCGGCGTTGCCGCCAGCGTGGTCTACGGCGTGATCCTGATGGTACTGCAAATGCTGCAATAAAGGCGTCTGTGCTCCCCTGTGGAGAACCGTGCGGAAACGGTTCTCCATGGGGGATTTTTCTGCGTTTCATGGGGGTGGATTTTGCGGCGCGGAGTGGTTGCAGTCCGGGAAAAAGTGTGATACACTAAGCTGGACATCCTGTCCGGTCCCGCCGCCCGCTTGCGGTATGACCGGAGAAACGAGGACAATACGATGAAAATGCTTTTTAAGCAGCGCTTTTTCTCCTGGTTCGACAGCTACGATATCTATGACGAGAGCGGCGCGGTCCTCTTCACCGTGGAGGGTAAGCTCAGCTGGGGCCACTGCCTGCATATCCTGGATGCCTCCGGACGGCATATCGGCACGGTGCAGGAGCGGGTGCTGACCTTTCTGCCCCAGTTCGAGCTGTCCGCCTACGGGGAGTATCTGGGCTGCCTGAAAAAGGAGTTCACGTTTTTTACGCCCCGGTTTGTGTTCGACTGCAGCGACTGGCAGGTGGAGGGAAGCTGGACGGAGTGGGATTACTCCATCACCAGCCCCAGCCAGGGACTGGTGGCCGTCATCGGCAAGGAGCTGTTCAACTGGACGGACACCTACGTCATCGACGTGGAGGACTCCGGCAACGCCCTGTGTGCGCTGATGGTGGTGCTGGCCATCGACGCGGAGAAATGCGGAAGAGGTTAAAAGGAGAAGACGACCATGAAAATCCCTGCAATTGCAACCAGCCGCCTGTATCTGCGGGGCTTCACCCCGGCGGACGCCGCCTTCGCCCTGAGCATCTGGAACGACCCGGAGATGGGGGAGTACCTGCTGGACGAGTGCATGGAGACCGTCAGCGACGAGTATTTCCGCGAAATCCAGGCTTTGGGGGACGACCCGGAGTGCTGCTACCTTATCGCCGAGGACAAAACCACTGGGGAGCGCATCGGTACATGCAGCTTCATCCCGACGGGGGATGTGTACGACATCGCCTACTGCGTCCATAAGCAGTACTGGCGGCAGGGCTATGCCACGGAGATGGTGGGCGGCATGATCGACCACGCCAGACAGCAGGGGGCTAAGCAGGTCACCGTGGTCATCAGCAGTGAAAACCCCGGCTCCAACGCCATTGCCCGCAAGTTCGGCTTCCGGGTGGCGGAGACCCTGACGGAGAAGAAGCGGGGCAGTGACCGCGTCTTCTCCGATTATAAGTATGTGTTAGACCTGTAAACCCCAGGCAAAACAAAGTTTTGCCCAAAAAGTTTTTCTTTTTGATACTTTTCCTTTGTTCCGTGGGCCGCCTGTGGCGGCTTAGCGGCATTGCCCCGCAGGGGCAACGCCCGACAAAGAAAAAGTATGTACGCCTCGACAAGAAAGGAGTGACCGCCTATGGACCGCCCCTTGGCGGACCGCATCCGTCCTCAGACGCTGGAGGAGGTGGTGGGGCAGCGGCACCTGCTGGGCCCTGACGCTCTGCTGCGCCGGTTCATCGAGAAGGGGACCGACGCCAACATGGTCTTCTACGGTCCCTCCGGCACCGGCAAGACCACCATTGCCAACATCATTGCCAAGCGGACCCACCGGACCCTGTACCGGCTCAACGCCACCACCGCCTCTCTCCAGGACGTGAAGGGGATCATCGGGGACGTGGGGACGCTGATGGCGCCCGGGGGCGTGCTGCTGTATCTGGATGAGATCCAGTACTTCAATAAAAAGCAGCAGCAGTCCCTGCTGGAATTCATGGAGAACGGGTCCATCACCCTGATCGCCTCCACCACGGAGAATCCCTACTTCTACGTCTACGCCGCCCTGCTCAGCCGGAGCACGGTGTTCGAGTTCAAGCCCGTCACCGCTGACGACGTGCGGCCCGCCGTGGAGCGGGCCCTGGCGCTGGTGCGGTCGGAGAGCCCCCTGCCCCTCAGCTGGGAGGAGGGGGTGCCTGACTACATCGCCCACGCCTGCGGCGGGGACGTGCGCAAGGCCATGAACGCGGTGGAGCTGCTCTACGAGGCGGCTCCCGCGGAGGACGGAAAGCTGGTGCTGACCATGGCGGACGCGGAGCAGGTCTCCCAGCGCAGCGCCATGCGCTACGACAAGGGCGGCGACGCCATGTACGACATGGCCTCGGCCCTCATGAAGTCCCTCCGGGGCAGCGACCCGGACGCGGCCCTCCACTACCTGGCCCGGTTCCTGGAGGCAGGGGACCTTATCACCCCATGCCGGAGGCTGCTGTGCTCCGCCAGTGAGGATGTGGGCATGGCCTACCCCCAGGCGGTCTCCATTGTGAAAGCCTGCGTGGACACGGCCATGCAGCTGGGGCTCCCGGAGGCCCAGCTGCCCCTGGCTCAGGCGGCTATTTTGCTGGCCACCGCACCCAAGTCCAACAGCGTGGTCAACGCCATCGGCGCGGCCTGGGCGGACGTGAAAAAGGGACGGACAGGGTCCGTCCCCAGGGAATTGCAGAACGTCCACGCCGACACCACCGGCCAGGAGCGGGAGCAGGGGTACCTCTACCCCCACGACTTCCCGGGCCACTGGGTCCGGCAGCAGTACCTCCCCGACGAGCTGGCGGGGGCCTGCTACTACCAGTACGGCGACAACAAGACCGAGCAGGCCGCCAGGACCTACTGGGAGAAGATCAAGGATGGTCAGTAGCGCCAGTTTTCCACCGGGCCGTCGGTGATGAAGTACCGCAGCTCCCCCGGCTCCCGGACGGGGCCCAGATTCTGGATGATCTGGAGCTTGATCTTCCGGGTATCGGGACGGATGGACTTTATGTAGACGGAAACACCGTCGCCGGGGGATACGTCTCCCCGCCACTCCGCAAGGCCGGAAAGATTGGGCGTCAGCTCCACAAAAATGCCGTACTCCTTGATCCCCCTTACGATGCCGGGGACGGCCTCGCCGGGGGCGAAGGCCGCCGCGTTCTCCAGCCAGGTGCCCAGCAGCTCCTTGTGGGTCAGGTAAAACCGGCAGGCGGCGGGGTCGATGTCCGTGACCATCGCCAGGATGTCCTGGCCCACCCGGAACCGGTCCGCGGGATGGGAGACCCGGGAGACGGAGAGGTTCTCCAGGGGGATGAGGGACGTGACACCGCAGCCCAGGTCCACAAAAGCGCCGAAGCTCTCCAGGTGGGTCACCCTGGCGGGCAGGACGGACCCCACGGAGGCGTGGTTCAGCAGCCAGGCGATGGCCTGCTCCTGGGCCGCCCGGCGGGAGAGGGTCAGATGGGGCCTGCCGCCGCCGTCCACCGTCAGGCCGGTAACGGTGAAGCAGGTGGGCTTGCCTACCCGGGAGAGGGCGGCGATGTCCCGCTCCGCCCCGCTGATGGCGGGGTGGACCACGTCCGGGCGGGGGATGGTCCCCTCCCAGCCGCCGAAGCGGACCGTGAGGTCCCGCCGCCCATCGCAGCGGATGGCGATCCCCTCCAGGACCGTCTGGTCCTCTATGGCCTGCTGGAGGACGCTGAGGGGTTGATTTTCCGGAAACAGAGGGCCCGCGCCCTCTGGCAGATATTCGTTCCTGCGCATATATGGCACCGTCCTTATTTTTTCTGGTAAGACAGTGTATGCGCCCCGGTGCTTGACCGGTGAACAGATGAGGTGATTTCTTTATGGATTTGAAGCTGAATGACCGGGTGGAGCTGAAAAAGCCCCACCCCTGCGGGGGGAAGACCTGGATCGTCGGACGGCTGGGGATGGACATCAAGCTCCGGTGCGAAACCTGTGGGCATGAGCTGATGCTCCCCAGAAGCAAGGCGGAGAAGGCAATCAAAAAAATTTTGAGCGGGGAGGGGAGCGTATGAGCCAAAAGTGGGTCAAGATTATTTCTCGGGTCATCATTGGGGTGTTGATTGCGACAATGCTGCTGGGGATGATCAGTTATGTGTTCATGTGAGCGGAGCCCTTTCCCTGCGGCCCTGCGGGCCGCTCCCACCTTAAAGTCGGCGCAGCGTTAAGCTGCGCCGACTTTCGCATGATCCTTATCCTGGGCAGTTTGGGATTGCTCCCGCGCTCCTTCAAATCAAACGCAGCCCTGAAATTATAGACAAGCGCGATTTCCCGGATTTTTACACTATTCCTCGATTAAAAGTGCAATAGCGTCACCCATGGGCCGCCTGACGCCGGGCAAATGCAAGCAGGAATCGGACACCCTGATCTGTTCCACGAACTTACGCAGGATATCAGATTTCGCTGAGATCAAGCGTATGCACCTGCCGGAAAAAGCGCTCCAGAATTGCCTCCCGGTCAGGGGCGGAAATATTGGGCAGATTGCGCAATATCTCTCCCACCGGCTTGAATTTCCGATAGTAGAGCTCATCCACCAGCACCGACGTATCCAGCCCCAGCTGCCGGATGGTCTCCTCCAGCATGGCGCGGGAGCGCGGGTCGTCGTAGATCGCTTTCAGGCAGGTCCGGGGACTGTAATTATAGAGGCTGGTGCAGCGGGCGGTAAACGCCGCCTGACAGGCGATCCGATCGGAAGAACTGCCGATCAGAACCTGATATTTTCCGGCCTCGCAGATCCAGCTGTCATAGGACGGGTCGAAGCTCTCCAGCATTTTCTGCGTGATGGTGAAGGCGACGGTCTTTTCCTCGCCGGCTTCCAGACGGACCTTGCGGAAACCCTTCAGTTCCTTGACGGGCTTGACCAGAGTGGACTTTTCGTCTGAGATGTAGAGCTGGACCACCTCTTTCCCGGCGCGCTCCCCGGTGTTCTTCACTTTCACGCTTACGGTGACCGTCTCCCCTGCGTCAAAGTCCACACAGGTGCGGTCCAGCGCGATGCCGTGGATGGAGAATGTGGTGTAGCTCAGGCCGAAGCCGAAGGCGTAGGCCGGACGGACATCCTTGAAGTCGTAGTACCGGTAGCCCGTCATGATGCCCTCGCCGTAACAGACCTCGCCCGCGCAGCCGGGGAAATTCCCGTAGGTGGGGCAGTCCTTGTATCGCTTGGGGAAGGTGATGGGCAGCTTTCCGGAGGGATTGATTTCGCCGAAGAGGATCTGCGCCGCCGCGCGTCCGCCCTCCATGCCGGGGAAGAATACGCACAGGATGGCGTCAGCCGCCGCCTCGTACTCCCTGACGTCCACCGGGCCGGCCACATTCAGGACCACGATCACCTTTTTGCCGCCGGACTTTGCCGCGCCAATGGCTTCCAGCAGCATCCGCTTGTCCTCCGGGTCCAAATCCATGGCGCCGCGGTCCGTACCCTCCTGCCCTCGGGCAATGGCGGTGATGACCACCGCTTCGTCATCCTCCAGCACCGTCCCATAGGATACGCGCCCGCCGTCCGCGATCTCCCGGGCGCAGTCCAGCAGACTCGTCCAACGGTCCGTATACACCGCGGTGCTGCCGCTGCCCGCCTCTACGAACCGGCGGCTCCCCTCTCCGAAGAAGCTGACCCGCGCGTCCTTTCTCAGGGGCAGCGCGCCGTTGTTCTTCAGCAGTACCATGCCCTCCTCCGCCGCGCGGTGGGCCGCCTCTCTGGAGTACGCCGGGTCGATCTCCGTGTGCTTCCGCCCCTTCATCACCGGCATCTCCAGCAGCGCGTTCAGGATGCGCTCCACGCTGCGGTCCAGACACTCCTCCTCCAGCTGTCCGCTCCGGACGGCGTCCAGGATCGGCTGGATGCTGCGGGGACCGGGCATGTCCAGATCGTTCCCCGCCTGCAGGGCCTCCGCCTGCCGGTAGGCGGCCCCCCAGTCGGAGACCACAAAGCCGTCAAACCCCCAGCGGTCCCGGAGAATCTCTGTCAGGACCCAGTGGTTGAGGGCGCAGGAGGTCCCGTTGATCTTGTTGTAGGCGCTCATGACGCTGCGCACGTGCCCCTCCTCCACGCAGGCGCGGAAGCCCGGAAAATAGATCTCCTGCAAGGCCCGCTCGCTGACGGTCACATTGATGGTGTGCCGGCAGGTCTCCTGGTTGTTGGCGGCAAAATGCTTCACATTCGCCAGGGGTCCCTCCGCCTGTACGCCTTTCACAAACTCCGGTGCCAGGGCCGCGTTGAGATGCGGGTCCTCGCTGTAGCCCTCATAGACCCGGCCGTTGAGAGGGTCCCGCAGGAAGTTGATATTGGGCGAGCCCAGGACCACGTCCACCTGATAGGCGTCCATCTCCCGCCCCACCGCGCTGCCGCACAGGCGGACAGCCTCCGGGTCCCAGGTGGCGCCCAGCAGCATCCCCGGGGGGAAGCAGCCGGGGGACTGCCCCGCGGGCATGATCCGGTCCATCTCGGACCGGGCGGCGTCATAGATCTGCTGCTCCTGGTCCGTCAGCGCCTCCTGCCGCTCCAGCTTGTTGAGAATCTGGGTGATCCGGCCCGCGCTGACGATGCCGAACAGCCCCGTTTCCAGCGTCTCCTCCTGCCGCATCCGCCGCCTGGTCAGCAGGTCGCCGTAGTACTGCACGAAGTTGACCCCCGTCCCTCCGTCCAGCAGCGTGGCGGAGGGGATGCCGAACCGCTCCAGCGCGCAGGTGCTGAAGGAGGTGCCGCCGGTCACCAGCTTCGCTTTCTCCTCCAGCGTCATTTCGGCGAGGACCTCGCGGACCGACGCCTTGTCTGTCAGTTGTGCCATCGTAGAAGCCTCCTTTGTATGCAGATCCTGAATATGATTTCAGCTGTTTTGCTCGCCGCCGTAAACGGCGGCAACCGCAAAACATGGCATATATCACTTCCGACCTTTCGGTTCGGAAGTGATACTATGTTTTTTGTAACAAAAATTCCGGGGAAACCGGGTTTAATGCAGGTTTTCCCTTGCCATTTCCCCAGGGGATGTGTTAAGATAAGAAAAAGCTGCCTGTTGGGGACACGCGCGGGACAGGGGTGGAAAATAAGACTTGAGGTCCACGATCCATGAAACAGAGTAAGTATGTGATTGCAAAGCGCCGGGAGTACATCCTGAACTATTTGCGGGAGAATGGAGAGACGCGGGTAGAACGGCTCAGCGAGCTGTGTCAGGTATCCGCGCTGACCATCCGCCGGGACCTGACCGCGCTGGAGGAGATCCACGCGGTACAGCGCAGCTTTGGCAGCGTCCAGCTGGCGGCAAGTTCGGCCTATCCCGTCGCCTTTGAGGAAAAAGCCATCGCCAACCACCAGGAAAAGGTCCGGATCGCCGCCGAGGCCGGTAAATACATCCCCGACGGCGCAACCGCCTTCATGAACTCCGGTACCACCGTCCTCCAGGTGCTCAAGGAGATCCGGGGCCGGAACGTCACCGTCGTGACCAACAACGCCCTGGCCTACCGGTACTGTGAGCAGAGCGAGGCACAGATCATCTGTACAGGCGGGACCTATTCGGACCTGACGAAATCCTATGTGGGGGACTTCGCCGGCGAGATTGTGGAGAAAATCTACGCCGACGTCTGCATCCTGGGCGTCAACGGCATCAGTGCCAGCAGCGGACTGACCACCTGCGTTCTGGCGGAGACCATGATCAACCAGAAGATGTCCGAGCGCTGCCTGGGCAAGGTCATCGTTGTGGCGGACGGAAGCAAGGTGGGCCGGACATACAGCTTCGTCAGCCTCAAGCCCACCCAGGTGGATCTGCTGATCACGGACGCCAGCGCGGACGGGGAAGAGATCGAGCGCCTGCGCAGTCTGGGCGTGGAGATCGTCATTATGGATTAGACCGGGATACAGAATCTCCAATCACAGGGCTCTGCCCTGTGATTGGAGATTTTTTTATGAAGATTCCCGGCTCTGCGTACCGCCGGATACGCCCTGCCGGTACTGCTGCTCCAGCCAGCGCTTCGCATCCGCCACGGCCTCTCTGCCGCCGGTTTCGGCGTCGTACCACATCTCCACCATGTAGGGACCGGTATAACCCAGCCGCTCCAGCTGCCCGAACCGCTTGGGGAAATCCACGCAGCCCGTGCCGAAGGGTACGCACTTGAACTTGCCCTCGAAGCCATCCCTTACCGCCAGGGTGTCCTTCAGATGTACCGCGACGATGCTGTCCACGCCCCGGGCCAGCTCAAAGTCCACGTCGTTCTCCGGCCAGGCGCTGATGTTGCCCAGGTCCGGATAGACCTTGTACCACGGGCTGCGGAACATGGCCTCGTAGGCCATGTGCTTGGAGATGGAGTTGATGAACGCGGTGTCCATGATCTCCATGGCCAGCATGACCTGCTTCCGGGCGGCCCGCTCCACGGACCACGCCATCCCCTCCCGGAACAGCCGGACCGATTCCGGTGTGGACGGTTCATAGTACACGTCGTACCCCGCCAGCTGGATCACCCGGATGCCCATGGCCACGGCAAAGTCGATGGCCTGGTCCATGATCCTGCGGGCGCGCTCCCGGACGGCGGTGTCCCTGCTTCCGAAGGGGAAGCGGCGGTGGGCGCTCAGGCACATGGACTGGAAGCCGATGCCCGTCTCAAAGCAGACCCGGCGCAGCTCCTCCACCTGCTCTTTGGACCACTCCAGCCGGGCCAGCCGCCCGTCGGACTCGTCGATGCTGATCTCCATGAAGTCGAACCCCAGCTCCTTTGCCGTGCGCAGCCTGTCCGCCCAGCTGTCCGCGGGGTCCAGCGCCTTTTCATACAGACCCAGAAGATGTTTTCCCAGCATGGCCGCTTACCGTTTCACCCGGGCGCTGCCGCCGTTTGCCAGGGCCTCCGCCTCCGCCCGGGTGACCAGATTCCAGTCGTTGCGGATGGTGTGGCACAGGGCGGAATACGCCGCGGCAAAGTCGATGACCTCCTGGTCCTTCCGGCCCTCCAGCATCCCGTAGATCAGGGCGGAGGCAAAGCTGTCCCCGCCGCCCACGCGGTCGTTGATCTCGATGTTTTCATATTTCCTGGAGACAAAGAAGCCGTTCCTGGTCATCATGCAGCCCTGCCAGTTGTTCAGCAGCGCCGTCTTCACCTCCCGCAGGCTGGTGCCCACAGCGCGGATATGGGGGTACTTCTCTATCACCTTCTCCGCCACCTTCCGGTAGTTTATGGGGTCGATGGAGGAGAAGTTTTCGTCGGTATTGTCGGCCTTGATGCCCAGCATCGTGTCGAAATCCTCCTCGTTGCCCAGGATGACGTCGATATAGGGCATGAGCGATTCCGCCGCCCGCCGCGCGTCCTCCTTGCTCCACAGCGTTCCCCGGTAGTTCAGGTCGTAGCTGGTGACCGCGCCGTTCTCCTTTGCGGCCTTCAGGGCGGCCAGGACCTCCGAGGCCGTGTGCTCGCCCAGGGCGGTCACAATGCCGGTGGTGTGGAACCAGCGGGTGTCAAGGACCGCTTTCCAGTCGATGTCCCCGGGCTGGATATAGCTCAGGGCGCTGTGGCCCCGGTCATAGATCTGATAGCTGGGCCTGGGGCCGATGCCCACCTCCACGAAGGCCAGGCCGTTGCGGACGCGGCCGATCTTGTCGAAGGGCTCCACCACCACGTTGGACATGTCCACGCCGTACATCCTGGCGTGGTTGACAATGTAGCTCCCCGTCCAGTTGTCCACCAGCTTGGTCACGTAGGCCGTCCGCAGCTTGGGCATCAAACGCTCGACGCTCAGGTTGGAGATGTTGACGCAGCAGTTCAGCTCCGCGGCGGCGATGCCCAGGTGCAGCTCCTCGGACTGTCCCAGCCGGTCGTGCCCCGGGGGCGTGAGCCGGATATTGGGCTCGCCGAAGCTCATGAAATCGTATTTTGCCATGGTGTGTCCTCCGTTACAGCATGGAACGGAAGGGGATATTCTGGGGCGCCTCGAAGCAGTCCTCAAATCCCCGGCGGTGGTGATAGGCCGGCTTATCCTTGTCCGTCGGGTAGACGTACTTGCCGCCCACCTCCCAGAAGAAGGGGTGGAACTGATAGCCCAGACGGTCCTTCTTCATGTCGTACAGGACCTTGATCTCGCCGACGTCCGCCATGAAGTTGGTCCACACGTCGTAGTGAATGGGGATGACCACCTTGCAGCGCAGGGCCTCCGCCATCCGCAGGATGTCCACGGAGGTCATCTTGTCCGCCATGCCCACCGGGTTCTCGCCGTAGGAGCCGAAGGCCACGTCGATGTCGTAGTCCTTGCCGTGCTTGGCAAAGTAGATGGAGTAGTGGGAGTCGCCGGAGTGGTAGATGTTCCCGCCGGAGGTCTTCAGCAGGTAGTTGACCGCCTTGTCGTCCATGTCCGTGGGGCACACGCCGGTGAGCTCCTCCCGGTCGGGACCGGTGGAGTCCGTCGTGACCAGGCAGGTGCGGTCAAAGGAGTCCAGGCAGACAATCTCGATATCCTTCACCTTGATGACGTCGCCGGGCTTCACGGTGATGCAGCGCTCGGCGGGAACGCCCCAATTGATCCAGGTCTCCACGCTCTTCTTGGGGCCGATAAAGGGGACGGGGATCTCCTTCCCGTTCTCATCGGTGGTGGTCATGCCGCTCTGCAGGACGTGGGCGGCCCACTCCGCGCTCATGTGGTCCTGATGGTAATGGGTGGCCAGCACGGCGTCCACCTGCTTGAACCCGAAGGGGTCGAACACAAAGGGCACCGCCCGCAGATTGGGCTGCATCCGGCGGCCGCCGCACATGTTCGCCATCTGGTGGCCCACCTTCATCTTGTCGTCGCCGTGGGTGCGCTTGCCGTTGCCGCACCAGAGGTCGATGGTGATATTGGCTCCCCCGGCGGTCTTCATCCAGATGCCCGTGCAGCCCAGCCACCACATGGCCACCGTGCCGGGGGCCACTACTTCGTTTTCAATGTCCTCGTTGAGCCAGGTCCCCCACTCGGGGAACGTGCTCATGATCCACTTCTCACGGGTCATTTCTGAAACTTTGCTCATCGCTTGGTCCCTCCTCCTTTATTTTTCGACAGTATACAGTGCGATCTCATCGGTCTCGCGGTTGGCGGACACGATTACGTCCTCCCCGCGGCTGTTGACAAAATGGAATACATTGGCGCTGCCGCAGTCCCGATCGATCCGCTCCGTCCGCCAGCACCCCTGCTCCCAGCGCACCAGCAGCAGGTCGCGTACCCCCTTCCGGTGCCCCACCAGCCACACCGGCTCGCCCTGTATCCGGCAGGCCCAGGTGGCGTGGAGCATTTCCAAAGGCTCCGGGTATTCCCAGACCTTTTCGTAGACGCCCTCCGCGTTCTTATGGCAGATGTACAGCCGGTCGCCGTGGAAGGGGGCAATGCACCCCAGCTCCGGCTCCCCGTCGCCGTCGAAGTCCATCAGCACGGCGTCGCTGATCGGCTGGTCGTACAGCTGCCTGATCTCCCACGTTCCCTCCGGGTCCGCCGGAGGCACAAACTGGAATATGCCCTCGTCGCAGGCCACGAGCCCCGTCTGGATGCCGTGATCGCAATAGGTGCTGTAGCCGTGGTTGTGGCCCATGCCCTCCTTCAGGAGCGCCACGGGAAGGGGATGGTCCTCGTCATAGGCTGTCAGGTCCTCCGGGAGGACCGCCGCGTAGACGCGGCCGGGCTGTGTCCAGTCGTCCTTGTACGCGTGACCGCTCTTCAGGCAGCAGATCAGAAGATACACGGTCCCGTTCCGCTCCAGCAGCCCGAAGCGGTGAACAAAGGGGGCGCTGACCAGCGTCCGGATCTTCCAGTCGTTCTCCCCCCGCCGGACGGCGAGAACGATCTTTGCTTCGGCGGAGTCGTTGGGAGAATAGAACCTGTGGGTCGCCAGGAACTGGTCCTCCCGTCCCGGGACCTGTACCATGGTCATGACCCCGCCCGGCTCCGTCCAGACGGTCTCCAGCCGCTCGCCGTCCTCGCTGAACAGATAGCAGGGGTCGTGCTTCTCGGCGGCCACCAGAAATTGCTGCTGCCCCTCCCGGCGCATGGGCGCGATGGAATAGCATTTGGAGAGGGTGCAGATCGACTTTTTTGTAAACTTCACAGCAGTCTTCCTCCTATTCCGCGCCAAGTCCGGCGGCCTTGAACGCCAGTGCGCAGGGGTCGTCCCGGCCTTCGATCCGGAGCGTGCAGCCGCCGCCCTCCGCCTCGCAGCGGAACTTTACCTTGGGGTCCAGCGCCGTCAGGCAGGCCGGCAGGTTGGGGATGGTTACGGAAAATGCCTCCTGGGGAACCTTTGTCAGAAGCACATAGAGATCGGCCCCCTTTACGGTGAAGTGGACCTCACAGCCGCCGGTCTGGAAGGACTCCCGGCTGCAGATGCGGGTGCCGTAAATGGCCTCGCCGTTGACCTGCAGCCACTGCCCCAGCGCCAGCAGACGGTCCTGCTGCCAGTCGGGGATGGTGCCGTCCGCCCGGGGACCCACGTTGATGAGCAGATTCCCGTTGTTGGCCACGGTGGAGACCAGCAGGTCGATCAGATCCCGCCGGGAAATGGCGTTGCTCTCGTTCTCCATCTGGTTGTAGCCGAAGGACAGCCCCAGTCCGCGGCACATCTCCCATTTTTCCTGCCGGGAGGACTCGCCGGAGCGGTACTCCTTGGTCAGATACCCGTGATAAAAGCCGCTGAAGCGGTCGTTGACCACCGCGTCCTCGTTGGCATTGTAGTAGTGGGCCAGCAGATGCTTGAGGTGCTCCTCACCGGCGGCGGGCCAGCCCACGTCGTTCCAGAACAGGGACGGATGGTAGGCGTCGATCAGCTCCCGGCTCTGGGAGTAGACGTAGTCCGCGTAGGCGTAGGTGGGAGGACAGTAGGTGCTGATGTGCTGCTTGCTGAACACCGGTTCGTCGTTGAAGCGCCAGTTGAGATAGCCGGAGTAGTACAGGCCCATCCGCATATCCGTCTTCGCCACCTCCCGGCACAGCTCTCCCGTGATGTCCCGCATGGGGCCCCGCCGGTCGGAGGAGAAATCCGTGTATTTGGAGGGGAACAGACAGAAGCCGTCGTGGTGCTTGGTTACCAGCACCACATACCGGGCCCCGGCCTGCCGGAAGAGCCGCACCCACTCCTGGGGGTCCCAGCGCTCCGCCTTCCACATGTCCACAAAGTTCTCATAAGGAAAGTTTTTCCCGTAGGTCTTGATGTGGTGCTCATAGGTGGGTCCCTCGCCCACCCGGACGGAGTTGGCGTACCATTCCGCATAGGGATTGTTGGTGTACCAGTCGTACTCCGTGGGGATCTCCCCCAGCTGGAAGGAGGGATTGGCGTAGGCCGGCACCGAGTAGGCGCCCCAGTGGATGAAAATGCCCAGCTTGCAGTCCTCGTACCACTGGGGAATTGGTCTGGCATTCAGAGAATCCCATTCTGCGAAATATTTTTTCTTCATTGTTTGCATATCCTCCTGAAAACAAGTGGAAAGGTTTAGCCCTTTACTGCGCCTGCGATGCCGCTGACAAAGTACTTCTGGAACATCAGATAGATCAGGAACACGGGCAGGATGGAGATCAGTACGCCCGCGTTCAGCAGACCGTAGTCCACCGTGAATTCACCAAAGAAGCTCAGCAGGCCGTTGGGCACCGTCTTCATGGTGTCGTTGGTAATGAGGACGCTCTGCAGCATGAACTCGTTCCAGGTATACAGGAAGTCCATGATGACGGCGGAGGCGATGGCCGGCTTGGACAGCGGCATGATGATGGTGGCGTAGAGACGGAGATTGCTGCACCCGTCGATGCGGGCCGCCTCGTCCAGCTCCTTCGGGATACTGGTGAAAAATCCCCGGAACACCATCGTCGCCAGTGGGATGCCGAAGCCGATGTAAGTCAGGATCAGGCAGAGGTAGGTGTTGGTCAGATGCAGGCGGGAGTAGACCAGGTTCAGGGGGATCAGAGCGATCTGCTGGGGCAGCATCATGCCCACCAGTACAAAGATGAAGATGCCCCTGCTGTGCCTGATGCCCAACCTCGTCAGCGCGAAGGCCAGCAGAGAGGAAAACAGTACGCTCAGCGGCACCTTGATGAGGCAGACGATGAGGCCGTTTTTGATGTACATGCCCAGGCGTCCCTCCACCCAGGCGTCCCGGTAGTTGTGCCACTGCAGCTTCTCCGGCAGCTCAAAGAGCCCCAGACCGCTGAAAAAGTCGGTGCTGCTCTTGACCGAGGTGAACATAACGGTGATGACCGGTATGAGCCATATCAGCGCCAGAATCGTCAGGCCGGCGTACAGCACAATCTTGCTGCTTAACTTCTGTTTCATAGAGCCGTCTTACTCCTCCTTTGTCGAATAGAGGACATAAGGCACGATAATGACCATCATCACCAGCATCATGATGGACGCAATCGCGCTGCCGATGCCCAGGTTGGTATACGAGAAGGTCTGCGCGTACATATAGGAGGCCAGCGTCTGGGTGGAGTTCACCGGGCCGCCGTTGGTCATGACGTAAACCACGTCGTAGACCTTCATGGACGCAATGGTCAGGGTGGCGAACACGATGATAAAGGTCTCCTTCAGCTGGGGGATCGTGATATGGAAGAACAGGGATGCCTTGTTCGCGCCGTCCACCTCCGCTGCCTCGTACAGCTCCTTCGGCACGCCCTGCAGGCCCGCCAGGAAGTATAGCATCGGCTGGCCGATGCCCTGCCAGAGGGCGGCGATAAAGACGCAGTACAGCGCGATCTTCGGCTCGGACAGCCACACGATGCTCAGGTCCTCCAGATGCAGCAGGCGCAGCAGCTCGTCCAGGAAGCCGATGTTGGGGTTGTAGATCCATCTCCATACGATGCCGATCACCACCCAGGAGAGCATATACGGGAAATAGAAAATCGCCCGGTAGACCACTCTCCCCCGGAACTTCCGGTTCAGCGCAACGGCCAGCAGCAGTGCGATGGTCATGGTGAAGGCGATGGTCAGCACGATCCAGATCAGGTTGTTTTTCAGCGCGATCCGGAATACCTGGTCCTTGGTAAACAGATTGACGTAGTTGTTCAGACCCACAAAGGTCTTTTCCCCCAAGCCGTTCCATTTGAACAGGCTCAGGTACAGTGAATACAGTGTCGGCGCAACGACGATCGCACAGTAGACCACCATGGCCGGGACCATAAACAGGTACCTTGTTTTCTTTTGCTTCAAAGATTTTCCTCCTCTCGACTCCATTCCTTTGGGGCTCCGCCGGAATATTCCGTCAAGGGCGGTCCGGCGGAAAAAGGATGCTCTGGACATCGCGCCGTATGCATATGTCCAGAGCATCCGCTGCTATTCATTTACGCGCCGCCTCGCAGGCATACGGCGCCTGCGGCGGGGCGTCCGGTCAAAGAGGGCTTACTGGTTGGCCAGGAAGTTGTCCACCGCCGCCTGGATCTCCGCACCGGCGGCCTCCGGCGCCGTGGAACCAAGGACTACGGCCTCGCAGGTGGTGAAGTACTGGGACATGATCACAGGCTCCATCTTCAGGTCCATGACGGCGAAGCTGCCGTTGTCGCTGATGGCTTCCAGCATTCCGTCGGCCAGAGCGTAGGTCTCGGGGAGCTCCACGCCGATGGTGGCGGTGGGCTGCTCGATGAGATCATGGGCGGCAATGCTCTCCGCGCTGTAGTAGTAATCCCAGAACAGCATGGCGGCTTCCAGCTTCTCGTCGGTGATGTTGGCGTTGAACTGGCAGAGCTTGGCGTAGGCGGAGATGCGGCCCGTTCCGGAGGGGAAGGCAAACCAGGCGTAATCTTCGGCATTATACTCGTTGGCGTAGATCTCGGAGGACATGCCGGGGTTCTCCATGGTCATGGCGGCAGAACCGCTGTACATCAGCATTTTGGCGGAGTTGGAATCCTCGGTGAGGACGGTGGCAGGGAAATACCCCTTGTCGATCCACTCCTTCAGCTTGGCAAAGCTCTTGCTGACGGCCTCGGAGGTGCTCCAGTCGGCCTCCATCAGCAGCAGCTTGTCGTGCTCTTCCTCGCCGGCGTAGTACTCCAGCAGGGCCTCATGGGTGCGCATCAGCGCGTTGCCGTAGGTGGTCATGGGGGTGATGCCGTTGGCCAGCAGCGTATCGCAGACCGCTTCCAGCTCCTCCAGGGTGGTGGGCGGGGTCAGGTTGTACTGCTTGAAGATGTCCGCGCGGTAGAACATGACGATGCCGATCAGGTTCTGGGGCAGACCCACCAGCTGGCCCTCATAAGTGGCCTGCTCCAGGGCGCCGCTGAGGAATCTGTCGCTCCAGTTGTGGCTGGCGGCGTAGTCGGTCAGGTCCAGGCACAGGCCGTTCTTTGCATAGAAGTCGGCCAGAACGCCGCCCCAGTTGTACCACATGTCGGGCAGAGTGTTGGAGGACGCCGCGATCTTGGTATTGGCCTTGATGTCATCGGAGGACATGTAGGTGGTCTCAATCTTGATGTTAGGATATTTTTCCATGAAGTCGGCAATGATGACTTCCTCCGCGGCCTGCCGCCAGGTGGGCGTCCAGAATGTCAGCGTCACTTCGTTGGCGGCGGGGTCCGCCGCGGGCTCGGTGTTGTCGGGCGCCGCAGGCTCAGAGGTCTGTGCGGGAGGGGTAGTGCTGTTGTCGTTGTTCTGCTGATTGCCGCTGCCGCATCCGGCAAGGAGACTCATCAGCATGACCAGGGCCAGCATGAGACACAGTGCGTTCTTTTTCATTTTTCGTCTTCCTTTCATTTTTGTTTTCCGGTGATTGTGCGTTTTATCAAAGACGCCTTTTTGCCAGCGGCAAATCTTTCTTAAAAGGCCGTCGATGACACCATTTATTTATCATTTGTTCGTATAATTATTGTATATCATGGTTCAAACTTTGTCAATCAATTTTATATTTTTCAAAAACAGAAAATTTAGGGGAGAATTTGGTGTATTTGACGAAAAATTCGTTCCTAAAATTTGGCAAATGTTCAAATGATTGTCAACGGGGCTCTGCCCCCGCGTTGGCGACGTTTCAAGGAACAGGAAAACGCCCCGGCGGCAAGCCGGGGCGCTTTCCCGTTCCTTATCAAATGTTCTTCCAATATGCTTTTCTGCCGGGCGTTCCTTACTTCACAATCTCCGGCAGCGATGCGGCGGCGGCGGACTGGCCTACCCGGCGGAACTTCTCGTCGGGGAGAGCGGGGTTGATCTGAGAAGCAATCTCCGGGTATTCGTCTGCCATGACGTCCTTGCAGGTGGACAGGATCAGATCGCCGCCCTTGCCGGACATGACCCGACCCAGCAGCAGCACGTGCTTGAAGTGGTACAGATCAAAATAGAAGGCCAGGGCGTGGGCCAGATACACGCCGATGGAACTGTACACATCCGCCGCCCGGGGATCGTCCTCCGCCATCAGCTTCTGGACAGCCTTCAGCTTTTCGGCGGGGGAAAGAGCTTCATCCAGCTCGATGCCCGCCCGGGGGGCCAGCTTGATGACGCCGTCCTGGGAGAAGTACTTCACGCCGCAGCCGATGTCGCCGCTCCACTCGTCCCGCATGGCGTCCGCCTGGGCGTCCACGGGAACGAAGGCCAGTTCGTTGAGCCAGCCGGTAATCCTTCCCTGGGGGTCCACGTAGCCTACGGCCTCGCTGGTGCCCATGGCGATGCCCAGCACGTTGTCCTCCCCCAGGCTCATGGCCCCCGCCAGGGCGGATACGTCGCCATCGTTGGCTACCGCGTAGGGAATGTCCCCGAAGGTGTCGGTGATGGCACGGATGTAGATGTCCTTGACCTTGGCGTCAAAGAGGTCCTTGGGCACCTGGAGAAACAGGGAGGCGTTCATGGTCCGGTCGTTGATATACACTCCTGCGGAGCTGACGCCTACCGCATCCACCCGGGGCATATGCTCCGCGGCGGACTTCAGCGCCGATACGATGCCGTCGTAGTGGTAGTCCGGGTCGGAATTGGTCTTGGGGAACCAGACTACCTCCTCGGAAAATACGCTCTCGCCGTCGATGACGGCGGACACCTTCCGATCGCTTCCGCCGGCGTCAAAGCCGATGCGGCAGCCGTCCAGGTGCCGTCCAATGGCCTTGGGGCTGTCCTTGGCCTCGGGGAGCTTGTCACAGGAGACTACCTCAAAGGGGTGCTCGAACACGTTCGCCATGTAGTCCCAGTCGAATTCCTGGCACCCACCGGCGGAGTAGGCCTCTTTCAAGTAGGCGCAGACGTCCTCGCTGCCCCGGACGTAGATCCGGAAGCCGCCCTTCATCCACAGGATGGTCTTGACCAGCCGGTTGACGTAGTAGCAGTCCGCTTCCCGCATTTCCGGCGTGCCGTGGATGAACGTCTCGCACACGGCCATCTCGCCGCCGGAGCGCTCCACCGCCAGCCCCAGAGGATGCCGGGCGTCCTTCAGGAAAGCCTGGTTGAACTTGTACAGGGGGATGTACCCCGGGTCCAGCTTGGGGGCGTGTTTCAAGGAGACCTCAATTCCAAAACGATTCATTGTATCGTACCTCCATCATTTTTCCCTGCGCGGCGGGCGTTCCCCGTGCCGCGTTTGTTGTATCATACCACGGGACAACCAGCCTGTCACGCCTTTTTGGCAAAAAGGAGAAAATTCTTTTCGGCAGGGCGGGCCGGAACAGCCGGCGGCCTACCCGTTGGTCACGTTGTAGAGGGAATAGAAATACTCCTTCCGCTCCATCAGATCATCGAACTTCCCACGCTCGCAGACCTCCCCGCCCCGCAGGACAAAAATCTCGTCATACTGCGCCAACAGCTCCGCCTCCAGGCGGTGGGTGACCACCATCCGCGTCAGCCCGTCCAGATGGAGGATGGCGTCCGTGACGGAAAAGGCCGTCTGGTTGTCCAGCGCCGCCGTGGCCTCGTCCAGCAGCAGCACCGGCGTCTCCCGCATGAGGCACCGGGCGATGGACACCCGCTGCCGCTCCCCGCCGGAGAGGCCGTTGCCGTTCTCCCCGCACCGGTAGCTTTCGCCCTTCTGCTCAATGAGCCCATCCAGTCCGGCCCGGTGGACCGCCAGCTCCAGCTTGTCCTCCGGGAAGTCCCGGAACATGGTGATGTTCTGATAGAGGGTGTCGTCAAAGAGGAACACGTTCTGCCCGATGAGACTCATCACGTCGTAGAGACTGTCGGTGTCGATCTCCCGCAGTTCCTTCCCGTCGATGGCGATGGAGCCCTTGTATCCGTCGTAGGCCCCCATGAGCAGATTCAGCAGCGTAGACTTCCCGGACCCTGAGCCCCCCACCAGCGCGTATTTCTTCCCGGCCTCCAGACGCATGGACACATCCCGCAGCACCGGCTTTTCCGGCTCGTAGCCGAAGGTGACGTTCTCCAGCGTAATGGCCTCGTTCAGCTCCGGCGGGACCGGGTCCCCGGAGCGTCCCGCGTGCTCATCAGTGACCTCCGCCAATTTCTCCACCAGTGCGGCGGCGGCCTTGCGGTTGGCCCAGTACTGGGGAATGCTGCCGATGGACTGCACCAGATAGCCGGAAAGATTTACGAACACGATCACCGTGCCGCTGGTGATGTCCCCCCGGATGGCGAGATACGCGCCGATGATAAAGATGCCGATCTGAAAGATGAGACTGAACGTGCCGGACAAACAGCGCACGCCGCCCTCGAAATACCGGCGGCGGCGCTTCGCGTCCTCCACCGCCCGGTTGGCGCTGTCGAAGAGCTTTCCCACTTCCTTCTCCGCCTTGAAGCTCTTGATGACTGCGAAGCCGCTGAGCAGGTCCTTGATCTGGGCCATAAACCCCTCGTTCCTGTCGCTGACGGCCTTGGCCCGCTTCGCCATAGGCTCCCCGGTGAGCAGGGAGAGAGCGATGGGCGGCAGGCTCAGCGCGACGGCAAGCAGCGTCAGCATGGGGCTGTACCAGCACATCATGGCCAACGCGCCGAAAAACAGCAGGACCTGCATGAGCAGATCAAAGGAGTTTTGCAGGTAATCCGTCTCGATGGTGGTCACATCGTTGGTGAGAGTGGATAAGTACCGCCCGGTGTTCTCCTGGGAAAGGGCGCTGATGCTCTTCTCCGACAGCTTTCGAAAGGCCAGGGCCTTATATTGCCGCAGAGCTTGATGGATGAACAAAGCCCGGCCCCCGTAATAGCCCGCGTCCAGCGGGATGTTGAGCACCATCACCCCCGCCATCAGCACAAGGATCGTCCACAGCCGCCCCAGGTCCCCCGTTGTGATCGTATCCATCACCGCCCCCAGCACCCAGGAGATCAGGAAGCCGACGCCCAGCGACAAAACGGTAAACGCCATCCCCACGGCGAAATGCAGGCGGTTGTCCTCATAGAAGGCGCGGAAGTATTCCCGCGCGGCGGGGGTCCTTTTATTTCTTTTCATGTCTATTCTCCTTTTCTTCTTTCCACTCGCCGCCCTCCAGCAGCGGCTTATCGTCCCCATCCCCCACATTGACTAAATGTCCGTCCGACTGCATCATACAACGGGCCATATAAAGGAAGGGGACCAGCTCCACACTGTTGTACTGGTAATAGGCATTGCTTATTTTTTCCTCCAGCTGCAATTCCTCTTTCCGGACGATGCGCAGCTCGCACAGCTCGTCAAGGATGGTCCGGACCTCCTCCAGCGGCAGTTTCAGGACCCTGGCAAGGTTCTCTGGCACGTACATGCGGAATTTCTGGCTGTGCAGATACTCCAGCAGTTCCAGGCAGCCGGGCCGGGAGAGTACGGCAAACATCTTCCGGTACAGGTCCCTGGGGGCAAAGTAGGCGTCGTAGCCTTTCTCCGGCCTGGGCCAGACGGAGGCGAAGGACATATCCTCGGCGTGCACGTCCAGCATAAACCCGCCCTCCAGCCACGCTTGGCTTGTTGACAAATGCCGGATGCCAGATTCCCGCACATTCTGTTCGCAGCTTTCCAGATAGCCGATCTCCGGGAATTTTCCCAGGCCCGCCGTCATATTTTTCAGAGCGATCCAGTTCATCCGGCTGAGCTGGTCGAACGGTCCTTCTGCGGTAGGGACGCCAGCCACCGGGCCACTACGTCGTGGACGTCCACCTGCTCGCCGCCCTCCCGTCCAAAAAGCGCGTCGATGGTCACGCCCAGTTTGTCCGCGATAGCAGGCAGCAGGGCCACGTCCGGCGCGCCGCTGTTCTCCCACCGGCTGACGGCCTGGGTGGAAACCCCCGCCGCCTTTCCCAGTTCCTCCTGGGTCATGTTCAAGGCTTTTCTATATCGCGTGATCTGCTCACCGATCAGATTGCTGTCCATATGCCGTCCTCCTTGTCAATTGACGCTTGAATTATACTTCAAATTTCAATTGAATACAAGGCAGACGATTTTGACAGAAATCAAGCAAAAATTGATTTGCTCCATTGGTCCCCGCGGTATTGCGCCGGCAGGCATATTTGCGGTCCTGCCCTCATAGGCTGTATGGACAACGTCCCAAACAACCAATGAGGAGAAGCCTACATATGGAAACCACCAAAAATTTCGTCCAGCTCTGCGGGACGGCGGCGGGAGAACCCACCCCCTCCCATGAAAACCACGGCCAGCAGTTCTGCCGTTTCCCCTTTGCCGTCCGGCGGCTGTCGGGCCAGACGGATACCCTCTGGGTCATCGCCACCATGGACCAGCTCCGGAAGCTGCTGCCCCTCACCGGACGCCGCCTGGCGGTGGACGGCCAGCTGCGTTCCTTCAATAATAAGAGCGGCCGCGGCAGCCGCCTGGTCATCTCTGTCTTTGCCCAGCTCCTGGTCCCCGCCGGGGAGGAGGACGAGGACCGCAACCGCATCGCCCTCCGGGGGGTGATCTGCAAGCCGCCGGTGCTCCGCCGCACGCCCCTGGGCCGGTGCATCTCCGACATGATGCTGGCGGTGAACCGCCGGTACGGCAGGGCGGATTATCTGCCCTGCATCGCCTGGGGCCAGGTGGCCATGATCACCGGCAATATGTCCGTGGGGGAGGCCCTGTCCCTGGAGGGCCGGGTCCAGAGCCGGGCCTATACCAAGGCGGTGGAGGGCTGCGCCCAGGAGCGCACCGCCTATGAGGTCAGCATTATGCACCTGGTGGAGGACGAGTGCTTCTAGCGTCAGAAAAGCACGTCTCCGCTTTGCCGGCGGCAAAGCGGAGACGTGCTTTTTCTATTGTAGAGGGGTTCATTCCGTTGGAGCCAGCGGCAGGCCGCCGGCTTCCGGCGTATAGAGCGTAAACTCCCCATACGCCCTGTCTTCCGTATCAAAGGTATCCCCGACCTCGTAGGACAGCCGGTACCGTCCGTCCTCCAGCGTTCCCCAGAGGTACAGCATATCCTCCGACCACGCTTTGCCCCCAATGGGCAGGGGATCGGGCGTGCCGCAGAATCCGATGTTTTCCTGATAGGGGACCTCCTCCCATTCTCCCACCGCATTCCAACGTTCCAAATGGGGAATGAGCAGCACTTGCCCCTCCTTGCCGGTGTTGTTGATGAGATACACCGGCAGCCGGTCCGTCACCAGGCAGCCCTCTGCGGCGGGGACAGGCTCTTTTGAAATGTACAGCGCGTAGTCCGGTTCCGGCTGGGCCTCCGCCGTTACCCGGAAGTCCAGCTGCCACGGCTCCGAAGCTTCCTTCGTGTTCCCCTCAGCTTCCCGAAGATATACCTCCCGTCCCGTAAGGCGGTAGAGCCCTTCCTCCAGCGTCTGCTCCAGAAGCGTCATATCCAGCCGCAGGGTCCATACGGAATCGGCCTGGAGGCAATAGGCCACGTCGTGAAAGAACACCCTATCCTTAAACGGGACATCCTGCCATACGCCGTCCACAAACCGTTGGCAGGAGAAATGCTCGCCGTAGCAGATCTCTCCATCGCTCCGGTTGTCCAGCACCAGCGTGATCTCCTGCACGCCCACCGGATAGCTCTCCTGAAGCAGGGACAGGGTCACCCCCGGCCATCCGCTCCACACGGTCACCGGCTCCGGTTCCTCTATGGCAGCGGGCTGGGATACGGGTGCGGCTTTCGGCGTTTCCGGTGCGGCGGCGGGCGCTTCCGGAGGTGCCGCCGGAACCTCCTGTGGGGACGCTTCCTTCCCGCAGGCCGTCAGGCACAGCGCGGCGGTCAGTAAAATGATCCATATCTTCTTCATAGCAACGGCCTCCTTTATTCATTCAGACGAAGAAACCCGCCGTCAAGTTCCCTAAATGAGGAAATCGTTCTTATTTTACCGTAAACCCATTCACTGTGGCGTGGGCCACGTAGGTCCCCAGCTCATCCCGTACGTCCACCTCGTAGAGGCATGTGGTCCGCCCGGATTTCAGGCACTTCGCCTCCGCCAGCAGCTCCGTCCCCTTGGCGGGCGCCAGGAAGGTGATGGCCACCTGCTGGGAAACGATGATCTTATCGGTAAACCCGTTGGACGCCACCGCGTAGGCGAAGTCCGCCAGGGTAAAAATGGCACCGCCCATAGGGGTATTGTTTGCGTTCATGTGGCAGGGCCGCAGGGGCATGGCGCACAGAGCCCGCCCCGGCTCCGCCTCCCGGATCTCCACGCCTGCCTGGGCCGCGAACCGGTCCTCGTGGAACCGTTTGGTCAATTCTTCCATTGTCGGCATCAAAAAAGCCTCCTCATAACCGTTTTGCGGTTATTATTTCCGAATTTAAAATTCGGAAATAATACATTGATTTGAGCCGCTTTGCTCGCCGCCGTACACGGCGGCAACCGCAAAGCATGGCAAATATTACTTCCGACCTTTCGGTTCGGAAGTAATATTATAGCATAAATTTACCCGCATTTGCATATCCGCTCAAAATTTTTTGCAAATCCCCTCGAAATTTGCCGGATCATATGGTAGAATGGTCCCGAGGTGATGGACAATGAAAGACCCGGCAGCCGTCTCCGCCATTATCGCGGAGCTGAAAAATCTGTATCCCGACGCGGTCTGTTCCCTGGACTTCGACCCGGACAAGGCATATGAACTGCTGTTTTCCGTGCGCCTGGCGGCCCAGTGTACCGACGCCCGGGTGAACATGGTGACTCCCATCCTGTACGCCAAGTACCCCTCCCTGGAAGCCCTGGCAGCCGCCACGGAGGAGGAAGTGGGGGAGATCATCCACTCCACGGGCTTCTGGCGGGCCAAGGCACGGGACATCGTGGCCGCCAGCAAAATGCTGGTGGAGGAGTACGGCGGCAGGGTGCCGGATACCATGGAGGACCTGCTGCGCCTGCCCGGCGTGGGCCGGAAGACCGCCAATCTGATCCTGGGCGACGTATACGGCCGGGAGGGCTACGTCTGCGACACCCACTGCATCCGGATCACCGGCCTGCTGGGCATCACCGACGGCAGCAAGGACCCCTTGAAGGTAGAGATGCAGCTGCGTAAGTGCATCCCCCCGGAGGAGAGCAGCGATTTCTGCCACCGGATGGTCCACCACGGCCGGGCAGTTTGCGTAGCCCGGCGGCCCGACTGCGCCAACTGTACCCTCCGCCCCTGGTGCGACCACTGGACCGGCAGGCAGGCGGAAGATTGAAAAATGTTCCCCCTCTCTCGCAGCGAGAGAGGGGGAACATTTTTCACCCCCGGCACATATACTGGAAGGAAACCAAACCGGGAGGACACGGTATGAGACAAAATAATCAATCCAAGCTCCAGCAGGCGCTGGGGGACAAGAAGCTGATGGAGCAGCTGGCCAACTCGCCGGACGCCCAGGCCCTGGCGGGTATGCTGGCCCAGGGTACGGACCAGGCGTCCCTGCAAAAGATCGCGGAGCGGGCCGCCAAGGGCGACACCGCCCAGCTCAAGTCATTGATCCAGTCCATCACCTCCACGCCCGGCGGCGCGGAGCTGCTGCAGAGGCTGGGAAACAACTTCAAGTAACACGGACTGCGCCGAAGAGGAGGGGATGGCCCGGTGAGCGACTTTGAGGAAAAACTGAATGCCATCCTGTCCAATCCGGAGGCCATGGGCCAGGTGATGAACCTGGCCCAGTCCCTGAATCTGGGCGGAGAGCCGTCCGGAAACGATGGGGCATCCAATCCGCCGCCCCAGGCGCCCCAGAACAACGCCGCCCCAGGCGGCGGCGTCACGGACGGTCTGGCGGGCCTGGGCAGCCTGCTGGGGCAGATCGACCCCAAGCTGATCAGCCGGCTGCTGCCCCTGGCGGGAGAGCTGGCGGGCGGCGGGAACGATGAGCGGATGCAGCTGCTGTACGCCCTGCGGCCCTTTTTGAAGCCGGAGCGCCGGGACAAGGTGGAGCGCGCGGCCAAGACCGCCCGGCTCATCCATGTGGGCAAGAAGCTGCTGCAGTCCATGGGGGAGAACAATGTATAACCGGTACATCCGCAACGACGCCGGACGGTACGAACGAATCCCGGTGGAGGACGCCGCCCCGCCGCCTCCGCCCCCGCCGCCGGGCAGCGGTCCACAGGAGCCGCCTCCGGGGCCGGGCGGCCCCGGAGGTCCCGGAAACTCCGGAGGCCCCGGAGGATTCCCGCCCCCGCCGGGAGGCGGTTCGCCGTCCTCCGGCAAGGGGCTGTTCTCCAGCGTCCTGGAGAAACTCAATTTAAAGGACATAGACACAGGAGATCTGCTTCTCCTGCTGATCATCTTTCTCCTGTTCCGGGAGGGCGGGGACGAGGAACTCCTCATCGCCCTGGGCCTGCTGCTTATTCTGTGACGCTTCCGCAGTCCGCAGGACCGCCCCGCAGCATTTTCAATCCGTGCTCCAGGGCGGGCAGCACCGCTTCCAGATTTTCCCGCACCGCCTTGGGGCTCCCCGGGAGGTTGACGATAAGGCTCCGCCCCCGGATGCCCGCCGCCGCCCGGGAGAGCATGGCCCGGGGCGTAATGGCCATGGACGCGGCCCGCATGGCCTCCGGGATGCCGGGGACCTGCCGCGGGCAGACCGCCAGGGTAGCCTCCGGCGTCACGTCCCGGGGGGAGAAGCCGGTGCCGCCGGAGGTGACGATGAGGGCAATGTCCCTCTCGTCCGCCAGCCGGACAAGCGCCGCCCGGATATCCGCCTCCTCGTCCGGAACGACGACCCGCTCCTCCACCTGATACCCCGCCGCTTCCAGCATCTCCGCCGCCGCGGGACCCGCCCCGTCGGGGCGCTCTCCCCGGAAGCTCCGGTCGCTGACCGTCACTACCGCCGCTGTATACATCATATGCCCTCCTTATTCTTTCAGTAACAGGATATCCTCCGGCGAAACGGAGACCCACAGGCGCATCCCTTCCGTCAGAGCCCTCTCCTCAGCCCGGTCCAGTTCCATCCAGAGAGACGGCGCGGTCTCCGCCGCCCCCTCCGGGACAAGGGCCGCCGCCAGGGCGGACACATCGTCCATGACCCGGCGGACCCGGCAGGGGAAGGCGTTCTCCGCCCCCTCCTCCGCCGGGCGCACCCGCTCCGCCCGGACGCCCAGCAGGGAGAACCCCTCCCGCCAGGGACCGGCGGTGCGCAGCTTCACGTTCCATTCCGGGACCCGCACCAGCCCCGGCTCCGTCTCCGGACAAGCCCGGACCACGTTCCTGCATCCGGAGATCCGGGCCGCGCCCGCCGTGCCGGGACGCTCGATCAGCTCCCGTATGCCAACTGCCGGGTCGGACTTTCCGCCCTCCAGCACACAGACCCTGCCGCAGCTGCGGCAGACCTCTCCCAGGTCGTGGCTGACCCATACCGCCGGTCCGCCGAAGCGCTCCAGCACATCCCGGAGCTCCTGCTCCAGCTGCCACCGGAGAGAGCTGTCCAGCGCCGAGAGGGGCTCGTCCAATAAGATTACCCGGGGCTCCGAGGCCAGAATCCGCGCCAGCGCCGTCCGCTGCTGCTGACCGCCGGAGAGCTGCCGGGGCAGCTGCTTTTCCGTGCCCTCCAGGCGCAGCATGGCGACAAGCTCCGCCGTACGCGCCCGCCGCCGCGCCCGGTCCAGATGGCCCAGAGAGGCGGCGATGTTCTGCTCCACGGTCATATTAGGGAAAAGGGCGTACTGCTGAAAGAGATACCCGACCCGCCGCTTCCGGGGCGGCAGGTCGATATGCCGCTCGCTGTCAAACAGCACCTCTCCGTCCAGCTCGATCCGCCCCCAGTCCGGGCGGCGGATGCCCGCCACGCACTGGAGGGCAGTGCTCTTGCCGCTGCCGGAGGCCCCCAGCAGGGCCAGAATTTCCCCGTTTCCGGCGGAGAACTCCACGTCCAGCGTGAAATTCCTGTATTGCTTTCCGATCCGCACTGTCAGCGCCACTTCCCCGCCTCCTTCCGCTCCAGCAGGTTCACCGCCAGCAGCACCGCCGCCGAGATGCCCAGATTCACCAGCACCCACCGCAGAGCCAGAGCGTCCTGGCCGGTGCGCCAGAGCTGATAGACGGTGGTGGAGATGGCTGCGGTCCGCCCCGGGGTGTACCCGGCGATCATGGACGTGGCCCCGTACTCGCCCAGGGCCCGGGCGAAGGACAGCACCGTCCCCGCCAGGATTCCTTGGCGGCAGACCGGCATCCGGACGCGCCAGAAGATCCAGGTATTGCTCCGTCCCAGGGTCCGTCCCGCCTGGGCCAGGGTCTCGTCGAAGGACTCGAAAGCTCCCCGGGCCGTGCGGTACATCAGCGGGAAGGTCACCACCACGGTGGCAAACACGGCGGACCACCACTGCATGGTCAGCCGCACCCCGAAGTGCTCCAGCATCCAGGCTCCTGCGGGCCGCCGGGGCCCCAGCGCCAGCAGCAGCAGGTATCCCACCACCGTGGGCGGCAGCACCAGGGGCAGGGTGAGAACCACGTCCAGCAGTCCCTTCACCAGCCGGGGAGCTTTTGCGATGTAATAGGCCGCGAAGATGCCCAGGAAGAACACGACTCCGGTGGAAATGGCCGCAATGCGCAGGGAATTAACCAGCGGATACCAGTCCATGGCTTACCCCAGGGGAGAGAATCCCACGCTCTCCAGCACCGCGGCTCCGTCGGCGGAGCGGACGTAGTCCAGAAACGCCTGGGCTTCATCGGAATGCGCGCTGCCCGCCAGCACGGCGGCGGGATAGATGACCTGTCCGCACATCTCCTCCGTGGCGGTGTCCACCACGGTCAGACCGGCGGAGAAGGCGTCGGTGCCGTAGATGATGCCGCAGTCCACCGCCCCCTCGGAAACCTGGGTGGTGACCTCCTTCACATTGGAGCCGTAGGTAAGACAGCCGGAGGCCCCCAGAGCGGCCTCATCCAGGCCCCAGTAAGCAAATATCTTCTGGGTGTACTGCCCCACGGGTACGTCGCTGTTGCCCATAGCCAGCAGGATGCCGCTGCCCGCCTCCAAGCGCTCCTTCAGATCGTCGTAGCTCCGGATATTGGCCGGATTGCCCGCAGGAACAGCCAGGGCCACCTTGTTCTCCAGCAGATCAAAGCGGCTGCCGTCCAGCAGGAAGCTCCCCTCCTCCAGCTGGTCCATCTGCTTCTGACCGGCGGAGATAAAGGCGTCGCACACCGCGCCCTCCTCGATCTGGGTCTGCAGGGTGCCGGAGGAGTCGAAGTTGAAGGTCAGGGTAATATTGGGGTGGTCCTTTTTGTAGTTTTCGCCGATTTCTGTCAGCGTTTCCTGCATGGAGGCGGCAGCAAAAACGGTCAGCTCCACTTCCTTATTGTTCCCGCCGCAGGCGGTCAGGGCAAGTGCAAGTGTCAGCGCCAGAACCAGAGCCGTAAATTTTTTCATCGTTATTCTCCTTATCATATCATGCTTTTTATGAAAAAAGCCGTTCTTCCAAACGGCCCTTTTTCACTACACTCCAAACCCGCAGTTGGGGAAGGTACACGCCTCACATCCCAGGCACAGCCCGCCCTCGCCCAAGGCTGCGATCTCCTCCCGGGTAACAGGCACTCCCGCCGCCGCGCGGGGCAGGATCAGGTCGAAGATGGTCCGTCCGGCATACATGACGCACCCCGGCAGACCCATCACCGGCATCCCATCTGCAAAGTACCCCAGCAGGAACATGGCGCCCGGCAGCACCGGCGCGCCGTAGGTGACAATGCGCGCCCCGCTGGCCTTGATCGCCCCCGGCGTGCGGTCGTCCGGGTCCACGCTCATGCCGCCGGTGCAGACGATCAGGTCCGCGCCCGCCTCTTTGGCTGCCAGGATGTCTCCGGTGATGCGCGCCATATCGTCCCCCGGCTTGCTGGTCCGGGTGACTTCAATGCCGTATTCCGCCAGCTTTCGGGCCACCACAGGGGTAAAGGCGTCCTCGATGAGCCCCTTGGCCACCTCGCTGCCGGTGGCGATGACAGCGGCGGTCTTCAGCTTCCAGGGCAGCAGCTCCAGCAGGGGGCGGCCCCCGCCGGTCTCCTCCGCCCGGCGCAGCTTCTCCTCCTCAATGACCAGAGGAATCACCCGGGTGCCGCAGAGCTTGTCCCCCTTATGTACGGCCCGATTGCCATGCCGGGTTGCAATCATGATATCCCCCAGCAGATTGATCTGGTTCAGCCGCGCCGTGTCCACCCGGAACAGTCCGTCCATGGCGGCGGAGAGCTCGATTTTACCCTCCTTCACCTGGCTGCGGACCATGTTCTCATTCTCACACAGGGCGCACAGCCGCTCCGCGGCGTCGTTCTCGTGGACCATGCCGGGAACCATCTCCCAGACGTACAGGTTCTCCTTCCCCATGGACAGCAGGACGGGGATGTCCTCCTCCCGGACCACGTGTCCCTTCCGGAACCGGGCGTCCTTGTACTGGCCGGGGATGATCTGGGTCATATCGTGACAGAGGACGTGACCCACCGCGTCCTGGGTACGAATCAGCTTCATGTTTCCGCCTCCTCGATAATCTCAACAGGGTCTCCCGCCCGGACGGCGCCCTCCTTCAAAACGGCGACGAAGATGCCCTCCGTGGGCATGACGCAGGTGCCGGTTGCCTTTTTGATGGCGCAGTCGTTATGGCACTCCTTGCCAATCTGGGTGACCTCCGCCTCCGCCTCGCCGATCCGCAGCCGTGTGCCCACCGGCAGACTCTTCAAATCGATCCCCACGGTGTTGATGTTCTCCGCGAAGGCTCCCGCTTTCAGCTGGGGAAGCACCCCCCGCAACTTATCTATGCTCTCCTCCGCCAGCAGGCTGATCTGCCGGTGCCAGTCCCCAGCGTGGGCGTCGCCCACGATGCCGTGGTGGGGCAGCAGCCGCGCCTCCGCCACCGGATGCTTGATGGTCCCCTTCTTCTCGCTGATGTTCACGGACGTTACCCGCGCCATGTCACCACTCCTTTTTGTAGTCTCCGCTCTTGCCGCCGATCTTCCGGCACAGATGGACGCCGTCGATCTCCATGTCCTTCTGCACGGCCTTGCACATGTCGTAGATGGTCAGCGCGGCGGCGGATACCGCCGTCAGGGCCTCCATTTCCACGCCGGTCTCCCCTTTGCACTTCACCTCCGCCTGAATGCGGATGGCGTTTTCCTCAAAGGCAAACCGGATATCCACCCCCGTCAGCCGGATGGGGTGGCACATGGGGATCAGCTCGTATGTCCGCTTGGCAGCCATGATGCCGGCAACCTGCGCCACCGCCAGTACGTCCCCCTTGGGCGTCCCGCCGGTGCGGACCAGCTCCAGGGTCTCCGCCGACATGCGGACCACGCCCTCGGCCAGGGCGGTGCGGAAGGTCTCCGCCTTTTCCGTCACATCCACCATCCGGGCGCGGCCCTGCCGGTTCAAATGGGTCAGCTCCATACGTTCATCCCCCGATCTGATTCATCATCCGTCCCGCCCCGCTCCGTCCGGTTTCCAGCAGGTGATGCCGGGGCGGCTTGGCGGCGATTCCCTCCTGAATGGCCCGGCGCAGCGCCTGGCCGGAAAGCCCCCGGAGGGGGATTTCCTGCTCCGAGTGGAGGCAGGGCTTCAGCCTGCCGTCCGCCGTCACCCGGATGCGGTCGCAGCTGCCGCAGAAGCAATGGCTCAGCGGCTCGATCAATCCGACAAGTCCCATGCCCCCCGGTACCCGGTACCGCCGGGCCACCCCGGAGACGTCAACCGCCTCCAGTTCCGGACAGGCCTCCAGCACAGCGGCGGAGGACAGGAAATCCTCCTGGGTCCCCTGGCCGATAGGCATCAGCTCAATGAAACGGACCTCCAGCGGCTCCCGCCGGGTCAGGTCCACAAAGGCGGGGATCTCGTCCTCATTGAAGCCCTTCATCAGGACCACATTGAGCTTTGTTCCGGTGAACCCGGCGGCCTTCGCCGCCTCCAGTCCGGACAGCACGTCCTCCAGCCGCCCCACCCGGGTCATGCAGGCGAAGCGGTCCGGCCGGAGGGTGTCAAGGCTGACGTTCAGCCGGTTGACGCCCGCCTCCCGCAGGGGAGCGGCCAGACGGGAGAGGGCCGTTCCGTTGGTGGTCAGGCAGAGCTCCTCCACCCTGTCCAGGGCGGCGATCCCACGGCAGATGTCCAGAATCCCCCGGCGAACCAGAGGCTCGCCGCCGGTGAGCCGGACCTTCCGGACCCCCAGCGCCGACGCCTGCCGGACGATCTCTACCAGTTCCTCCACCGAGCAGATCTCGCTGTGAGGACGCTTGGGCACGCCCTCCGGCGGCATACAATAGCGGCAGCGGAGGTCGCACAGGTCCGTGACAGACAGGCGCAGATAGGTGATCTCCCGGGCGCAGGCATCCTTCATGACAGCCTCCAAAAAAGAACAGACTTTTCGCGCGAAACGGTTGGAAAATCGAGAGCAGCATTGCCGGGGCCGGCTCGAATGCTCATAATAAAATACAGTATAGCAGGAAAGCGGAAGAAGGACAACGGCGATCGTTCGGCAATACAGAAAAATAATTCGGTAATTTTGAATTTACAGGGAGCGCTTGACGGATTTTTCCGATGACGGAAAGAGTGCGCACCGGCGCATAATTCCGCCGGCGGCGCGCAAACTACCTGCGGCAAGACCCGAATATCTACCGTCAAGGAGGAACCATGTTATGAGCAATTGCACCAACAGCGGCTGCGCCTGCACGCCCAACCGTTCCATCCACTGCACCGTCAATTCCTGCGCCCACCACTGCAAGAACGAGCAGTACTGCGGCCTGGACGCCATCCAGGTGGGCACCCACGAGGCCAACCCCACCATGGACCAGTGCACCGACTGCCAGAGCTTCAAGCTGATGCAGTAACCCCGGGCCGGCCGGAAAGGCCGGCTTACATATTTCTTGGAGGCGGCTATGACGGATAAGCGGAAAAATCAGATCGCCGGTGCGGCGGGCGGATTGGCCAGCGGACTCTTCGGCGGAGGCGGCGGGATGATCCTGCTGCCCCTGCTGGTGAAGTGGCGGAAACTGGAGGGGCGGAAGTCCTTCGCCACCTGCGTGGCGGTGATCCTGCCCATGTGCTGCGTATCGGCGGCGGTGTATCTGTGGCAGGTAAGGCCGGAATGGGGAACGCTGTGGCCTTATCTGGCGGGCGGCGCGGTCGGGGGCGTTATCGGGGGGATGACCTTCGAGAAGGTCCCGGTGCGGATCTTGAAAATTATTTTCGGATTGTTTCTGCTGTACGGCGGGGTGAGGTATCTGCTATGGTAGAATGGATCATTCCCTTTCTGGCGGCGGCGGCAACGGGGGCGCTGTCCAGCTGGGGCGTGGGCGGCGGAACGCTGCTGCTGGTCTGTATGACGCTCTTTTTAGGCGTGGGGCATCGGGAAGCCCAGGCCATCAATTTACTGTTTTTTCTCCCAACGGCGGGCATCAGCCTGTTTTTCCACCGGAAAAACGGTTTTTTGGACAGGGAGACCTGGCGGGACGCTGCGCCGCTGGGGACGGCGGCAGCCCTGGCGGGGGCGCTGGTCTCCCTGGCAGTGGATGTTTCGCTGCTGCGGAAGCCTTTCGGAATTTTTTTGCTGTATGGGGGAGCGTCCATGCTTCTGGGCGCTGTCAAAAAGGGAGACCGCCGGTAGGCAGTCTCCCCTTCTGCGTGCCCCTCTATCTGTCCCCTCCCTTATTGGAGCGAGTCATAAAACGAAAAATCCACAATACCCTTGATATGATCCAGCGCTCCCGCTGCAAGCTCCTTTACCATGAGACAGCGAACATCGGGCAGATGAACGTCAGGCCCTGCCGTAATCCCAAAATCAGCGCTTGTCTTAAAACCCCTCGGATTGTAATTTTGAGGGTCCCCCTCCACCAGGACAGCCGTAAAGCCAAGCTCCTTCGCCTTCCCAAAGCCGTACTCGATCAGATCCCTTGAGATGTGCTGCCGCTGCAATTCCGTTCTCACCGCCACCGGGGTGAGAAGAAGGAGTTCGTCCTCAAACTTTCCCTCCAAGTGAAAACGGGAAAACATGGCATAGCCGATGATCCGATCGGTTTCATCGACCATAATGAGCTCCAGTTCCGGAAGATAGTACTTTTCAGCGCGGATTTCCGCTGCTAAACGCCGCACCATCCGACCTTCTTTCGGGTCGGCCCACGCTGTAAAAACATCCTCGAGCAGTTCCAGCGATGCCTGCAGATAGCGGGCATCCATGGGTTTGATGATTCTTTCCATCAACTTCCTCCATTGTCTATTGATCTAAAACCGAGTCAGCAGCACCCAATGCGCGCAGTCCCCATTTTTGCGCACCTCCGCGTCCTTGACCGCCCGCATTTCTGTTTGTCCTCATGCTGCGGCAAACCGGCAAGCCGCCGGTCTGTATTCTATTACTATGGAGCCGGCATGTCAATATTCTGACAGGAGACTGATTTGCGGCACAATTTTTCCCTTCTCTTTACTTTTCTCCCTTTACACCGGGCAAATGTAATGGTAAGATAGTACAGATGAAAATATCCCCCCAATACCGAACAGAAAGAGTGATCACTATGGACCGCTGCAGCGGCATCCTTTTGCCCATCTCCGCGCTCCCCTCCCCTCACGGCATCGGCACCCTGGGCCGAGAGGCCTACGCTTTCGCCGATTTTCTCCACGCCGCCGGCCAGAAATACTGGCAGTTCCTTCCCCTTGGACCCACCAGCTACGGCGACAGCCCCTACCAGAGCTTCTCCACCTTTGCCGGAAACCCCTATTTCATTGACCTGGACCTGCTGGCGGAAGACGGCCTGCTGGACCCGGCGGATATCGAGAACGCGGATTGGGGGACCCAGCCCCGGTACGTGGATTACGGAAAGATCTATAACGCCCGCTTTACCGTCCTGCGCAAGGCCTTCCGGAAGGGCTACCCCCGGGACCGTCAGGCGGTGGACGCCTTCCGCCAGGAAACCAAGTGGCTGGAAAATTACGCCCTTTATATGGCTGTGAAAAGCCATTTCGGCATGAAGAGCTGGCTTGAGTGGCCCGACGAGGACATCCGGCTGCGCAAAGCCGAGGCAGTCGAGCGCTACAGCCAGGAATTGGCGGAGGACGTGGATTTTTATGCCTACCTCCAATATCTCTTCTTCCAGCAGTGGAACGCTCTGCGGGATTATATCCACTCCCTGGGCATCCAGATCATCGGCGATATGCCCATCTACGTAGCCATGGACTCCGCCGACGTGTGGGCGGAACCGGAGTTCTTCCAGCTGGGAGAGGACCTGGTGCCCACCGAAGTCTCCGGCGTTCCTCCGGACTACTTTACCGCCGACGGCCAGCTGTGGGGCAACCCCCTCTACGATTATGACCGGATGAAAAAGGACGGCTACGGCTGGTGGATCCGCCGCGTGGAGGGCGCGAGCCGCCTGTTCGACGTGATCCGGATCGACCACTTCCGGGGTCTGGAGAGCTATTGGGCGGTGCCCTACGGCGAAACCACCGCCAAGAACGGCCGCTGGCGGAAGGGCCCCGGCATGGACCTGGTGGGCATCCTTACCGAATGGTTCCATGACCTGCAGTTTATTGCCGAGGATCTGGGCTTTTTGACCCCCGCCGTACACGAGCTGCTGGACCAGTCCAAGCTCCCCGGCATGAAGGTGCTGGAATTCGCCTTCGACACCCGGGAGCCCAGCAACTACCTGCCCCACACCTACAGCCGCCACTGTGTCTGCTATGTGGGCACCCATGACAACGAGACCGTCATGCAGTGGCGGGAGCAGGCGGACCGGGCAAACATCACCATGGCACGGAAGTACCTGGGCCTCAACGAGGCGGAGGGCTTCCACTGGGGAATGATCCGGGGCGGCATGTCCTCGGTGGCGGATACCTTTGTGGCGCAGATGCAGGACTGCCTGGGCCTGGGCGCCGAGGGGCGGATGAACACTCCCGGCACCCCCTCCGGCAACTGGCGGTGGCGTCTGCTGCCCGGCGAGGCCAGCCCGGCACTGGCAAAAAAGCTGTTCTTGTATACCCGGATGTACGGACGCATCTGACTCTATCGGATATGAACACGACGGCGGACCGCAATGTGGTCCGCCGCCGTATTTTTGTAGAAAACGCCGTTGCCTGTCTCAGAGCAACTATTCTGTCTTTTCTGCGCCAATTCGGAGGCAGCCGCCTCATATGGGCGCGGTCCGGCGCGCCCTTGGAGAGGGGCGCTAAACTGCCGCATTACATTAAAAGACAAGGAGTTGATTATTTGGAAGCGATCATCGTGGCGCTGATCGGGCTGGCGGGATCGGCCGCCGGGTCGATCCTGGGCGTGCTGGCGTCGGCGCGATTGACCAACTACCGGCTGGAACAGCTGGAAAAAAAGGTCCAGGCCCACAACAATCTCATTGAGCGGATGTACCAGGTCGAGGAGCGCACAGAGCTCCAGGAGGAGAAGATCAAGGTGGCTAACCATCGGATCGAAGATTTGGAGGCAAAAGTTGGATAAGCGAGCGAAAGCGAGCCGCCGCCATGCGGCGTACAAGCGTTTTGCCGCAGGCAAAACCTTGGAATTGGCCGGATTCACTCCGGACAATTCCAATCGGATTAAGGGGTCCCCAGCGGGACCGAAGGTCCCGTTGGGGAAGAAGATCAAGGCGGCTAACCATCGGATCGAGGATCTGGAGAAAAAGGCGGGCGCGGTATGAAGACATCCAACATCATTTTGGCCTTGCTGGGCCTGTTCCTGCTGGCGTTCATCACGGCAATGGCCGTGATCTTCTGCGTCAAGGGCGCCGTACCGGACACCCTCATCCAGTACACCCTGGGCGCGGGCGGCGTGGAGGCCCTGCTGCTGGCGGGAATCAAGATTTCCAAAGTGATTGCAGGAGAAAAGGAGGATTCGATATGAACGGAATCATTATTAAACGGCTCGGCAATCTGCTGAGCGTCAAGTCCCTGGTGACGCTGGTATTGACCGTGGTATTCGCGGTTATGGCGGTACAGCAGGCGATTTCCCAGGACTTCATGACCATTTACGCGGTGATTATCGCGTTCTATTTTGGCACCCAAAGTCAGAAAGCGCAGGACGCAATAGATGGCGGCAATGAGTAAGGACGTTCTGAAGATCGCCGCCGGGGAGCTTGGGACCACGGAACAGCCCGCCAACTCCAACCGGACGAAGTACGGCGCGTGGTACGGCCTGGACGGGAACCCCTGGTGCATGATGTTCGTGCAGTGGTGCTTCGCCCAGGCGGGACTGCAGCTGCCCCACCGGACGGCCAGCTGCTCGGATATGCTCTCCTGGTATCGGCGGTACCAGCCGGAGCGGGTGGTCACTGAGCCGAAGCCTCGGGATATCATTATCTACAATTTCGGCCACACCGGCATCGTAGAGAGCGCGGCGGCCAGCACCATCACCGCAATTGAGGGCAATACCTCCGCCGGAGAGGCGGGCAGCCAGTCCAACGGCGGCGGCGTGTTCCGCCGGAAACGCAGCAAGGCACTGGTAACGGCGTACATCAGAGTATTTGATAATTGGGAGGATAACATGACCGGAAAAGAGATCTATGACGCGCTGAACGACTACCTAAAAAAGCAGCCGATCCCCAGCTGGGCAAAATCCGAGCTGGAGGAGGCCGTGAAGCTGGGCATCACCGATGGCAAAGAACCTATGGCGCTGATCCCCAGGTATCAGGCGGCCATTATGGCCAAGAGGGCAAGGGAGCAGGCATAAAGAAGAACGAGACTCCGCGATTTTGATATGCTCCCTCTATGAGAGACAGTGAAAAATAAAACTGTCCTCATGGAGGGAGCATCGTTATGTCGAGGAACAAGAGATTAGGACCTGAAGAAAAAGTAAATATTGTGCG